>JAKLET010000025.1 GCA_022711595.1 Deltaproteobacteria bacterium
CGGCCTTGAGGGCTATCTTCTCCGTCTGGTGGGCGTTGTCGGCGTTCTGCTTTATGTTGGAGGACATCTCCTCCATGGAGGAGGAGACCTCTTCCGCGGAGGCCGCCTGCATGGTGGCGCCCTCGGACATCTGCTGGGAGGCCGAGCTCATCTGCTGGCTCCCGGATGCCACGTTCTGCGCCGCCATATTGACGTCCTGAACGACATTCTTCAGGTTGTCCACCATGTTCTTCATGGCTAAGAGGAGCTGACCGGTCTCGTCCTTGGACCTCACGTCCACGCTGAGGGTCAGATCGCCCTTTGCGAGCCTGTCGGAGATGTGCACCGCCTCGGAGAGCGGCTTCGTTATGCTGCGGGTCATGAAGAAGGCGACGCCTATCCCGAGGGCAACGGCGATGAGCCCGATGACGATAAGGACCATCCTCGTCGACGCGTAGGTCTTCATGGAGTCATTGTACCTGGCCATGGCCTGGTCTTCCTGGTACTTCACAAGGTTTATAAAAGCGGCCGTCACCTTCTCGGCCCCGGACCGCACCTCGGACGCATAGACCTGCATGGCCTCCTGCATCTTGCCCGCGGCCGCAAGCTGGAGGATCTTGTTGTTTGCCGCGCCGGCGGGCTTTAGCTCGGTTCTTACCGTTTCCAGCAGCTTTTTTCCCTCTTCCGATGTGTCCATCTTTTCAAGGCCATCCACGCACTCCTTATAGGTCTTCCTCGCCGCGCCTATCTCGTTTTTCACCTCGGCGCGGACCTTCTCGTCGTTCACTGACGCGAGGACAACGACTCTTAGCGTAATATCGTCAATGGCCTTCATGGCATCACGGGCAAGCTTGGTCCTGACATTGCTTTCTTTGACGATGCCTTCCATCACACCATTGATGGATTGCATGCTCCTTATCCCCATGAACGTCAGGACCGCGAGCAGCACCATCATGATGCCGAACCCTACACCGAGCCGCATGCCGATCTTCATGTTCTTGAAGCTCATCTTAATACCTCCTGCAATGTTTTATAGTTCTACCGATAATTACTGGCAATATATGACCTCTGCCGTTCACGGCCCACCGATACCGGGCCTCGTGCAACAACCTGTCTGAATACCGTTTTGAATCGCCTTTTATGGTTATTTACCGCAGAGCGTGGGAAGTCTGTTATTAACTTGCTTCTTCTGTTTTTACACATTGCGGCGTTTCCATTGTGAAAGGTACGTCTTCAGTTTACAGTATCCGGGCCGCTGTATCTTTTGTACAAATATATAATCGGTCAAACAGAGAGGAACTTAAAAAATAAAATAAAAGATGGGCCGATGGAAAGAATGATCCTAACCTTTTAACAGCCTGTTGAAAAAGATGGAACGGTTGAAGCCGTGTTCAGTGTATCCTGCTGTATACACGGCCTTCCCTTATCGTGCCCTCATCGGAAAGTTCGTAGACATCGGCGCAGTCGAACTCGAAGTGTTCCCCTTTTTTGTATGGCTTTCCAAAGAAATCCCCGTTCTGGACAAAGTCCATGCGGATGCGGACCTCGAGAAAAACGATGTTGTCGCCAAACACGACATTCCGCGGCGGACCAAGCGTCTCTTCTATGGAACCGTGGTAAGTCGTCCAATAACCCCTGATCTCGCCGATGCTTTCCAGGCGTTTTTCCGAGGCATTCCAGACGCAGTCATCGCTCATATATTGAAATACACCTTCCCAGTCGCGCCGGTTGAAGGCATCGAAAAAATTCTCTATGTCCTTTGATGAACGCAATGCCTTTTTCAAAACCGTTTCCTCCTCCTTTGCCGCGGCATCGAGGGCAGTCTTTTCCTTTTCAATGGATCTGTGAGCCAATCAATGCTCTGTTCTTCCTCCATATGCCATATACGGTCAATTATCTTCACCGCTTCGCGGCCGGGCATTACCCTGGGCAGGTAGGTCAGCGCCTTCTCTTCGATCTCTTCATCGCTCAGCGGATCGCCCGGGTCGCCATGGGGATAATCCAGGCTGTGCGCGACGCTCTTGCCGTCTTTC
Organism: Deltaproteobacteria bacterium; assembly: GCA_022711595.1. Taxonomy (GTDB): domain Bacteria; phylum Desulfobacterota; class Syntrophorhabdia; order Syntrophorhabdales; family Syntrophorhabdaceae; genus Delta-02. Next base: position 2,013 of record JAKLET010000025.1, read on the forward strand.
ATGGTGACCGTGATCCTGCACGGAGATGATCCGGGGTAAGAACCCGTCATGACCGGGTCTTCGGAGACTGATACCTTCGCGGCCACATCATCTATCCCCCTGTTGTTCTCTATGTACTCATCTTCGAAGCAGGCGATGTCGATGGTCCCCTTCAACAGCGCGACGGCAACACAATAATGCATGGAATGGGTGCGGCCGGCCCTTGATGCAGGATAAAGGGCCCCCTCTGAAACTGCGGCCTCCTCAATGGCCTTCCGGTATGTTTCCACATGGACGCGTTCGATCACCCTGTGATCATCGATCATTCCCGAGAGGGCGATGGCCGTATCAATGGGGGTTTGTATAAACACCAGGGCGGGCCATCTTTTGAATATGATCCGTTTCAGGTCCGGTGCGGGGTCCAGGAACTCTCCCGCGCTCTTCATGAACGTGCCCGCGCCCGCTTCGCCTTCATATATATCGACGGGCCCTGAAAAACCTGCCAGCGCCATGTTCGCCGATATCATCGCCCGCATGGCGCAGGCGGCATAGGTACAGTGCTTCCAGTCCGTGACCTCTCCCAGGGCTGCCTGGTTCATCGCCAGACCCATGGAGCCAGCGATCCTCTGCGCCTCCACCAGTTGATCGACGGACAACCCGAACATGTATCCGACAACAAGGGCCGTGTAGAAAACCGCGAGGGCGTCGTGGTCCAATCGGCCACTTTCGGGGTCGAAATGGTCGGCGAAGGCGCACGAAAGCATGAAGGCAGCATATGCCGCAGTCAGCAGGTCTTTTCCTGCGGCATTCTGCAGATCTCCGACAGACAGGACGAGAGAGATATTGTCGGACGGGTGCGCTCCTCCCGTGCTGTTCGGAGAGATATAGGTATTTAGAAGATCGCTGCGCCGGCTGAGGATAGTGTTCATGAAAAGTGCCTCGCTGACGTGCGAGTGCTTTCCGGTCCCCCAGACAACCATGCCGCGGCTGTCCGGCAGCGACGATGCAAGCGCCTCAAACCTCCTGACCATCTGCACGTCAAGCAATGAAGCGCATATCCCGGCATACGCGTCAAGGACGTTGCGCTTCATAAGGTGGAGCGTGTCTTTGCTGATATCATCAAAGACGATCGCCGAAACATAGCGGGCTATTTTTTCTTCGAGCATCATTCAGCACCCTCATTTTTAATGATATACCGGAAAAGTATACACCGCCGGGAAATGGTTTCAAGCTTTAAAAACAGTCTCCGCCGTTCAATCGTGTCCAAGGCGGGATCTTTTTTTCACGCAAGACGGACGAGCATGGGAAGGCTTTCTTGGCAGGATATGAGACAAAATCGATGATAAAAAAGGGTCTTGCCTTTCACGCCGCAACAGTCTTCAGATGGCCAGACGGTCCCGGACCATCTTCAGGATCACGACGGACTCCCGTTCCCTTTCCTCCAGGGACCCTGTTATGTAGTCGATCGTTTCCCGGTAGTCCGGCATGAATATCTTGGAGAGGGCATTGCAGCGCCGCTGGGTCTTTCGAAGTTCCTTTGCCAGCCGCAGCACGGCATTTTCCAACTCCGCCAGTTCCGCAAGCAGCGGGAGCAGCTCAACAAAATAGCTCATGGCCGCGTCGGTGTTCGCCGAAGTCCCGCCCACACCGAACCGGGTGCCAACCGGCTCCATCCTTACCTTCACACCGGGAATATTCATGCCCATCAGGCGCTGCTGCGAGATCTCCACGCTGTGGTCCATCTTCACGGCAAGAGCGGCCTTGTCGACTTCTCCGGACCCTATGTCCAGCCGGGCCTCACGAAGGGCGTCGAAGGCCCGCTCGAGCCCTTCGGTCACAGCCCTCTGGGCATCACGTGTCCGCTTCAGGCGGCTCATCAACTCGAAGATGAGGATCTGGCGCTTTTGTTCGAGCAGGTCGTAGCCCTCTTCGGCAAAAGCAAGCTGACGCTTAAGTTCCAGAAGGTTCGACTTTGTCGGTGCGACATCCAGCTTTCCCATGACCCCTCCCTACCCGGATGCGCCTCCGGCGGGCACGCAAACCATCCCTTCCTCACTCTCGCGATAGTATTTATTCAAAAGCGAATCGCTCACGCGGTGCAGTTCGTCCCTGGGCAATGTCGACAACACTTCCCAGCCGAGTTCGAGCGTCTCCTCTATGGAGCGGTTCTCGTACTCCCCCTGGTTAAGAAAACGTGTTTCGAAGGCCTCGCCGAATCTCAGGTATTGCTTGTCCAGCGTGCTCAATTCCTCTTCCCCGATGACATCGGCAAGCCCGCGTACCCGCTTGACGTATGCATAGCACGCGAACAGCTGGCTCGCGAGGATCGGATGGTCTTCCCTGGTGTAGCCTTCACCCACACCGTCCTTCATCAGCCGGGACAGGCTCGGCAGACCGGCAATGGGAGGATAGACACCGCGCTGGAAAAGGTCGCGGTCCAGTACAACCTGCCCCTCGGTGATGTAGCCCGTAAGGTCGGGGACCGGGTGGCTGATATCGTCGGCCGGCATGGTAAGGATGGCCATCTGCGTGATCGAACCGGGCGAACCTTCGATGCGGCCGGCACGCTCGTATATGCTCGCAAGGTCGGAGTAGAGATAGCCCGGATATCCTTTGCGGCCCGGGATCTCGCCCCGGGCCGTTCCTACCTCCCTGAGGCTCTCGCAGTAATTGGTCATGTCCGTCAAAAGAACCAGCACATGCTGCCCGCAGTCAAATGCGAGGTGCTCCGCCAGCGTCAGGGCGACCCGCGGAGTAAGCAGGCGCTCCACGCTGGGCGCGTCCGCCAGGGAAAAGAACATGACCGCGCGCGCGAGGGCACCGGAATCCCGGAAGTTGCGTATAAAAAACTCGGCCACGTCATGCTTCACACCCATGGCGGCAAAGACGATCGAGAACTGGACCTCCTCCTCCAGCAGGCGCGCCTGGCGGACGATCTGGGCGGAGACGCGGTCATGCGGCAGACCGTTGCCGGAAAAGATGGGCAGCTTCTGCCCGCGGACCAGCGCGTTCATTCCGTCTATGGCCGACAGCCCCGTCTGTATGAACTCCCTTGGATAGCGCCGCGCGTAAGGATTGATGGGCATTCCGTTGACATCGTTCCGGTCGGCGCAGAGCGCGGGCGGACCTCCGTCGGCGGGACGGCCGAGACCGTCGAAGACGCGGCCCAGCATCTCATGCGAAACGGGCAGGCGGAAACTTTCCCCCAAAAAGCGTGTCCGCATGGCCTTGTTTGAAAGACCCGTCGTTCCCTCGAGGACCTGCACCACGGCCTGTGTCTCGGAGACATCAAGGACACGGCCGAGACGGGAATGGCCGGTCGGGTCGATTATCTCCACTATCTCATCATAGCCCGCGTCAAGCACCTTCTCAACAACGACAAGCGGCCCCTCGATGCGCGAGGAACCGACATACTGCAATCCCCGGTCCTCTATTTCGAAATCGGTGTGCATATCAGGTCTGCCTCCTTGATGTACTCTTTTGCCAACGCGTCCATTTCCTCGTTCACCATTTTATCCAGTTCCGCCATCTTTTCGAGTTCTTTGTTGCCGAAGGCCGCCTTTGCCCGCAATATTTTCGGTACGCACTCAAGGGAGCGGATCCGGTACAGCGGGACGCCTTTCTGGATCAGTTCGTGGCCCCTGTCATGCAAGGCAAGCATGGTGCGCAGGAGAGCAACCTGCTTTTCGGGTGTGCAATACATGTCATTCTCGTCGAAGGCGCTCTGCGCAAGAAAACCGTCCTTCATGATCTCCGCTATGAAAAGGATCAGGCGCTGCGAGTCGGGCAGGACATCCGGCCCGACGAGCTTTACGATCTGCTGGAGACGTTCCTCCTTCTGGAGTATGGTCAGTGCCTGGGTCCTGAGTTCGGTCCAGTTGGGGGCCTCCTTCTTCCACCAGTGCCCGACATCCTCCACGTATTCCGAATAAGAGTGCAGCCAGTGGATGGAAGGGTAATGCCGCGCGTTGGCCAGTTCCGTATCGAGGGCCCAGAAACAGCGTATGAACCGCCTTGTGTGCTGAGTGACAGGCTCGGAAAAATCACCGCCGGGCGGACTGACCGCGCCCACGATGCTCACCGATGCCTGCTTGCCGGCCAGGGTGGTAACAGCGCCGCCCCGCTCATAGAACTGCGCCAGCCGTGTGGGAAGTGAAGCTGGAAAGCCTTCTTCCGCGGGCATCTCTTCGAGCCGCGCGGCCAGTTCCCTCAGGGCCTCCGCCCATCGGCTGGTGGAGTCGGCGAACACCGCCACGCTCAGGCCCATGTCCCTGTAATATTCGGCCAGGGTGATGCCTGTATAGATGGAAACTTCCCTCGCCGCCACGGGCATATTGGAAGTATTGGCAATGAGGATGGTCCGCTCCATCAATGGTCTGCCGCTTCGGGGATCTTTAAGCTCGGGGAATTCGCGGAGCACCTCGGTCATCTCGTTGCCCCTCTCCCCGCAGCCGATGAAGACTATGATGTCCGCGTCCGACCATTTCGCGAGCTGGTGCTGGGTGATCGTCTTCCCGGTGCCGAACCCGCCGGGAATGGCAGCGGCACCTCCCTTGCCGATGGGAAAAAAGGTATCTATGATCCGCTGCCCGGTGATAAGCGGCTCCGTTATGCGCAGCCTCTCAAGTATTGGGCGGGGTTCCCGGACAGGCCACCTCTGGAGCATGGTGACCTCACGCGGGCCGGCCGAAGTTTCCACAACGGCCAGGGTATCGAGAAGCCCGTACTCACCTTTTCCCACAATCGATCTCAATATGCCTTCAATGTCAGGCGGGGTCATTACCAGGTGATTGACAAGCGGCGTTTCGACGACATGTCCTATTGCCTGGCCTGCCGAGACTGTTTCTCCGACCCTGGCGTCCGGCTCAAAGGTCCACAACCTTTCCTTGTCGAGGGAATCCACCTTTTCGCCGCGGCGGATCCAGGCGCCGCTGCGTGCCTGAATACCCGGCAGCGGTCTCTGTATGCCGTCGTAAATATTGCCGATCAATCCTGGGCCCAGCCACACGGACAACGGCGCTCCGGTTCGAAGGACCGGCGCTCCGGGCTTGACCATGGTGGTGTCTTCGTACACCTGGATGGTGGCACGATCCCCTATGAGCCTCACCACTTCTCCCACAAGACCCAGATCGCCCACCTGCACGACCTCATACATCTGCGCCTCGTGCATGCCCACCGCGGTGACTATGGGGCCGCTGATACGGGTGACCACCGGTTTGACTGTTTTTTCAGAGGTTGTCATGAGCCATCTCCTCCCGGCCTTGTTCCCCGGACAAACCCGGCCTGCATGGCTATCTGCCGCCTCATCTCCGGCCACAATCTCTCCAGTCTTTTCACAAAGCGGTTGTCCCACACCTGGCGTGCCTCTTTGTCCTCGACAACAACACCTTCCTCCGCATTGTCAGGATTGCCGATGACGGTAACGCTCACCTGCCGCCCGACACGGCCGGCGATCTCCCCGGCCAGCGCGTCGTCACCGAAAGCCTGCCCGGCCCCCGACAGTTTTACGACAAATTCATCACCCGTCATTCGGCCGATGGCGTCGGAAGCGAGGGCGATCACGACCTCGCGGTATTCGAAACCTTCCCGGGCCAGCAGCTGCCGTCGGGCCTCCTCTCGTACAGATTCCAGCAGTTCCTCTATCCGCGCCGCCCGCCTTCGCCCTGTTTCCACGGGAACCGTGGCAAGGACCAGTTCACTCTGCAGGCCGGCTTCTTTCTTGGCCTGCTCGAGCCGCTCCTGCCGAAGCTGCTCCGCTTCGGCGGCGGCACTGTCCAGCAGGCCTTTCGCATCCAGCTGCGCCCGCATAACTATCTCTTTGGCCTCTTCCCTGGCCTGTGAAAGGATCTCTTCACGCATCTTTTCAGCAGATCTTTGGTCCGTGGTCATTTAAAAGCCCCCTTTAACACACACTCACACCCACAGCACTCTCCACCAGTTCCCTGAGGCTCCTGCGCCCCGGCGTCTGCGCTTCCGGCCCCGGTATCTCGACGATCAGGGGGTGTTCCCTTTCCATGCGGATCATCTCCACCTGGGGCCGCACCCAGTCCGCTATCCTCTCGGTGATGATGATGATACCGCTGTCGGGAAGCGCCGCGATATTATCGATCGCGTCCCTTGCCTGCTGCGGTTCCTCCACGACATATGTCCCGATGCCCGCCAGCCGGAAACCGCGCGCCGTTTCTTCGTCGGCAATACAGAAAAACTTCATTCGCCGGTCCCTTATATCTTTTGTATCAGTATCATGGCGATGGCAAAACCGAGCACCGCCAACCCTTCCGCCAGTGCCACAAAAAGGATGCTGCGCGTCAGCAGCTCGGGCTTCTCGGCAGCCGCTCCCAGTGCCGCCGACCCGATCCTCCCCACCGCGTAGCCCGCGCCCAGAACACTCACCGCGATGGCAAAAGCGGCGGCGACGCCAAGGCCTATGGCCTTGTACGCAGCCAGCATATCCATCGGCGCCTTAACGCCTGCGGCCTCTTCAGCCAACGCCGCAACTCTCAACAGGAAGATCCCTCCCAGCATTGCTCCGATAGACCTGATCCACCGGAATCGAACTTTCATCATGTGACACCTCCGGTCACCTGGACCGTGAAACGGCCCGTCCTCGCCTCACACACGATCGCCGCCTCAACGTTCTGTCTTTTCGCGATCTGCCCCATAACACCCGCTTCGGGCCCGTCATGACGGCGGACCCTCATCGTCCGCGGCCAGACGGAACGGTTCGAAAGGCTGGCCGCTGCCTGAAAAGAACTTCCCGAAAAACTCGTAATACTCAAGACGTAAAGCCTGCACGGAGGCGATGATCCCCTCCAGGACGATCGCCACCAGGTTGCCGATTATAATGACCAGCACTGCCCAAACGCCGCCCCCGAACGGGATCTGTCTGACCAGCTCGGCCAGCATGAAAGAAGCGAACAACAGCGCCGCGTGGCTCATGGCATATGCCGCGAGACGGACAAAGCTGATGGTGTTCGCGAGATAGCTCAGGACCGCCTCAAAGGCCTCAACGAACGATTCCAGGATGGCGCCTATCGGACCGATGTTCGCCCCGCTGGACTCGTGCTCTTCACGATGCATAAAGAACGATATGGGCCCCCTGAAGGCCCAGCAGGCAATGGGAGCCACAAAGAACACAATGAAGCACACGGTCATGAGCCCCCGCGACCTGATCGCCTCGGCGCCTATCATTATAGCCAGCGTGCCCCAGTAGAACAAAAGACCGGCAAGACCGAACTTGTCGAGGATGCCGCCTATCATGTCACCCTTGAGAAAGCGGTTGATCACGTTGAATATGATGCCGAAGCTGATCATGACCACGCCTATCCCGACCGTGCCGTACATCAGCCGCATGGGGTCGCCTTCAAGGGGATCGTGCCAGATCGCGTACTTCTTGAATGCTTCGATGCCGAAATAGCTCCCGTACACCATACCGAAAACAATACTGGACATACCCGCGAAAATAAGGAGTATACCGAAATCCCGCACCTTTTGGGACTTGCCGGCAAACAGGGCCGCAAGGCCGCACAGAGCGAGTACAAGTCCATGCCCCGCGTCACCGAACATCAGACCGAACATCAGCACGTAGCTGATCGCGACGAACAGCGTGGGCTCCAGTTCACGGTAGTCCGGCAGGCCATAGGTCGAAACAAGCATCTCGAAGGGGCGGAGCAGCCGGGAGTGCCTGAGCAGAACCGGCACCTGCTGCTGTGCTGAAACCTCCGGAAGGGCCGTCTCGAGCACGTAACTGCCGCCGGTGATCTCTCCCATGCGCCGCTCCACGGTCTCAGCATCCTCCGCGGGAACCCATCCTTCGATCAACACCGCGGCGCCGGTGCGGGGAAATGTCCGGCCCGCGTCCAGGAGCCTGTGCTCTGTGTCCACGAATGCCCCGATCCTGCCGAGGGCGGGAACAAACTCGGCAGCCAGCCCGCCCAGCCTTTCGTTCAGTTCTTCCATCTGCGTTGTGAGCTGCTGCTGCTCCTTCTGTCCCTCTTCGTACAAACCGTCCACCGTCTTGCCTTCGACCACAGGGAGTGCTTCGTGCTGAAACTCGGCCTCCCGCAGCACTTTCTCAAGTTCGGGCCGGCCCCGAAGGGTTGTGACGGCCATGAGCGACTGCCAGCCTCCCTGCCGGGAAAGCGGTATTACGGCCGCGTTATCGCCGATATCCCTTCCAAGGTTTCCGAGATTCCTCTCCGGCATCCTCCCCGTAACAAAGTGGAGAAACGAAAACTTCCCGGGATCGTCAAGCGGCACATCAGACCCGTAATAAGACGATAACTGCTCGCGGAGGGCGGCCAGGTCCTTCAGCTGCTGCGCGACGCCGCGGCGAAGGTTCAGCAGATCTGAACTGCGTTCTTCCATGTCCCTCAGGTCCTCTTCCGCCTGTTCCAATGTCATTTCAGCCCTCAGGGGGCCTCCGGAAAAAGCGGGGATTTCCAGCGACTGGTACAGTTCCTGAAGGCGGGCGCGAATGCCCTCGTAGCGCTCCATTTCCCCGGCGGGATCCGTGGTGGCCAGAGGCTGGGCGTCACCTTCGGGGTGATTGTGCACAAGCTGCACCGCTCCCAGCCGGCCAAGTCCCTTAAGCACGGCGCGCTCGTCCCTGGCAAGTATGACCGCGCTGATACGTGTCATGGGCACCGCTCTAAACATATAACCCCTCAACTTCGGTCAGCAGGACCATGCGCCCGCGGATCTTCTCGACAGCCATTCCTCCTCGGATCCCCTCCGAGATCGTGATGAGGTTGGCCGCCTCCACGCGGCGCAGACCCGCGTAGCCTATGATCGTCCCAAGGCCCATGTGGCTGCGGTGAAAAGCATGATTTGCCAGACGAACATACCGCTGCCACGCGAGCTTCTCCAGGGGCGAGATGCCGGCTGCGGCCGCTGCTTCGTTCGCGCTGCGGTCAACGAACTCTTCATCGATCACGCGCAGCCCGGTGAGCCCCACCACCGTCTGGAGGTCCGCTCCTTTGAGCATGTCTTCGAAACGTGACCGGATTATCCTGCCTCCCTTGGCATGCAGCGGCAGCATCATATCCGGTGCCACATCGTAACGGAACCTTCCCCGGAGAACGAGCATCAGGTTGAAGATATCCGCTTCCTGGCATATCATCGGCTGAATGAGCCTGTGGGCATCACGGGGGAGCAACTCCATGGCAGCGAGGAGCCCTTGAAAATACCCGCGGTCCAGCGCCGCTTCAAAGAAGAAAGGCCCCGGGCTGTCATGATATATTTCAACAGCCTTCATCAGGCTCTTCCTGAGAAACCCTCTCGGGACCAGCGGGACAATATCTTCCACGGACCCGGCCGCGGCCAGCCTCCGCACATCAAGGGCCAGTTCCCGCGGGAGGGGGACAAGACTGCCATACAGATCCTCCAGGGAAGATTTGGTCATGCATACCCGGATAAACATTTTCAGATCTTCAACCTGGAACCTGACGAGCATCCGATCGATAAGGTCTGCGCCCGGGCCTGCAACAAAATATCTCAGGCCCGATATGTCTTCTATGAGCCCCTGGATAATCGTGCGCTGGAAATCAAGGACCCCGCTGAACTCTGACCCGGGAAAGATCTCCTGAAAATATTCCTGAAGGTCCCTGATCCGGCACAGGGCGTCAAGTCTCGGCCCTTCGGCCATGCGGCTCCGGCGGGCATGAAGGCGTGCCGAGAGATGTTCAGGATCGTCTGCTATCCGCCTGGCCGACGCAGAGGCCAGAACGCTGGGACCGTCTATGGCCGTCTGCATACGCACCCGACGATCCCTTCAACGGCAAGCTCCCTGACCGCCGCATCCAGCTGGATCTCACTTTCGATCCTTGCTGAGGCATCGGCCAGACGGATCTGCTTCTCACGCTCGGCCGCTTTTATCGAGTCCTCCACAATCTTTTCTGTCTCGACAAGCACCTCCTGGCGGGCTTTTTCAACCAGGTCGCGCGCCTTTTCCCGGGCCTGTGACAGGATGCCCTCCGCCTCGGCCACAGCCGCTTCAACTACAAGCTTCGCCTCGCCCTCGGTCTCGATGATCTTTTGGACCACATCGCGCATAGTAAGCGCCTCCCCCGAAAGACAGTGCTTTTCCGCCTAAGGCAGAAAGCTGCTGCTTCCAGCAACTTTTAAAGGAATGTTCAGATTAAAACGCCGGATCACTTCGTCGCCGATCAACCTTGCGGTTTCGTCGAACTGGATCAGGTCCGTATTGATGATCAGATGGTAGAGCAGGGGATCATCGATGTCCTTGTCGAAGTTGTCCTTAATATAGCGCCTGCGTCCTTCATCTTTTTTCTTGATATAATTGGCGGCTGTTTTTTTATCATATCCGAAGACCTTCTGCGCGTGCTCGACCCTTCTCTCGAACGACCCGACCAGGCGCACATGGAAGACGGTTTCCATCTCTCTTGTTACGATATTGCCCCCCCGGCCCACCAGGATGACGTTCCCGAGCTGCGCAAGGCGCAATATGGTCGCGTTCGTCCGCTGCACAAGGGTCCATGTGGACGGGTGGAGACCGAGGAACTCTTCGATCGCGTCAGACACCGTACCCTTGTGGTCCTCCTTCATGAAATCACCGACGCGCCTCTTGAGGTTGAACTCCTCTATCACTTCCATCACGAGCTTCTGGTCAAAAATGATCCACTCCTCATGGGTTGGGATACGCTTTTGCAGGTAGCCGGCCAGTTCCGAGGAAACTGTCAGTCCGCCCGCTCCTTCAGCTCGCGAAATTGTTATTGCAGGTTTTAATGGTTTTTCGGATGTGTCCTTGCCTTTCAGGCCAAAGTGACGTTCGATGTAAGATTCACACTTATCTGAGCTGATGTTCTCCCACATATTCAGGCCCTCCTGCTTCTTTAATTACTCACAGTTGACAACCCGCATGTGGACTCTTTCGCCCTTGCCGCTTACATCCTTTCTTTAACGTATAGCCTACCATTCCAGGTTTGTCAATACACCAAATAAAGATAGTTCCAATGTTCCATTGTTTGAATGCAGGAATGTTATAAATGCTATAATATCCGTATGTTTGGATGTGGCTGAAACTTTTTTTATTCGTTGTCTTTCAGGAGCTTGTCCAGTTTTTCTTTAAGCGAGTTCTTTTCGGCGTATTCATCCCTGATGTCCAGGGCCGCTTTGTATCTCTTTGCGGCAAGCGCCTTATCTCCTGCGGCGAGATTGATATCACCGAGGAATTCGAGGATATGGGATTTCTTGTTCAGACCCGGCCCAAGCCGCATGGCCTTGTCCAATTCGGAAACGGCCTCCCCCAGTTCCTTCGAGGACACGGCCGTATCGCCTTTGTCAATGGCTGCCTTTGCGCGGGAAAAATGGCCGCGCGCGGCCGTTTCGTGAATGCCTATCTGCTGATATTTTTTTCTTGCCTCCATCTGGGGGATGTATATTGCCAGCAGTATGACGGCGATGATGAAAGCGATGACAGACCAGAAGAGCAGCTTCCATATGATCTTCCAGGTCTTCTTTGCGCGGTCATTTTTCACGACGGTCTCCCGGATGAGATTGTCGGTTAAGCGGATCAGGTTTCACAGTCGCACGAGTGCTTCCCCGCCTCCATGACGGCCTTTGCGACATCGTAGCATTCGTTTATATGGCGGCGGATTATAAGGCTCATGGCGGCGAAGCTGATAACGGCGGACACTGCCTGGCCCGCCAGGGGAACATACTTTGCGGCCTGTTTCGCGGTCAGGCGTATCCCCAGCTTTTTCAAGAGCTCCATGGCAAACTCCCCGGTGATGTATCTGCCCACGATCTTCCCGCCAAGCTTCCTGGAGATCTCGTAAACAAAAATTGCCAGCCCGGGATCGTACTCGTCGATCTGCTCTTTCGACAATCCGAATTTCCTGCTGATCCCGGGTATGGCCTCTTTTAAAATGGCAACGTCCGTCGCGATATCCGTCAAAGGAACGGGGATAACGGACGCGGCCGCCGAGAGGAACGCCCTTTTAAGGGACATGCGCGAGCATTCTTTCCTGATCCTGTCCAGTTCCGCTGTGCTTACGGGCAGCATAATTACATTATAATACTTCAAGAGGGCACTGCATGACAAAGGATAATTTTACAATCTGTGCCGAAAAAGGCTATAAGGATATGGATATGGAAAGAGCGGGAATACCGGTTTTGATCATTCTCCTGGCCCTGTGTATTTCCGGTTGCCGTCATTCTGACAGTGCGGTCATGGGCGGGCCCAAAACGGTGACCTCCGTTTCCCTCTACAAAGGAAAGGTCGTCAGCGGCGTCTTTGTCAACAAGGTGGGCAGGGAAAACCCGAAGATCATCGACCTCTATTTCGAAATTGAAGGGGAAGAATATTTCATCAAATTCATTGACAGCAAGGTCAAGAGAAATGAAATGTTGGAGCATGCTGATAAGGAGCTGAATGTAAGGGCCTCCCTCCACACCGGCCTATGGGACACGAACGACCCCAACACCCAGAGCAGGGTCGGGAAGTATATCGTCATATACGAGATCGTCCAATAGGCCCCGCTTCGCCGCCCGCTGAAACTGTTTCATCCAAGGATCCCGAGCATGTCCGCGGGATGGGCCAGCAGGTGCTCCGCACCGTTCGACAGCAATTCCTCTTTTTCCCGGAAACCCCATAGGACCCCCACGGCACACATCCCCGCGTTCTTCGCGGTCTTCATGTCAATGTCGGAATCGCCGGCGTAGATGATGTCCCCGGGGTCGATCCCCATCTGCCGGCTTATCGCCAGGGCGCCCGATGGGTTGGGCTTCTCGGGATACCCCGCACCCGATCCGACCAGCGCCTCGAACCTCCAATTCCACAGCAGGGCCTCCGCGACCTTCTTTGTCAGCTCATCGGATTTGTTTGAGAATACCGCCATCCTGATCCCGCGGGCAGCAAGCCCGCCGAGCATGTCCGCTATCCCGTCATAGGGCCTCGTCTTGTTCGTGCAGTTGCGGCCGTATTCCTCCAGCATCAATCCGTGACTCAGGGTGATCATCTCTTCCCCGGCCCCGGGCGGCAGCGCCCTTGAGACGAGGTTTCTCATTCCGCGGCCGATGAACCTCTTGTACGTTCCAAGGTCATGCGTCGGGAAGCCGTGTCTTTCGAGGATGCCGTTCATGGAATCCGCAAGGTCCTCGAGGGAATCGACGAGAGTCCCGTCGAGATCGAAGATCACCCCCTTGAACCTCGCGGGCGGCCGTTGTGTTGTGGTTCCCGGGCAAGCCATGGCTAATACATTACAGTCCGCGGGGAAGAAATGAAAGCACTTTTTTGTTTGCCCCGTTTATCTGGCTTATTTTGCCCCGCTGGTTTATAACTAACAAAAGAAACCGGGGAACCGGGCAAAGGAAAGAAGCCCAACAGCTTGAAGAGACTCTATATCATAAAAGCGGGAACCACGTATCCGGTAATAAAAGAGCGGTTCGGCGACTTCGACACATGGACGCTGCAGGGGCTGGGGAAAACAAAGACGGAGGCACGCGTCCTTGATGCCGTATCCGGCGCCGCCCTGCCGATAGCTGCTGACTGCGCCGGCGTCATTTTGACCGGGTCGCATTCAATGGTGACGGACGATCTCCCGTGGAGCGTGGAGCTTGAGGAATGGATCCCATCGGTGGTGGAGGCAGGTGTCCCTTTCCTTGGCATTTGCTACGGGCACCAGCTCCTTGCGCGGGCCGCCGGCGGCGAGGTAGGTTTTCACCCTCGCGGCATGGAGATCGGCACCGTCGAGATAGGCCTCCTCCCTGATTGCGCCGGTGATCCTCTTTTCCGGTCGCTTCCTCAGCAATTCTCAGTTCATGCCGCGCATTCGCAAACTGTGCTGCGCCTGCCCCGGCGGGCCGTGCGCCTGGCGGTGGGCGGCCATGAGCCGAACCACGCCTTTCGCATTGGCGGGAATGCCTGGGGGATCCAGTTCCATCCGGAATATGACGCGGCCATCATGAGATCGTATATCGCAAAGCTGGCAGACGAACTCGTATCGGCAGGGTTTGATGTCCGTGAACTCCTGGACGCGGTCGCTGAAACACCGCTCGCGGCACGGACGCTCAGGAACTTTGCCCGCATAGTTGAGAACTGATCTTCACCTCTTCCCTTTTTTTCTTAGACAGTGTAGAGTTTCGAGAAGGAGCATTGGCCCCCGGGTGAACAGGACGGACAGATACCCTTACTCACTGAAATCGGCGCTGCAGGAAAGCCGTTTTGAAAATATTCTTGACGCAAACATGTTCACTGCCTATATCCCCAGGGACATGGACATCCCCCGCTTCACAGACCCCCGCAGGACCGGGACGCTGAACGTTGGAACATACCGTCAACCTGGCCACATAAATTCCACGCACATCAACCAGGTCTTCAGCTGCATCGGCTATATCAAACGCATCCAGAACCTGGACCATCTGAAATACCTGCCCCTGCTGTATGAAGAACTCGGCAGGTTCCTCCTTGTCATGGAAGACATCACTTACAGCCTTGACATCTGGCTATCGCTGGAGATCTACGAGGCACACAAGCGGGGTTTCGAAAGCTTCTTCAACACCTATCACGCGCAGCGGGACCAGGATATCGAATGGATCGACAAGATCCGCAAGCACCAGCTCCTCTACCTGGAAAAGATCGATACGCTCATCGAAACACTGAAGGCACGCGGCAACGTCTTCGACTATAGCGGAGAGCCCCTGTATTCAAAGATCATATCAGCCTGCCGGGAACTCACGGAAGGCGGCGCGGCAGGGTCACACACCGCCAACGACACGGGTTGCCGCTTTGTTGCCAACTGCTGCACAAAGGCATCGCTGGACGGGCAATCCAAGGTGGTCTGGTCCGGGGACACGCACATGCTGAAGCTCCTGAGGCATATCTATGCCATCCCCGAGATCCACAGCGCCTTTCCCCAGATCTATCTGCGCTCCAGCTACGACCCCATGAATTTCGCGGAGCTGTTCCCGAAGTGGCATGGAAAGGCGGCGTAAACCGTTTTTCATGAAGCCGCCATGCCGGCGAAGGCCGGCACCCAAGGGTTTATTTGATGATTTCGGCAAGTTTTGAAACTTCATCTTTTATCGCATTGGCGCATTCCAGGTATGTCTCCGAATCGTCCCCCCAGGGGTCCCCTATCATCCACGTGATAAGCTTGCCTTCGGGAAGATCTGGTATCTGCCTCGCGATCCCCGGCGCCATTGCGATGACATAGTCGAAGGCATCGAGCTTTACGCTGTCTATTCCTTTCGGCACATGGCCGGAGGCATCGATGTCAAAATATTTTTGCAGGGTATCTATGGCCATGTCCGAGTCCTCGGCGTCCTGCGGGCTCAGGCCCGCTGAATGAACCTCGGCATCTTCCTTGAACCTGTCCCGTGCGATGGCCTCGGCCATAACGCTCCGGCACGTGTTCCCGTGACAAACGAACAGGATGCGCAGCATTGCTTCTCTCCTTATTGGTTTTCCCCCGTTCCATGGCGTAAAGGGAACGAACAGGTTGAACTCGGGGCCCATTAGCACCTGCCCACGCGGTCCCTTTCGCGATCTCAGCGCACATTATGATTTGTCAGAGTTGAACAGAAAAATAATTACACTTTTTTCCGGACAAAACAAGAAAATATTGAAAACAAATTCAAACAATAAAGGATGTTTTTTGTTATTATTTTTTGACGCGCCCGACAGCGCTGCGGGCAGATCAGGGGCAAGGCGTGAACAAGGAGATCACTGAATCTTCAGGCAAGGCGGGCGTGAGGCAGGTCTTTTCAGTATTCTTTACACCTCACGCTTTACGCCTCCGCTCCTTACGCTTGGGCACTTTACGCTCTCACACCTGTTCATTTCCCCAGGGTCCATGACATTCCACCCGTTACCTGCCCCTGGCCGGGATCGATACCAAGGTCCCGGATCAGCGCTGACAGCGCCTGGGGTTCGCGGTAATACCCCGATTCCTGCAGTTCCTCCAGGGCATCTTCCCGGGAAACAAGCCCGAAATAAACTCCCGCGCCAAGTTCGACAATGGCCTGGGGGAAAAAGGCGGCACCCGCGCCCTGGAAGCGTTTGAACTGGCAATAGTCCTTGACCTTTTCGATGCGGCAGCTGGTGTGCAGGAGCCCTTTTTGTCCCGGCGGCATCTGCCAGTCCATTTCCTGCTTGATAAGTTCGACGGCCTTTGCCCATGAACCATAGGCGGCGTTGGACTTCAGACGGCGCAAAATGGGAACTGGCATGTTCGGATCATTCTCCGCTCTGGTCAGAATATCATCGAGGGGTCTGAAAACAGGGGCCAGGAGGTCCCTGACGGAGGACATATGCTGCAGCAGGTTGGCGTTCACGGAATAAGGCTGCTGGGGTTCAGCGGCTTTCGTGATCATCCGCAGAAAGTTCAATGTATCGGCGCGGTGATCGGGGGCCCGTTCCTTGTGCGGCTGTCCGGACCTGATCTCGGTCATCACGTAGTTCATGACCGCCAGCTGCACCTCTTCGACCCCGTGCATGATCATGGGAATATTTTCCTGCACTGCAAGAGGATAAAATAGCGCGTGGGCCACCGTCGGGCAAAGACAGGGGTGGCCGACACGTTCGAACTGGTCATGCATGGCCTGCCTGACCATGCTCCAGGGCAGGGTGTGTTCGACGAATTCCACATTCGGGAGTATGCGCATCGCCCGACGCATGTTCTCCCTGCACGTGTCGTTCGTGTAGGGCATATTCCATGAGCCGACGATGACACGGAGCCCGAGTTTTTTGGCCAGATACCAGAGCAGGTACGTGGAATCCTTGCCGCCGGTGTACAGGACCATGACGTCAAAGCGTGAACCGGTGTTCTCGGAGGAGATCCGGATGAGGTCCTCATCCGTGATGCCGTCCTGTAACACCAGTCCCTGTCCTGACCTTTCCGCCAATTCGTAGCACTGGCAAAAGGCGCACAGCCCGTTCGCGTCAAATTCCAGCCCGGGCAGAACATAGTCGTTGGTGACGCAGCGAACGCACTGTTGGAAGTTGTCCCTGGAGGACGGCTGACGGACCTCGCGCGCCTCCACTATGATGCCTTCCGCGATCAATTGGGTGTACATTTCATGACCGGTGAGGTCTGACGGCAGATCGTCGACAGCAGTCCTGCCGTCAAGCAATTGCAGACGGTCCGCCAATTCGCGGGGCAAAGGGATGATGCTCCTTGTATGATTTGGCGGGTTGCGCAAACCGAAATAGACAAGCTGCGCCCCCGCGTTCGTTTCCTTGACCTGCCATCGGTACTGCAGGACCGGTTGCTGAAGTGCTCTCATGTTTCACTCCTTGTCGTGTTGACGTTCATATCCGTGGTCATCAACCATCTTCGCACGCATGGGGTTCAGGGCGACATACCTCACGAGCTCGAGGAGGTGGCTGCCCCTTCCGTTCCTGAATATCCCCTGCTTCGCGTTCCCCCTCGATGTGACGTGATAGGAGACACCGGGATACTCTATACGCAGGGGGCGGCCATGGAGGGATCATATCACGGGATATGTATGATTGCAAGACCTGACCCCAAGGAATGATCAGGTTTGTCTGGTTGATACGGTTTGTCTGGTTTGTCTGGTTCGGACAACCAAAAAAGACAAGCTGTCACCTCCCCCCCCTGGAACCTTGAACCTGGAACCTGGAACTTTTTTTACCCCTTCACCACTCCATGGCAGAGATGTCCGTGTTGTTTCTATGCCAGTGTTTTGTGATGTCAAACCAGAAGGCTATGGGGGCATGCACCCCGAACACCTTGTACCTCTTCGCCAGGAATGATGGTATCTCCGCCGGTGAGATGCCCCAGATCTCGGCGCAGCGCCTCACCACGTAGGAATCGATGTTGAAGCCCTTCGGCTTCCAGTAGACGAGGGATAGATAGTTTGCCGATGCCGGGCCTATCCCCTTGCTCGCGGTCAGCATATCGTAGAAAGGACCGTTCTCGAGTACCCTCCACCCCTTCCCCAGGAACAGCTCCGGTTCAGACAGTGTCCTTTCTGCAACGCCCAGGATGTACTTCGCCCTGAAACCGCAGCCGGTCTCGGCCTTCAGCACCGCCTCGCCCGCTTTTAAGAGCGCCCCCGGTTCGGGGAAGGCATGGTGCCTGCCGACCCTCGCTCCGAACTTGTCGACCATCCTTTCGACCATCGTTTCCGTCCTGTCAAAGGTGGTGTTCGTCGAGCATATCACCTTGCAGCAGTCCTCGAACAGGGTGGGCGACCGCAGGAACCTCCCCATGTTGTTGGCTGCCAGCCATCCCCACTTCTTCCCGGCAGGCTTGTATAGCGCCTCCGGTGACACGTCAAGCGACAGGCAATTCTGTGCGGCATCGGAACAATCCTCGGGCTTTCCATGAACGGCCTTCAACTCGCAGCACCCGTCCTTCACGGACACCTCGAACACCCCCTTCCCGCCAGGAAGAACGTATGGCACTCTCAGGCGAGGCGGGTCCATCCCGACAGAAAAAGGTTTCAGGGAGAACCACCCGTGGGAGAGGATGATCGCCCTGAACTGCGCGGGGTTAAGGTCCAGAACTTCGGTCATGGGAGATATTATACCGGCCGTTGCCTTTTTCTCCAAAAGCATTTTGACATGATGAGTAATAATGATATACTTTTTATACCTAAATGGAATTTGAGTTCGACAGGCGCAAGAGCACCAGGAACAAAGAAAAGCATGGTATTGATTTTGTTGAAGCCCAATTGATATGGGACGATCCGGAAAGAATTGAGATCCCGGCAAGGACGGAGGATGAAGAGCGATACCTGGTTATAGGGAAGATAGGAAACCGTCACTGGTCCGTTGTCATCACATACAGGGACGGGAGGATACGAGTGATTTCAGCGCGCAGAGCGCGTAAAGAGGAGAAGGGGATCTATGAAAGCCAGAGAATTTGAAAAGAAGTTCGACAAGGGAGAGGACATATCGGAACATCTTGACCTTTCAAAGGCAAAAAGGCCCGGTCGGACCCAGAAGAGGATCAACGTTGACCTCCCCGAGTGGATGGTCAGATCTCTCGATGAGGAAGCAAGGCGCCTTGGCGTGACAAGGCAATCCATAATCAAGGTATGGATAGCGGAAATGCTGAAGAAAGCATCTTAAAGATAAGGCGGTTTGAATGTTTGAGAGGCGTTTGACAGTTTGAATGTTTGTGAGGCGTCAGGCGTAAAGCGTAAGAAAAAGATTAAAAGACTTGTCTCACGCCCGTTCCCCCGCATGAAGCGGGGTCACTGGGGGCAGGGGAGCATAAGGAGAAAGATTGTGCGCCGCATGGATAGAGAATACCATCCATACGCCGCAGCCCGGATCCCGCCCTGCGGGATGGTAAAGAGACCCTTACCAGCACATAATACCTGACGGATACATGGTAGGAGTGTTATCCACGATCGTTTTATTATCGCCCATTCTGGGGCGATCGGACTGCGGACCGATCTTGGTCTTCTCTAAGATCTGTCCGCATGTTTTTAAGGTTTCCTCCCCAAGCTCCGTTGCCTCCAGTGAGGAACGAACGTGACGAACGGGCGTGAGATAAGTCTTTTGTCTTCCCCCCGGAACCTGGAACTGTCTTTCCCATGACCCATTACCCCGAGCCTATTACCTGTTTTATTGAGATATTGGAATATTTTAGGGCGTCCGTGAGATCGAGTTACTTGTTTTCTTGGCAACGTCCCCTACCTGCCCTTGATTTTCTTATCCCCTGTTCCCCGTGACGGGAGATAATGTCAATAATAAAGATATGACCCCGGATCTACTCCCCGCTTAAGAAAATGATCAAATGCAAGACCTCTGTTTAAATCGATTGACGGTTAAGCACATTATGGTTAAAATTGACCTGTAAGGGATAAGAAGTGGCACTTAGAGACGACACTATCAAAAAGATCAGAGGGCAATACGACTACCTTTCCTCCGAGTTCGGCGTCAAGAGGATCGGGCTCTTTGGTTCCGTTTCTACCGGAACAGAAACAGCAAAAAGTGATATTGATCTTTTTGTCGAATTCAATCGTCCGGTGGGACTTCGTTTTGTAAATTTGGTGGATTACCTGGAAACTATGCTTGGAAGAAAAGTTGATGTCGTAACAAAAGACGGATTGGAAAACATCAGGGTAAAGAAGGTTGCCGATGATATCCGCAAGACCTTGATCTATGTCTAAACGAGACGATACCGAACTCCTCCAGGACATCCTTGAATGCGCAAGCCGCATTGTGACATACATCGATAACATAGATTATGAGACCTTCCGGCATGATCTAAAAACCCAGGATGCGGTGATAAGGAACCTTGAGATCATCGGGGAAGCTGTGAAGCTTGTCTCTGGCCAGACAAAAAAGAACCATATGGACGTCCCCTGGAAGGAGATCGCCGGAACCAGGGACAAGTTGATACACGACTACTTCGGGGTGAATATAGATGTTGTATGGAATGTAATAAAAGACGATCTGCCAGTTTTAATGACAAAGTTGAGAAACATCAAAACGATCAAACACAAGACCTGAGAAACTAAAGAAACTGAACAAACCTTTTTCCACCGCGGATAAACGCTGATAATTTCCGATGATATGATCTTCACCATCGGAACAGTCCATCCCGAAATATCTTCTCCCCCCCTGGAACCTTGAACATGGAACCTGGAACTGTCTTTACCCCTGGAACCTGGAACTGTTAAAAATCACAAGAAGGGTGGATATTTCTTGATTTTCTTATCCCCTGTTCACCGTGACGGGAGATAATGTCAATAATAAAGATTTGGCCACGGAACCTTACGCGGAACCTTACGGGAATGCGGGGGTTTTCGGTACAGAACCTCTGGCATATGAGGCAGTTTTACCTCAAATACAGCGCTAATCTAAAACTCCAACCACTGGTTGGAGAAATTAGCTGGTCAAAAAATCTTATTGTCATGTCCCGCTGCAGAGATGATCTTGAACATGATTTTTACATCCGCATGGCCACCGGAATGGTTGAAGCCATCATTTAAATTGGATTACGTTTTAAGAAAAATGATATACTTACAAAAATTGCGTTGCGAGGTTGGCCTATGCTCAGTACTATTAAGATAGAAATGAATCGCAGGGAATTAATAAAAGCGATCAAAGCAATGAAGAAAAAAGAAAGGGATGCCTTTCTTGAAGATCTTCTTGCGGCCACCTCCCCGGAATACCTGGCAAGCATTAAAGAGGCAAGGGCAGATCATAAGGCCGGCAGGGTCAAAACGCATGCAGAGGTATTCGGAGGTTGAAATACCGCCTGGTCTATACCCTTTTTTCAGATCGTTTCACAAACCCTGAAACATTCAAACACTGAAACTTTTAAACTGTCTTTATCTCACGCCTGAAACGCAAGGCGTTAAGCGTAAGGTGTATAATAGTTTTTTTGACTTGCTAATTATACAAGTTCTTATATAATATATCGTAACGATGAAATCCCTGATATTTGCGGGATCAAGCCTTGACGATCTTCGTAATTTTCCGGATGAAGCCCGGCGTGCCGCCGGTTTTGAGCTCCGTGCGATCCAAAACGGACTTGACCCGAGCGACTGGAAACCTGTGCAGACTATCGGAAAAGGTGTGAAGGAGATCAGGATCCATGTGCTTGGTGAATGGCGTGTCATCTACATAGCCAGGTTTAGAGAAGCAGTATACGTGCTCCACGCTTTTCAAAAAAAGAGCCGTAAAACAAGCCGGCAGGATATTGAACTTGCCCGGCAGCGCTACGGGCAGATCGGAGGTAAACCATGAACAAAGACTTCACTGAATCTTCAGGCAATGTATTTACTGACCTCGGTTTTTCCCCGGAAGAAGCCGCGATACTTCAAATGCGCGCCGACCTCATGGCCAATCTCAGCAAATTCATCAAGGCAAGAAAACTTACCCAGGCAAAAGCGGCAGAGATCTTCGGGGTCAGCCAATCCAGAGTTTCAGACCTCACGCGGGGCAAGTGGGAAAAATTCAGCCTGGAGATGCTCATCACCCTGGCAACAAAAGCAGGGATGCGAGTAAGCCTTAAAACAGCAGCTTAAGAACCATTTCAGCGTTCAATGCAAACAAGATGTCAATGACCTTGGAACTCCCCCGTTGTATGAAGACCGTTTTTATCTCACGCCCGTTCAACCAAGACCGTGAGGCGTCAGGCGTAAAGCGTGAGGCGTTTAGAAAAAATAAGACCAAAAGACTTGTCTCACGCCCGTTCGTCGATGCTCTCCTCACTTGAGGCCGCAGAGTACGCGGAGGAAGATTAAAGGCTTCCCCCGTACATTCCGAGACATCGGGAATGTACGGGGACTTCCGATCCCGCAAGCGGGATGGAAAAAATGCTTTACCTTACCTGATGTCCAGATAAAACTTGAAACTATGTTTTATTGAGATATTGGAATATTTTAGGGCGTCCGTGAGATCGGGTTACTATGGAAAGTGCGAAAGATTCTTGACACTATCGTTCATTACTTTCTTTATTGAGATATTGGAATAATTAAGTACGTCCCTATCCCCCATAACAGGGGTGGGTCATTTTTGCGTGATCACAGTGGGTCATTTTTGGGTTGTCATTACGAGAAGATAATGTCGACAATAAAGATTTGACCCCGGCGGAACGTTCCTGCCAGACCCGGCAAGCCTTATCACCTTATCGATCACATCCGCCAGCGCTTCCCTTCCCGGTGCCGCGTAATCTTCGACCGGCAGCGACACCACTTCGAAGCCTTTTTCTTTGTAGAGCAGGTGGAGGTCCCTGCCCGCCTTCTCAATGCATTCTTCGACGCTCGCGAGGGGAACGACAACTGAAATGCCGTTCTCAAAGTATTCCCCCAGCACCTCGCCTTCCGGGTCGTACGTCCCGAAGGGCATGGCACTTCTGAATATCCTGCCTTTCAGGTTAAAAGGGATCTCGGTCATAACCATAAGAATAGTTCCATCCGTTCCAACAGTTCCAGCCGTTTCATTGTTGCATTGATGTAAAAAGAAGGGCTGATATTTATTAATTTTCATATCCCCTGTTCACCGTAACGGGAGATAATACCGAGAATAAAGATTTGAGCCTTAATCCTCAATCACGCCAAATGGCCGGTCCCATCTGAAAATGATCTGGCGATTCGTAAATGATTGAAGGTATTAAGGTTGATTTCATATTCCACTCTTTCAATTCCCGAGGGTACTCCTGCATGGAATTGTTCTTCAGTCAATCGGGGGAAATTGTCCCTGACAACATATAAACCTTCCTCTACGACACGCAAATGCATTTTTGAATATGCCTCATCATGTACGCTAGAATATCCTGCCTGAACAAGCCCAGTCTCAAAACGACTTAATGTGTCCGCTTCTGAACCCAACTGTTGAGAAACCGCATTTATAATAGACGAGAGAGTATTTGTTGCGCCGGCTTCTTCATGCAAAGATAAACTGAATAAAAGAAGTTCGCCCCCTTCGGGTGGTAATAATTGATCAATACCGTTAATTCTATGGATATGCCCTCTCGAAGATGTTGTGGCTTTTGCTTCCACTGATTTTCCTGCCCATTGAAAATCGTGCCGGGCTCCAAAAGGGCCTTGCCATCTCCTTACAGCCTCTGCAAGACCAACTGCCGGGTAAAGCCAGACCAAGAGAAACCAAAGTTCTCCGAATAATCCCAGCTGTTCTTCTCTTGTGAGAAGAGCACTGGGCAACTGGCCCCAAAATCTTCGCCATCTACCAAGTATGCGCCTGACTGATTCTTCCGGAGTGGCATTGGCACGTGACAATTCTGTCACCAGTTCCCCACCTATAAGATCAAATGCTTCATGCCCAGCAATATCGACGCATTGTACGTCGAGATAGCGAGCAACAGGCGCGCCACGAACAACGAGATCCCGGGTCACGACAACTAACCCTCTGCTTTGAGTATCGCGAAGATGATGTTCGTCCATATGCAACTCAATCAAGAAATGTCGGTGTCCTTCAGAATCAATAGCACACTGCAGGCGAGTCGGCGAATTTGACAGTGCGGAACGCGCTGTCAAATTATCACCAGTTGGTATTGATCGTTCTAGGTGTGCCCATACTTCGGAAGCAATTCGTGTCACTCCACAGGCCTCCATCCTACTGTTCCTTCCAGATACGCTTCTACTGGATGCATATTTGACGATTGAGGAAATGAGATTGCTAAGCCTATAAGGTCTCGAGAAAGCGGATCGTTTGGATTGTCATAAAGCGGTCGGCGAATTCCACCGGGTTGCAAATCATAGCCAGAAAATCTGCTAATTGGGTACAACATAAGAAGACCTTCCTGCGGTAACCGAGCACGCCGCGCTGCAAGGTTTTCAGTTAGACCCTGCTCTCGGTAACGCAGCATTCTATCCTCCGCGTCAGGTGAGAGACCAACCCTCTCATCTCCGGGGCTAGTAATTACACCGACTGAATCGGTATCTCTGAGACGCGTACGAGAGATTTGCCAAATATGTCCGCCTGAAATTCTCCAAGGTGCTTCACCCATAATTGTGTCTTGGTTTTGTCTGCCCCGCACCGCGACTGTCCAGCGAGTGAGTTCACCCACTTCAACCTGACGTTCAATATATGCACAAACTAAGGAGGGTGAAATACTCCTCGCTTGTTCATCAACGCTATAGCCTCTAAGGAAAGTGAGGATACTATTGGAAAGTATTCCTGACCACACAGGTCCTTTCTCTTCCCACTGGGGCACACCCAAACCGCCAAGGAAATTCTGAACAGTCAAAAGATTCTGTTCCGCCTGAATTACCAAAGCATCCGGACGACTCAAAGGGAACTTGAATGTCTGCTCTAGTTGTCCTGAATAGGACTGTGATATTGTTGTGGCTGAAGCAAACCGGCGCTTAAGTGGGCTT
This sequence comes from Deltaproteobacteria bacterium, assembly GCA_022711595.1. Classification (GTDB taxonomy): domain Bacteria; phylum Desulfobacterota; class Syntrophorhabdia; order Syntrophorhabdales; family Syntrophorhabdaceae; genus Delta-02. Next base: position 26,781 of record JAKLET010000025.1, read on the forward strand.
GTCACCTGCATTGTTGGATGTTGCCATATCCGCATTCCTACTTGGTAGGGCGTTAAACCCTGATTCTCATAAATCTCCAGATCTTCACGGAGTCGATGTTCTACAAAAGCCAAGTCATTAAACCAACCGGCCAATTCGGCAGTTGTGTATATACGCGTGAGATCATCATAACCGCTCCGGTAACCAAACCATCGGCCCATTTGCATAAGAGTGTCGTAGGCAACACTTCGGCGGACGAAATAGCTAATCAAAAGCCCTTCCAGAGTAAGCCCACGCGAAAGCCTGTTTCCTCCCACAGCAATTGCCTTCAATGCAGGTTCATTCTCATAGTCAAGTACTTCACCAGTTGCACTATTTATCGCCTTCACTTGCACGGCTTCAAAAAAAGGACCTATATGTGACTCGACTTGTTCAAAAACAACGTCCCGTTCCAGATGGCTTGCTCTCGTTACTGGGCGAAATTCAGTCTCCCATCGCATCTGAAGACGGTCTCGTATACCATGTCTTCTCTGGTATCGCCATTCGTCTCTAAGTTCTGATAATCGCTGCCATACCAAGGTTGCAACCCTCTGCTGTTCAACAACCAGATGAGATATATGTAGAAGCATGGTGGCTGGCAAACTTCCGTGTCCGCGTTGCGATCTGGCTGCACCTGCCAGAACAAAATCAATCATAGCATTTTCAATCGATGGAGGTAATTCTCCTTGTTCTAGCGAGTGCATATCCTCATCTGGAACATCCCTGATAACATCCAGACCGACAACATGTTCGTCATGTATGGGATCAAAACGCCCAAATAATTCCTCAGTACCGAAATAACCCTCTGGTTTCCCCAAATCCATGATAAAATCTTTAGGATACAAATCATTCTCGACCTGTGGGTCAAATGTATCGTGGGGAATAAGTATGTTTGCAAACGGGGTCGCCGTATAAGCAACATAGACACTCCTCTGAAACCGTCGTAGGAGATCACGAATTAGACTGTTTATAACTGAAGGAGCCTCGTAGTCATCCGGCAACGTCTCATCTTCTATTTGATAAGTTCCCCGTGTATCCACACTCGCTTGGTCAGCCTCGTCATCTATTAGGAGCAGAGGTATCATCCGACGTACTTCTTCAGGTGCTTCATCCAACCACCTAAGTAATCGGCGAAGTACCGGTCCGTTTTTCTTTACAACAAGTAGCACTGGTTGTGAACCTTGAAGTGCGGCGTGATTTGCATAACCGGGTCGGAAATCGCCACCGATTTCCTCACGAGTGAATTCATGCCACTGATGGCCGAGTGGAGGTAAACGGACTGAGCCTGACCGGTTATCCACGTAACCACTTAATTCACGCTTTAAACGAATTTGAGTCTGTCGGCGAAGTCCATTGTCAATTCCTGACAAAACTACCACCAAGCGATAACCCACATCCGCTGCTTTTGCAATGAGTGCCGTATAATTTGCCGTTTTGCCGCTCTGGACGTAACCTAACACCAAACCCCGAATGTCAAATTGGTCTGTTTCTGTTCGCGCCAATTGTCCAAGTATACGGTCGGTTGCTTCATCGAGTAAACGAACGTCGATTATTGACCATCCCTTTACACCAAGAAGGTATTCCCGAAGTGTGGGCCAATAATACCAGTCAGATCTGTCAACGTGCCTAAGCCATTCGTCCCGTGGTTGCCCAGAGACAAGCATGCGCACGGGTTCTAATGTAATATTCTCTTCCTGTATAATAATCTCACGAATTTGCGCTCTGAATTCTCCTGGTATGACTTGATTTTCGATCGCAGTCTCACGGGAAATCCCGCGATCAATCATCAGTCTAACTATTCCAAGCGCCTCGTTCAATGTCATTCAATTTCTCCTTTTTTCTTCAAGCATTGGCGGAAACGATTAAAAATTCTGGAAACGATCGGCTTTTCTTCATCATTCGCCAAATCTATTAAACGGGAATACAGTTCTTCAATGGTCCAAACTCGTTGCGCTCCTAGAAATCCACAATCCTTCTGTTCGGGTACAGTTGACGATTTAGATTTTGTCTGCAACACTTGCCCCGATATTACGGAGGAAGAAGCAGGCGTCGTTTGCTCCGTAATTGGCCGATTCGAACACGTTAAGACAGGTCGACTCGACGGTCGGTTGTACACCTCTCTTGCAATTTTAACTACCGTTTTAGTCTCATGCTCTGCCTGTTCCCGAATTTGCAGAGGTAATTGGACTCGCATTTTTGCTACATTAATCTTGAACGCTTCATCCAGCATCGGAGAAAAGCTAAGCGCAATTCGAGCAAGCTTAGTGTGTTCATCCAAGGTGCGAAGTCTGCACCACCCACCGCTTTGAATAAGCCGATCCGCACGATAGATATAAAAACCTTGCTGCTGATTCCAATTTGCGGGGCCACTAGAACGCTTGAAGGCGTCAGGGGAACTAAAATCGTTCTGATGCGGCAATACATAAGGGTCTAATTTGACTTCACCCACTACTCCTTCGTGTTCAAGGGTTATGACAACTGGTTGCAAAGCTTTCGTCTTTTTTTCTTGTCGCGCAAACGGGTCCCAAGGTTCTATAGTGTTCCCATTAAGCATTATCTTGAGTTTCCTCTTAGACACTTCGCCAGATAAGAATCGATGAAACACCATTCCCAAATGTTCTTCCACTTCCCTGCACATGGTCAAAAGCCTTTTACGGGCCATCTCTCCGTAAGGCTGTTTGTACCCAAGAATCCTGTCAAGCCGTTGCCACAGAATCACCGTTCCCCTAGTTTTTTTAAGTGGTCTCCGTATCGTTGGACTAAGGCCTTTTTTCTTAAGCGCAATAATTTCCCAGCGATCTGATTTTGAAATATGTTCCAAATCCCAACAGTAGGCGGTAATATCTGCACGTTCGGTATTCGTTCTACTCGCTACAATAAGTCGTTGGCATTGGCTCAGTGAAGCAGTCTTCAATCCTAAGCCAAATTTACCCAAATCTTCTTCTTCGTAGTTTCGATCTGACCCATATCTCATGGCCTCCTTTAACTCTACAGGAGTCATCCCTTTCCCGTTATCCGCGATTCGAACCCACGAGTCATCACCATCGAACTCAATATCTATTGATACGAGCGAAGCACTTGCCTCTATGGAATTGTCTACGAGGTCTGCGATAGCGGACGAGAAATCATAGCCCATATCTCGAAGTGATTTAATAAGACGTCTTGCAGAAGGGATTACTTCATTTTTCTTCGCCATCAGTATTTCCCTTTTCAAATAACTATTTCATTAGATATTCTAGAATCTTCTCTGCGATCTTTTCCATCATAAGAGGTGGTACAGCATTACCTATTTGTCTAAACGCACTTGTTCTATTATGTCCTTCTTTTAAACCTTCAAAATAATAATTGTCTGGGAAAGATTGCAGTCTTGCAGCTTCTCTGACGGTTATCGAGCGGTTTTGTTGTATTTCTGGATGAATGTAATAGTGACCATCTTTCGCAATGTGCGCGACTACCGTTTGAGAATATGGCAAATCATCAGCCACAACCTTAAACCGATCTGTAAATGCATTCCGATTGTTGTGGGTTTTCAGTCTTTCTGGCAAATCATTGTAGTCTAACCGTTTCCCACAGGTTTGCCACTGCTCAACAGCGATTCTATAGATCTCCCTGTCCTTTTCAGTGTGTGGTCTGGCCACATGCTGTGTCAGAATTTCCGTCTCTTGTCTGATTTTGGAAGAGCGAAGATACTCATTGAGTGGCTGTGTATACAATGAGCATTTATCTTTTCCCTCTCCTGCCTTCAACTTCGGAAGGTCTTCAAACACTGCTTTCACTTTGTAAGCGTAAGTGAGATTGTCACAGGATAGATCAAGTGAGAAATCCATGCCCTTCTGCCATCCAACAACAATGAGTCTCCTTCTATTCTGGAGTACCCCAAACTCCTTTGCGTTGACCTCGCAAGCCTGGATTTCATATCCGATTCGTTTGAAATACTTATTGAGATTCGAAAAATGACTTCCGTTTTGTGCAGACAACAAGCCTATTACATTCTCAAAAACAAACGCTTTTGGTTTGTACCGCTTTAAGAATCTTCCATATTGCACATAAAGATAATTCCTTGGATCTCCCGACATTCCATTTTTATCGCGTGCTCGTCCAACCAATGAATATGCTTGGCATGGAGGACCTCCAACGATTATATCAATGCTTTTTTCACCTTTTAGCTCATCTATAGCGTGAAATATATTTTTATTATCTTCTTGGCCAATTGTTTGGTTTATCACTGAATTAAGAGCATTGTCCGGTATTAAAGAATAAAGCTGATCTCTTGTAATTTCGCCTTTTAGATATTGATTATAAAAATCGATCTTGTTATTCTTTATAAGATAATGATAGGCAAGTCTTGTTTTTAAAGTGAAACAAGCAGCAACATCATTTTCTATATGCGCTATAGGTTCAAAACCTGCCCTAATAAAACCTTCTGAAAAACCACCTGCTCCTGCAAATAAATCTATATATTTCATTCTGAAAAACCCTAATTAGTTTTTATTATAGCCCTCTATGTCACCTTCGGTCATCAACAAATCATCAACTTTTATTCCATTTTCATCCAGCATTTTTGCTTCGTAAAAAAAGTCGTAAAGATCGGCTCCTGATATCAGCCTAACTGGATAATTGTCTATAATTACTTCTTTTTGTGCGTCTGCTGTAAAATAGCTGGTTGTAAAGAAAAGACCATATTCTCCTCGGGTTAGTCGCGCAACCAATCTCGACACATCCCTTGGGCCTATTCCGGATTTATGCCGTTTTACCTCACCTTTAAAACCAATCGGATAATTAAAGGGCACTGGAAGTATAAATTCCCCTTCCATATCAAACCCGCCATCTCTTACATTCCTGGTTCGGAGGACTTTATGCACGATTGTGTTATAGGACTCCAATAAATGGCATATTATCTTTTCAAATTCGAAAGGATTGATCAATTCCAATCTTTCTAACAAAGATTGGCCTGGGCCCGATGGGTCAGGTTGTTGCTGCTCTTTACTTCTTATTTTGGTATTCCAAGCTGTTAATCTATCTTTGAACCCCGTCTTTATATATTGTTTCCAAACAGGGGGAATCAGCACATGATTAGGCTCTGAATTTCTATTTCTTGCCCTCTGACAAAGCCATTCAGAATCAACTTCCTCAATATTGAGAATTGCCAATTTGAATCTGTAATTCACCACTCTATTACCGTTATCGATAAACCAAGTTTTGTCCATACCGTCTAGAACGCACAGACCTTTAAATGTTACTGTTCCAGGTTTTTCTTTCATAAAATATAAAATTGGTGGATGTTTATCCCGATTACCCACCAAAACATTTTCATAAATGTTTTTTAAAATAAAATTGCCTGGCCATTGGTCTACATTCTTACCGGGTTCATATTTGGCATCGCCCCAATAAAAAATAGTGCCGGTAGTGTAATCAATAAAATCTTCCCAAGGGTTATGAAAAATATGGCCATACTGAGTGGTGATCAAGAATAATGCTGCAGGTGTTAAGCTTTTGTCTTTTCGATTTCCCATACCAGAACTAAGCGTTCTGATGCCGCCCGCATTTTTTATACCCCAATTTTGGTTTCTATCTAAACTTAGAGCAGACGCAAATTGATCGTCTGCAGAATATCCGTCATCTCGGATCTTTACACCGGAATCTACATATGTTTGATCAATTTTCCAAATCAATTAAGTTTGATCTCCCTTTAATTGCCTGACCAAGTTATGTAAAGTCTCTTTTTGTCGCTGGCTCATTAATTCACATTCAAAGATAGTAACCACCTTCCACCCCATCCTTGTTAGGTTTTCTGAGCTTTGCTCATCATTGTTCTTATTTCTATTTATTTTATCCATCCACCATTTCGTACGTGTTTTCGGTACCACAAAATATTTACAGCCATCATGCCCATGCCAGAAACAACCATGGACAAAAATAACCGTTTTGTATCTTGGGAAAACCAAATCCGGGGTACCCGGCAACTTTTTGTCGTGAAGTTTATATCGAAAACCCTGAGAGAAAAGATATTTTCTAACGAGCAATTCTGGTTTTGTATTTTTACTTTTAATTTTTGACATATTGTAACTTCGGATTTTCTTATCGTGCACGTCTGTCATCTAAATTCGCCTTATTATTTTTAGACAGCACTATAAACCGATATGCATGATAGGGTTCTTTTTCGCTCTCGTGTTGAAAAGGTTATTTAAAAGAACCACATTGTCGCAATATCGAACAATTATCACGCTATAGCAGTGCTTCATTGGGATTCCCCTGTTAACCCCTTCTGAAGGCTCTGGATGCGTTAACTACGCTGAATTCACTGGTGAGCTTTCTTTAAAACTGTTCCAAGTTCCAGGTTCCAAGTTCAACGTTAAGAACACCTTAAGGAAAAATATCTCTTAACTCAGAAACGCTTCATAAACTCTCAAACCCTCAAACTGTCTCTATTACCCCAATACTACACAATCTTTTTACCCCTTTGGCCCTTAAAATTCAAGTTAAAAGGTTATGAAGACAGGTAATAGGTAATTGGTCAGAGGCCATGGAAAAAACTTTTTTTCATTTTCCCTTTCGTTCAATATGCTTGAGCGGTTCAAGCGGTCTTTCTCTACTACTCCTCTTCCTTCCCTTCCCATGACCTATCACCTATCACCAATAACCTGTTTTTATGCATTATCGCATGGAAGGATGACAACAGTATGTCCTTGTAAAAACGGTTTCTTTTGTTTGTTTGGTTTATCTGGTTTGTCTGGTTAGGAAAAAATAAGAAAAACCATGTTTCACGCACTTATCGTCGTTTACACTCCTCACCCGGGCCGCAGATCCCGCAAGCAGGATAGAAAAGATTCTTTACTATCGCCCGTATCAGGGCGATAATAAAACGATCGTATACAGCACTCCTACCGTGTATCCGTCAGGTGTTATGTGTCAGCAAAGGTTTCTTTACCATCCCGCAAGGCGGGATCTGGACTGCGGCGTATGGGCGGTATTCTCCGGCCATGCGGCGCACGATCTTTCTCCTTATGCTCCCTTGCCTCCAGTGACCCCGCTTCATGCGGGGGAACGGGCGTGAGACAAGTCTTTTGGTCTTTTTCTTACGCTTTACGCCTGACGCTTCACGGTCTGGGTTAAGCGGGCGTGAGACAGAAAGACAGCTTGAACCGCTTGAGTGCTTGAACCGCTTGAACGGAAAAGATTATACTCTCTTTGTTTGTTAGAACCGTAAAAACCATATAAACCGAACAAACCAAAGAAACCCTGAAGACAGCTTCAGAGTTTATGAAACGTTTTAGTGTTTGTGAAGCGTTTGAGGGAAAAGGATTATTTTTTGTATCGCTTCATAAACTTTCAAACATTCAAACTCTCAAACTGTTTTTAGTTCACCTGAACATCTCGTTGTACTTTTTTATCTTTTCCTTGTCCCACTGCATGCAGAAGGCGGGTTTTCCCTTCATGACGAGGTGCATGCAGGCATCGTTGCATGCGGGGTCGCAATGGACAATCTCGCTTTCCCGCCCTTCCTCGAGCTTCTTCGGCCACTCGGGGTCGGCCCAGAGGACCCTGGCGAGACCCAGCAGATCGGCCTTGCCTCTTTCCAGGATGTCCTCGGCGGTCTTTCCCGAGGATATCCTCCCCGCGGTTATGACCGGCACGTTGACGTTCATCCTGACGGTCCGGGCGAGATCGGCCATGTACCCCTCGATCTTCGATCTCGCTATGACCTCGGGCAGGAAAAAGGATTCATAGGTGCCGCCCATCACGGAGATATAGGCAACGCCGGCATTCGACAGGGCCCTTGCAAACAGGGTGGATTCGTCCGGCTTGAGGCCGTCGGGGAGCCACTCGTCCGCGAGGAAGCGATAGCCCACGGGGAAATCCCCAACCGCGGCCCTGACATCGCGCACGACCTCCAGGGGGAATTTTACACGGTTCTCCAGGCTGCCGCCGTAGGCGTCCTCTCTTTTGTTTGTCCTTGGTGAAACAAATTCCGACAGAAGATATCCCGTTCCGCCATGGAGCTCAACCATGTCGAAGCCGGCCCTTTTGACCCTTTGGGCGGCCTGCACGAATTTCTCGCGGACATGCTGAATATCATCGATGGTCATGGCCCGGGTCATCTTCCCGAACGTATCTATGGCAGACGGTGCCAGCGGGGCCTGCTCAATGGAAAACCTGCCCGCGTGGTTTATCTGAAGACAGGCCGCGGCCCCCTCTTTTTTGATCACCGAGGCAAGCTCCGACAGCCCCTGCAGGTTATCGTCCGTATCAGCCCTCAGGGCCCGCCTGGTCCCGCTTCCCACAGGGTGGTCAACCGTCGCGTTCTCCACCACGACCATTGCCGCCCCGCCTCCGGCAATCGATCGGTAGTGTTCGATCATCAGCGGTGATACCCTTCCGCCTTCCGACGCGTAACCCAGGTAAAGGGGCGCCATGGTGACCCGGTTCTTCAATTCAATGCCTCCCACGCTGATGGGCAAAAAAATATGGGGATACATCATCGCGCACCTCCCTTAAATATGTTGGAGATAATTCGGCTGAACGGCTCCAGGGGGCCTTATGTCCATATCTGACATTCTCCTCCATATCTCGGAGGACTTCAAGCATATCTGTCCAAAATTCAGAGAAATATCCAGACCGCAATCGCGAACAAGGCAAGAATAATTATTCCGACACACAGCCGCAGTACTCTGTTCGAACCGGATTTTTTCCTTACTTCTTGATAAAGCTCCGGGTACGTTGACTTGACCGCGGCCGCCATTTCACGGTTCGTGTACACCGCCATTGAGAAATAGTCGATCGCTTTCCGGGTCTCCCCGGCCTTAACAGCCAGAGAACCAAGCAGATACCACGTCGCGTAATCATTGGGCCTTTTTGTAACGATTTTGAAATAGAGGTCCATGGACTCCTGGCACCGGCCTGTATTGTTGTATGCCTCCCCAAGAAGGATCTGGGCCCCGAGCTCTTCAGGATATTTTTCCAGCCACATCTCGCAATGCTTGATAAGCCCGGGCCAATTTCCGTTCGCTCTAAGCTCGTCTCCCTTCACGGCCCAGGAATAAGAATCAGCAAAGTCATCCATGATCAATACCCCCTTTCCTGATCCTTATCTTACATGATATTTGATGGGGTTACCAAAGGTTATATGGAGACTAACAGGGGGCGCCTGCCAGCAGGCCCTGGGGTCAGGTCTTGTATTTGATCATTTCCCAAAACCGGGGGTTCTTTTTTGCCGCGGATGGACCCAAGGGAAAATACAAAAACCATGTTTCACACCCGTTTCCCCGCATGAAGCCGGATCACTGGAGGCAGGAAAGCATGAAGAGGAGGCGGTTTATTTTCCTTTTTTCCGGATTGTCTGGTACAATAACCGGACGATTTGCAAATAGAAACAGGGGGAAACATGAAGATCAACTTCACCAAAAAACAATATGAAGCACTTTTGAAAGCTGTGTACCTCGGGATCTGGGTCACCACTGCCAGCGAGGACGATCCTGAAAAAAGCGCCATTGACGAACTTGGACGTTACCTTTTCGGTTTCGCGAAGGACTTCGGCCTTGAGAATTTTGTGGATTATGACAAAGAGAACAAGATCCACTACCCTTCCGCTTCCTTTGAAGAAGATGAAGGTCTGAACGAACTCATCGACAAGTATGACGACAACGCGTTCCTGACGAAGCTCATCGAAAACCTGGCCGGGCGGGACATACTCAATAAATACGGGGAAGACGCTATCAGGAATATGACGGACGAAGATTTTATCAAGAAAGAAAAGCCTTTCCTGGAAAAATACGAGAATGAGTTCGCAAAGAACGGGCTGAAGAACCTCACCGTGGCAACTTAAAGACAGTTTGAGAGTTTGAATGTTTGAAAGTTTGTGAAGCGATACAAAAAAAACAATTCCTTCCCTTGAAACGATTAATAAACATTCAAGCTTTCAAACTGTCTTTCCATCCCGCTTGCGGGATCTGGACTGCGGCGTATGGATCGTATTCTCTATCCATGCGGCGCACAATCTTTCTCCTTTTTGCTCCCCTGCCTCCAGTGACCCCGCTTCATGCGGGGGAACGGGCGTGAGATAAAAAAGGTTTATACGGTTTCTTTTGTTTCTCCTGTTTCTTTGGTTATTAGAACCATATAAACCGAACAAACCACATTTGACCCAAGGGCCTTTCATGACCCCGCTTTATGCGGGGGAACGGGCGTGAGACAGATCTTTTTGTGTTTTTACGCCTTGCACTTCACGCTTAACGCCTTACATTTCAGACGTGCTTACAACTTAAAGTAACCTATGGCGGTCTTCAGGTTCTCGGCCTGAGATGAAAGCTCCTCTGAAGTTGACGCCATCTCCTCCGTGGCGGAGGCGTTCTGCTGGATGACCTGGTCGAGCTGCTGGATGGCCTTGTTTATCTGCTCCGCTCCGGTGTTCTGTTCGTTGCTGGCCGCGCTGATCTCCTGGACGAGCTCCGCGGTCTTCTGGATGTCCGGGACTATCCTGGTGAGCATCTCCCCTGCTTTCTCTGCGACCTCGACGCTCGAGGACGACAGTTTGCTGATCTCCGCCGCGGCGATCTGGCTGCGCTCCGCGAGCTTGCGGACCTCGGTTGCGACGACGGCGAACCCTTTGCCGTGCTCCCCTGCCCTTGCCGCCTCTATGGCGGCGTTGAGGGCCAGCAGGTTCGTCTGGCGGGCTATTTCCTCGATGATGGATATCTTCGTTGCGATCTCCTTCATGGCGGAGACGGTCTCTGACACGGCCTGGCCGCCTTCAAGAGCGTCCTCGGCCGCCTTGAGGGCTATCTTCTCCGTCTGGTGGGCGTTGTCGGCGTTCTGCTTTATGTTGGAGGACATCTCCTCCATGGAGGAGGAGACCTCTTCCGCGGAGGCCGCCTGCATGGTGGCGCCCTCGGACATCTGCTGAGAGCTCGAGCTCATCTGCTGGCTCCCGGAGGCCACGTTCTGCGCCGCGGAATTGACGTCCTGCACTACACTCTTCAGGTTATCGACCATGTTCTTCATCGCCGAGAGGAGCTGGCCGGTCTCGTCGCTTCCACCGGTCTTGATATCAACCGCGAGGTCACCATCCGCCAGCCTCTGCGCCGCGCTTACGCACGCTTTCAGCGGTGTCGTGAGCCTTCGCACATACATATAGGTGAAGCCGCCCACCACGCAGACCAGTATGGCGGCGATGACGGCAATGAATGCGACTATGTGGTTGAATGATGAAAAATAATCACTCTTCGGTATTCCCACGTAAAGAATGCCTACCACCTCTCCCGCGCTGTTCATTATGGGATCGTAGGCCACGAAAAAGGATTTTCCCAGTATATCAGCAGTGCCGCGGTAGGAAGATTTCTTCTCGAAGATGGTGTCATAAACGGGGCCACTCGCCAGCTTTGTACCGAGTGCGCGTTTGCCGTCGGCACTTTGAACGTTCGTAGAAACACGGGTGTCTTTCATAAAGACTGTCGCCGTGCCGCTGAAGATGTTCTTGACCTTGTCCACCAGCGCCGTATCTTCATTGAGCACATAGTCGCCGACCATGAGCTTGCCGCCGCTTATCCTGAAGTTGGCCTGTTTCTTGCGTGCTTCGATGCCGCCCGCTTCAATTGACGCGGCCGGAGACCTGGCGATCAGGATCTCCCAGAAGGCATTTATGCGTGAATCGAGTGTAATATTCGCCTGCTTGATGAGATCACTGCGTATTCCCCACAAACAGGTAAAAGCGGTTATCGCTATCGAAACGATCACTGCGGCCGACATCAGCAATATGAATTTTGTGCCGATCTTGAAATTTGCTCTCATACTTCCTCCTATGTATATCCGACGGCGAGGGCAACCGTACAGTTGATGCGCGCATACAGACAGCGTACAAAGAGATTATCGGTACTTCCTTATAATACTTTAGGCATTATCTTTGGTACGGCTTAAGCATTCAGGCTGTCTTTAGGTTTTCGGTGAAGATGATAGAATATCCTCATATCGAGGGTGATGGTCGGAAGCAGCGGGTTTTGCTGCCGGGATCGGAATGGTGTTTTCCACGAACAGTCCTTTTCCTTCGAACGTGGAACTTTGAACGTGGAATGGTCTTTGAAGGTCTTGCAAGAAACGACTGTTTGTGTCAGAATTGCTCAGATCGTCAGAATTTGTCCAAGGAGAAAAGCATGTCTTTTTTGGAAGCCAATGGTCTCAATATTTATTACGAGGTGCACGGTGAAGGGGAGGCTAAAACGGTCATTCTGTTGCACCACGGTTTCGGGTGCACCAGGATATGGCAGGACATATATCCGCGCTTTCTCGCGGCCGGATACAGGGTGGTAATGTACGACCGCCGGGGCTTCGGGCACTCGGATGACGGTGACGACTACTTTGATTTCTATGTGAGCGACCGGTACCGTCCGGACAGTGTAAAGGAATTGCGGGCGGTCAAGAAATACCTTGGCATAGGGCCCTGTTACCTTGTGGGTCAGTGCGAGGGAGGAGTTGTCGCAGTTGATTACGCTGCCGCTTACCCCGAAGATGTGACCGCCCTGACCGCCGCCAGTACTCAATGCTACAGCGAGGTTCCCATGACGCAGCTCAACAGGGAGAGACTGGTCGTGTCCTTCAACGACCTTGAACCAAAACTGCAGGCCAAGGTCCTGGACTGGCACGGCGAATCGGCACAGGCCAAGTACGACCAGTTCGCGAATTGCGGCGGCGAGTACGGCGTCGGCTACTTTGACCTGCGGCCGAACCTGGCCAAAGTGACCTGTCCCGCCCTGGTGCTATACCCTGACCGCAGTTCCATCTTCTACGTGGAGCAGGCCACCGCTTTCTATCGCAGTCTCCAGAAGGGGGAACTTGCCGTGTTCCCGAAATGCGGTCACAACACCTACGAACAGCGCCCCGAAGATTACGCGCGCACGATCCTCGACTTCCTGAAACGCGTCGAGGGGAAGCAGGAGCGCATGGAAAAACCTTCCATGACATGCCTGGCCTAAAAAGGTACTGGGGTCAGGTCTTGTATTTGATCATTTTTCCTAAACCTTAGAGTTTTCAACTAAGAGTCTTTTTCCACCGCAGAGAGATCATGAAGGCGGATCCATCATTGAAATGTTCGAATGATCCGGTGGAAAGGCCAAAATGATCAAATACAAGACCTGACCCCAGGGGTTTTCTTTCAATGTTTGAAAGTTTATGAAACGTTAAAAGGGAAAGGATCAAATTTTCTATATCGCTTTTCAAACTTTCAAACATTCAAACTTTTAAACTGTTTTTTCTGGTTTGTTTTTTTTCGGGAGTGATGGTAGATAGATGTACATGACGGACTTTATCGGCTACGCGGCCGCGTGCTTTACCACATTCGCGCTTGTGCCGCAGATCATGCGGATATGGCGGCTGAAAGAGGCACGGGATGTCTCGATGTTCATGCCGGTCATGATCGGCATCGGTTCCACGCTATGGACGATCTACGGTTTCCTCATCGCTTCCATACCCGTGGTGGCCGCGAACTCGGTGTCGCTTGTCGTGGCGCTCCTGACCATCTCTTTTACCATGAAGTACAGGTAAGACTGCTTGAATGCCCAAGCTGTATTAACCGTTCCAACTGAACTATCTTCTTGGCGCTGCGCTATGTTACAATAGTTGTTGCGATGAAGGTACTGCTTATATCGGCGAACCGCACTGAGATCAACATGCGCACCATGCCCCTGGGCCTTGCCTGCGTGGCCCAGGCCGCCACGGAAGGGGGGCACGCGGTGAATATGCTGGACCTGGTGCAGGTCGACGATATCTCCTCCGCGATAGGGGATGCGATCGATCGGTTCGCTCCCGATGTCATCGGCATCTCCATCAGGAACATCGATGATCAGACCATGGGCAACACCCGTTTCCTGTATGATGACGACAGGAAGGTCATCGCTCTTGTCAGAAAGTTCACCGACCGCCCCATCGTACTTGGCGGAGCGGGATACAGTATGTTTCCCGAGGCGATCCTTGCCGACACGCAGGCGGACATAGGCATTGAGGGTGAAGGAGAGGCGGCCTTTGCCCTGGTACTGGATGCCATCCAGGCGGGGCGCGTTTTCGACGGACTGCCTGGCGTGCATGTCAAAGGCGGCGGCCCGGCGGCCGCAAGGGCCCTGATAAGGCAGCCGGACAATTTCCCGCTGCCCGCCCCCGCGTTCATGCTGGATGAGGCCGCGGTGAGAAATGACATATGGATGCCCGTCCAGACAAGACGGGGGTGCCCGATGGACTGCAGCTATTGTTCAACGGCATCCATTGAAGGAAGGATACTCAGAAAGCGAACGATCGAAAACGTCGTGGATTGGATCGGCAGGCTCCGGCGCCTCGGGGTCCGCCAGTTCTATTTCGTCGACAACACCTTCAACCTGCCGCCGTCGTACGCCACAGCGCTCTGCAATACAATGGCGGAGGCATCCCTTGATATCAAGTGGCGCTGCATCCTCTATCCCCATCGGGTCGATGAAGCGCTGGTTGCGGCCATGGCCGCGGCCGGGTGCTTCGAGGTGTCCATAGGGTCCGAAAGCGGCAGCGACGAAATACTGAAAAAATTCAACAAGCGCTTTCACCACAGCGACGTGGAACAGGCAAGCAAGCTCCTCAAGAAGCACAGGATAAAACAGATGGGTTTCCTGATGCTGGGCGCACCGGGTGAAACAAGGTCATCAGTAGAGGAGAGTCTCGCCTTCGCTGACTCTCTCGGGTTTGATATGCTTAAGATCTCCATCGGAATAAGGATCTATCCGGGCACGGCCCTCGCCGGTGAGGCATTACGGGCCGGGATCATCAACCCCGGCGACAATCTGCTTGAACCCCGTTTCTACTTCACGCCCGGGCTCGACGAAGGATGGGCAAGAGAAACCGTAGCTCGATACTCCGCAACCCGCCCGAACTGTATCACCGGCTGAAGAACGGTTTATCCGGTTTGTTCGGTTTCTATGGTTTGTTTGGTTTTTTTGGTTTCTTCGGTTTCTCTTGTTTTCCCCATTCAAGCCGTTCTTCACTAAAATCCCTCCCAGCCTCCCTTTCCAAAGGGAGGGACAACCCGTCTTTTTTTAGTTTTTGTTTTTCACGTTCAAGCATTCAAGCTGCTCAAGCATTCAAGCCGTCTTTATTGTTTCCACGAATTTTTCGAAGAGGGCGCCTATGTCCTCTTTGCGGACTATCGTGTCGCGCCAGTCTTGTGGGACAGCGTCGAGGCCGTAGTGGACCCCGGCGAGGCCGCCGGTGACGATGGCCGTGGTGTCCGTGTCCCAGCCGAGGTTTACGGCCTTGAGCACCGCTTCACGGTACGAGCCCGTGTTGAGAAAACACCACACGGCCGCTTCCAGGGTGTGGAGCACGTAGCCGTCGGAGGCTATGGCGTCTTCCGGCAGACTGTCGATGTCCCCCAACAGGAGACGGCCAAAGTTCGGCACCTCTTCACGAAAGGGCTTCACGTTGTAATGCCTGCGGGCCTGTTCCATCGAGTATTGATATGCAACGCGAGGGGACCGGCCCTCCAGAAGGGCCCTGATCATCAGGCAATAGATGCCGCAGGCCATCATGGCACGGGGATGGCGGTGGGTGATCGACGACGCTTCGCGGGCACATCGCAGCATCTCTTCTTCGGACATCACTGAACCGTAAAGTGCAACGGGCAGGATGCGCATCAATGAGCCGTTGCCGTTGTTGCTCTCTTCATCGCCTCCCGCCATCCGTGCCGTTGTACCGGACTGCATCCTCGATATCGCCTGCCGCGTACCCATTCCGATATCAAATGTGATCCCATGGGGCGTCCGGTAACCTTCTGCGAACCACCTGACGAAAAGCTTGCCAATTTGGTCCGCATCGAACCCCTCGAGAAGCCCCTCGGCCGTGCACAGCATGAGAGACGAATCGTCGGACCAGCTCCCCGGCGGCAGGCTGAACGTCCCGTATCCCCGCATGTCCGTGACCGGGTCTTCCGCGCGCGCGTCCCTGCCCTTGAACTCAACGGGAACACCAAGGGCGTCCCCGACAATGGCCCCCCACAGGCCGCCAAGCATCCTTCCCTTTTTCGATATGTCCCCCATCGTCATTCTCCTTCATCAATTTGCCGATTCACATGTTCTTCAGGACTTCGAGGAGCCTTACCATGGCGAGCGTGTCCATCCTGCAATATTCGAGCATCGCCGCGCGGAGGCTTTCACGTTCCTCTCCATCCGCGGTCCCGCACATCCTGAAATAGGCATCCATGGCCATCGAGCCGTTCTGCACCTCAAGGTTTTTGTAGCTCATTTCAGGCACCAGCGCGGGGAGGACGGCCTTCAGTGAATAGGAACCGCCGAACTGCCAGTGGTAGACGTCCCTTCTCCTGAACGGATCCGCCAGGTCCCTCGTGTTGGCAACGATGTTCCCGACCTTTCTCATCTGTGACGGGAACCATTCTGAAAGACGCTGCAGGACACCGATCTCGAACCCGGCGTTATAGGCGAGGACGCATCCTTCATCGGGTATGTCACCGGCAAGTCTTTCCATGAGCGCTTCCCTCGGGTCCATATCGGGCCCGGCAAGAAATTCCGAGTGGTGCAACGGGCCGTCTTCATCGTCCTGCCAGTGGAGCGAATACTGGTAAGGCACCTGCTGGTAAGGCCTTGTGCCGTCGTACATTGGGATGGCCGTCATAAAGGTTTCGAAATCGAGGAAATAGAGCGGGTACCAGAGGGTGTCCAGAAATTCCCTGACGGCGCCCTTTGATACGTAGACATCCTGTTTCAGTGCTGCATCGACCTGCATCTGCTGTCTTGGAGAGAGAAAGGTGAAAGGTACATCCTGGAGACGCACTATCCCCTGGCTGAACAGCTTAAAGGGGAGCGCGCTGCTGCCCTTGATATCGAAGACGGACCCCTCGGGGATGTGCTTCCAGCAGTGGTCCATGAAATCGCATTCGTAAGGGCTGCTGCAGTGCGGGCCGATATCAATGACAGGTTCACTGCCGGCGAGCATGGCCCTCTGCCGCGTTACCTCCTCCCTGACCGTGTCCTGCCAGCCTTCCACATCCGCGGTCACATCATTGACGGTAAAAAGCTTCAGAGGCTCTATCGCCCCCCGGCGCACATACCCGTTGTTGATGTGCACGAGGAAGGCCCGCGACACACCGAGGCCCGAACCGCCAAGCACGTAGTACTGAACCGCGGCATCGGGAAAGTACACATCCTTCATGGAGGCGGAGCTTTTGACCTCGTAGATCTCCCAGCCGCCTGTGCCCCTTCTCAAAATGTCAACCTTCACGAAGACGCCGTCATAAATGAAGGCGGCCTCGTAGATGACCTCCGTGCCTTTTTCTATCTCCTGCCTCGTCATGGCTGTCTGTTCGCCATGGCTGAGGCCTTCGTAGGGGACAAGCACTCCTCCGGGAAAGAGCGCGCGGGCGACCTCCCCCACCTCTGAACCGCTGTCGTATATCGCCTGCCGCTCGGCCGTCACAACGCCGGCAAGTTCCGGCCGGTGAATATGGAGATAGAGGGCCTTATGGCATTGCAGCCCTTTTATGAACTTCGATTTGCTGAGAGAAAGACCGTCAACCTTCTTTGTCATTTCACCTCCCTCACCCATTATATATCCTCTTCCACTCCGGCAAAACAAAACTTTTCCATGAACGGCAATTCGCCCGCACCCTCAACGTGGTTTTCCCTCGAATCCGCCTCAACACGTCTAAACCCGCGCAACATGGAAAGCACCCTTTCCACCTCGGCCATCTGGTCTTCGGTGAGATCTTCGATTCCTTTCGACATCCTTGCTGCCGCTGCTTGCCCTTTCATCTCTCCTCTATCCTCCCTTTCAAATTATATCCTTTGTCGTATATCCTGTTGCCGCCTGGCGGTCCTGCCTGCCCTTTTTTGGCCTGGCCCGGACATCCCTGACGGCGGCCGCCCGGTCTGAAAAGTCCTGAAGAATGCCATGTGAATGACCTTTCCGTAAGTGACAAGCGCCGACCCAACGGCGCGGCGCCCCTCGAAACGGTAGTCGGTCCCGTACCCGACAGACCTGTATTTCTCTTCCGCGCAGGAGAGGACCGCTTCAAAAAAATCCCTGCCCGCCTTGAGGTGGTCTTCCGCTTTCGTTGTTTCGCCTGCTTCAATGAAAGCGTCCATCGCGTAGCTCTTAACGAGCTTTTCGTGCAGGTCGGCATACGCGGGCACCAGGGAAACCACGTCGCAGCCCACCACGCTGCCGTCTATAAGGACGAGAAGGCCCTTCTGGCCATCGCGCAGCGGGAACGCGCGCGTGTACTCATCAAGGCCGGCCCCTTTCGATTCATAGACGTCACGCATGGCGCCGGTCTGTGACTCAACTCCGGCACAGCGGGACATCCGGGCAATATCGTCCCACACCTGCCCCTGATCGGAACGAAACATCATCTCGCTGCGCAGGGAATCCGTGACCGTTCTTGCCTTATTGGCCCGCACTTTCCGGGCCATGATCACCTCCGAATCGCGGAACTCTTCAGTGCGGTACTGCCATCTCCCATGCTCCGTACAGCTCACCGGAATTATTGTTTCGGACTTCTCCCTGAGCAGGATGGTCGTGTTGAGGACACGGTTCTGTTTCGCGCCGGCGAGCTCTTCACCGTCGATAAGCAGAACCGGGATGTCCGCGCTGTTCTTCGCGAGCAGCTCCGGCACCGAACCGCTGTCGCTGACCTCGGTGATGGTGAGCGTGCCCTGCCTGAGGGCCTCCTTAAGCGTCAGGTACCGCGGTATATTGCTGACCGGCGCGAATAGCGGAATGAGGGCCATGTTCCTGCAGGCCTGCACATCTCCGAATTCGATCGCATTGATATATTCCGCTATGACCTGTTCCATGCGTTATCCTCCCCTTTTCAAAAAGAGTATAACGACCGGGAGTGACAGCAGTATGTCCGTGTAAAAAGGTTTATCTGGTTTATCTGGTTTATCTGGTTTGCCTGGTTTGTCTGGTTTTTCCCGTTCAAGCGGTTCAAGCCGCTCAAGCATTCAAGCCATCTTTACCTGTGCAGTTTGGCGGCTTCGGCGAGCTCCTGTTCCACGCGTTTTCGGAACCATCCCGGTTTGACGAACTCCACGTAGGGGAGCCAGGAATACGCCCAGTGCTTGAATTCCACGAAACCCGAGATCTTGAAGGAGAGCTCCACGTCACCGTTGGGAAAGACCTTTCGCTTCTCCGAAGGGTGCCACTTCTCTTTTCTCAGGATGTAGTCGGCCACCTCGTACTTGAAACGGACCGTCACCTCCACTTCGTCACCGTCAACAACACCCCAGCTCTTTTCGAAATACTTCTCAAGGTCGAAATCGGGATCGCGCAGGAAATAACGTTCGCGGCCCACGGCTGTGATGATCCTGTCAAGGGCAAAGCTCCTGATCTCTTCCCTCAGCAGACACCTGCCGATCATGATCCAGATGCCGTCATTGAAAACAAGGCCGTAAGGTTCAACGGTCCTTTTCGTAACCTTCTTCGAATGCTGCGCCCGGTATTCCAGGTCCACGCAGCGGCCCTCACTGGCGCATGTCGACAACGTGCCGAAGTGTTCCTCGATATTCTTCGCCATCGCCGGCCCGGGCATCTTGATAAGGAAAGGCACCTTCTGCTTTGCCTTCGACTCTTCAGGAAGCGTGGCTATCCTGTGAAGCAGCCCCTGGAAGGTGCTCCCCAGATTGCCGCCGAGGCGCGACACGGCCTCTCCCGCGGTCAAAAGGGTTATGAGCTCGCTCCTTGTCAGCGAGAGCTTCTTCAGCCTGTCAACACCGGTGAACCGGTACCCCTTGTGATGATGATCGTATTCGACGTCGTCGATGCTCCGGATGACCTTGATATACCGCTGGATGGTCCGTTTGGATGCCTTGTATTCCCCGGCCAGGGACTCTACGGATGGGTACAGATTCTGTGCGATCTTTTTGTAGATCTCGAGAAGGCGGACGATCTTGTCAGATACTCCAGCCCCTTCACTTTTTTTCTTCTTTTTCCCCTTTGGATAGGCACTCACGCTTGTCACAGTATATCAATTCCGCTTTTTTTGACAACTTTATTTTTACACACTGACATAGTATTGTCACATGCTGTTGTTGCCATTGCCCATGACAATAATAATGGGGAGGGTATCCTGTGCAAAAAATACTGAAAACAGTGGGGCCGCGAAAAGATCGTTCTCGAGATAAAAGGACGCGTGGAGCGCTTTCCTTTGACACCGCCTCGATAATTGGATTATATAGAACAGAACATATATTGCATCCACGGGAGGAGTTATGAAAAAATTGATGTTATTCGGTATTTTCGCGACACTTTGCCTGACCCTGTCATTGGGGTCAGGTGTTGTCATGGCACAGGCACTGCATGACAGGGCAGATGCCGACAAGGACGGTATCGTCACCAAGGCCGATATCATGAAGGCGCTCGAAGAGCGGTACAAGAGCGAAGACGCCAACAAGGACGGTAATATGACCGTCGACGAATATCAGCAGGCCCGCAAGAAGAACTTCGATGATGCCGATACCAACAAGGACGGTGTGGTAGGGATCGAAGAGTGGGTCATCTACTGGTGCGGAACCGACAAGGACGCCGCAAAGGTAAAGAAACCGGTCAAGATGGGAAAGAAGGCGTCGAGGGCGAAACTGATGGACGCCAACAAGGACGGCAAGATAAGCAAGAATGAATGCGTCGCGTTCTGGGGCGGCCGCTTCGTTGACCTCGACAGCAACAAGGACGGCAAGATGTCCCGCGATGAATACATGGAGAAAATGAAGGGAATGGCGAAGATGATGGACCTCAACGGGGACGGCGTCATTGTCATCGAAGAATACTATGTATCCTGGTTGGGAAAAGACAAGGTCACCATAAAGAACAAACCTGCGGGCAAGGCGAAGAAGCCCTCGGCGGAAAAAGCACCGGAAAAAAAGTAACGACCGCAGGTAAACAGAAACGAATGGGGTGCCGCAGGCCGCGGTACCCCATTTTTTTACAGACGGGGTGCGCGGACATGACGCTCCATGACGCCGTGCCGCAAGGCCCGGGGGCGCTCCCCGGCGATATTCCCGTTGACGGCCTTCGAGACAGATACTAATATTATCCTGAGTAGAGAGAGAGCTTATAAAGATGGACTTCCTGGATTGGGCATCACTGATCATCGGCGCCTGTTTGATCCTGAGCGGGATGCGGGCCATCCGCAGGCGCCGTGTGAACACCCCTGAACCGCATGAAGGAAAAAGCGCCGTCGGCCTGGGATGGCTGTGTATCGGACTGGGGGCCCTCTTCATGCTGGCCGCGATATTCGACATAGCTTTTTTAAAGACATTTTTTCGCATCTTCCTGGAAGCGGCAAATTGACAAGAACGGACCAGCCCGGTTTCCCCGGTTTATTTCTTTCTCGTTAAAAGGTGCAAACTGTTTTTACATAAGCGTCCATCTTTGGTAGAATACCGGCAGTGCGCAAATCGTTCATAGAGATCAATTCAGAGTTTCGCAGGGCCCTCGACATCATGGAAGACACTAACAGGCACGTCTTCATCACGGGCAAGGCCGGCACTGGAAAATCTACGCTCCTTGAATACTTCCGTCAGAACACAGACAAGGAGGTTGCCGTCCTGGCGCCGACTGGCGTCGCCGCGCTCAATGTCCACGGACAGACCATCCATTCCTTCTTCGGCTTCAAACCGAGCATTACCCCGGAGAAGGTTAAAAAAATATCCGGTCCTGACGGCAAGATTTACACGGAGTTCGACACCATTATCATCGACGAGGTCTCCATGGTTCGTGCCGACCTGCTTGACTGCGTTGAGAAGTTCATGCGCCTCAACGGCCCCTACCGGAAACAGTGGTTCGGCGGGGTCCAGATGATCTTCGTCGGAGACCTCTATCAGCTCCCTCCTGTGGTCACACCCGGTGAAAAGGAGATATTCACCCACCGCTACGAATCACCGTATTTTTTTTCAGCCCAGGTCTTCAAGGAAAAGAGTTTCTCCATGGAGTTCGTCGAACTGGAGAAAGTATACCGCCAGACCGAAGAGGACTTTATCGAACTCCTCAACTCGATACGCAACCGCACATGCACCGATGACGATATCGAGAAGCTCAACAGGAACTGCCGGCCCGATCCCGACCCTGAAGAAGAAGGTTTTTATATCACCCTGACCACCACCAACGATCTCGCCGCGAAGCGCAATATGGAGATGCTCGAATCACTCCCGGACCGTTCCTTCACACTGGCCGGCAAGACAAGCGGGGAATTCGACCGCTCCTCACTGCCCGCGGACGAAACACTTACGCTCAAACCGGGCGCACAGGTCATGCTTGTCAATAACGACAAGTTCGGCCGCTGGGTGAACGGGACGCTTGGCATCGTCAAGAGACTTGAAAAGGTTGACGGTGAGGATGACCGCATACTCGTGATGCTCCGGGACGGCCAGATCGTCGAGGTCATGCCCAACATGTGGGAGCTCTTCGAGTACGAGTATGACAGGAAGACCAGGCATATCTCCACCAGGACAACAGGCACCTTCACCCAGTATCCGATCCGCCTCGCCTGGGCCGTTACAATCCACAAAAGCCAGGGGAAGACCTTCGACCGCGTCATCATCGACATGGGCCGCGGCGCATTTGCCCACGGGCAGGTCTATGTGGCCCTGAGCCGCTGCACGAACTTTGACGGCATCATCCTTACGAAAAAGATAAAGAAAGGCCACATCCGCATGGACTGGCGGGTGGCGAAATTCCTCACCATGTTCCAGTACCGCAAGGCCGACGAGCTCTCAAGCTACGATGAACGCAGCGCCATCATCATGGACGCCATCAGGCGCGACCTGAACATCGAGATCATCTACCTCAAACCCAACGATACCAAGTCCCGCAGAACGATCCGCCCGATGTCCATTGAACAGATGGAATACAAGGGCAAGTCTTTCGAAGGTTTGCGCGCCTACTGCTGCATGCGTGGCGAAGAGCGCAGCTTCCGCATCGACCGCATCCTGGAGATCAATTATACGACCTAAGAACCGTTCCACGTTCCACGTTCCAGGTTCCACGGAAAAGAAAATTCCCTTAAAAAATGTTTTTTGTTAAGGTTTTGTCTTTGAACCTGGAACATGGAACGTGGAACGGTCTTTACCCTTGAACGGTCTTCAGTTTGTCTTGTATTTCATTCCTTTGTATGATGTTTTCTTCAGATACTTTATGAAACTATTTATCATTGCAGTAAGTTTTTTGAATTCATCTATCAGTTTTTCGCATTCTTCCTTTTCAACGTATCCGAGGTCGAGTGCTAAATATAGCTGAGACCGGACTTCACCCGATGACCCTTTGGCAACAGAAAGAAACTGCATGAGCTCTTGATTACCTCCACGTTCATAACCTTCTGCGATATTTGATCCTATCGATATAGATGCTCTTCTGATTTGATTGATGAGGCCAAAGTCATTAGCAAAAGTAGGTAGTTTTGTTACTTCGTATACACTATTCGTTAGCTTTCTTGCTTCTTGCCAGATTTGAAGGTCTTCAAAATTTTGAACTGTCATTCCCCCCCCTATGTCCATATTTTGTGTTTTTTGTCTTTACCCCTGGAACCTGGAACGGTATCACATAAAGTAATATTACTTTTCATTTCTATAAAATGACGGCCACAAATTTCTTTTTCCCTTGAACATGGAACCTGGAACCTGAAACCTGGAACTGTCTTTAGGTTCTATCGAGAATTTCCCTGACGGTTTGGAGAAGCTTGACGGGAGAGACGGGTTTGGGGAGGAAATCGAACTTGTCTTCTGCTATACCTTTGTCGAGGACCGTGTCTTTCGTGTGGCCGCTTATGAAAAGCACCCTGATGCCCGGGTCGAGCTTTTTTATCGCCTCGAGGGCCTCTCTGCCGTTCTTCCTGGGCATGACGGAATCGAGGATGACAAGGTCCACGTTCCGGTCCTGTTCGAATAACTCGACCGCCTCCTGGCCGTCTTTGGCCTCCAGTGTATGGTATCCGTATTTGCGAAGGACATCCCTGATAAGGTCCTTTACCGCCGTGTTATCTTCCGCGATCAATATCGTCTCCTTCCCTCCCCGGACAGCAGTTACCGGCAGTGCCCCTTCATCGGCCACTGGTCTGGCGGCGGGGAGATAGATACAGAAGGCGGTGCCTTTACCCGGTTCGCTATGGACCGTGATATGACCGTTATGCTGTTTTACTATCCCGTAAACCGTTGCCAATCCGAGGCCTGTTCCCCTGCCAACCTCTTTTGTGGTGAAGAAAGGATCGAAGATCTTCTCTCTTGTCTGCTCGTCCATTCCGATGCCTGTATCGCTGACAGTGACAGCGATGTATCTGCCTGCCCTTTCGAACCCAAGGGCGTGTGCCCGGGCGCCATCCACATCGACATGCTCCGTTTTGATGGTAAGAGCGCCTCCATTGGTCATGGCATCACGCGCGTTGCTGGTCAGGTTGAAGAGTATCTGGTCCACCTGGGTAGCATCTGCGAGGGCGGTCGCGTCGCCGTCGGCAAGTGAGAGCCTGAGCTCGATATCCTCCGTGAGGAGCCGCTTGAGAAGCTTTTCCGCCCCCCTTACAGCTTCATTGACATTGAGCGGCTTCAAGGTTATCGATCTGCTCCTGCTGAAAGCGAGGAGGCTCTGGGTCAGGTTGGCCGCCTTCTGCGATGCAGAAAGTATCTGGTCCACGTACAGGCGCATACCGCTCTCCCTGTCAACTGTGTCCTGCAGCAGGCTTGCATATCCCATGATGGTCGTAAGGATATTATTAAAATCGTGAGCGATGCCGCCAGCCAGGCTGCCGATCGCTTCCATCTTCTGGGATTGCCTGAGCTGGTCCTCGAGGCGCCTGAGTCCCGTGATGTCCTCGCAGGTCATGAGGTAATCACCGGAGGCAAGCATGACGCTTATAAAGGTTATGGTCTTCTGTTTTCCGTCACGGCAGGTGACGGTAAAGGTCCTGGGTTTTCTCTCGCCAATGGTTGGGTCCCGGAAATCCTCGACCCATGCCGATATCGCCGCCGAGCGGTGCTCCCTGTCGGGATAGGCGGCCCGGAACCATGCCCTGCCGTTGGGAACATCAGCCGGGTCATAACCGAATATTTCCCTGAACCTGTTGTTTAAGTAAGTGAACCGGCCGTCTCCGCCGATGAGTACCATGCCGAAGGGGGCATTTTCCGAGAGCAGCCGCAGCTTCTCCTTCTCGGCATACAAGGCTTCTTCCGCCCGGTTCCGTTCTGTCACATCCATGCCAACGCCAAAAAAATAGCTGATCTTCCCCTGATTGTCCATGATCGCCCTGCCGTGCCATTCGACGAACAACTCGCGTCCGTCTTTTGCCAGAACATGGTTCTCGTTGACCGTCGATTCGTTCGAGACGACAAGACGGCTGAATATCTCCGCGACACCCTTCCTCTCCCACTGAGGCACAAAGTTCAAAAGGTAGTCTTTCCCCGCTACTTCTTCAATCGTGTACCCCAGGGTGTCGAGCATGGACTGGTTCATGAGAAAGACCTTGCCGTCGGGGTCCATGGCCACAAAGAATGCAGGCGATGCCTGAAGAAGCGTCCTGTTGAACTCCATCTCCTCCAGCAGCATGGTTTCGGCGGTCCTGCGTTCGGTTATGTCCTCAACGGTGCCTTCATAATAGAGCAATTTCCCGCTGTCATCCTTTATACCGCGCGCATTGAGGGAAACCCATATCTCGCGGCCGTCCCGCCGGCGGTACTGGATCTCATAATTCTCTACGATCCCTCTCTCATCGATCATCATCCGGAACAGGTCCCGGTCCGCCGGGTCTGTATAGAGCTGACTTCCGATATCGGTTATTCCCTCTGCCATCTCCTGCGGTGAATCGTACCCGCACATTTTGGCAAATGCCGGATTTACGCTGATAAAGCGCCCTTCGGGAGTTGACTGGAATATGCCCTCCACGGCGTTGTCAAAGATCGAACGGTATTTCTCCGCGCTCCGCACCAGGGCCTCCTCAACCTCCATGCGCTTCCTTGCTTCCTTCACTATCGTCCAGGACCTCACCGAGTAAAAGGAAAAGGCGAAGGCCCCGGCGATAAGAAGGGCAACTACCAGCAGCCAGCGGTTGCGAAAACCTTCCATGGAGGCAAGCGCCTCGTTCTCCGGCGTTGCCACCACGATGGACCAGAAGGTATCGCCGATGATGACCGGCATATATACGGCATGCTTCGTGACCGTCCTTGTCTCCTTTTCCGCGATATAGTCATATATGTACGTGGTGGTGCCTTCCTTGCCGTTCATCATCTCTTTGGCCATGTCGATGACGCTGGGGAAACGTCCCGAGGTCTCATAAATTGACTTTCCGATATGACCGGGAACCGGGCAGTACACCTCTGTTCCCCTGCGGTTCAAGACCCAGGCATAACCTGTTTTCCCTATCCTTATGTCCTTTAAGAATCTCGTTGACAGGTCATCTATGGAAACAACTATACCAATGGAACCGTCGAACCTGCCGTTCCTGAGAACGGGGTAATGGAACGCAATCGACCGTTCAACCCCCTTGACCGTTGTGATGATATCGCTCACCACCGGCTTGACGTCACTCTTCATGGTCTTAAAAAAATCCCTGTAGGAGATATCGGTCCCTTTGTACTTTTTGTTTTCCGGAACGGTATAAATGAATCTGCCGGAGGCGTCGACCCGAACGATGGACCTTATATCGTCCTTGCTCAACTCATAAAACTCATCGACTGTTCGTCTTCCTTTTCCATCAAAACTGATGATCTCGGGGTGGGATGCCATATGGCGCAGTATGTTCATGTACTGCCTGGTAAAACCTTCTATGCCGGCTTTGGCCAACCTGGCATGGGCCATCTGCTGGGTGTTCAATTCGCGGATGGCGTCCTTTTTCACCTGGTTGTAAGCGGCATACATGAGATAAAGACAAACCGTTGTAAAGACAAGAACGGACATTAGAATAAACCGGCGTTTCACAGGGTCTTCCTTTTCAATTTAAACGGCACATTACATCAAAAAGCCTTCACATTGTGCCCGGCGTGTCCGCATGTCCTTCAGGAAGGACGAGATCGTAATGTAAGATTATAAATAAATTCCCCTAAAATAAAAACTTTTTAGCGAAATCCGGCGATCTTCCCGGGTTCCTTCTTGTCAGGGCCTGTCGAACTTGCCTACGCCTTCGACGTATGCCTTGATCAATTGCAGCAGATTTTCGTCGGGGTCATTGAACTGGGCACCGATGGATGTCCTTTTGCTTACAGCCTTCACATTCTTTATCGTCGCGTTAATGCTGCTGGCCTGCGGCGAACCGACGAACTGCACCGAGAAGGCAACCTCGTCGCCGACATAAAAACAGCCTGTCCCTTCCTCCGTGCCGGCACGATCGAAGAGAAAACTGCATCCTCCCAGGCTCACATCGGTCATGACACCCCGGTAAGATGTTCCATCCATTGATAATTGGGCCGGGAGAAGACACGTCGTGCGCTCGTGTTTTCGCAGGTTCACTATCTCGATCTTCTCCGGGTAGGAGAGAAAGGCCAGCCGGAAAGGCTCTTCCATGGTACCTACAAGCGTGGAATAGAACCCGTACACCTTTCCCCTGTAAAGATAACGGACAATAATATGGTTCTCCTGATGGAGCTTTACCCAGAGCCCGGGAATGTGCGGTATGCTTGCAATGAGATAATTCCCCCTGACCATGCCGATAAGGGTGCTTTTCCAGACATCCCTGGCCCCGCGAAGCTGGAGCTTAAGAGTTACCTCAAGCTCAATGCCGAGATTTTCACCCTTGTTTCCCATTAATTCTGTGTCAATTTTATCCATAAACGGCTTACCCTGCTTCTGTCGCTTTGCCCCGAAGAAGCGGGCGTCTTGATAAGTTATTCGCCATTCAGTCGTTTTTATTAAGCTCAATGCGGATAAAAGTTCAGGCTGGAAACCCGAACTCCGGCCTGTCGATGAACTGGATATATGTGTTGATGGACAAAGGCATACATGTTCGATTTAATAAATTATGTTGTTTTCATAATGCATATTTATTTTATTTTTTTATATTTATTTTGACACTTATTATTAGATGTAATTATTATTATAATAGATTATATATGCTCTATGAATATGTAAATATCCTCATTTTAGAACACAATAGTTTCTTTGTTCATAACTTTATGCCTTCCATCTGATCGTCCCGGTGAGCCTTCATCCAAATAAATTTACATTTATTCCCGGTATCCGGGCAATCTGTAAGTAATCTGTGGGTATCCGCAATGTATAATCTCTCAGATATTCATCTTTGACCAGCACAAGCCATATCAGTCCCTTATAAGACCGGCATCATGCTTTACGGCCGCACCATATTTCTTATCTAGAGGTGTAACTGCAGATGAAAAGGATCAGATCCATATCGCGCCCACACCCGAATTGTGGGATTGGAAAAATAAAAACCTGTTTCCTCTGTTCGCCGCTTATTATGATTATGGCGGCGTCAGTCGTCGCCTTGATCTTTGCCGGTGCCGTCCATGGGGCCTGCGTTCCCGATGGGAGCGGTAATATGACCTGTACAGGTGACGAGTCATCAGGGATCGATGTAACCGGTACCGGTTACGCTCCACCGGTGACAACACTTTATGTTCACGACCTCGATGGCCCCGTCAATCCCAATACGGGCGATCCGGGCATAAGCCTGACCAACGGGAGCTCGTTCGATTCCGCCGTGTACAGCGGCGGCGGGACCGGCGGCGATATCATTATCAACGTAAACGACAGCTTCGGTATCAGCGCGCAAAGCCAGGGCGGCGCCGGGACCGATGGTGAAGATGCCGTGGAAGGCGTTCACGGATCAACCGCGGGAGGCGACGGAACAGCCTCCGGCAATGTCACGGTCAGCACAATGGAGAGCGTCAATTCCCAGACGTCTATCACCACCGGGGCCGCGAACTCCTACGGCATTCTGGCAATAAGCCAGGGAGGCAGCGGGGGCAAAGGCGGCGACGGCGTGACCTTCGCAGGTTCCAGCCCCGGCGGCAGCGGCGGCTCCGGGGGCACAGTGAATGTCAACGGCAGCGGATCGATCTCGACATCGGGCGCAAACTCCTACGGTATCCTCGCGATCAGCGCCGGCGGGAACGGAGGCGACGGCGGGAACGGGTTTTTCTGGACACCCGGGTCCGGAGGCGCCAACGGCGGCGCCGGGGGCAGCGTTACGGTCAATGGCACGTGGAATATATCAACACAGGGAGATAACGCCTACGGCATCTGGGCACAGAGTGCGGGAGGTAACGCAGGTTCAGGCGGCAGCGGCGGCTGGGGTTTCTGGTCAACCGGCGGCGGAGGCGGCACCGCGGCAGACGGCGGCACGGTGTCGGTCACAAGCGGCGGAACGATCACGACCCTGGGCAAGGATGCCTACGGGATCCTGGCCCAGAGCACCGGTGGTTTCGGAGGCCAGGGAGGAGCAGCAAGCGGCATTATCTACTCCAGGGGAGGAGACGCGAGCAGCGCCGGCAGCGGCGGGAACGTCTCTGTTGTAAATCAGGCAGGCGGCAATATTACCACGTACGGGGACGGTGCCTACGCCATACTTGCCCAGAGTGTTGGAGGCGGCGGCGGGGCAGGCGGCGGGGGCGGAGCGCTCATTGGCCTGGGAGGATCTGGCGGCAGCGGCGGCAACAGCGGTACCGTGACCGTCACGAACAGTGCCCAAATTCAGACCTGGGGCCAATCCGCGCATGGCATCTTCGCCCAGAGCGTCGGCGGGGGCGGCGGCAGCGCCGGCAGTGAGGTTGGCGTCGTCAGTATCGGCGCATCGGGTGACGGCGGCGGCAAAAGCAGCGCCGTAACAGTTGACAACAGCGGCAGCATCAATGTCTCAGGTGCGTATTCCCAGGGGATCTATGTCCAGAGCATCGGCGGGGGCGGCGGTGACGGCGGTCAATCGACGGGGCTCATTTCCATCGGCGGCAGCGCCGGCATGGCCAGTGACGGCGGCGGCGTAACTATCACGAACAGCGGAGCGATCGTGAGCGCCGCAAATGCCATTTTCGCCCAGAGCGTGGGCGGAGGAGGAGGCAGCGGCGGCACGTCGGGCGGGCTGGCAGCCATCGGCGGTTCAGGTGGAGGAGGGGGAAACGCCTCAGCGGTCACGGTCACGAACAGCGGTACTCTTTCCACTACCGAGATAAATGCCAGCGCTATCTTCGCCCAGAGCGTGGGCGGGGGCGGCGGTGACGGCGGCGGGGCGGCATCCGGCGGTTTTCAGGGAAGCGTGGCCATCGGCGGATCGGGCGGCAGTGGTGGTGACGGCGACGATGTCACTGTCACCAACAACTCCGGAGGGACAATAACATCTTCCGGAAACAGTTCTCATGGCATACTCGCCCAGAGCGTCGGCGGAGGAGGAGGCAGCGGCGGTTTTGCGACGACCGTGACGCTGGCGGGCACCGTTGCCTCGGCGTCGGTGGCCATCGGCGGATCGGGAGGCGGCGGCGGTGACGGCGGTACCGTGAGCGTCAACAACTCCGAGGACATAACGACGCAGGGCTCCGATTCCCATGGCATCTTCGCCCAGAGCGTCGGCGGGGGCGGCGGCGCGGGAGGCTTCAGTGTTGCGGACATCGCCGGTTCGGTAGGCAATTCATACCAGATATCCGTGGCAGTGGGCGGCGGAGGCGGCGGGGGCGGCGGGGGCGGTACGGTAACCGTTTCCTCCGGTACCGGCACCATCGCGACCACGGGGGACCGCTCCTACGGCATCCTTGCCCAGAGCGTGGGCGGCGGAGGCGGTGACGGCGGTTACAGTGTCACCGCCAATACGGCCATCGCGGGATCCCTGGCGGTGGATTTTGCACTGGGTGGATCCGGCGGCACCGGCGGCGTCGGCGATAACGTATCGGTGACGAACGGGAGCACCATCATCACCCAGGGGGAAAACTCCTACGGCATCCTTGCCCAGAGCGTGGGCGGAGGCGGCGGCGCGGGAGGAGTGGCTGTGTCCGGCGCTATCGCTCTCGCTAATGCAGCGGTCGTCCTGGGCGGCAGCGGCGGCAGCGGCGGTGCCGGAGGCGAGGCCGACGTGGTCAATACCGGAAATATCGCTACTTCAGGGAAGAACGCCGCAGCCATCCTTGCCCAGAGCGTGGGCGGAGGCGGCGGCGCGGGAGGCTTCAGCAGCGCTGTGGCGCTTACCGGCAATATTACGCCGACGGTGGCGGTGGGCGGCTCCGGCGGCTCCGGCGGCGTGGGCGATGAGGTTTCGGTGACGAACAGCGCTATAATTGGCACCCAGGGGGAGAACTCCCAGGGCATCCTTGCCCAGAGCGTGGGCGGCGGCGGCGGCAGCGGCGGTTTCAGCATCTCCGCCAGCGTTGGAGTTGTCTCGGTTGCTGTAAGCGTTGGCGGATCGGGCGGTACCGGCGGCAGCGGCGGTACCGTCACCGTTGATAATACGAGTGCCATCACCACGCAGGGCGACGCATCTCAAGCCATCCTGGCCCAGAGCGTGGGCGGCGGAGGCGGCTCAGGGGGCTTCAGCGTTGCCGGTGCCCTCGATATCGGCGGGTCCGCATCGGTCAGCGTGGGCGGCAGCGGGGGCAGCGGCGGCTCGGGAGGCGGCGTGAGCGTCAACACCTCCGGCGAGATCAACACCTCCGGGGATAATGCCGCGGGCATCCTTGCCCAGAGCGTGGGCGGCGGAGGCGGCTCGGGAGGCTTCAGCGTCGGGGCCAGCGCGAGCGTTATTGCCAGTCTTGGCGTAAGCGTGGGCGGCAGCGGCGGTACCGGCGGCTCGGGAGGCGATGTAGGCGTCACGAGCAACAGCAGCGTTCTTACCTCGGGGTCGCTGTCGGACGGCATCTTCGCCCAGAGCGTGGGCGGAGGCGGAGGCAGCGGCGGTTTCAGCGTTGCCGGCTCCGTTGCCCTCGGTCTCATTCCACAGATCCCCGTCAGTGCCGCCGTGGCGGTCAGCGTGGGCGGCTCCGGCGGCACAGGCGGAACTTCGGGCAATGTATCCGTAACGAGCAATGGGGCGTTGATCTTCACTACAGGAGTTTATTCGAGGGGCATCCTTGCCCAGAGCGTGGGCGGCGGCGGCGGCAGCGGCGGTTTCAGCGGTGCTCTTGCCTTTGCCGTGGACCAAAAGCTTCCCGTTTCGCTGGCAGTTTCCGTGGGCGGCAGCGGGGGCAGCGGCAATACCGCCGGTACCGTGGATGTACAGAGCAGCAGCAATATCATCACGCAAGGGGATTACTCCCAGGGCATCTTCGCCCAGAGCGTTGGGGGCGGCGGCGGCAACGGTGCTTTTTCTGCGGCAGTGGATATTTCAACAGGCACCAAAGATATCCTCGGCATATCAAACATCAGTCTGTCCGTGGGAGGCAACGGCGGCACAGGCGGGAACAGCCTGAACGACCCCTCCACCGGCGTGGCGGTCCATGTCAACTCCACCGGGTCATGGATCAGCACGTCAGGCGTCGGTTCCACCGGCATCTTTGCCCAGAGCGTCGGC
>JAKLET010000026.1 GCA_022711595.1 Deltaproteobacteria bacterium
AGTCGATACATACGGCGGCGTGGGCAGCCACGGCGGCGGCGCTTTTTCAGGAAAAGACCCCTCAAAGGTGGACCGGAGCGCCTCCTACATGGCCCGCTATATCGCAAAGAACCTCGTGGCTGCGGGACTTGCAGACAGGCTGGAACTTCAGATCGCCTATACCATCGGCGTCGCCCGGCCCGTTTCGGTCATGATCGATACCCAGGGGACATCCAAGATCAGCCCCGACAAGATCGCCCAGATCGTCAACGACCTGTTCGACATGAGGCCGAGGAAGATCATCGAGAAACTTGACCTCCTGCGGCCCATATACAAGAGTACGGCCTGCGGCGGGCACTTCGGCAGGAACGAACCCGAATTCACCTGGGAGAAGCTTGACATGGTGGAAGAGATCAGAAAAGCGGCAGGGATATAGACACGAAAAACAGCAAGAACCTGGAGGAAATAAATGGATTATGATGTAAAGGACATGAAACTGGCCGATTCAGGGCTGGAAAGGATAGAATGGGCCAGCAGAAGGATGCCCGTTCTGAAGAAGATTGGGCAGCGCTTTCTCAAACAGAAACCCTTGAAGGGCGTAAGGATCGCCTGCTGCCTTCACGTGACGACGGAGACGGCGAACCTTGTTAAGACCCTGAAGGAAGGCGGCGCGGACGTGGTGCTGTGCGCCTCGAACCCGCTGAGCACGCAGGATGATGTGGCCGCGGCGATCGTGAAGCATTTCAAGATCCCGACCTATGCCATAAAGGGAGAGTCGGACCGCCAGTATTACGAACATATCATGAAGGCCCTTGCCTTCATGCCCAACATCACCATGGATGACGGGGCCGACCTTGTCGGCGCTCTCCACATGATAGCCTTCGACCGCACCGATGCCCTCCATGATGTCATCAAGAGATGGGTAAAAAAGCTCGGCAAGCAGGAGAAAAAGGACCTTGTCAGCGGTGTTGTCGGTTCCATGGAAGAGACGACGACGGGCGTCATCCGTCTGAAGAGCATGGAAAAGGAAGGCGTCCTGCAGTTCCCCGTTGTGGCGGTGAACGACGCGCTCACGAAGCACATGTTCGATAACCGCTACGGCACGGGCCAGAGCACTATCGACGGCATACTGCGCGCGACGAACATCCTTTTCGCCGGTGCGACCTTCGTGCTTGCCGGGTACGGCTGGTGTGGCAAGGGGGTCACAATGAGGGCGAAGGGCCTTGGCGCACACGTTATCGTCACCGAGGTCGATCCGCTTCGCGCCCTCGAAGCCCATATGGACGGATTTGAGGTCATGGAAATGGAAAAGGCGGCCGCCATCGGCGATATCTTTGCCACCACGACCGGCGATATCCACGTTATCCGCGAGGAACACTTCAAGAAGATGAAGGACGGCGCCATCGTGTGTAATTCCGGTCATTTCAACGTGGAGATAGAGATCGAGGCCCTGGAGAAGATGAAAAAGGCCAAACGCCGGATCCGCGGGTTCATCGACGAGTATACGCTCAAGAACGGCAGGAAGATATTCCTCCTCGGCGAGGGGCGGCTTGTGAACCTTGCCTGCGCCGAAGGCCATCCTTCCGATGTCATGGATATGAGCTTCGCCAACCAGTCGCTCTGTTCGGAATACATGTGGAAGAACGCCAAAAAACTCGAAACAAAGGTCTACTCCGTTCCCAAGGCCATCGATGAGCAGGTGGCCATGCTCAAGCTCGCATCGGCGGGTATCACCATTGACAAGCTCACGCCGGAGCAGAAGACATACCTCGCATCCTGGGAGATGGGTACGTGATCAAGCTCCTTGTCGCGGGAACGGTAGCGTATGACTCCATAGAGACCCCCTTTGGAAAGGCCGACAATGTCCTCGGGGGGTCGGCCCTGCATTTTACGAATGCCGCCAGTTTTTTCACCGATGTGGGAATCGTGGCAACCGTGGGCAGCGATTTTGACCTCGCGGGCATCTCTTTTCTCGCCGACCGCAATGTGGACATGTCAGGCATCGAGGTCGATCAGGGCAAGACGTTCCGCTGGGAGGGCAAGTACGGCTACGACCTCAACCAGGCAATAACGCTCAAGACGGAGCTCAACGTCATAGAGACATTCAAACCCAAGGTGCCCGAGGGCTACCGGGATGCCGAGTTCCTTTTCCTGGCCAATATAGATCCCGAGCTTCAGCTCCACGTCATAGACCAGGTAAAAAAACCTGTTGCCCTTGTCCTCGATACAATGAACTTCTGGATCGAGAACAAGTTCGATCATCTCATGGAAGTGATAAAACGGGTCGATATGCTTGTCATAAACGAGGCGGAGCTCAGGGAGATAACGAAGGAGCACAACCTTGTCAAGGGAGCCCGGAAGCTCATCGAGCAGGGCCCCGCCTGCATCATCGCAAAACGCGGCGAGTACGGCGTCTTCATGATGAACCGGGACGAGGTCTTCCTTGCGCCTGCCTTTCCCCTTGAAGACGTCTTCGATCCCACCGGCGCCGGCGACACATTTGCCGGCGGCTTCATGGGATATCTCGCCAACGTGGGCGAGGCAACATCGGAAACGGTGAAACAGGCCATCATCATGGGTACCGTCATGGCCTCCTTCAACGTCGAGGATTTCAGCATCAACAGGATCAAAAGGCTGACCATGGAGGAGATCAGGGAGCGCTACAGCGCATTCAAGGAATGCATGCAGTTCGGGGATATAAGCCTCTAAAGACGGTTGCAGCCGTTTGAACCGTTCCAACGGTTTGAACGATGAAGATAAAAGATATATCTCACGCCCGTGAGGGTTGTTTTTTTAATGCGGGTAGAGCCGGTGAGCTTCCTGTGACAATAACAGAGGGTAATAAAAAAGCGGGCCCGAGGGCCCGCTTCGCTCTATCTATTTCTTTTTCGCTTTGACTGCCGGTTTCTTGGCCGCTTTCGCGACTGCCTTACCGTTGACCACAGCCTTCAACGCTGCCCCTGCGGAGAACTTGGGAACCTTCTTCGCGGCTATCTTGATCTCTTTGCCGGTCTGGGGGTTTCTTCCCTTTCTGGCCGGACGGCTGGCGACGGAGAACGTGCCGAACCCTATAAGGGTAACCTTGTCGCCTTTCTTCATTGCCTGCGTGATGCTGCCAGTGATCACGGCCAACGCCTTTGCCGCAGCCGCCTTGGAGACCTTGATCTCCCCCGCCACCTTTTCCACTATCTCTGCCTTGGTCATACTTGATGCCTCCTTGAGTATAATGTAGGTATATCTATGATTATCAGGCGAACATCCTGTGCCTGGCCCATGAACAATATACGCCGTGCATTGGTTTATATGGGAGAAATATTACTACAATTTCCCGATAATGCAAGCAATTTATGTATTTTTATCTTTGTCGGGTACACCATGGGGTCAATTAGCTGCAGGCTCTGGTAAAAACGTCTCACCTGTTCAGGCAGTTTTGTTGTTATGACCTGTGACCCGTCACCCATTGCCTGTATTTTCTTTTTTCTTTATAGAGAGGGCTTTTTCCGCTACAATGATGCCAATCCTATGGAAAACGTGCGAATTGTTCTGAACGGGTTGTTTGTCCCCTTCGTTGTGGCAGCTGTGGCGATGGCCGTGCTCTTTGTCATTCGTGGTGTGACCTTTCACGTGTTCAACAGGTGGACGAATCACACCGGCGCAAAGGTGAACGGAGTTATCGGAGATTCCCTCAGGACGCCCTCCATCTACTGGTGCATCGCCATCGGGCTCTACATTGCCCTGGAGCTGTCCGAACTGCCGAGGAAGTACGTCTTCGTTGTTGACCGGACAATATATATCCTCATTGTTTTTTCCGCCACCATCGCCTTTGCGAACCTCGCCGTAAGGGCTTTTGAGAGCTATGCCCAGCGCTCCGATATAAACATACCGGCGACGGGGATCGTCTTCGGCGTCTTCAGGGCGACCATCATTGTCGCGGGCGTCCTTGTCATCCTCAACATCCTCGGTGTTTCCATCGCGCCCCTGCTGACGGCGCTTGGCGTCGGCGGCCTCGCCGTTGCCCTTGCCCTCAAGGACACCCTTTCCAATCTCTTCGCCGGGCTTTATATCATCGCGTCAAAACAGGTGCGCCCCGGCGATTACATCAAGCTCAACTCAGGGGAGGAAGGGGTCGTCACCGATATTACCTGGCGTTCAACGACGATCATGTCGTCGGCGAGCAACATCATAATCGTTCCCAATGCTCACGTTGCCTCGGCGACGATAACGAATTACGAGCTTCCAGAGCGGCAGATGTACGTGAGCGTACAGGTCACCGCCCCGTACACGGGAGACCTCGGCAGGATAGAAGATATCACCTGCGAGGTTGCCCGGGCGGTCACGAACGGGCTGCCCGGTGCCGTGCCGGGACAGGAACCGTCGGTGAGGTTCCACACCTTCGGCGATATCGGTGTAGGGTTCTCTGTCAATGTGAAGATAGAGGATTCAGGTTCTCTCTTCATCGTAAGGCACCATCTCATAAAGGCCCTCCATAAAAGATATGCAGAGGAAGGGATCGCGATCCCGGCCAGGAATGTCGGATAAGGAAGAGATCCTTGTCGTCCACCTGGGCGGCCTGGGCGATGTCTGCCTGTCAGAATCGGTCTTTTTATCTCTGCGGGAACATTTCGGGGATTGCCTTGCTGCTCTTGGCAACAGGCGTTTTCTCGACCTTTTCGGTGGATATTTCAAGAGAACACAGGGCGTGGAATCAAGGCACTGGCTGTACCTCTTTTCCGAAAGGCTCACGGGGCCGCGCTGGAGGAGGATCGTCTTTGTCGGTAAGGACAGGCAGGGGTTGATCCGACAGCGCTGGAAGGTTTATTCGGAGGAAGAGCTCATATTCATTGAAATGTACCCGGAAGGGGCATTCGGGCCGCTGACGAGAGGCGAGACGCGCCGCGTTGATGTTGCCGCCGTGCACATCGAGGACTATCAGCTTGCACAGCTTAACGCGTTCGGAATAGCCCCGCGCTGGAAGACCATCGCCGGAGGCAGGGATGACAGGGTCATTCTCTATCCTGAAGCGGGTTTTTCAAAAGAGAAATGGCCAGTTGAGAATTTCGTCGCCCTTTTCCGCTCGCTCAAAGAGAGGGGGGTGGAAGTTGTATTGCTAAGGCCGGCGGACCTCTCTGTTCCCCTGAAAGAGACCGTTTTTTTCGAAGACCTCCCCGAAGTGAAGAATTTTTTTGGTGAGGGGGGGCTTTTCATATCCAATGATTCCGGGATGGCCCACCTTGCCGGTGCCTGCGGGCTTTCCACAGTCACCATCTTCACCGGCTTCGACCCCGCCATATGGCACCCGAGGGGACGCAACATTTCTCTGAAAACAGGTGTTGACAGGATAGATGTCAAGTCGATCACGAAATTGATCGGCACGATAATGACCAGTTCACAATAACCAAATATAATGTATCGTTGTTGATTATTATTTCTTGTCCTTGTCTTCGAGGCTGTCGAGAAGGCGCATGAGCTCGGCGCTTTCGCGGGAATTGATGCCGTAGCGGGAGATGGCTTTTTCAAGGTTGGTCTTTGCCAGCATTACGTTTCCTTTGTATACGTAGTAGCGGCCGAGATATGCGTGACCCGCCGCCTCGTCACCGGCCCTGCCGAGGATCATGCCGAGGCGGTGATAGATGTCAGGGTATGCCGGCGCGTATGAGGCAAGATCTTGAAAGGTCTTAACAGCGAGGTCGTTCCTCCCCATCCCCTCATATGCCCTGCCAAGGAAATAGCGCCCCACGGGGAGCCTTGTGTCCTTCAGCGCCGCGGCCGCCTCCGGGAACCTGCGGGCGGTGACATATATCTCGCCGAGAAAAAGATCTTTATAGGGGGATGGGCTTGCGCGGGAGATCCTGATCGCTTCGTCAAAATCCCCCTTCAGCAGATAATAGAGCGAAGCGCCGTATGCCGCTACGGGGTCTTTGTTGTCGCGGGCATAGCGCCTGAGCCATTCGTTGTCGGCAAGTCCGGAAGCGCGGTGGTTCAGCATGACCTTCGTCCTTGCGATAATATAGGGAAAAAGAGATGTGTCGACGGAAGGGGGCTTCCTTTTCCATTTTTTCTCAAGGTTGATAATACGGCTTTCATGGTACGGATGGGTGAGAAGGTACTGGGGATAAAGCTTGTCCCCTCCCGCAGCCCTCAATTTTTTCAGGAAATCGGCGATACCCAGGCCGCCGTAGCCGGACTTGTCGGCAAGGATCGAACCTTCCCTGTCTGCTTCGTCCTCATCCTCCCTGGAGTACCTCAGGGCCATTGTCTGCGCCGCACCCATGCCGGTCACCAGGACGGCGTCACGAGCAGAGTCGCCCACAAGCATGGCGGCGAGCATGGTTGCGACCATGGTGGCGTTGATGTATTTTTGTTTAGCCATTCTTTTGGCGATGTGTCTTTTCTTTATATGGGCGAACTCGTGGGCCATGACGCCGGCCAGCTCTTCTTCGTTGTCGCAGGTGGCTATAAGGCCCATGGCGATATAAACGTAGCCCCCTATCGTGGCAAAGGCGTCGATTGTCGGAGAATCGATGGCAGTCAACACGATGGGGAAGGGCATGACCGTGTTTGCCTCAAGACGGCCCCTGATATCGCTCATATAGAGAGATACATAAGGGTCATTGTTGATGGGCGCCGATCGTGCGACCTCGAGGAAGATCTCCTTGCCGTACCTGCGCTCCTCCTCGTTCGTAAGCGCCCACGCGCAGGTGAAAAAGGCAAGGGAAACGAGGATCGCTAAGATCGGGACGTATCTTCTCAAGGTTTTTTTGCAGATTTCTTCACGGACTTGACGGTCCGGTGTTTGGCCACCTTCTTCTTTGCCGGGGATTTTTTCGTTTTCGAGGATGTCTTGACGGCACCGGGGGGAGCGGGAGAGAATGCCTTTGCCTGGCGAAGCTCCAGATCGGTGGGCACGTCGTCATAAATGGTCTTCAATATCTGGACGCTGTCACCCCAGAGGTTGCGGCTCGCGAGGAGCGCCAGGATATAGACCTTGCCGTTCTTTTCAAAGGCGCCCACATAGCAGTGTCTCGACGCGCGGGTGTAACCGGTCTTTCCGCCGATCGCCGGTTCGAAGCAGAACAGCAGTCTGTTATGGTTTTTGTATCTTATGGTGCGCGAGCTGTCCTCGAAGAGGAAGTACTTTGTGGTGACCAGTTCGAGAAAACGCTCGTTGGCGAGGGCATGCCTGAAAATCAGGGCGAGATCGTAGGCGCTTGTGTACTGGTTGTCGGCGGTCAGGCCCGAGGCGTTCTCGAAGTTCGTGTCAATGGCGCCGATATCCCTTGCGCGTTCCGTCATGAGCCTGGCAAAGGCGTCTTCAGAGCCTCCGACATGGGTCGCGAGGGTATAGGCGGCATCGTTGGCGGACTCCACCATGGTCCCCTTCATAAGGTCCATCGCCCGGTATTTTTTTCCGGGGACAAGGTTCATCTTCGAGCGGGGTATCTTCACGACGTTCTTGTCGGGGATGATGGTCTCGCTGCCGTCCAGGTGTTCGATGGCCACGAGCGTTGTCATGACCTTGGTGGTGCTTGCCGGCGCCAGCCTGCGGTGATAGTCCCTCCCGGTAATGACCCGGAATGTGTCTTTTTCGACGAGTATAAAAGACTGGGCGGTTATGCCGTTCTCATCGGCCGCTGGAAGGATGGAAGGCATAAAGAGAGAAAACAGAAGAACAAAGGTGAGGATAAAACGCATTCTGCCTAATCTTATACACTATTCGACCCGTTGTTACAAGACCTGTTGCGAATTTCTCAAGACAGTGAAGCGTAAGGCGTGAAACCGTAAGGTGTAAATGCTTTACCTAAGTTTCTTAACGCTCAAGCGGTTCAAGCACTTAAGCATTCAAGCCGCCTTTCAGGCTATCATCTGCACCGTGCCGTCCGGGATGACCGCGGCGCGAACCTTTTTACCGCTGTACTCCCTGTCCAGTTCGGAGACGAGGCCGCGCAGATCGCTCACCCAGGCAATATCCTCTTTTTTACCGAACCAGTATGACCCGGCGTGGTCCTTGTAGCGCGATACGATAAAAAGCTTCCTCAGGTGCTGCTGCTTCTGCCTCTCCCCCCGCGCGAGCCTGCCCCAAAGATCGTTCCCGAACCTTCCCATGAGGTAGTGGATCACCTGTCCCCTCTCTATGTCGCACATGAGGACTATGTATCCGCCGTCGGGCGAGATGAGCTGTTCCGCTATGGAGACGGCGATTATGGCCTCATTGCCTTTTCCGTAAGTGTTGGCGAAAACGATGTCAAAGGTGCCGTCGGCCTTTGTGGCGTAATGTCCGAGGGCGCCCTCGATCATGGCGGGGTAGAGTTCGTCCGGGTGGCCGGCAAAAACATTCGTGTTTCGGGCATGGCTGTTCACGAAGACGTCGATCTTGATATCGAGGCCCGCCATCCTTCCCGCTTCCCGTATATCGGACAGGATCGCGTTGCAGGAGTAATTGCCCAGGCCGTAGCAGTTGTCAAAGTTTTCCTGCAGGAGCAGCCCGTGGTGATATTCAATGGCATCGATCCCGGCGATCCCCGGGAAGATGATCTTGTACCCGCCGCCAAACCCGCAGAACTGGTGGGGAATAAAAGAACCAATGCCTATCTTCAGATCGCAGCCGAGGTATTCCTTGTTTATGGTAACGGGCGTGCCCAGCTTTGTCTTGCCTGTGTTCGCGCAGTTCTCGTAACAGTTGTGATTATAGACGGGAAAGCGTTCAAGGACCTCGCTGCCGAGTTTTTTGCGCAGGTCCGTGTTGTTGTGGGGAGGATGGGTTCCCAGGGCACAGAGGAAACGGACCTGTTCGTCCCTGATGCCGGCTTTTCCGAAGGCCTCGAGAAGGTAGGGGACGATCTCGTATGCGCGCGTGGGCCGGGAGAGATCGTCAAAAAGGACACAGACCTCTCTTTTACCCTTCATGACCGGCACCAGGGGCGCGATGGCGTCCCGGTATTGCCCGGGTCCAAGGACACCCTTGCTGTCGCCCTGCATGGAGAGCACCTGTGCGTCCCAGTGCGGCGGAAGCTCCAGCGTCAATCCGCTGTCGGAGTCCCACAGGTTATGTGGCAGGTTAATTTTCATGATAAAAAAACTTGAATCGCCAATGCATCTGGGATACAGTGTACAATAATCAATGAAAAAACTGGTAATAAAAAAAGACAAGACCATCCGTCAAAAGGTCTATCACCACATCCGCGAGGAGATCCTGAGCGGTACCATAGCGCCTAAAGAGCGTCTCATAGAGGCGAAAATAGCGGAAGAGATCGGCACGTCCCGGACACCCGTGCGCGAAGCGCTCCACAACCTTGAGCTGGAAAAACTTGTTGCGTGTATCCCGCGGGTCGGATATGTGGTGCGGGGGATGGACAGGGAAGAGGTTGAGCAGATATGCGAGATCAGGGTGGCCATTGAAAGCCTGGCCATAACCTGGGCCGTTGCGAAGGCACGCAGCAAGCTCGTCAATGACCTGAAAAAGAACATAGAGAACCAGAAAAAACAGATAGCCCTGGGGAACCTTAAGGCCTACGTTGAGCTTGACGCGCTTTTCCACGATATAATAGCGCGCCACTCGGGCAGCGACCGCCTGCTGGAGCTGTCCCAGACTCTCCGCAGGCACATGCTGCGGTACCGGGTCCAGTGCATCTACATGACGGAGACCGCGGAAAGGTCCATGAAGGGTCACGAGAGGATACTCGACGCAATCGACAAGGGCGACGCGCAGGAGATAACAGCGGCCTTGAAATATCATCTCATCCAGGCCAGGGACGACATACTCTATTTCGTTTTCCATGAAACGGAAGCGGAGAAGGACCGGCAAGGAAACGGGCTCAATCGATGATGTTGACAAAAAGTGGCTTGATGTTTTAAAAGTCACATTGATACAAAAAAATTTAATGGGGGTGCTGGTATGAAGAAGCTTTCCGTGCTTTTTTTCTGTTCCGTCCTCTTCCTTTCTCTTCTGTGTGTTTTTTCCCTTTCACACGCTGCAAACACGATCAAGGTGGGCATCATAGACACCTACACGGGGCCGGCAACGACCTTTACCAATGACGTCCTTGACGGGTTCAAGCTTGCCGTGGAGAAGATCAACGCCAGGGGCGGCATCCTTGGCAAAAAGGTCGAATTCACCACCAGGGACGAGAAGTTCAAACCCGATATCGGCCTCAACATGGCCAAGGAGCTCGTCCTCAAGGAGAAGGTCGATATCATCGTGGGCACCATCAACAGCGCAACGGCGCTCGCCATCTCCGACTTTGTCAAAAAGGAGAAGATCCCCTTCTTCGTCACATTCTCTAAAAGTGACAAGATCATCGGCGAGAAGGGCCACCGCTACATCTTCAATATGAACGAGAACACCGAGATGGCAGGCAGGGCGGCAGCCATAGCGCTCTCGAAGAAGCCTTACGTCAAGTACTGGATAGCGGGTGACGACTATGAATACGGCCACGCCATCGCCGACGGCGTCTGGAACAATCTGAAGAAGCTCAAACCGTCGGTGCAGAAGGTCGGTGAGACCTGGTGGAAGGTCGGCGAGGCTGACTTCACACCGTATATCACCCAGATCCTCGCGGCCAAACCCGATTTCATCATCGTGGCAACGGGCGGTTCCGGAATGGTCAACTTCCAGAAGGCTGCAAAGGCCACGGGCCTCTCCCAGAAGATCCCCTTCTATCAGCATACGGCCACCGAGCTTTCCGTTCTTGCACCTCAGGGAAAGAACGCGCCCGAAGGTGTCTTCGGAACGGCGAACTACTTCTTCTATTATCCCGATACGGCAGAGAACAGGGCATTCGTGGCGGATTTCAAGAAGGCATATAACCGTAATCCCCGGATCGGCGCCCTCTACGGCTTCATGACGGCGCAGTTCATCGCCGAGGGTTTCAAGAAGGCTGGCAAGATAGATAAGGAAAAACTGGTAACGGCCCTTGAGGGTATGGCGCTGGACAGCCCCGTCGGCAAGCTGGAGATCCGCAAATGCGATCACCAGCTGCTTCTGCCCATGTACTTCGGTGTTACCAAAAAAGACCCGAAACAGGATTTTCTCATTGCCGGCAGCATAGAGACCATCCAGGGCAAGGACTATGTCCCCTCCTGCGAGGAGGTTCTGAAG
Organism: Deltaproteobacteria bacterium; assembly: GCA_022711595.1. Taxonomy (GTDB): domain Bacteria; phylum Desulfobacterota; class Syntrophorhabdia; order Syntrophorhabdales; family Syntrophorhabdaceae; genus Delta-02. Next base: position 11,075 of record JAKLET010000026.1, read on the forward strand.
CACCGCAAGAAGTAGCGGACCGGAGGGAGCAATGGACAGCATACTGGCCTTCGTGAGCCCGGGGATACTCAGCCAGATACTGGTGGGCCTTTCCCGCACCGTCATCCTCTTCATCGTGGCCTCGGGTCTGTCGCTCATACTGGGGGTGCTGCGCATCCCCAACGTGGCCCACGGCTCCCTGTATATGATAGGGGCCTTCATGGCCTACACGGTTTCTCACCTCTTCGGAGGCGGCACGGCAGGTTTCTGGGCGGCCCTCGTCATTGCGCCGCTGGGAGTGGCCGCGGTCAGTTTCGTTGCCGAGAGGTCGCTCTTCCAGTTCCTCTACGAGAGGGAGCACCTCATGCTCCTTCTGCTCACATTCGCGATGTCCCTCGTTTTCGGGGACCTTGTAAAGCTCATATGGGGGGCCGAGTACCGCTCGGTCCCCGTTCCGGCCCACTTTCAGGGGTATATTAACCTCTTCGGCGGGCTTCCCTTTCCGATCTACAGCTTTTTCCTCCTTGTCATGGGGCCGGTCATAGCCGTCCTGTTGTGGCTTTTAACGAACAAGACGAAGATAGGGAAGATATCCAGGGCCGCCGCCGTCGACAGAGAGATGGTGGGCGCTGTCGGTATCAACGTGAGCTGGGTCTTTGCGATCGTTTTTGTGATCGGCTGCCTGCTCGCGGGTCTCGGCGGTGTGCTGGTGGCCCCCACGGTCAGCGTCACCCTCGGCATGGACCACACCCTCATCATAGAGGCTTTCCTCATAGTCATCATAGGCGGTCTCGGCAATGTGTGGGGGGCCCTGCTTGGCGCATTGATATTCGGTCTTACCCAGTCCCTGGGGATCCTGATATGGCCGCAGTTCGGCATAGTTTTCCCCTACATGGCGGTCGTGATCGTTCTGGTATTCAGGCCCACGGGGCTTTTGAAATCAACGTGGTAAGGGGTACTCTATGAAGAAGTCTCTTTTGGGCAGCAAGCTCTTGTGGGTCATAGCCGGGGTGATCGTACTCTTTCTCTTCCCTCTTTTTCTCGAAAGGTTCTATGTATACCTGGCGGCGATCATCCTCCTGACCGGCCTGTGCGCGACGAGCCTCAACTTCGTCCTGGGGTACGGGGGGGTGTTCCAGTTCCACCATGCGGTGTTTTACGGCGTGGGGGCCTACGGCACGGCGCTCATGATCCTGAAGTCAGGGCTCAACCCCTGGCTGGGCTTCATAGTCGGTCCCCTTGTTGCGGCGATACTGGGGCTCATCATCGGTCTCATCTGCGTCCGCCTCTCCAAGCTCTACTTCGGGATGCTCCAGATATCGCTGGGCTCCCTGGTCTGGGCCATCGTCTACCGCTGGTATTCATTCACGGGAGGTGACGATGGCATCCACGGCGTCCCCCTTCCCGACATCATCTCCTCCCCCAACGGGGCCTACTACTTTACCCTTATCATTACCGGCATCTCCATGCTCATTCTCTACAGGATGATCAAGTCCCCCTTTGGAAGCGCTCTTCAGGGTATCCGCGACAACCCGGTACGCTCCGAGATGATCGGTGTCAACGTAAGGTTCCAGCAACTCCTGGCGCTGACCATCGCCGGCTTTTTCGGGGGCGTAGCGGGTTCTCTCTTCGTCGTTGTCGATAATACCGTTTTCCCCGATATGATGTTCTGGACACTCTCCATGGAGCTTGTCATCATGTGCCTGCTGGGCGGCTGGTTCAGCTACCTCGGCCCCATGATGGGGGCGGCCGTGATCGTCCTCCTCAGGACGTACGTGAGCGGCATCACCGTCTACTGGGCGCTTGTCCTCGGGGTTATCATGATGCTCGTTATCTTTTTCCTGCCCAACGGAGTTCTGGGGTATGTTGATGAGATAATGAGGAAAAAGGCCAGAAATACATGATGTACAAAAGGAGTCGTCAGTGTTAGAGGTCACATCACTATCAAAATCGTTCGACGGGTTCAAGGCGGTGAACGGGGCCGGTCTGAGCGTAAAAGAGGGAGAGGTTGTCGCCGTTATCGGGCCCAACGGGGCAGGCAAGACGACGCTTTTCAACCTTATTACCGGTGTCATCAAGCCGGATGCCGGCAAGGTATTGTTCAAAGGACAGGATATAACGGGGCTCCACCCTTACCAGGTGTGCCGAAAGGGCATATCGAGGTCATTCCAGGTGGTGAATGTTTTCCAGAGGCGGACGGTATTTGAGAATGTTCAGGTATCCATCCTGTCGCGGGAGAAAAAGACCTGGAACCTCTTTACCCCGGCGTCGAAAATGGCCATTGAGGAGACGGACAGGATCCTTCAGAACGTCGGCCTTATAGACGTCAGGGACAAAACCAGCGCCGCCCTTTCCCACGGGGAGCGCAAGGTCCTGGAGATCGCCATCGCGCTCGGCGGCAATCCGGAGTTCCTCATCCTCGACGAGCCCACGGCGGGAATGTCCCCCGAGGAGACGACGCGCTGCATCGGCCTCATAAAGGAACTGAGGGAGAAGCTGGGTCTTACCATCCTTTTCTGCGAGCACGACATGGAGATCGTCTTCTCCATATCCGACCGCATCATGGTCATGGTGAGGGGCTCCACGATCATCCAGGGCACCTGCGAGGACGTAAGGTGCTGCCAGGAAGTCCAGGACGCATATCTTGGCGGGAGTGACACATGCTTGATGTGAAAGGTATAGATACATACTACGGACTGAGCCACATCCTTTTCGACGTGACCCTGAAGGTCGGTGCCGGCGAGGTTGTGGGACTGCTCGGCCGCAACGGCGCGGGCAAGAGCACCACCATGAAGAGTATCATGGGCATTGTGCCGCCCAGGAAGGGAACTGTTACCTTTAATGGAGAAAACGTCACCGGCGGGAAACCTTTTATGCTTTTCAGGAAGGGTATCGGCTATGTCCCCGACGACCGCAGGGTTTTTGCCGACCTCTGCGTTGACGACAACCTCGACATAGTCCACCAGCGCAGCAAGGAATGGGACAAGGAGAGGGTCTATGACCTCTTCCCGGCCCTGCGGGAGATAAAGGCGCGCCGCGCCGGGCACTTAAGCGGAGGGGAGCAGCAGATGCTCACCATAGCGAGGGCCCTCATGGGAAGCCCGGACCTCCTTCTGCTTGACGAGCCAACGGAGGGTCTCGCACCGCTTATCGTGCGCGATCTGGAACAGCAGATATCGAAACTCAGGGACGCCGGCATAAGCATCCTGCTCTCCGAGCAGAACGTCCGCTCCGCCCTTAAAATGATAAGCAGGGCCTACGTCATAGACAACGGCAGGATCCGCTTCGAGGGGACCGTTGAGGAACTCGAGGCCAACGAGGAAGTGAAAAAGAAGTATTTGATGGTATAAGAGCAGTTTCGACCTGTTCAATGGTTGAAGATTGACCCCTGATGTCCATTATTGACATCGGGGGTCAGTTAGTTTTGTCTGATCTGTTTGCGCATGCACGGACAGCCGTGTTATCGGTGCTGTCATAATGGGATTGGCTGTGGGCCCCGGTCTTTGCCGGAATGAGGCCGGACGATCATTCATCTCCGGTTATCTTCCGGTTCCGGTACACATCGTAATCAGGTACAAGGCGATCATAATCGCCATCCATCAAGGGAGAGGAGATCATAAAATCCGCAGAAGAACGGTTGCAGGCAATGGGTATGTTCCAAACGACAGCCATGCGCAGGAGCGCCTTGACATCCGGATCGTGCGGCTGCGGTTCGAGGGGGTCCCAGAAAAAAATGAGGAAATCGATCTTACTGTCCGCTATCCTGGCGCCTATTTGCTGATCTCCGCCCAAAGGCCCGCTCTGGAGCTTATTGATTTTAAATCCGAATTCCCGTTCCAAAATCTCGCCGGTAGTCCCCGTTGCGTATATCTTGTGATGAGCCAGGAGCACCCGGTTGAATTTTGCCCATTCAATAAGATCGCGCTTCTTGTTGTCATGCGCAACAAGAGCGATCTTCTTGTCGTGCCCCATAGCGATTTTTTTGTGAGCCATATAAATACATCTCCCGTTGTTTGAACAGGGAACTCCATAGGGATCAACACACCCGGAGCAACGGGGCGTCCAAATGAAGTTCCAGGACTGATTGCTTACTTCTGTATGTCGCTGTGGATACTCGAAGAAACCCGGTCCGCCTTCGGCTGCTTCTTTTTTACAACCGTTTTTCTCACGGGCATTTTTGCTTCCATTTTTTCGACCTTTGTTCCAAGGCCTGCAAGCTGCCTGGAGAGACGGCTGTCAACAATTACCTGCGTATCGTTGGAAACCATGGTCTTGAGCACTTCCAGCTGGCGGTTCGCCTTATCAAGATGTTTCCTTGAATCCTGGACCGCTTTTCGCTCGACAAACAGCGTGATCTGCGTGGCGAGCTTCTCGATACTCTCTCTTGCTTTGATGAACTCTGCAATGCTTGTCATCTTTTTACTCCCTTTATATTTGTTCGCTGGTGATCTACAAGGAATCGAAAGGTGATTGTATTCCGTATCGGCCGACCCCGTGAGCAGCTGCGGAGCAAAGAAGGTTAGATCGACCGTGCCTATAGCATACTCTTTTCTGAGGGAAATGACACCAAAGATCTCTTTTAAAAGGTTTGGCAGTGTGAACTTCCTTGCATTAATTGATCAAAAGATGACAAAAAGAATGTGCCTCCTGATTTCTTTGATCATTATTAAACCAGACGAACCAAACGAACGCGAGAAACCAAAAAAACAGGAGAAATCGGAAAAACCATTGTCTTTCCCAAAACCCGTGACGGATTGCCTGTCACCCGATTTTTTCTTTTTCACTTCCTTTTATGCGATTTTTCTTATAAAATTAATCATGCTTTTACAACTTACAAAACGGTCGAAGCTGTTCTTTGTGTTCCTTTTCGTCGTTGCCATGGTCGTTGTCTTTGATGCTCAGCCGCTTTATTCCTTCGGAGACGTTGGAGTTGTCGTGGAGCAGCTCAAAGAAGCGGACAGGGCCAACACATGTCCCTATTGCGGAAGGCCCATCAACACCGGCACCATCCACACGGATGCGTCGAACATCGTCAGGGAAAGGTTGAAAACAGCCCTCACCGATCGAAACGTCGGATATTCAGAGGGCAAAAGGAAGGGTCAGCCTTACATCAACGTCCTTATCTATCGTTTTCAGGAAAGAAAAGGCGGCAACTACTCGGTTGAGAAACCTGCCTCCGTCGCTTTCCACATGCACCTGATGAAGGACAACGTTGTCGGCAAGGTCTTTGAGTACAAGGAAGACCAGAAGGCCCTTTCGCAGAACCTTTTCACAATGGGGAAATTCTTTCAGCGCGGTGGACGCTGGGTTACAGCCGAAGCGTTGGCCACGGAAGGCATCAATGCCGGGCTCGACTATCTCCTCGTCGAGCCGGAAGGGGCGGCGGAGACACAGAATTGAAAGCGCTCTTCGCCATGGACCTCATGGGCGGAAAGGCTGTCCGACTCAAAAAAGGCGACTTTGAAAAGGTAACAGTCTACAGCGACGACCCTGTTGCGAAGATCGAAGAGATGGTCAGGCTCGGCGCGAGGGATTTCCACATCATCGATCTTGACGGGGCCAGGACGGGAGAGCCCGTCCATGGCGGGATCATCAAAGAGATCCGGGAAAAGGTCGACGGTTACATGGAGGTCGGCGGGGGGATCCGCGACGAAGAAACCATCAAGTTCTACAGCGAACGCGGCATTGACGGCATCATCGTCGGCACGCGGGCCCTCGAGGACGAGGTGTTTTTCGAGGGGCTCTCCAAATTCCGCAATGTTGTCCTCGGCCTTGACCTGCTTGCCGGCAAGCCCATGTCGCGGGGATGGAAGAGTGCCGTGGACAGGGATGTAGGCGCCATCCTGGAGACAGCCGGCCGGATCGGGATCATGGCCGTTCTCTGTACGAGCATCGAGCGTGACGGGATGCTCACGGGGCCGGACTTCGAGGGACTGAGAAAGATATCGGAGATGACCACGCTCCCCGTTATAGCAAGCGGCGGCGTATCGAATATCGATGACATCAGGCGATTAAAGGAAACGGATGTCTGGGCGGCTATCATAGGAAAGGCCTTTTACGAGGGATTCATCGGGATCGGGGAGGCCATGGAATATGCTGACTAAAAGGATAATACCCTGTCTCGATGTCATGGAGGGCAGGGTCGTGAAGGGGACCAATTTTCTCGAACTCAGGGACGCCGGCGATCCCGTCGAGAATGCCAGGGCCTACGAAGAGCAGACAGCCGACGAACTGTGCTTTCTCGATATCACGGCATCCCATGAAAAGAGAAGGACCATCATCGACGTCGTCGAAAAGGTTTCCCATGCGGTGTTCATGCCGCTTACCGTCGGGGGAGGCATACGCACCATCGACGATATCAGGGACATCCTCCGTGCCGGGGCCGACAAGGTTACGGTCAACACCACGGCCGTGGAGAACCCCGGGTTCGTCAGGCGCTCGAGCGAGATCTTCGGGAGTCAGTGCATCTGTGTAGCCATCGACGCCAAGGACCGCGGCGACGGCACCTTCGAGGTATACACATACGGCGGCAGGAAGCCGACCGGCGTGGATGCTGTGAAGTGGGCGAAGACGGTGGAGGAGGCCGGTGCCGGAGAGATACTTCTCACCAGCATGGACAGGGACGGGACCAGGATCGGTTTTAACATCGAACTGACGCGGGCCATCGCGGATTCGGTGAACATTCCCGTCATAGCATCAGGCGGTGTGGGCACACTTGAACACCTCTACGACGGCCTTGTCCTCGCGAAGGCCGACGCTGTCCTCGCGGCTTCCATATTCCATTACCGCGAATTCACCGTTGTCGACGCGAAGCGCTACCTCAGGGGGCGCGGCGTCAACGTCAGGCTGGCGCCGGACGCCTGAAATTTAAAGACCGAAGATCATAAATATATAATTTAGAAAAAATGCGGAAACGAAAAGTAATATAACAAGAAACAAGGAGCTATCATGGATGATCTGAAATGGGATGAAAAAGGCCTTGTGCCCGCCGTGGTGCAGGATGCGGCCTCCAAGGATGTCCTCATGGTTGCATACATGAACCGTGAGGCCCTGGACCTGACGATAAAGACCAGAAAGGCCCATTACTATTCAAGGTCCAGGCAGCAGCTCTGGCTCAAAGGGGAAACCTCGGGCCACACCCAGGACGTGAAAGAGATCCTCATAGACTGCGATAACGATACGGTCCTTCTCTTTGTCGACCAGAAGGTTGCCGCATGCCACACCGGTTTCTGGAGCTGTTTCTACCGCGCCTGGGACAACGGGTGGAAGGTCGTGGGGAAAAAGATATTCGACAAAGATGATGTTTATGGTCAAAAGAAGGCTGATTGACAGCATCCTCAACTTTATCAACACCTGCTGTTTCGCCGGCTACGTTCCCTTTGCGCCGGGTACCTTTGCTTCGCTTCTGGCCGCAGCGCTGATCTTTCTTTTTCCGGCGGTTTTTACAAACGTTCTCTTTACCGTCCTTTTAGTGGTCTTTGCCGTGGTTTGCGTGAACATGCACAGGTATGAAGGAGAGGACCCCGGCTATGTCGTCATAGACGAGTTCGCGGGGATGTGCGTCACCATGGCCGGGCACAGGGCGAACCTCGTTGATTGCGCCATGGGGTTTGTTCTTTTCCGCGTTTTTGACATCCTCAAGCCCTTTCCCATCAAGCGCGTCGAGAGATTGAAAAAGGGCTGCGGGGTTGTGGGAGATGATGTCCTTGCGGGAATATTCGCGAGCGCCATCCTTTTTCTGCTGGGAAGGTTCATATGACCCTGGAAGAAAAGATAGGCAGGATCCTTGCGGGGCGATCGCTCACCCTCGGGACCGCAGAATCATGCACGGGCGGGCTCATCGCCGGCAGGATAACGAACGCCGCAGGCTCTTCGGAATATTTTGAAGGGGGTTTTGTCACTTACAGCAACAGGGTGAAGACGCTCTTCCTCGGTGTTCCCGAAGAGACCATCGAAACCCGCGGCGCCGTGAGCGCCGCCACTGCCGTAGCCATGGCCCGGGGCGCCGGGGAAAGGCTGGGTGTCGATCTTGCCGTTGCGGTCACCGGGATAGCCGGTCCCGGCGGCGGAACACCGGACAAACCGGTGGGTACCGTCTTCATCGGGCTCGCGGCGGGCGGCGAGACGTACGTGAGGGAGTATCATTTTTCCGGCACGAGACGAAAGATCAGGCGGCAGACCTCGGAGAAGGCGCTTGAGTTCGTCCTTGACTACCTGGAAGGGAGGGTATGCCGGACATGAGGTCTTTTCTTGCCTTCGAGATCCCCCGGGATATAAAAAACTACCTGTCTCAAGTCTCGTCCGCTATGGCAAGGACCGTCCGCGGCGTGAGGTGGGTAAAACCGGAGGGACAGCACATCACCATAAAGTTCTTCGGGGAGATAAACGACGTCAGAGCCCAGGAGATAAAGGACATGCTTGCCTCCTGCGGGCCCTACGGATCCGTCTTGACATCGCTGAAAAACATCGACGCATTCCCGGGCAGGCGAAAGCCCAGGGTCATCGTCGCCACCATCGAGGAAGGAGTTGACATCATACGCTCGATATACCATGATATAGAGGACCGTCTCACGGTCCTGGGCTTTGACAGGGAGAAAAGGGATTTCACCCCCCACATCACCTTCGGGAGGATGAAAGTGCCTGCACCCCTGCTGGAGCGGGACATCGCGATCCTGGAGAAAAGAATATTTACCATAGAGAATATCGTTCTGTACCAGAGCATCCTTGCGAGAGAAGGCGCCGCATATGTGCCGCTCTTCGAAAAGAAAATGGATGGGAAGGCCTGATGTTTACCGGCCTGCGGGGGGCGCGATCGGGGTTTGGAGAATATTTTGAGAGGGAGGCAGTGACGTGAAAGAAGAAAACAGCAAAGGCAAAGCCATCGATATGGCGGTATCGCAGATAGAAAGGCTCTTTGGCAAGGGCGCCATCATGAAGCTGGGAGAAAAGGCCTTGGAGGCCGTACCTGTAGTATCCACCGGGTCCATAGCCCTCGATATCGCCCTCGGTATCGGCGGGTTGCCGAGGGGAAGGGTCATCGAGATCTTCGGGCCCGAGGCCTCGGGCAAGACCACGCTTGCCCTCCAGGTTGTAAGCGAGATCCAGAAGACCGGGGGTACTGCGGCATTCATCGACGCAGAGCACGCGCTTGATGTTTCCTATGCGAAAAGGATCGGCGTCAATACCGACGACCTGCTCATATCGCAGCCGGATACGGGGGAGCAGGCCCTGGAGATCGGAGAGATACTTGTGCGCAGCGGCGCCGTCGATGTCGTTGTCGTCGATTCCGTGGCCGCCCTGGTGCCGCGCGCGGAGATCGAAGGCGAGATGGGAGACTCCCACATGGGCCTCCAGGCGCGCCTCATGTCCCAGGCCCTGCGCAAGCTCACCGCCATCACCAGCAAGTCCATGACGACGGTCATATTTATCAATCAGATCCGCCAGAAGATCGGCATCATGTTCGGCAACCCCGAAACGACAACGGGCGGCAACGCACTCAAATTCTACTCGTCGGTGCGTCTTGACATCAGGAGGATCGCGGCGATAAAGGACGGTCAGGAGATCGTCGGGAACAGGACGCGGGTGAAGATCGTAAAGAACAAGCTTGCACCGCCGTTCAAAGAGGTCGAGTTTGACATCATATTCGGTGAAGGCATATCCCGTGAGGGCGATGTCATCGATCTCGGTGTTGAGATGGGCATTGTTGAAAAGGCCGGGACCTGGTATTCCTACGGTGATACACGGATCGGTCAGGGCCGCGAGAACGCGAAGGAGTACCTGAAGACCCACCCCGACATCCTGAAGGAGGTCGAAGGGAAGATCATTGCACAGGTGGAACTGAAGAAGGGAGAGACGTGACATCAAAAGAGATTAGAAACCGGTTCCTGAATTATTTTGCGGGAAATGACCACACCGTGGTCCCCAGTTCGGCGCTCCTGCCGGAAAAGGACCCGACGCTTCTTTTCGTGAACGCCGGCATGGTGCAGTTCAAAAACCTTTTTCTCGGCGTTGAAAAAAGACCATACAGCAGGGCCACGACATGCCAGAAATGTGTCAGGGCAGGAGGCAAGCACAACGACCTCGACAATATCGGCAAGACCCTGAGGCACCACACGTTCTTTGAGATGCTGGGCAACTTCTCCTTCGGCGATTATTTCAAGAAGGACGCAATCGCCTATGCCTGGGAATTTTTAACAAAAGAAATGGGCCTCGACGAATCGAAGATGTGGATAACGGTCTTCAGGGAGGACAACGAGGCCGAAGAGCTCTGGAAAAAGACGGGTGTCAGGCCGGAGAGGATCGTGAGGCTCGACGAGAAGGACAACTTCTGGTCAATGGGCGACGAAGGCCCCTGCGGCCCCTGTTCGGAGATCCTCTACGACCTCGGGGAGAACGTGGGGTGCCGTAAACCCGACTGCGCCGTCGGGTGCGACTGCGACCGCTTTCTGGAGATCTGGAACCTGGTCTTTATGGAGTTCGACCGCAGCGCCGACGGACAGATGAAGAAACTTCCCAGGCCGTCCATTGACACGGGCATGGGGCTTGAGCGGATCACGTCGATCATGCAGGGAAAGATCGGCAACTACGATACGGACCTTTTTGCGCCGATCCTCAGAAAGATAGAGGACATCGCCGGATGCGCATACGGCGAGGATGAAAAGAAGGACATCGCCATGCGGGTCATCGCGGATCACGCCAGGGGCGCGGCCTTCATCATCAACGACGGCATCCTCCCCTCGAAGGACGGGCGCGGTTACGTGCTCAGGAGGATCATACGGCGGGCGCTGCGCTACGGGAAGAAGCTCGGCATCGAGAAAGAGTTCCTTCATGACCTCTCCACGAGCGTCGTGGACCTCATGGAGGACGTCTACCCCGAGGTAAAGAATAATCACTCCTATATAGTAAGGGTCATTCGCGGCGAGGAGGAGCGCTTTATAGAGACCCTCGGCATGGGGATGAAACTTTACGAGGATTTTACGGCCGACCTGAAAAAGGCGGGCGGCGGCACCATTCCCGGCGACCTGGTGTACAAGCTCTATGACACCTACGGGTTCCCTGTTGACATAACGACGGACATGGCCGAAGAGGACGGGCTTTCCATAGACGCGGCCGGTTTCCAGGCGGCCCTTGCCGACCAGAAGGCGCGTTCGAAGACAGGGTCGAGGATCAAGGGAGAAGAGTGGAACGAAGGACACCTTGTCATACTCAAAGAGGGGCTTGCCAGTTCCTTTACGGGTTATGGAACGTTGAAGGATGACAGCGTGGTGCGGGCCATCCTTGTCGGCAACGAAACGGTCGAAGAGATAAGCGAGGACAAGGAGGGAGAGCTCTTCTTCGATAAGACGCCGTTCTACGCGGAGAGCGGCGGGCAGGTAGAGGACGGAGGTGTTGTCCTGGCCGCGGATGGATCCTCCGCGCGGGTCATCGGCGTGACCAAAGTAAAGGAAGATCTCTTTGCCCACAGGGTACTTGTCGGAAAGGGAAGGTTCAAACGCGGTGACGCCGTGTCGCTCCATGTCGACGAGGAGAAACGCAAGGGCGTATCCAGGAACCACACGGCGACGCACCTGCTTCACTACGCCCTGCGGAAGGTCCTCGGCGATCATGTGAAACAGTCCGGCTCCCTGGTGGACGCCGGCAGGATGCGTTTCGACTTCACCCATTTCGAGGCAATGAAGGAAGACCAGGTAACGGCGGTCGAAGACATCGTCAACGGGAAGATCATGGAGTGCGTACCCGTTACCATCGACGTGAAGAGTCGCGAGGACGCCATACGGGAGGGCGCCACGGCGCTTTTTGAAGAGAAATACGGCCAGACGGTCCGTGTCATCACCATAGGTGATTTTTCCAGGGAGCTCTGCGGAGGGACGCATGTCGGCAACACCGGCCAGATCGGCAGCCTTTACATCCTGAGCGAAAGTTCTCTTGCCTCCGGAGTGCGCCGCATCGAGGCAACTACCGGCAGGGGCGCCATATCCTATAAGCGCCGCATCGAAGGAACTCTCAGGTCGATCGCGAAGAGGACCAACATCGAATTCGACCGCGTTGAGGAGAGGATCGAGGGGCTCATCGGTGAACTTGGCATCAAGGAAAAACAGATCGAGCAGTTTAAGGAAGACATCATCGCGCACAGCGTGAGCGCTGCGATAGAAGAAGCCGTTGACGCGGACGGAGCGAAGGTGGTGACCCTTTTTATACAAAGCGCCTCTGCCGAGGACTTGAGGAAGGTGACCGACATCGTCCGCTCCAGGGTAAGCGGGTGCATCGTTCTTGTGGGCACTGCAGCCCCGGACGGCAAGGGGCTCGTGGTCGCCGCGGTGAGCAAGGAACTGCAGAAGCGCTACAGTGCCGGCAAGATAGTAAAGGGTCTGACGGAACGGTACGGCGGCAAGGGGGGCGGCGGGCCAAACATAGCCCAGGGGGGTATACCCGGCGAAAAGGTCCAGGATGCCCTTAAAAATGTTGTACAATTTATCGATAATTAGTATCATGTGCCAAGGAGGTACCGGGCCGGCTTGAAAAGATATGCCGACAACCTGAGAAACGTAAACATTTTTGAAACATTGAAGGATGCGGATATTGAGAAGATCTCCCGGATCCTCTATGTCAACACATACTACAGGGGTCAGCTCATCTTTCAGGAAGGGGAGAACGGTGACGCCCTTTTTGTCGTACTCAAGGGAAGGGTCAAAGTCTGCCTCTATGACGAGGAAGGGCGTGAATATGTCCTCGATATAATCGGAAAGGACGGGTTCTTTGGTGAGCTTGCGCTAATTGACGATCTGCCCCGTTCCGCAAACGCCATCGCGATGGAGAGCAGTGAGATCCTGATCGTGAGGCGAAATGACTTCCTGAAGCTTCTCATGGAAAGCCCCTCCATATCCGTGAACATCCTTAAGGTAATGGCAAGCAGGCTGCGCGCGGCCGATGAACGGATAAAATGGCTGGCCTTCCTGAACGTCGAAGGGCGCATCCTTAAATACCTCCTCGAAGTCGGCGCAAGGGCCGGGGTCAGGATGAAAGACTATGTCATCATCGAAAAGGGCCCTTCCCAAATAGAGATAGCCAATTCCTGCGGCTGCTCGCGGGAGACCGTTTCCCGCATGATGGCGTCACTGGTTAAAAAGGGTGTTTTAAGCATGCGCAGGAAGCAGTATACGCTATATCCCGGCACCCGGACCTTCTAAAGGCAGGTGAGGGGTCATAGGTCATGGGTTACAGGAAAGACCCGTCATCACATCACCCCCCCCATGCTTTTCCCATAACCCATAACCCCTCACCTATGACCTGCCTCTTTTATTGACAAACCGGTGCTTCTCCTCTAAGATGTATCTTTGATTATAATAAAGGGGTTGCGGATACATGGCAGTTTCTACGGCACGCCAGAAGCTTGAGGCAAAAGAACAGGAGCTCAAGATCCTCCATGAGGTGGCAAAGGACATAAGCGACAACCTCGACCTGTCGGAGCTTCTAAACCGCATCGTGGCCACGGTGATGCGTTTCGTCAAGGCCGATTCCTGTTTCGTTTATCTCTATGACGAGGATGTCAACGAACTTGTCCTTTCCGCGGCCAGTGATCCCAGGGTACAGTCGCTGGGGGCGATAAGCCTCAGGCTGGGCGAGGGGCTCACCGGCTGGGCCGCAAAGGAGAAACAGCCCGTCGTATTGACGAAAGAGGCATACCGCGACAAGAGGTTCAAGGCCTTCACATCCCTGAAAGAGGACAAATACGAGGCCTTCCTGTCGGTCCCCATAATGTCCAAGAACAAGGTGATCGGCGTGATCAACCTGCAGAACAAAAAGGAATACGAGTACCCTGAGCCGCAGATAAAGCTCCTCTTCACCATAGGCAGGTACCTGGGCAGTGCCATACAGAACGCGATCACCTACGATGAGGTCGTAAAGAAGGCAAAACAGCTTGACCTTCTCTCGGAGGTGTCCCGGACCATTGTTTCCGATCACTACATCAAAGAGATCCTCCACCTCATCGTGACGATGACCGCGAAGGTGATGGATTCGAAGATCTGCTCCGTCATGCTCCTCGACGAGAAGAAAGAGGAGCTGGTCATCGCCGCAACGCAAAGCCTGAGCAACGAATACGTGAACAAGCCGAACCTCAAGGTAGGACAGTCCATAAGCGGCAGGGTTGTCCTCGAGAAAAAACCGCTCAAGGTCCTTGATGTGACGAAAGAGCCCGGCTACATGTTCCCCGATGTTGCGAAAAAGGAAGGGTTCGTGTCCCTCCTGTCCGTTCCCATGATGATCAAGGACCAGGTCGTCGGCGTCATCAACAGCTACACGATGAGCGAGCACGTTTTTACCAAGGAAGAGATCGATATCCTCCAGGCGGTTGCGAACCAGGCGGCCGTTGCCATAGAGAACACGAACTTAAGTCATGAGATCCTTGCCGCGAAAGAGGCGCTGGAGTCGAGAAAGATAGTCGAGCGCGCCAAGGGCATACTCATGAAGGAACTGGGTCTCAACGAGGACGAGGCCTACCGGAAGATCCACCGGAAAAGCATGGATACCCGCAAAACCATGAAAGAGGTATCGGAGGCGGTCATCCTGGCATTCGATATCCAGAAAAGAACTTGACAACAATGTGTGGAAACAATATTATATTGGCAGTTTATATGGTTTTTTAGCAAGGCTGCTAAAAAATGACCTGCGAGGACAAGGGCGTCCAGAGCGCTTAATAATGCTTTGGACGCCCTTCTTGTTATCGCACGGAAGGTGGACGAATGAGAATGCTGCGAATAGGGTTGGCACAGATAAACGCGACAGTCGGTGATCTCGGGCGCAACGGCGAAAGGATCATCGAGTGTGCGGAAAAGGCATCGGCAATGGATGTGGACATCCTTGCCCTGCCCGAGCTCGCTATCACAGGGTATCCGCCGGAAGACCTCCTCCTGAAAAAGGGTTTTGTGGATGCAAATCTTGAAGCCCTTCATGTTGTGGCCTCCCGTATTAAGGGGCCCGTCACTATCGCCGGTTTTGTGGACCGTTCCCCTTCCGGCATCTACAATGCGGCAGCGGTCATCCACAAAGGAAAGGTAAGAGGCGTTTACCGCAAGGAGCTTCTCCCCAACTACGGTGTTTTCGATGAGAAGCGCTACTTTATACCCGGCGAGAGACCCGTCATTTTCCGTTTGGGAGAGGTGGTGTTCGGCATCGGGATCTGTGAGGACATATGGTGCAGGAACGGCCCCATATCTGCAATGGCCAGCTCCGGCGCCGGGCTTATCTTCAACATCAATGCGTCCCCTTACCATGCGGGAAAGATCTCCATGCGCGAAGAAGTGGCAAGGAGCAGGATAAAGGAACACCGTGTATGGCTTGCGTATACGAACCTCGTGGGCGGTCAGGATGAGCTTGTCTTCGACGGCCAGAGCTTTGTCATGGACAAAAAAGGCAGTGTTGTCGCCCGCGCTGAAGCGTTTAAGGAGGACCTCCTCACCGTGGACATCCCCGCCAGGTCCCTCGTAAAGAGAACGGCCGCGGCCGCCGCGGCCGCCCGTATCGTGACCGTTTCAGCAAAGCCTGCCCGCGGCGGTGAAAAGGAGAAGAAAAGGCAGGCTGGCGCGCCGGCAACGCGCCTCGGGCCGGTGGAAGAGATTTACGAGGCGCTCAAGCTCGGCCTTCATGATTACGTGGTCAAGAACGGGTTCAAGGGGACCGTCATAGGGCTCTCGGGCGGGATCGACTCGGCCCTCGTTGCGGCGCTCGCGGCCGACGCCCTCGGAAAAGAGAACGTTGTCTGTGTCTTCATGCCCTCGCGATACACGTCCGCGGAGTCCAGGGAAGATGCGGAAGGGCTCGCGAAAGAGCTGGGGACGAGGATCATCGAGGTCCCCATAGACACTGTCTTCGCGGCCTATCACGACACGATGAAAGGGCTTTTTGCCGGGCTGAAGGAAGACATAACCGAAGAGAACATCCAGGCCCGCATCAGGGGAAACATCCTCATGGCGCTGTCGAACAAGTTCGGATGGCTCGTCCTCACCACCGGGAACAAATCGGAGATGAGCGTTGGATATGCCACGCTCTATGGAGACATGGCAGGAGGCTTTGCGGTCATCAAGGATGTACCGAAAACACTGGTTTACAAGCTGTGCGGATTCAGGAACTCCCTCGGTCATGTCATACCTGACCGGATACTCACGAAAGAGCCAACTGCGGAATTGAAACCCGATCAGCTCGACAGGGACACGCTGCCGCCGTATGATATTCTTGACCGCGTGCTCAGGCATTATGTGGAAGAGGACAGGGACCTGGCAGGCATCGAACATCCCCATATGACGAAGAAAGAGATCGCCAGGGTGCTGAGAATGGTCGACCTCAGTGAATACAAACGCCGTCAGTCGCCCCCGGGGATAAAGATCACACCCAGATCGTTCGGCAGGGACAGAAGGATGCCCATAACAAACAAATACAAGGGTTCGCAATGAAGTTCGAATTCATGGTAAGGCGCCTTTCGCCGGTGCTCAAACGGATCACGAAGAGGCTCAACGGCCACCATTCCTATTTTGATGAGGAGGACCTCTACCAGGAGGCGCTGGTCCATCTCTGGAGAGCTCACGGCAAAGGGTCCATCGAGGACAAGACCGACAGCTACATTCTGCAGGGTTGTTACTATCACCTGAAAAACCATCTGCGCAAGGTCCGCGAGAACGTGATCTTTGTGAGCTTCAATGAGCCGGCCGGGGACGACGGCACTTCGTGGGAGGAGATGATCGCTTCCGATGAGTCGTCGGCCTTCGCGATCCTTGAAGGAAAGCTCCGGTTGCAGGCCATATACGACGCGTGTTCATCGGAGAGGGACCACCAGGTAGTGAACCTGCTCGTGGACGGCATGTCCGTGCGGGAGATCGGCTCCAGGCTCGGCATCTCGCATGTCATGGTCCTGAAGATCAGGAACAGGATCCGCGATAAATACCTCAATCTCACCGCTGAAAGAACAGTCTGAAAAAAGCTTCAGTTCCACTGTTTCATTGCCTGCCGTTACCGGTGGCCTCATCTTGTTACTTGTAGATTCATAACAGTCTCCCGGTGTCCGGGATAAACACAATGATGTGTTAAGTACGATGGCGTTCGAAAAGCGAACGCCATTTTTTTACCGCGAAGCGGCTTAAAGCAGTCCGACAAAGGTGTCTTATTGTTCGCTCTTAAACGGCGATAAGACACCTTTTTTGTTTTTTGAAGCAGTGAACGAGGCCCGAAGAAGAGAGAGAACGGACTTGTCGGGGCAAAAACGAGAAAGGAGGCAGAAATGAAAAGATCGGTCGTGATGGCGGTTATGTTGTTTTTCATCCTCTTTATACCCGTTCTGAGTTTTGCGGACGGTGAAGAGAAGAAGGCGGAAGAGAAAAAGGTTGAGGAGGCAAAGGTAACGGGGAGCGCCTCCATAGGTGTGTTCAGCAAGTACATCTTCAGGGGCTACGAGCTCAGCAGGGACAGCGCCGTTATCCAGCCGTCCCTGAGCGCGTCCTATAAAGGCTTTACGGTCTCCTTCTGGGGGAACATCGATACCAGCCAGCATATGACCCAGTCGTTCAACCCCGGCACTGCCGAGGGCCAAAAAGGCTATAACGAGACGGACATCACCCTCTCCTACACCCATTCTTTCAGCAAGCTTTCCCTGACGGGCGGGTATGTCTATTACGGGACAAAGTATGCCAGCGAAACGGAAGAGTTCTTCCTCGGCATTTCATACGACACATACGGAAAACCGACGCTGACGGTATACCGCGACGTCAACGCGTTTCCGGGTACATACATAAACCTGTCGTTTGCGCATTCCTTTAAGCTCTATAAGGAAATGACCCTTGATCTTGGCGCGTCCTTCGGCTATTTCGCGGGCAGCGGCAACTACTGGAAGACCTATGAAACGGGTACGGGTGATTATACCGGGAGCGAATACAGCGGTTTTCACGACGGCATGGTGAAGGCGGGACTCACCATACCGGTGACAAAGAGCGTTTCCGTCCAACCCACGCTTCAGTACTGGTTCCCGCTCTCAGGGGACGCGAAAAGAACGATGGGGACCGACGCGGCAGGCGGCAAGATCTCCTGCAATCCCAACGGCTACCTTGATAACAACCTTGTGGGGGGGTTGACGGTGGTGTTCAATTTTTAGTTTTTTTCTATCTTTTATTTCCTCTCTGGTTTATAAATGGGTAGATCCCATTTAAAAACGAAAGGAGGTGAAAAATATGAAAAAAGCATTGGTGTTATTTATCGCCGTCGTGATCGGTATCGCCTTTACAGTTACCGGCTTCGCGCAGGAGAAAGTCCAGCCGGCACCGAAGGTGGAGCAGCAGGTGCAGACAGACAAGCCTGTTGACAAACCGGCAAAGACGAAGAAGGCGAAAAAGAAAGTAAAGAAACCAAAGAAAGTAAAGAAGACCAAAGCCGCGCCTCCTGCCGAGGAGAAACCGGCGGAAACAAAGTAGGCAAGCCAACGGAAACCCGAAAATTCGTTACAAAGAATGGGGAAGAGCGATCTTCCCCATTTCTTCAATGGTTCTTTGATTTTTCTATCACTTCCCTTATCTTCCGGGAGAGGGTTTCGAAAGAGAATGGTTTCTGGATCGCATCTATTCCCTGTTCGAGGATATAGTTGACGTGTATCCCATCAAGACTGTAGCCTGAAACGAAAAGGGAGGCAATGTTCGGACGGATCTTTCGCATCTCTTCCAGCGTTTCGCGGCCGCTCATTCTGGGCATGACGACATCGAGTATAACGAGATCTATCTCCCCGTGTTTTTCGCGGAACACGTTGACGCCTTCGATGCCGTCTGCCGCCATGTGTACCCGGTAGCCGAGCTTTTTCAGCAATTCAGCCTCAACCCTGCGGAAATCTTCGTCGTCTTCGACAACAAGAATAGTCTCGCTGCCGGCCTGCAAAGAGGCGGAATTTTCGCCTGGCTCGGCTGCGGCCTCGTTTGCCCGGGGGATATAGACCTTGAAGGTCGTTCCCCGGCCGTACTCACTTATCACATCAACAAAGCCGCCATGCTGTTTGATGATCCCGTACACCACGGAGAGGCCGAGCCCGCTGCCGCCGATCTTTGTGGTGAAAAAAGGCTCGAACATTTTTTCTGCTACGCTCTTTTCCATGCCCACGCCTGTGTCCGAGACCGACAGGACGACATAGCTTCCGGGCGATGCATCGGGATGTGTCTGCATATATTTTTTATCGATCTCCGCGAACCCGGTGGAAACCGTTAATATGCCGCCATCAGGCATTGCGTCGCGTGCGTTCACCACGAGGTTGAGCAGGACCTGGTTGATCTGTCCTTCATCGGCCCTGATCGCGGGCAGACCGGGGGCAGGGACGATGCTCATTTCTATGCTCTCTCCGATGACACGCTGGACCATGTTCTCGAAGACCCCGAGAAGGCTGTTCAGATCGCAGACCTTCAACTCAAGGAGCTGCCGCCTGCTGAAGGCCAGAAGCTGTTTAACGAAATCGGCGGCCCGCGTCGTCGCCTTTTCGATGGACTGACAGAACTCGAAGGCCTTCGCATCGGGAGAAAGGTTTATCTTCGCAAGCTGGACATTGCCGAGAATGACGCCGAGCATGTTGTTGAAGTCATGTGCGATACCTCCGGCGAGCCTTCCGACAGTTTCGAGTTTTTGCGACTGGAGGAGCTGTTCTTCGAGGACCTTTTCCTTGCTCACGTCAAGGATCGTCCCGATCACGGCAAAGCGCCTCCTGTAGAGGATGGAGCTTCCGATGGCCTTGATAATGCGGACCTCGCCGTCTTTGCGCCTGATCCTGTAGTTCAGCTCGGCCGTTTTGATCTCGCTGGAAAGACGCTTCTTCAGACTTTCCCTGACAATGGAGAAATCTTCGGGCAGCACGAAATCGCGGGGCCCCATCTTGCCCACGATCTCATCATAGGTGTATCCGTGGATCGTGCAGAACATGGGATTGACGAAAGTGAAGACGTTGTCCTGAATGATATAGACACCGACATGAGACTCTTCAATGATGCTCCGGTATTTTTCTTCAGACTCGAAGAGTGCCTCTTCGGCGCGTTTCTTGTCGGTGATGTTCTCTATTGTCCCTTCATAGAAGGCGATCTCCCCCTTTTTGTCCCTGACGGCGCGGGCATTGATCGATATCCATATTATGCCTCTATCCTTGCGGTATACCTGTGTTTCAAATCCTTTCAATATTCCGTGTTTTTCAATGAGTTCTCTGAAGCGGATGCGGTCTTCGGGCACAACATAATGTTGTTTCACGTCGGTGAGGGTCCGCAGCATGTCTTCCGTGGAATTATATCCAAACATGCTGGAAAGGGCCGGATTCACATTGACATAACTGCCTTCCCTGGTCGTCTGGAAGATCCCTTCAACTGAATTCTCGAATATGCTCCTGTACTTTTCCTCACTTTCCCTGAGCGCCATTTCCGCGCGGTGCCGTTTGGTCACATTCCTTACGATGATCATGGTCTGGCCGTTCATGAAAGGGAGGAACCGTGCCTCGTAGGACCGTTCCGAACCATCGATATCAAGTGAATATTCAATACTGACAAAAGAACCTGTTCTTCTTACCTTATCGATGGCCTCCTTGAAGCGTTTGCCTGTGGCTGCAACGGGGATTTCCTGGATCTTGCGGTTGAGGAGCTTCTCGCGCGCAATGAACAGATCGGAAGTGTTGCCCGTTTTGCAGTCGAGAATGACGCCGTCCGCATCAACTCTGAAAAGCAGGTCCGGTATTGCCTCAAAGATCGCCCGCATCTCCGAATTTGCCTGGAAAAGCTCCTGCGAGCTCAGCTCCAGGGAACGCTCCAGCATGCGCCTGTCCGTGTCGGCTTCATCATAGGCGTCATTGACCATCTCGATGAATTTCTTCCACTGGTCGGTGATGACAAAATCATCGCCAAAGGCCTTTTTCATCTGACGTTTGAGCAGGCTGTGTGTTTTCTTCAAAGCTCACCCTTCCGACATTGTTGTAACGGTCATGGTTTGATTGTGGAGCGCGCACTTTGCCCCCGGGACAAAGGGTGATATCTCCCCGTAGGAGTAGAATCCTGTCAGTATGGTCCCGGGGCCCAGGACTTCCCGGGCAGTCTCTATCTCTTCTTCCACTCTTTGCTTTAATACAAGCTTTCTTCCCACGCAGCTGATCAGTATGGCCAGTTCGGCGGGTGTTGGATCGATCGCTTTGCTGCTCGTGACCGCGGCCCCGTGCGCCCCGTCGATGAGTCTCTCGAAGTTTGCCTTCATCAGCCGGGCGTATGAGCCTTCAGGGATATCCCCGGCAAAGGTCATTGAGCTCTCCTGTTCACTGACGGCGAGGATCGTCCGCACGGTTGCCTCCTCGCCATCCCCGGTGCGTATGGAAAGGGGGAAAAGAAGTCCCGCCGCGGGAAGCTGCTTCGCGTGGTCGCCGAGATAATTTTTATAAAGCTCAAGCGCTGACTTACCGTCAAGCTCGAAAAGCACGTTCCCCGACGATCTCGTGACAACGCGTTCCGGGCCGAAAGGGTCCCAGCCGCCCATTGAGCCGCAGCCGACCTTAAGACGGTTCCCGTAAAAACCGACGATGGCCAGGGTGTTCTGTGCGGGGGGTTTGTCCCAGAACACATAGGTTTCTTCAAAACGGTCGGCGTTGCCGGCAAGGCCCCCGGTGACCGTGACTCCATCGGGCAGGCTTTCGGTCAGGCCCCGGGCGAGTTCGCTTCCGTTCACGTTGAGTCCGTCAGACAGGACGAAGACGTGGACAAGCCGGTCCATATCGATGGATCGGGCGAGGAGAGCCCCCGCCTCGTAGCTGCTCGACACGGCGTTAAGGGTAATGGATGCGCCCATAACGCCGGTATGCTCAAAAGAAACGGCCGTTGCTACAAGGGTATCGTCGAAGACACCGGCGTTGTATATTTCGCCGGATGTCGAACATCCGCACAGGTGCGCCGAAGGGTATTGACCGCGCAGGGCCTCAAAGACCTCCCTGTCCTTTAACAGCTCGGTCGCGGCGAAGACGAGAACAAGGCTGGCATTCATGTCGGTGCCCACGGAGCTTCCCAGCGAGAAACCCGCCCCGCCGGTAAAATATTTTTGAGATATTTTCATTCTTTCTCCTGATAAATGTGTGCCTCGGTCTGCTTTTACGGGAAAGACCACGGCAATTTCTTTGACACTTCTTTCGGGTTTTTCGTCAATAAGATGAAGATACTTAAATCGCAGCAACCACGGGGCAACCAGGCGTGTCAATTGCAGCATTCTACCATTTTGCGCCCTGTTTTTCAAAACCCGAAATTTATGGTAAAATAACGGGCCGTGAGAAAGATTATTATAGACATCGACAATACCCTGTGGGACCTCGCGCCCATCCTCTACGTAAAGCTTCTCGAAGAGAACCCCCATATGCCCCACCATAGCGAGTGGAGATCGTGGAATTTCTGGAAGGGGTTGATATCCGCGGAGCGCCTCTATGGCATAATCAAGGATGTCCACATGGAGCAGGATACCTTCGCACCCTACGAACAATCGCGCGATTTCCTGCGCCTTCTGAGGGAGAAGGGTTTTTACATCGTCATCGCCAGCCACCGGGAGAAGGAGACCTATGGACCCACCAGGAGGTGGCTCGAAAAAAATGGTCTTCCTTTCGACGAGATCCACCTGAGCTACGACAAGTCGGTCCTCTTCGACGCGTGCTGGGCGGTTGTCGACGACAGCCCCATAACCCTCGAAAAAGCAAGGCAGGCGGGGATCGTCCGCGTGGGGCTCAAAAACCCATGGAACGAGGCAGAAGACCACCCCCTGTTTACGGACCTTGGCGAGGTCTATGAGTATCTGCAAGGTCAGTGCAGGGAAGTGGGCAGAGGGTAAGGAAGACCGGCGGAAGTTGCAGGTCCCGGTTTTTTTACTCTTGACGTTGAAGCTGTTCAAACGGCTGCAGCCGTCTTGATCCTGGAGGTGATTCTTGAAGAGCTATAGAAAGGAGTTGTGGTTCAATGTCCCTTCGAGACGGGGGTTTATAAATATCACGCCGCAGGTTGAAGAATGCCTGCGTGAAAGCGGCATCACCGAGGGACTTGTTCTGGTGAATGCCATGCACATCACGGCATCTGTCTTCATAAATGACGACGAATCGGGGCTCCACCATGATTTCGATACGTGGCTCGAAAAACTTGCTCCCCACGAACCCATCTCGCAGTACCGGCACAACACGGGGGAGGACAATGCAGACGGCCACCTGAAGCGCCAGGTCATGGGCAGGGAGACGGTTGTTGCCATAACTAAAGGGAAGCTCGACTTCGGCCCCTGGGAACAGATTTTCTACGGTGAGTTCGACGGAAGAAGAAGAAAACGGGTGCTCGTCAAGATCATCGGAGAATGAGAAGACAGCTTGAGTTGCTTGAATGCTTGAGCCGCTTGAGCGCTAAAACCTTCACGCCTCGATTCACATTTAAAAATCTTTTAACCAGAGAAACCAAACAAACTGAACTAACCGGATAAACCGCTATCTGTTTTTATCAGATCACTCAATTGCCTTGTGGTATGACTGGAGCGATTTTACCTTTATGGCGACCTTGCTGGCAAGAGACGCCTTGATGCCTTCCGCCGTTGCTTTAGCGGCCGCCGTTGTCGTGATGTAGGGTATCTTGTACTTTATGGCGGCTTTCCTGATATAGGAATCGTCGTACATGCTGTTCTTGCCCGAGGGCGTGTTGATGATGAGGTTTATCTCCTTGTTGTGAATGGCATCGACGATATTGGGCCTGCCTTCGTGCACCTTCTTGATTTGGGTTGTTTTGACACCCTTCCCGCTCAAGAACCTGTGCGTCCCGTCGGTCGAGAGAATACTGAAACCCAGCTTGACGAGCACCTTTGCGACATCGACGATGTCATCCTTGTCGCGGTCGACCACAGTGAGGAGCACGTTGCCCGAGAGGGGAAGCTTCTGCCCGGCGGCCTCCTGGGATTTGGCGAACGCCAGTCCAAAGGAGCTTGACATGCCGAGCACTTCACCGGTCGATTTCATCTCGGGTCCCAGGGTCGGGTCGACCTCGGGGAACATGTTGAAGGGGAAGACGGACTCCTTGACACCTACGTGGGGATATTTTTTCTGTTTAAGCTTCATGCCCTTAAGCTTTTTTCCGAGCATCATCTTTGTCGCAATCCTTGCCATCTGCACGCCGGTCACCTTTGAAACAAGGGGCACGGTCCTGCTTGCCCGCGGATTTGCCTCGAGGATAAAGACTTTATCATCGGCGATAGCGTACTGGATGTTCATGAGGCCGACGACCTTCAGTTCGATGGCGAGTTTTTTCGTATATTCATTGATGGTCTTTATGTGCTTTTCCGGGAGCGTCCGGGGAGGTATTGCGCACGCGCTGTCGCCCGAGTGGACCCCGGCGAGCTCGATGTGCTCCATTATTGAGGGGACAAAGGCGTCCTCGCCGTCGGCAATGGCATCCGCCTCGACCTCTATGGCGTTTTCGAGGAACTTGTCGATGAGTATGGGCCTGCCGGGGCTGATATCGACAGCGGCGTTCACATAGGCCCTGAGCATCTCGTCGTCATAGACGATCTCCATGCCCCTTCCTCCGAGAACATACGACGGCCGGACCATCAGGGGGTACCCGATCTTCCCTGCAACGGCCAGTGCCTCTTCGAGGACGACAGCGGTGCCGGACTGGGGCTGGGGAATGCCGATCTTCTTTATGATATGGCTGAAGCGCTTGCGGTCCTCCGCGATATCGATGCTTTCCGGCGATGTGCCCAGTATGGTGACACCGGCCTCCTCCAGCTCTCTGGCAAGATTGAGGGGCGTCTGACCGCCGAACTGAACTATGGCACCGATGGGTTTTTCCTTTTCGTAGATGCTCAGGACGTCCTCCACCGTCAGCGGTTCGAAGTAGAGCTTGTCAGAGGTGTCGTAATCCGTGGAGACGGTTTCGGGATTGCAGTTGACCATGATCGATTCGTACCCTTCATCGCGCAGGGTGAAGGCCGCGTGCACACATGTATAATCGAATTCGATGCCCTGCCCGATCCGGTTGGGGCCTCCGCCGAGGATCATGACCTTCTTGCGGTTGCTCACCGGAACCTCATCGGGGGCATTGTAGGTCGAATAGTAGTAGGCCGCGTCCGCGCCGCTGACGGGCACCGCGCACCAGGCCTCGCGCTTGCCGAGGGCTATCCTTTTCTGCCTGATCTGCGTTTCTTTGACGCCAAGCAGCATGGCGAGGTATTTATCAGAGAAACCATCCTCTTTGGCCTTGACGAGGAGTTTGTCCGGGAGTTTTCTGCCTTTGTAGCCGATGATCTCTTCCTCGAGGTCGAGGATCTCTTTCATCTGTCCGATAAACCATCGCTTGATCTTCGTCTTTTCATAAAGATCGTCGATCGTGGCCCCTTTGCGAAGGGCTTCATACATGATGAATTGCCTCTCAGACGACGGTTCGTTCAAAAGGCGCATAAGATCGTCGAGCGGCAGTTCATTGAAATTCTTCGCGTACCCGAGGCCGTAACGTTTTGTTTCCAGCGAGCGGATCGCTTTCTGGAAGGCCTCTTTGTATGTCTTGCCGATGCTCATGGCCTCTCCGACGGCCTTCATCTGTGTACCCAGTCTGTCCTGCGCCTCGCTGAACTTTTCGAAGGCCCACCGTGCGAACTTGATGACGACGTACTCCCCGGACGGGGTGTAGTTGTCAAGACCGCCGCCGCGGTAATAGGGGATGTCTTTTAGTGTGTAGCCTCCGGCCAGCTTCGCTGAGATAAAGGCGATGGGAAATCCCGTCGCCTTTGAAGCCAGCGCCGATGATCGGGAGGTCCTGGGATTTATCTCGATGACGACGATCCGTCCGTCATCGGGGTTGTGCGCGAATTGGATGTTGGTGCCGCCGATGACCTGGATGGCCTCAACGATGCGGTATGAGTAATCCTGGAGTTTCTTCTGCACCTCTTCCGAGATGGTGAGCATCGGGGCTGAGCAGAAGGAATCGCCGGTGTGGACACCCATGGGATCGATGTTTTCAATGAAACATACGGTGATCATTTTGTTATCGGCGTCACGGACAACCTCCAGCTCCAGTTCTTCCCAGCCGACCACCGCCTCTTCAATAAGGATCTGTCCTATGAGACTCGCCGAGATACCCCTGCCCGCTATGGTCCTCAACTCTTCTTTATTGTAAGCGATGCCGCCGCCGGTTCCTCCCATCGTGTAGGCCGGACGGATGACAACGGGGTATCCCCCCATTTTATCGGCGATCTCGAGGGCCTCGTCGACGGAATAGGCCAGCGCGCTCTCGGGCATGGGTATGCCCAGTTTTTTCATGGTCTTTTTGAATTCGTCGCGGTCTTCGCCGCGTTCTATCGCGTCTGCCTGAACGCCGATGATGCGGACGCCGTACTTTTCAAGTATGCCCTTGCGGGAAAGCTCCGCGGCAAGGTTGAGACCGGTCTGGCCGCCGAGATTTGGAAGCAGCCCCTGGGGCTTTTCCTTCTCAATGATCTTCTCTATTACGTCGATGGTGAGAGGTTCAACGTATGTCCTGTCTGCCATGCCGGGATCGGTCATGATGGTCGCGGGGTTGGAGTTCACAAGAACGATCTTGTAGCCGGCCGCCCTGAGCGCCTTGCACGCCTGAGTGCCGGAATAATCGAACTCGCAAGCCTGTCCTATGATAATCGGGCCGGAACCAATGATGAGCACCTTATCGATGCCTTTTATCTTTGCGGGTCTTTTCATTTCAGTGTGTTCCTTTCGGCGGGATTTGCTCTGCATCGTAACAGAACAATGGTGGGTAGTCAAGTCTTTTCAATACCTTGTGAAGCGTTGTTATATACCGTTGCGCGCGATAAGATCATGAAGCCACTGCTGGCTCCAGCCGCTTGGAATGGTCAGGCAAAAGGCGAGTATGACAAAGAACAGTATTGCCCGGAAAAAGACGGCAGAATTCACGCCGGAGGGGAGCCTGGCGATGAGCGCGGCCGGCGCGAACCTTAAAGTGTTCAGATCGGTCTTTTTCTTTGGATCTTTTCTTGCTGACCGTGCGATAAGGAGGAGTCCGACGACAGCCATGAGGGCATTGTAGTACTGGCCGGTGCCGACACCGAGGAAAAGGGACCCGTAGTCCCGGTAATAGTCAACGATTATCCTCAGGAGGCCGTACCAGAATATGAAGTTGCCCAGCATCCTTCCCTGCCCGGGTATTGAGTTTTTTCCCACGGAGACGAGGATGGGAATTAGAAAGAGGTTTTTCAGGGCATCATAAAGGGCTACGGGATGACGGAAACCCTCCGCATAGGGGAACTTCACCGCCCACCAGACACCGGTCACATAACCGTAGACCTCGCCGTTTATATGGTTGCCTATGCGCCCCAGTGCCAGAAAGAGGGCCGCGGGTATGACTATATCGTCAGCTATGACGAGAAATCTTTTTTTGTGGATGACGCAAAAGAGCACTATGCCGCAAAGGGCGCCCAGAATGACGCCGTGCGATGCCATGCCGCCGTGCCAGAAGGCCAGGGCCTCGAGAGGGTCCGGCCGGAAAAGGCCCCATTCATAGACAATGATCTCAAAGACACGGCCGCCGATGAGGGACGACAGGGAAAAAATTATGGAAAAATCCCAGACCTGACCGGTCGAAAGGCCAAGCGATCTGCGGCGGAGCATCACCCACAGGAACATGCCGAAAAAACCGAGGGCATAGGCAAGCCCGTAGTACCAGAGCTTTACACCCCAGACCTCGGCGAAAGCGGGATCGATATTCAGGACGAAGGGACCTTTATTGAAAATCACAACCCCCCATGCAAAATAAGTTGCTATAATATGCTGTGATTTTTTAAGGTTTTACTATCTAAAACGCGCGATTGTCAATGAAATTGTTCCTCTATGCTGACATCTGCCCAATTCCCCCCGTTGCGGAGGGAATTGGGTACTGCGGGGAAAATGGGGTGGGAGATTATGGGGGTTATGAATCAGACTTCTCAAAGGCCTCCTTCGGCGCGTTGCAGATGGGACATTTCCAGTCGTTGTCCAGCTGCTCGAAGGGGACCTTTTCAACTTTTTCATCATATTGATATCCACACACTGAACATGTCCAGACCATATTAAACCTCCTTTTATTGTTTTGTTTGTGTTGTTTTTACTTGTTTTTCCCGGCATATGCCGCAAATCCCGTAAAAATCGACATGATTTCCGATTATCTCAAAGCCGCCTGTTCTTTCAGGGGAGAGCTCAAGGGGGAAATCTACAAAGATGTCCACTATTTTCCTGCAGCGGACGCATATGAGGTGGTGGTGCGGCTTCGGGTTCGGGTCGAAACGCTTTTTCCCGGCGTCTATTGAAAGCTCCACGACAGATCCCTGCTGCTTCAAGGTTTCCATCGTGTTATAGACTGTGGCGAGAGACATGGTCGGGAACTGCTCCTGCAGGGCCTCATAGATATCAGAGGCGCTTGGATGTGAGGTGTTCCCGTCAAGGTATTTCATTATAGCCATCCTCTGGGGGGTCATTTTCATACTGCTATTTGTATTTATTTCCATATAAGAATAATTATCAGTAAAGATAAATTACAACATAAGAATGAATATTGTCAAGTTAATAATTCTTTTTCAGCCCCCGTCGAGTGTGTGGTGTTCTTTTTGGAGGAACCACGAGGCGGGATCGGTGAAGTACTCCTCGGCATCCCGCAGGGACATGTAATGTTCGTACTCGATCATGGAAAGAAGAGTGAAGAATTCTTTTTCCCTTGTATCTGCGGATGCCGCGGCAAGGTCCTTGTAGAACCTGACACCTTTTTCTTCGAAATCGACGGCGGTCCTTATGGCCTCGAGATCTCCGGCATCGCTTTTTGCCGATCTGTCAATGTCCTTCAGAGTGTTAACGAGGATATCCCTGATATTGGTGTTCTTTACGGTGAGAGGGACCGTTTCCGGCCATTTTCCCTCGGCCTTCCAAGTATCGCTGAGCTGTTGGAGGCGTTCGTAATGTTCCTGCTCGTCCTTTGCGATCCTTTCGAACATGGCCTTGCCAAGGGGGTTTGCCGTTCTTTCTGCGTTTTTCAGATAAAAGTCGCGCTCTTTCATCTCGTTGCCGAGTGCAACTTCCAGCGCGCTGAGCCGTTCTTTTGCGTCCATGGCGTCACTCCTTTTTTTGTTCATTCGATAAGGACAATGCCGTATGCATCCCGCTCCTGTTCATGATTGCGGACAACTTCGATGGGAAGGCCATGCGCGCGAGCCGTCTGGTAGACGTCGATCCCGCAGGATTCCATGGATGGCCTCATGCGCTGCGGGTGTGAGCAGTTTTTCGTGGTGTCGCATTTTTTGCATAGGGAACAGGGGCCGCTGCCCATTCCGAACGCCTTGTAAAACCCGTCAAGGAAGAGGGCGGTCTCCAGATCGACGATAAGGTCGTTGAACTCGCCCACCGCGTTGTATCCTTTTGCCCAGTGGCGATGGAGGAGAATGGCCCGGCTGTATGAATCAAGCATCGACCGCGTTCTGTCGTGGTCCGGGGTGTGGGGCGGGCAGGACAGACTGATGCCGTACCCGCGGCATCCGAACTGGCATTTCAGGCGTACCCATGGGGCCGTGCGGACCGTTGACGGGTCTATGACGATGGCATGGCCAGCGCCCCTTTGCCTCGCGAAACCGGTGTATTTTTTCAGATCCGCCTTGCGCATCAATAACTACACTATAGGATGTTGCCGAAAATTGGTCAAGCCTGAGACAGAAGGTTTGAGCCGTTTCAACCGGGAAATCCGGGAAAACTTAAAAAAGGTTGCAGCCGCTCAAGCATTCAAGCTGTCTTTAGATGATAAGCCTGTCGACCATGACATCGCCGATGGTCTTCTTTCCAAGAACAGCCATGAGGAGCCTGTCGAGACCGACGGAGACACCCGCGCAGGGATAGCCTATCGTTCCAAGGGCGCCGAGGAAGGCCTCATCGATGGCGAAGCTCCTCTTCCCGAGCGCCTCCCGGTGCGAGTTGTCCTCCAGAAAACGCTCCCTCTGCTGCGGCGCGTCGGTGAGCTCGGAATAGCCGTTGGCGATCTCCAGGCCGTCGATGTAAAGTTCGAAACGCTCCACCATGCGGTCGTTATCATCACGCCTTTTCGCCATTGTCGATATAGAGCCGGGCCAGCCGGTGATAATGTATGGCTTCCTGCCTTTGACCGATCCCTCTATCTCCTGTATGAGCACCTTGAAAAAAAGACTGTTCCAGTCATCCTTGTCGTCTATCCCGAAAAATCCCTTTTGCTTGAGGGCATCGAAGAAGCCCTCCCGATCAAGGCGGAATGGATCGAATCCCATGATCTCCTGAAATAGCATATCAAGTTCGTGAACGGGGTAGGGTTTCATGAAATTGTCCGGTACCCGGCCAAGGAGTCTGCCCGTGACGAACTCCACGAGGTTCCCCGTTTCTTCCATCGCCTCCCGGTATGAGCCTTCACGGTACCACTCGAGCATAGTGAATTCCGTGTTGTGAAGTTCATAATGGTCTTCCACGCGCCAGACCTTGCATATCTGGAAGATCCTTTTGTGACCAGCCCGGAGGAGTTTTTTCATGCCCATCTCGGGCGAGGTGTGGAGGAAGAATGGGCCCTTTTCCCCGACGCGGACCCCCAGGGGGTCGATGTGCGGATCAGGGGGTGCGGTTGCCATGAGGTTCGGCGTTTCTACCTCGATATATTCCCGTTCGCAGAAGAAATCCCGCACGGTCCGAAGCAGTTCGTGGCGTGCCTTCAAAACGTCGCGTATCTGCTGCATGTCCTTTGTCCCCGTTGTCTTTTCAAGTGAGAGCGTTATTGCATTTTATACAGCAAACAAGTATACTTTGTCCATCTTAAGGCCCTGCGGAGAGGTGACCGAGTAGGCCGAAGGTGCTCGCCTGCTAAGCGAGTGTACGGTGAAAGCTGTACCCAGGGTTCAAATCCCTGCCTCTCCGCCATTCTAAAGACAGTTCCAACCGTTTGAACCGTTCAATCCGTTCCAATGTTAATAAAACCTTAAATCATAAGATGTTGACCATTTAAAACCAATCGATCAACTTGAATTGTTTAAACCGCTTGAGCGTTAAGAAAAACCCTATAAAATGAGGTTCATGGTCTTTAAACGTTCAAACGGCTCGAGCGGCTCAAACGGTTGAAACTGTTTTTAAGGTTTTCCGATAAGGGCTTTGATTTTCGGCAGTGCTTTTTCCGTCGCCTTTATGCCTTCTTCCATAAGGACCTTTTTCCGGGAAAAATCGAACATCGAAACACCCTTCGTGTCGGGTTCGATGACGACGTCGGCGTAGCGCAGCTTTGACTTCGCGTTCTCGTGCATCATGATCGATATGGATTGGGCTATGACATCGATAACGGAGCCTATGTCATTCTCTTTGATGTCCTTTTGCAGGTTCACCGCAATGACGATATCGGCGCCCTTTGAACGTGCGATGTCGCAGGCGATATTGCTTGTCACGCCGCCATCGACAAGGGTCCTGCCTCCGAAATTTACAGGGACGAACACCCCGGGGATGGCCGATGATGCGTGTATGGCCCGGGCGAGAGAACCTTTTTCAAGCGTTAAGGTTTCGCCGGAGTTGAGGTCGGTGGCAACAGGATAAAAGGGGATCTTTGTTGCCTCGACAAGCTTGACCTTCGCGTTCTGTTCCACGAAGGCTTCGATCCTGGTCCCCTGAACCGGTCCCATCTTTGATGAGGCAATCGAAAAGTCGAGGATATCTCCCTTGTTTATCTTGAATGCCGCCCATTCGAGCTGAAAACTGTCGGGGTTTGAGGCATATATGCCGCCGATAAGGCTTCCGACGCTTGTGCCCACGATCATGTGGATGGGTATCTTTTCCTTTTCCAGGACCCTCAGCACACCGACGTGTGCGAAGCCTTTGGCCGATCCTCCTCCGAGGACAAGGGCGACCCTGGGCTCAGATTTTTTTGCCCACGGTGCGCTCTGGCATGAACATAACAGGAAGACGAGTGAAACCGCAAAAAGTATTGAGCGTTTAATAACCACCTCTCTTCCCGACGAAGGGGTTGTAGATCTTTTCGTGCCCTATGGTGCTGCGCGTCGAATCACCGTAATTGTGCCCCGGTGCCACGATGGTATCGTCCGGGAGCGCGAAGAGCTTCTGATGGACGGAAGTGACAAGCGTTTGTGTCGAGCCCCCGTCAAGATCCGTTCTGCCCACGCTTCCTACGAAGAGGGTGTCGCCGGTGAAGACCATTCCGTTGTGATAGAGGCATATGCTGCCCGGGGAATGGCCCGGTGTATGGAGCACCTTCAGGGATGACTCGCCGATGGTAATGACATCGCCGTCACGGACCGCTATATCCGCCGGTGGTGAAGGTTCCCCGCCGAACATGCGGAAGGAGTGTTCCGACTGGTGGGTGAGAGCCGGTGCCTCTATCTCGTGTATGATGATCTGCGCGCCGGTCAGGTCTTTCATCCTTTTGTTTCCCATGATGTGGTCTATGTGGCAATGGGTGTTGACGATGTACTTGATGGTGTAGCCCCTGCTTTGCGTCTCGCCGAGGATGCGTTCGCAGTCAGCGGCGGGATCGATGACGAGGGCCTCCTTCGTTGTTTTGCATGCCACGATATATGCGAAAATGGCAAAGCTCCCTACTTCCATTTGCTTGACGAACATTGAGACCTCCTTTGAACGTATTCTAAATCTAATACTTTTTGGTGCTGTTTTTCAAATTATTTGGTAATATCTTGGACTGCCGGGTCAACTTAAAAGGAAAGGGAGGGACGATGAAACCGGTCTTCATTGAGGCGCGCGATCTGCCCGATGCATGGTTCCAGTGTATTTACCGGATCTTTGAGGATGATGGCGTACACGAATATGTCATCGACAGGGGTTCCTTCGAGGGCAACAAGCGCAGGGAATTCGATCTTGTCATGGTCCACATCAAGTATCCCGGTACGCAGCCGCTTATCCCGGACATTCCGGCGGAACTCGGCATCCCTGCCCCGACATCAATGGACTACGTCGAGGAATACCTGCAGTACCTCATGACCGACAAGAAGGCTGAAAATGAGCTCTATACCTATGGGGAAAGGCTCACGAATCCCAAAGTGTTCGTTGATGGACGGGAATGCGCCTGCGGGATCAATCCGGTCATGGAGGTCATCGACATATACAAAAAGGGGAATTTCGGGACCAATCAGGCCATCATGGAGATAGGCATGCCCTCGGACATAACCCTCGAGGACCCGCCCTGCCTGAGGCTTATCGATACCAGGGTCACTGACGGCAAACTCCACTTCGTTCTGTATTTCCGCAGCTGGGACCTCTGGGCGGGTTTTCCTTCCAACCTTGCCGCAATACAGCTTCTCAAGGAATACATGTGCCAGGAGATCGGCATTGAAGACGGCACGATCACTGCCGTCAGCAAGGGGCTCCATTTGTATGAATACACCTTCGGGTTTGCCCTCCAGAGGCTTCGCAGGGACGCAAAATAAGCGCGGCGCCCATGTTTTTCCGTATGGCCTTCAGGCGTGTATGGTCATTACCCCGTAATGATGGCGTATCTTTTTCTGGATCTCTTCGAGATTTGTTTCTCTCGTTACCCCCATCGTATCGTACCGGTTGGTTTCCGGGTCGAGGATCGACAGGGTAAGGGTGCCGTCCTGCGACGGGATCAGCTCGATAAAGACCCTTCGCTGGTAAAGGAAGACGATGCCGTAATGGCACGGAACGATGAGCGTGTCCCTGCAGGAATAGGCGGCAAAACTGAGCAGGTCGTTGAGTATGCCGGCAAGCTCCGGTGAGGAAAGCCTCTCCATGTGCTTTTTGACCGACGGTTCATTGAGGCAGACGGCCATGTCCTTTTCTATGTGATAGGCATCGGCCGGCCCTCTCATTTCAGGGAACCTTTCTTCCAGGTGATAGGAAAAATCGATGATCTCCGGATAGGTGAAGGTCTCTTTCGACCAGAGCGCGTTGAATATTTCCCCCGCCTCCTTCCATCCAAAGCCCCTTTCAAGATCGATAAAAAGGTTTTGTCTCAGTGTCCTGTCGAAGAAGCTTTCCATCGCGCGCCGCTCCATTCTGCTGTCAACGTAGAGGCTCCATATCTGGTTGTAGCGGTCGCGGATGTGGGGCTCTTTCTCTTCGTCGGGCGTGATGCGCGGATCGTACTGGAAAGCTGGATCGAGGACGTCCGCTATGTAAAGGAAAAGACGAAAGATGCGCCCGTAAAGGAAGGCATCGTCGTTCCAGACGAACGTCTTGACGTCGAGTGATCCCTTTTTGCGTTTTATGAGCGCCTTTTCCTGCCAGGGCGAGTCGATCTCTTCGATGACGATATTGTTGATCGACTGTGTGATGCCGAGATGATCAATGCTGGAGAGTGCGATCGACCTTTTGTCTTCCACTAAAATTCGCCTTCAAGGCTGTAAAGCTCAAGAAGGAGAGTTTTCGCTTTCATCCATTTCGAATCGCGGCTGGTGGAGAACGGCGCTGTCTGAAGATATTCCGAAAGGTACTTGCGTGCCCGTTCCGGTTCACCGCGTTTCGCGTAGATGTAACCGAGGTTGTAGAGAGAGGTTTCATACGCCGCGGTGTATTTCGGAGTGAGCTGCCCCAGGCTCTTCAGTTTCAGATAGAGCTGTTCTTTGTCTTTCATGGGGACGGCGGGGTCATTGACGGCTTTTTCATACTGACCCTTGATAAATTTTACAGTCGTGAGAACCTCTTTTGTATAGTCGTGTATCTTGAGCGAGATCCTCAATGACGTGTCGTGTTCGTTCTTTTTCAGGAGATCATCGACGCGTTTCTGGTTCGCCTGCAGGTTGGCATCGTTGATAGAGCCGCTTTCTTTGGGGGCCGCGGGCGGTTTGGCCTTTTTTTCCGGTGCTGCCAGAACCGTGGCGGTGGAGAAAAGGGCTGAAAAGAGAAGGGCAATGACGGCAAGGACAGCGGTGGTAAGCGCTTGCGGATTCTTCCGGGCCTTTTTGTTCCCGTCGGCTTTGGTCGTTCCCTGGTTTTTCATCCGAATCTGTACCCCCCTTGTTCAATTGATAAATAATGGCGGTGCAGGGATTTGAACCCCGGACACTGCGGATATGAGCCGCATGCTCTGACCACCTGAGCTACACCGCCGAGATGTTTTGATATAAGCTATAATAGCCTGTATTGTCAATAAAAAACGGGTCATAGGTGATAGGCCATAGGTTATAAAAACAGCTTCAATGTTTAAAGATTTGCGAAACGTTTCAATGTTAAAAAAAAGCGGCTAACTTGACCAAGATGTTTATAGTGTGCCTTACGCCTCAAGGTTTTTGAAATTTGAAACTTTGGAACATTGAAACTCTGAAACCGTCCTTCCCATCGCCTATAACCCATTACCCATGACCTGTTTTTTTACTTTATCCCCAGGATCTTGTGCATCTGGAGACCGAGGCGCCATTTGGGGTGGGCGAGGCAGTATTCGAGCGCGGACAGGGTGTTCTCCCGTGTAGCGGGTCCGTGAACAGGCTGAAGAATGAAATGCGGGAAGTGGAGTCCTTCGAAGGATGCGGGATCGATGGTGCCCTGGGGGAAAAGCAGCTTGAGCTCGTTGCCGGTGCGGATGGCGATCTTTGTGCCTGCCTTGGGGCTCACGGTGATCCAGTCGATGCCGGGCGGGACCGGCAGGGTCCCGTTCGTTTCTATGGCGATCTCCCAATCCCGTTCATGGAGCGCCTCGATGAGGGCATCATCGACCTGGAGCGCGGGCTCTCCGCCGGTGAGTATGACATATGGCCGGTACATCCCCTGGCCGGATGAGGGCAGGCGAGCATGGATCACGGCGGCCAGGTCGCGGGTGCTTTCGTACGTTCCCCCGCCGGGGCCGTCG
This sequence comes from Deltaproteobacteria bacterium, assembly GCA_022711595.1. Classification (GTDB taxonomy): domain Bacteria; phylum Desulfobacterota; class Syntrophorhabdia; order Syntrophorhabdales; family Syntrophorhabdaceae; genus Delta-02. The sequence goes on from JAKLET010000026.1 coordinate 46,873, forward strand.
GTGCCGACAAAGTCTGTGTCGCACAGCGGGCAGAATGTTTTGTGGCGGTCCTCTTCCCTGCCCGACCAGAGGTTGCAGCCCGAGAACCTGACAAAGACCGCGGGCCTGCCGGCCTGAACACCTTCGCCCTGGAGGGAGTAGAAGATCTCTTTAACAAGATATGCCATTGGAATTAACCATTATATATATAAGAAACGGGATCATCAACCCCCGCCTCACTGAAGCCGTGCAGGCGAAGAAGGCAGGCGTCGCACCTGCCGCAGGCCTTCCCGTCCGGTGACGGGTCGTAGCAGGAAGTGGTCAGCGAATAGTCGACGCCAAGTTCAAGGCCCTTTCGGATGATCTGCCCTTTTGTCATGGCGATGAGCGGTGTATGGATCTCAAAGGATCTCCCCTCGACGCCGGACTTTGTGGCAAGATTGGCCATGCGCTCGAAAGCGGCTATGTACTCGGGCCTGCAGTCCGGGTAGCCGCTGTAGTCAAGGACGTTGACGCCGATAAAGATGTCCTGTGCCCCGAGCACCTCGGCAAAGGCGAGGGCGAAGGAGAGAAAGATGGTGTTTCGCGCGGGGACATAGGTGACGGGAATGTCATGGGACATGTCCGGAAGACTGCGCCCCTTTGGTACCGCGATGTCGTCCGTAAGGGCCGAGCCTCCGAAGCAGCGCAGGTCGACATCGAGAATGATCTGTTTTACCGCCCCGAGCAGCCGGGCGACCCTGGACGCGGCCTCAATTTCCAGCGTGTGGCGTTGTCCGTAGCGGAAAGTCAGCGCGTATGTTTCATACCCCTCGTCCCTGGCGATCGCGAGTGTCGTTGTTGAATCAAGGCCGCCGCTGAGAAGCACCACCGCTTTTTTTACCGTCTCGTTCATATCTTCATTCACCCTACTTTTTGAAGATGGAAAATAGTATGGTCAGGATGACGCTTATTATAATGCTTGTAGTTATGGGGAAGTAGAAGCTGAAATTGTCCTTTTTAATGGATATATCACCGGGGAGTTTGCCCGGCCAGGGTATCTTCGGCCCGTATGTGAAGGCGAGGCCGATGACAACAAGGATGATCCCCAGGGCAATGAGCATCTTTCCCGTTGAAGGCATCATTTGCCTCTGTAGCGCTCCTTTTCGCTGAAAATGCACCCGCAATACTGCTGGCGGTACATGTTGAGCCCTTTCGATTCATTGATCCCTTCCTGCCAGCCGCTGCGGAGATCACGGTAGATGAAAGGGATGCCGTGGGCTGCCGAAAGCTCCTCGCCTGTTCTCTTTATGTCGTCGTGACGCTGATGCCTGCTGTAGAGAAGCGTCGTCGTGAGCGCGTCGAAGCCGCTTTCGGCCGCCCTTTGAAAAGCCCTCTCAAGACGCATACGGTAGCAGAAGAGGCAGCGGTCCCTGCCGAGGGCCATCGCCCCGGCAAGGAAGGGATCGAGCTCGTAGGAGGTATCGACATCGAGGGGAAGAAGGATGATCTTCGCGTACTGTTCGAGAGTGGTGAGGCGCTTTGTGAATTCCGTATAGGGATGGATGTTGGGATTATAGAAATACCCCGACACATGCGCACCCTCGCCGCGCAGCGTTTTCACCGTATAGATGCTGCACGGCGCGCAGCAGATGTGAAGGAGTATCTTCCTGTCCGCGATGTCCGCCGTGTTGCCCGTCTGTTCGCTCATGATGCATATACTTTACCACTGCCCGCCCTCTTTTTCCATGGATTCGAACCATCCCCGGTCTTCCACTGGTCCCGTCTCCCCCTCGGTGTTGTATATTTCCCTGCCCGTGATATCCCGGGACGTCCTTTCTCATGCCCTTTTATAACGTTTCTTAAGCCCTGGGACCTTGGAACCGCCTTTTAGTTTTGGCCTGGTGTCCGGAACAATAGACGGGTCAAGAAGGCCTCCGGATTTAAGGACAGAGCCGGGGGTGACGATAAATTTTCAGAGATTATCAACAGTATATCGGGCGGGGACCGCCCGGTAGCGGGCAAAGGGAGCGGAAAAGAGGTATTCTTGACATATATTCAAAGGATGCTACCATTATTGGTAACAAGTTACGGCAGGCAGTCGGGCTCAAAGAGGCGTAAACAGGAGGCCGCAGTAAAAGGAAGGTGCCGCCGGTGAAACTGCTTTCAACGAAGACCCTGATCATCTGCGCAGTGCTTCTCATTTCCGCATCGGGCATCACCGCGTGTGGTGAAAAAGAAAAGGTCACCGTTGCGATCATGACCAAGCTGGAGGCCGGGTCCATTGTGGGTTCCAGCGAGATAAACGCCGCAAGACTTTTCATTGAAGACCACGGGATCAAGGACATAGAGATATTTCCCATCGACGACGCGTGGGAGCCCAAAAAAGCGAAAGCCGCATATGAAGAGGTGAAAAAGCGGGGGATAAAGCTGCTCATCACTTCGCATATATCCACGTGCGCCGTTGCGATAAGCGATGCCATAAACCGGGACCGTACGCTCACATTTGTGGCCGGGGCCGCAACGGATAAGCTTTCCCGCAAAGACGACTACATACTGCGTAATATACAGGATGTGGAGGGCGAGCAGGAGAGCATCGCGGGTTATATCAGCGCCATGCCGCAAAAGAAGCTCCTTGTCATCCGGGATCTGGACAATGACGGGTATACCGTTCCCGCGCTGGAGCATTTCCTTAAATTCATGAAAGGACAGCCGCGGGTGATCGATATATCGATAAGAAAGCTCGATCTTGGTGACCTGGAAGCAAAAATGAAGAAGGAGAACTTCGATGTCCTCTACCTTCTCATAGGCGGGTACAAAAGCACCTCCGGGAGCATTGCCCAGCTGGCGGTGAAGATCCGGCCGAACTGCGCCATAGTGTTCACCCCCTGGATGAAAACGCCGGCGCTCCTCGAGACCACAGGGGGTGCCGTAAAGAACTCCATCGTCCCCTCGCACTATCCGCCGCGGGCAAAAAGCCCGGCGGTAAACAATTATATCGAACGATTCAAAAAGAAATTCGGCTATCCCCCGACCTTCATCAGCCTCAATGTCTATTCCGCACTCCAGATCATTTCGGAGGCCGTTTCAGCGGGAAAACGCACACCCGACGAGATAAGGGACTACGTCCTGAAAAAGAAGCACTTCACGACCGATTTCGGTGCCATCGCCTTCGATGATTTCGGTGACGTCCGCATGCCCCTCTATTTCATAACCGATCTCACCGTGGAATTCTGATGAGGTCGATACGCAAGATCTACGTGACGATCGAATCGGTGACGCTGATTGTCGCGCTCTGTTTTGTTCTCATCCTGATAGTCCTTCTGAGGGACCACGTAAGGGACGGGTATATAAACGCCCTCACCTCCGATATCAGCAAGATAGACATTTTAATAGAAGGGTTTGTGGGAGACAGTGTGGTTGCCTTCAAGGAGCACATCAAGCTCAAGGACAGGGACGCCGCCCTCAGGACCCTGTCAAATTTTTCAGATATATACCATGTTAACGACCGGCTCGGCATCGACCGGATCATCAAAAAAGATGAAGGGAGCCAGATATTCAGGGGATATGACACGTCAGGCAGCAATCTCGGCTCATTCCTGAGGAAGATAAGGGGGGCGGGGTTTGCATATTCTCCTGTTTACCGTTCTTCGGAGAACGAAAAGCTTGGTTTCTACATCGCGGCAAGGGACAAAGACGGGTTTATTGTAGGAAGGATCGGGCTCGACAAGCTGCTCGACAGTCTTTCCCGTGTTGCCGAATACAGCAGGAGTGTCATCATGATCGCGACCAGTGACGGGTATGTGATCTCCAGCTCCAACAAGCGGTTTCCCGTGAGCGTTCTGCCCCGGGCGATGCAGGAAGAGATCGGGGTCGACGGCAATCAGTACCTGCTCTCGAGGGTCCCGAGCAAGGTCTTTGACAACGATATTGTCATGTTTGCCCCGTTGTCGAACGTTTACGGCATACTTACCTCGATGACCAGATACTATGTATTTTTTGCGGTCTTCATCACAGCTGCCTTTTTGGTGAAGGTATTCCTGCAGACAAAGCTTTTTATACGGCCCCTTGCCGACTTCGGCGCGATGCTCCAGCGTTGGGATGTCGAGAAGGGCGCGCAGAAGGTCTCCCACGCGTTCCTCGAATACGAAGAGATTAGCACCCTGTATGACCTGTTTCTTCAAAAGAGCAGTGCGATAAGAGATGCCATCGAATCGATCAGGCTCAGCGAGCAGGAGGTGGACCGTATAAGACTTTATCTGAAGAACATCATAGACTCCATGCCCTCTTTGCTTGTAGGGGTGGACAAGGACGGGAACGTGACCCAGTGGAACATGGCCGCGCAGAAGGCGACAGGGGTCGGCCCCGACGAAGCGAGGGGGCAACCGCTTGACAGGGTGCTGCCCGCGCTGAGCCGCAAGCTTGAGAGCGTGCACAGGGCGATGGGGAAGCGCGCGGTGGAAACGGAGGTCAAGATGGCGCGCACGGTCGAGGGAGAAACCCGTTACGAAGACGTGACCATCTATCCTCTCGTGAGCAACGGCGTGGAAGGGGCGGTCATCCGGGTGGATGACGTGACTGACCGGGTGCGTATAGAGGAGATGATGATCCAGTCGGAGAAGATGCTTTCGGTGGGGGGGCTGGCCGCAGGCATGGCCCACGAGATCAATAATCCGCTGGGCGTGATCATGCAGGCATCGCAGAACGTGCTTCGCCGTGTCTCTCCCGATCTGCCCGCAAACGAGCAGGCGGCAAGGGATTGCGGCACCACGCTTTCGGCGTTGAGAAGCTACCTCGAGCGCCGGGAAGTTCTGACCTTTCTCGAGGATATCCGGCAGAGCGGTCAGCGCTCGGCGCAGATCGTGTCCAATATGTTGAGCTTCAGCCGCAAGGCGGACGGATCAGGTACTCCCGTGGATATGGCGGAACTGCTGGACCGGACGGTATCGCTTGCCGAGAGCGATTACGATCTGAAGAAAAGCTATGATTTCCGGCAGATCGAAATGGTGCGGGAGTATGAACAGGGCATGCCCATGGCAGTTTGCCAGCCGAGCAAGATCCAGCAGGTATTCCTGAATATCCTGCGAAACGGGGCCGAGGCGATGAGGGCGGACAGCAGCGCGGACCGCGGGCCCAGGTTCACCCTGCGGATACGCAGGGATGGGGTCATGGTGCGTGTGGAGATTGAAGACAACGGCCCGGGCATGGACGAAGCCACCAGAAAGAGGGTCTTTGAACCGTTCTTTACGACAAAATCTCCCGGGTCAGGCACCGGCCTCGGGCTGTCGGTCTCATATTTTATCATCACAGAGGACCACGGCGGCACCATGTACGTGGAATCGAGCCCGGGGGCAGGGACCAACTTTATCATCAGATTACCCTTGATGGAGACGGCGCCGTGACGGAAATGAAGTGGCGAATACTCGTTGTAGATGATGAAGAGAGCATAAGGCGAAACATTAAGGCCTACCTGGAGGACGAAGGTTTTACCGTGACCGCGGCGGCATCGGGAGAGGATGGCCTGGAGGCGCTGCTGCGTGAGGTTGTCCATGGGGCCATAGTGGACATACGCCTTCCCGGGATGGACGGCAACCGGTTCATGGAACTGGCCCACGACCTGCGGCCGGACCTCGTGTTTCTCGTTTACACAGGCTCCGTTGATTATAAGCCACCAGCCGCCATCGGGAGTTTCGGCATAGGGGAGAGGCATGTTTTCAAGAAACCCCTTGGAGATATGTCCGTGCTGGGTGTGGCAATGCTCGATCTGCTCAAAATGAAGACCGGAGGAGAAAATGGCTGAGACCCACATGATCCTGACCATTGATGACGAAGAGCCTATCCGAAGGAGCATACGTGTTTTCTTTGAGGATTCCGGTTTCGAGGTTGTGGAAGCTGCGGACGGGCAAAAGGGGCTTGACCTTTTTCGGTCGAGGCACCCCTCAGTCGTACTTGTAGACCTGAGAATGCCGGGCATAAGCGGGGCGGAGGTCATTGACACGTTAAAAAGAGAGGCCCCCGAGGTCCCGGTGATCGTGCTTTCGGGGACCGGCCTGATAGCAGATGCGATCGATGCCATGCGAAGGGGTGCGTGGGACTATGTGACGAAGCCCATTACGGACATGTCCGAACTCGAACATGTGGTCAGGATCGCCCTGGAGCGGTCGAGGCTCATGGAGGAGAACAGGCGTTACCGAGAACACCTTGAAGAGGAGGTGGAGCGGAGGACGAAAGAGCTAAAGCAGGAGATAGATGAGCGAAAGAGAACAGAGGAGAGACTGCTCCTTTCGGAGCAATCTCTGAGAGACATCCTCCAGGCATCTCCCATCGGCATCGGCAAGGCAAAAAACAGGATCTTCGATTGGGTCAATGAGACGATGTGCAAGATCACAGGATATAACCTGGAAGAGATACAGGGAAAGACCGCCCGGCTTCTGTACGAGAACGGCCAGGAATACGGGCGCGTGGGCGAGACCCTCAATAAAGAAAAAGCGGTCGAGACAAAATGGGTGCGCAAAGACGGTGATGTGAGGGACATCCTGCTTCACGTGACACATACATCGGACGAAGCATACATATTCACCGCAATAGACTTCACCGAACAGAAGAACCTCGAGGGCCGGCTCCGGCAGGCGCAAAAGATGGAGGCAATCGGCACCCTGGCGGGCGGTATCGCCCACGACTTCAATAATATCCTCACGGCAATGATGGGATACGCCACCCTCGTACAGATGAAGGTGGACACTTCAAGCCCCTTGCGGCCGTATGTAGACCAGCTCATCCTTGCTTCACGGAAGGCGGCCAATCTGACACAGAGCCTTCTCGCGTTCAGCAGGCAGCAGCCTGCCCAGCTTGCCCCGCTGGACATAAATGAGACGATCAGGGCGACAGGGAAATTACTTAAAAGACTCCTCACTGAGGACATCGAATTGCACACACTCTTCAGCGAGGAAAATACAACCGTAATGGCCGATAAGACACAGATGGACCAGATCCTCTTCAATCTTGTTACCAATGCAAGAGATTCAATGCCCCGGGGCGGGACGCTCACTGTAGAAACAGATCTTGTCGAGATATACGACAGCACTTTCATAGGTGATCATGGTTTTGAAAGGCCCGGGAGATACGTCCAGATAAAGGTTTCCGATACAGGAATCGGCATGGACGAGGCAACGAGGGAGAAGATATTCGACCCCTTCTTTACCACGAAAGAGACCGGGAAAGGTACCGGGCTCGGCCTTGCCACCGTGTACGGCATCGTGAAGCAATGCAGCGGGTACATCACCGTGGAAAGCAAGCTGGGACAGGGCTCGATCTTCCGAATATATCTTCCGTCGGTGAGGCGGCGGGCAGACAAGGAACACGTCGCGCCGGTAACCGTCAAAACAGGCAGCGAGACGATCCTTGTTGCCGAAGACAATGAAGAGGTGAGGTCCTTTATGCGGGAGGCGCTCAAAGGGTGCGGCTACAGGATAATAGAAGCCATGGACGGTGAGGATGCGGTAGAGACATTCAAACAGCACCAGGATGTGGACCTCATCATCGTGGATTCGGTGATGCCTAAAAAGAACGGCCGTGAGGTCTACGAGGAGATACACAGGATAAAACCCGGGATCAAGGCCCTTTTCACCAGCGGGTACACCAGGGACATCATCCTCGATAAAGGCATTGAGGACAAAGAGTTCAACTTCATTGCCAAACCGCTTATATTGAATGATTTCCTTCAAAAGGTCCGTGATATTCTGGACGGGCGGTAAGTGCCGCCGGCCTCCCTCGGACAGCGTTTCCTTTCTTCAGTGCCGCATTGAGCTGTGACATATCATGCATTATGTCTGTACTATCAGGAAGATATTTTTTTTGCCAGAGAGTTCCAGACGGCATATTGTGAAAAAAAATCATATAATCACAAATTTTTAGCTTGACATTATTTTCTTCTCTTAGTAATAATTAGTACGTATTAGTCAGTATTGGTTATTGCTGGTTAGAACTGGCGTTATTAAATTATTGTGTAGCTTGTGAAAGATTTCTTTTCATCTCTTGACAGGCGCTGATCAAATTGTTATTTTATGAGCACTTTGAAAAGCGTCATCAGGAGAGTTATGCATTTATCATTCTTTGAATTTCCCTCCCGCCATAAACTAAATTTATCCCGAAAAAATGAATCTTTCCCCGGTGTGATCCGGGATCAAATCGTTTACAACCAAGGATGTAAAAATATGAAAAACCTTATAAACAGAGGTGACAAAAAATGAGGTACGGAGAGACAGGATATTACTTAGAGA
>JAKLET010000027.1 GCA_022711595.1 Deltaproteobacteria bacterium
GGACGAAGTGGGGAATGAACCAGTATATGAAGATGGACCGGCTTGAAGAGGAAGTCGCTGAAATCCTGAAGGCATAACCGGACTGATGGGGTTGCTATGAAAAGTGCGAAAGATTCTTGACACTATCCTTTATTTGGTTGTCACGTTTGCCACGATCGAGGCGATCCAGCCTGTCCGGTTACTGTAAAGGATGACCTTGTACCACTTCATGCCCTTCCGGTCTGTTCTTTCCTCGATGACGGGGAGTATCTCGCCGCGGACAATGGTGAGGATGCGGGGTGCATCAATATCGGGGGCGCTTCGTATGTTGGCGGCATCCGCTTTTACAACAGCCACACGTTCCGAAACATGTTCCTTCCGGTTCTTCATTTCTTCTTTAAAAGCGGAGATCACGTCTTTTTCAATGGTTTGATCGGAGGCAGAGGTCTGTGTGGCGGTTTGATTTTGCACGGTTGTGCCGGACTTTTCCGCTTCAGGTTCATTTGGGGGGTTTTCTGCCGCAGGTTGTTTTTTTGGCTGCTCGGTCTTTTCCACCTCTTTGATGATGACCTTGTTTTCGACTTGCCTGGGTGAAGATAAAAGATGATATCCTGCGGCCCCGATGAAGATGAGCAGGAGAATGACCAGCGTCAGGACAAGAGGCTTGATATACTGGAGGAAATATTGATCAAAAAAAGTTTGTCTTGTATTGTGAACGACGTATTCAAAGGGGTTTGCGGCGGCCCTGTTTACGATCACCTGTGCCGTTTCGGCCGTTGATCTTGGAGACGGTTCGTTCGTTTCTTCCCGTTTTTCCGTGATAATATAAGGGATAGTCTCGCCTCTGCCGCTCATGGCATTGATGGCCTTGGAAACCTCCTTAAAGCCGACCTTTCGCGTTTTGTCACTGTATCCGTTGAGGAGTGCCAGGTCGGAGACTGCCATAATCGTACGTGGAAGCCCTTTTGAATACTTGTGGATGATCTCGATGGCATCTTCGGCGAAGATCTCGCGTGCAACGTCGAGGCCGGCCTTGTTGAGTCGATAACGTATGAGCTCGCGGGTTTCTTCGAAACGCAGAGGGGTGAAGTAATACCGTACGGGTAGCCTCTGCCAGAATTCCGGCATCTCCTGGAGGGTGTCCCAGAGGGCTTTTTGACCTGAGAGTATAAAAGTGTGGAGGTATTCATTGTTGTGGGTGAGGTTGATGAGGACCCGCAGTTCCTGCAGGACGTTCCTTGTGTCGCAGAGCATCTGTCCCTCATCGATGACGATGATGCTCTTTCCGCCCTCCTTCTTTACCTCGGTGAGGGCATCTTTCAGAATGGTGAGATTCTTCAATTTATCGTCTGACGGCATTTCGCCGGTGATGAGCCCTGTTATCTGGCCTATCATCTGGTCCGACGTCAGGGTGGGGTGGTCGACAAAGGCGCAGCGGAAATTCCTGCCGTGTTCCTCTTTCATGTCTTCAATGAGTTTGAGGAGGATCGTTGTTTTCCCGAGCCCGGCGTCTTCCGAAGCGACAAGCACGCCGCCCTTGTTGGTGTTTATCGCGTATTTGAGTCTTTCGAAACACTCGAAATATTGGCCCGTTACGCACATCATCTTCCCGTCCGGCGCAAGCAGGAAAGGATGCTGCGTGAGACCCCAGTATCTAAGATATTCTTCGTTCATGGCTTGCAGACCTTACAAGGTATGTAACCGACCTTTATGGCATCGCTCCTGTTATGGAAAATTATTTTACTTTTTTCAGGTATTTTTTCAACGGCCTTGCATGAGGGCCTGTGAAAAGCCTGTGTACGCTTGTTGCCGATATAGACCTCTTCCGTGTCCTTCTTTTTTTCCTGCCAGATGCCCTTGTCGGAATCTATCGCCTTTTTTTCCGCTCCAAGGAGGATGTCTTTGTACTTTATGTTCGGTTCCGAGATGTGTGCCTTTGCGCAGCCGTTCTTTATCAGCTCGGCGTTAATGAAGGTTTTCTTGACATAGACGTAGGCAAGGGTGTTTCCTTGGGGGTCTTTTTTCTGCACGTCGAATTCGAGCCTTACCTTTTTCATAAAGACGAGTTTTTTGTTGGATCGCACGGCCTCTTTCGCGTAGAATTCGGATCCGCCTTCCTTCCTGTTGAGGTCAGGGGCCTGCACCCCGATGTATTTGACGATCTCTCCCGAGTCAAGCTCGACCGTATTGCCGTCAATGATCTTTTTAACAACATAATCTTTTGCGATCACATTTCCCGAGGAAAAGACCAGCGCCAGGAATAGTGCGAGGGCAATGAATTTTTTGTGCATATTGGAAATGATTCTACACCATTTTGTTGTTGTGTTAAAGAATTATCATAAAGAAAAGGGGAGAATGAGCCAATAACATAGGTAAAAAAGGGTGGTTCGCAATACACAATGAACAGGACAAAAAAAGAACTGCTCCGCCTGGATGCGGAGCAGTTCAGGGTGGTTCGTATCAGGTCAGGTTCTAGCCAACCTTGAAGATCATCGATGCGCCAGTGTCGCCGGCTGCGCAACCTGCCCAGAGGCAGTAGCCGCCGCCGATGAGAACCATTTCCTCGAGCATCTCGGCAATGATCCTGCCGGCTGTCGGGGCCTGGGGATGCCCGTAGATCAGCGAAGAGCCGTAGTTGTTCATTTTCATCACGTCAATGTTGAATTTCTTGGCGAAGTTGAGGTCGTTGGTGGTAAAAGGATTGTGGCTTTTTATGGCCTTCATGTCAGTGATCTTGAGGCCGGCATTGGCAAGGGCCATTTCTGCTGCCGGAACGGGTGCAGAGGCCATGAAACCGGGGTTGACCCTGGAGTAACCGTAGGAAACGACCTGGATCTCGACCTTCGGGTCTGCGCTGAGCTCTTTTGCCTTCTCGCGGTTCGTTACGATAAAACCGACATTGCCGTCTGCCGGGAATGTCTGAGCGCCGAAGCTGTGGATCCCGCCCTTTTCTGCAGGGCCGAGTTTCGCAAGGCCTTCAGCCGTTGTCGGGGTAACACCCTCATCGAGCTCAACCAGTATGCTTTTCTTTTTCGATACTTTTACTTCAGCGGGGAACATGTATTTTTTCTGGAACTCACGGTCATTTGCCTGTGACATCATGTACTGCTCGTAACGCCGAAGCACTACCGCGTCTGACTGCTCCTTGGTGAACCCTTCGAGTTTGGCGACGTTCTCGGCGGTCCCTACCATTTTTGTAGGCGGTGTGACGTTGGGATCGGCGTTGAAGTTGTCCATCATCCAGTTTTCATGCAGCAGTTCTCCACCGGGGCCCATGGGGTTCGGCCATACGGTGTGCGGGCCATTGGAACAACGGTCGGACATGAGGCCAAAGCCCACATCGTAAACACCCAATTCGATGTCCTTTGCAAGCAGACTCAAAATGGTGGTAGAGGTTGTGCAGGCCTGGTTAACCATAAGACCGGGTACATTCTTCTTGTTGTCCGTCAGCATGCCTGCCGCCCAGTTATGGCTGTAGAACAGGTATTTGTGGGCGATGGAAACACCATAATAGAGATAATCGATAACGGTTGGGTCTATCTTTTTCTTCTCCAGAAACCATCTTCTTGCAGTTTTAGCTCCGAGTTCGATCGGATTCTCGTTCTGCATGCTTCCCTGCCAGCGGGTGAACGGGGTTGAATAGTAGCCGTTGTAAGGGATGTACACTTTTGAAAAAGTCTTCATGAAACTACCTCCTCCTAAATATTTGGTTGAATCTGGGCACCTTTATAAAACCTGCGAAGTATTGAACTTCCGTAACAGGCCATGTGCCGTAAGTTTTAAATCTTCCTCTGCTTAACAACATACTGATTTGCGGCATGTGCGGATCATTTCCCTTTGTAATTGGGTTTTCTCTTTTCCACGAAGGCATTGATCCCTTCGCGTCCGTCCTCGGATGTAAAGGCGATGGAGAAAGAATCCATCTCCAGGGTCAATCCCGTGGCAATGTTGGTATCCATACCGGTATCGACGCATTTCTTAATAAGGGCGAGGGCCGCTTTCGGTTTGGCGGCAAGTTTCCCGGCCCATTTTTTTGCTTCTTCCATCAGCTGGTCTCTCGGCACCACCTTGTTGACCAGACCCACACGGTATGCCTCCTGGGCGTTGACGTTATCGCCGAAGAAGAGCATTTCCTTTGCCTTGGGGAGCCCGACGAGCCGGGGAAGGCGTTGGGTTGCGCCGGAGCCGGGCATGATACCGAGGTTGATCTCGGGTACCCCGAATACTGCGTCCTCTGATGCTATGCGAAGGTCGCAGCATATCGTGACTTCACAACCCCCGCCGAGGGCGAGGCCGAAAACGGCGGCGATCGTAGGCTTTGCAATCGACGTCAGCTTGTCGAAGGTTTTCCTTGGCGCCGTCCAGAGGAAATCAAGCGTTTCAACGGCTGATTTTCCCATTACGTCCTTGACGTCGAGACCTGCCCCGAAGGCTTTATCGCCATTGCCGGTGATGATGATCGCGCCGATGGAATCGTCCTTTTCAAGATCGACGAGCGCGTCGTAGATATCGAGGTAAGATTGGACGCTGAGCGGGTTCACGGGAGGCCTGTTGAGCTTGATGATCCCGATGGGTGCTTCCTTCTCAACGATGATCGTTTCGTAGGCCATGAGGGCCCTCCTTTGTCGATGTCTTATTTGGAATAGTCGTACCAGCCTTTTCCATTCTTGCGGCCCAGCTGGCTGGATTTCACGAGGTTCTTAAGGGCCAGCGGGGGATCCCATTTCAGTTCTTTCGGCAGGTTGTCGTAGAAATACTGCTGTACATGGAGGTTGATGTCCAGGCCGGTGAGGTCCATGAGTTCAAAGGGCCCCATGGGATAGTTGAGACCAAGCTTCGCGGCCTTGTCGATATCTTCTTTGGAAGCGATGCCCTGCTCGTAGAGTTTGATCGCTTCTATGAAGTGAGGGACCATGAGCCTGTTGACGAGGAAGCCGGGGATGTCAACTTTGACTTCGACAGGCTCTTTACCGAATTTTCTCGTAAGATCGATGGTTGCCGCAACCGTTGCATCGCTTGTCTGAACGGCGCGGATGACTTCCACGAGTTTCATAAGAGGAACGGGGTTGAAAAAGTGCATACCCACAACCTTGTCGGGTTTCTTCGTCGCTGTCGCCATTTCAGTGAGCGACATGGACGAGGTGTTCGAGGAAAGGATAACATCGGGTTTTGTTATCTCATCGAGTTCCGCAAAGACCTTTTTCTTGATGTCCATTACTTCTACGACTACCTCCACGACGAAGTCGGCGTCCTTCATGGCCCCCATGTCAGTCGTGCCTTTGATCCTGCCCATTATCGCGTTCTTGTCATCGGCGGACATTTTGCCTTTTTCCACTGTCTTGGCAAGGAATTTGTCGATGTTCTTGATGCCGCCTTCAACAAATCTGTCCTCAATGTCCCTCAGAATGACGTTGTAGCCTGACTGTGCGGCTACCTGTGCGATACCGTTGCCCATAACGCCGGCACCCAAAACTCCGATTGTCTTTATCTCCATACAGCCCCTCCTATATATTTTGGTATTTGAAAAATTAAATTATTCACATGGCAATATATCTAACTATTATTATACGTAACGTGTCAACTGTTTTTGTCGTTTAAAGGCAATGGTTTTGCGGGTTACGGAGCACATGGAGGGATGCCGGGAAGGGAGGTTCAGAGGTGGCGTCGCAAAGGTTTAAATAAAGCGCCATTTCACTTATTTATCCCTGCAAGATGGGCCACACGTGTCTTCAGGTTGAGCAAATATGCCCCCTCAGGTTGCTTCGGCCCCGGATTGGGATCATATTCTTCCTCCTTGATACGCTTTACCACCGTTTCGATACAGTTTCCTTCCATGGAGAGCAGTTCCATGACCCGGTCTCTGAAGATGTATGCCGCATCCAGGGAGGAATTGAAAAAATCCCTCACATCTGTGCCTGTATAAACAAAATGATGGCCCTGGCAGAAGATGTCCACATCGAGGAAGGCAAGGCGTTTGAGGGAGTCGATATATGCGTCAAAATCGACGAGGAACTCACTCACGATCTGTCCTGTTTGACCCCGGCACCCTGCGGATTCGGTGGCGACAAGGATCCTGTGCGAGGGAATGTAATAACTGAGCATGTCTCTTGTGTGGCCCGGTGTTACCATTACTTGTATAGAGAGGGAAGAGTCGATCGTGAAAACCTCTTCGCTGTCGAAGGCGATGTCAATGTCGAAGGCCTCGAAGGGGGAATATAAGAGGGAGCTTTCATCGACCCCGGGTGTGGACGCAATGAGTGAAACGGCATCCCGGCTCAGGTCGGTCATCAGTTTGACGGCGTTGGGGCGCGCAAGGATCTCTTTTGCCCTTTTTGATGCGCAGATCTTCATACCGGGAAAGACCTTTTTCAGATAAGCGGCGCCGCCGCAATGGTCGTAGTGGACATGGGTAAGGAACAGAAAACGCGGCTGCCTGTTCCCGAGGACCGCCCTGATATCTTTTTCGTAAAGAGGGCCCATGCAGTAGAACCCGGCCTCGAACAGCACAGGCGTGGAACAATCCAGCAGATATGACGGTGACCAGGGGAAACCTGTCACGTGAAAATCCCCGGCTATATGCCCTGTACCTTTAAAAATCATTGATCATCTCCCGCATATGATCACCGCGTTCATTATATAAAAGCGTTATGCCCGGTGCAAGGATTGATGCTATCATTCTTGTAATAACGGAGCGTTACGGAATAGTCAATGTGTATGTCGTTAACCACTATAAATCATTGGTAAACGCTCGCTGTTTTTCACAAAATTAGCTTGACAGGCGAAAAGCCCTTTTGCTAAGATAGGTTTGTTAATTGTTTCACAATATTGCATCATAATATCGTAATGAAAGGAGAGTAAAATATGGATTTCAAGATTTCCGATGAATTAGAATCAATGCGTAAAATGGCTTATGATTTTGCAGTAAAAAATGTCAAACCCACGATGGAAGAAGATGAGAAAGAGCATAAATACCGCCCCGAACTCTTAAAGAAGATGGGAGATCAGGGTATGTTCGCATGTCTGGCCCCGGAGAAGTTCGGCGGACTGGGACTGGAAGAAGGCAATATGGCAGCGACCCTCATGGCGATGGAAGTTGCAAGAGTCAGCCCGTCATGGGGTCTCCCCTTCAACCTTCAGATGAACGGCCCGCAGAACGTCCTTCTCAAGTTCGGCAGCGAAGAGCTGAAAGAGCAGTTCCTTCCCGGTCTCATCTCCGGAGCGAGCGGCGGGTGCTTTGCCATTACCGAACCGAACTCAGGTTCCGATGTTGCCAGCATGAAGACAACCGCGGTCGAAGTCGACGATGGCTATGTGCTCAACGGAACCAAGACATGGATCTCAGGTGTCCCTTATTGCGGATGCGGTGTTGTCTATGCCATGACGGACAAAGCGGCAAAGCATAAAGGCATGTCGGCCTTCTTCATCGATTTTAACACCCCGGGCGTTGTCCAGAGGGCGATCACCACGAAACTCGGCCTCCACTGTGCCCCGACGGGAGAGATCTTTTTCGAAGAGGCAAAGATACCGAAAAGCGCCCTTCTTGGAAAACTCGGCCAGGGTTTTGCCATCTGTATGACGATGCTCAATTTCACCCGTCTGAGTTCGGCAGCGAGAGCTGTTGGAGTAGCCCAGAGTTGTATCGAAGAGGCGTGTAAATATGCCAACGAAAGAGAGCAGTTCGGACAGCCCATCGGCCAGTTCCAGATGGTCCAGGAACAGATCGGAAGGATGTCAGTTGAACACGAAGCTGCGAAACTCCTGCTTCTCAAGGCTGCGTGGCAGAAAGACCAGGGTATGAACAACACCCTCGAGACCTCCATGGCAAAATACTATTGTGCCGAATCGGCAAACTTCTGCGCATCTGAAGCAGTCAAGATCTTCGGCTCCTACGGGTTCTCTTCCGAGTACCCTGTCGAGAGGTACCTGAGGGACGCAAAGTCTTACCAGATCGTTGAAGGAACATCCAACGTCCAGAAGATGATCATTGCCCAGTTTGCCCTGGGTTACAGGAAGTAATAGACAGTCAATCTTGAAGGAGGAAATTGTATGGCCACAGAAGTAACATGCCCAATGGTTGGAAAAATAGTGAAAGTTGACGTAAAGGTCGGCGATAAGGTCGGCGAAGATGACCAGATCGCGATCCTCGAGGCAATGAAGATGGAAATGCCCATCTCCTCGCCTGCGGCAGGCACTATAAAAGAGGTGTTTGTTGAGGCCGGTCAGGAAGTGGAAGCGGATACGGTTATTGCCACTATCGAGTAGTTTTTGTGACGATCAAATGATTGTTGAATAAAAAAAAGGGGAGAGAAGCTTATGTTAGTTGCCGGCATAGACATTGGTTCCATCACGACAGAAGCGCTGCTTCTTGACAAGGACAAAGGGATTTTGGGATATACGATCCTTCAAACAGGTGCGGATTCTAAAAAGACAGCGGAAATGGCACTCGAGAAAGTACTTGCCTATCCGGGCAAGAGTCCTTCCGATGTCTCCTATATCGTCGCGACAGGCTGCGGCAGGAAAAGAGCAGCCTTTGCGAAGCAGGCGGTAACTGAGATAACCTGCATAGCGAAAGGTGTAAACCATCTTTTTCCGCAGGCTAGAACGATCATCGATATCGGCGGCCAGGATACAAAAGTTATCAGAATAGATGAAAAAGGCCGCGTTGTGGAATTCGAGATGAACGATAAATGTGCGGCCGGGACCGGAAGGTTCATTGAGGTAATGGCCAAGGCACTCAACGTCGAACTCGACAGGATCGGTGATATTTCTCTGAAACACAAAAAGGAACTTACCATAAGTAGTATTTGTACGGTTTTTGCGGAGTCGGAAGTGATATCCCTCGTCAGCGAAGGCGAAGAACTTGAGGACATCCTGTATGGTATCCACAAGGCGATCGCCGACAGGACAATGGGGCTTATAAACCGGCTTGGCGGCATCCAGAACGATGTCATCATGGCGGGCGGTGTAGCTAAGAACATCGGAGTGGTCAAGGCCCTTGAAACGGCCCTTGGAACACAGCTTAAGATCCATGTTGAGCCGCAGATAGTCGGTTCTCTCGGCGCCGCGATCATTGCCATGGAAAAGACCGCGTAAAGGAAAAAATCTGAATTAAAAAGGCCAGCTGAAAAGCTGGCCTTTTTAATTTCCCCTTGAAAGCAATCTAACTAAACAAGAAAAGCCTGCTGTTACTATGTGGCGGCCTGAGGAGCCGGCGATTTGTCTTTGCGCAATTTCTGCATGATGATGACAAGGGCAAGGCAGATAAATCCTGCAACATCACCGAGCCTGTGGGGATAGACAAATGCAAGCGCGCCTATCACAATGATAAAGCGTTCCAGTATGTTGGATCTCTTCAGGAACCATCCGGCGCATCCCGATGCGAGCATCCCGATGCCGAGGAAGGACGCAATGATCGTCCAGATGCCGGTTGCGTAACCGATCCCCTCAAAGTGAAGGAGGATGGCCCTTCCCGCAGGAAGGATGGTAAAGACGAAAGGCAGCAGAAAGGCGGGGAGGGCGTATTTCCAGGCCATAAACGTTGTTTTGTACGGATCTCCTCCTGTTATCGCGGCGGCTGCGAACGGTGAAAGGGCAGTCGGCGGTGACACCTCGGAGAGAAGGGCGTAATAGAATATGAACATATGGGCTGCATATTCCGGTACCCCGAGTTGGGTAAAGGCGGGGGCCACAATAACGGCCGCGATGATGTAGGTCGCCGTGATCGGGACGGCAAGGCCGATGACCCACAGCAGGATTGCCGCGAAGACGGCGGTGACGACAAGGTTCCCGCCTGCGTAGCCGATGATGATCGTGGAGAGCTTCAGGCCCAGGCCGGTGAGACTCACGATGCCTACGATTATGCCTGCCGCCGCGCATATGGCCGCAACGTTGAGGACGGTTACCGATCCTTCCCTCAGGGCGGTTATGAGCTTTTTAAGCGTAAACCTCGTGTCTTTTCGGATAAAGCATGCAAGAAAGCATGTGATGATCGCGGCAAGGACTGCGACCTGGGGCGTATAACCTTTAACAAGGAAGCCGACAATGGCAATGAGGGAAAAGAAATGAAAACCGTACATTTTTGTCAGTTGCCATAGCGTGTATCTTTTGTCTATCTGCACTGCCTTCAAGCCGAACTTCTTGGCATCGAGCTCTACCATGATGAGCAGTCCCCAATAATATAGCGCTGCCGGTATAATGGCCAGGAGGATGACGTCAACGTAGCTGATCCTCAGGAACTCTGCGATGAGGAATGCCGCTGCGCCCATGACAGGAGGAGTTGTGATGGCCCCCATTCCTCCTGCCGCGAGAAAACCCCCGGCGTTGCTCTTGTCGTACCCGGCTTTTTGCAGCATGGGGTATGCAACGGAACCGATGGCGACAGTATTGGCTACGCCTGAACCGGATGCCATAGCCAAAAGATATGACGTGGCAATGACGGATCGTCCAGCCGCGGTAGGTTTCCTTCCCATGGCCGAAAAGGCGAAGTCAACGAAGAACTTTCCCGCACCTGAAACAGCGAGAAAGGCGCCGAAGATGCAGAACATTATGATGATAGTCGATGAAACATCGATCGGTACGCCGAAGATCCCCTCCAGCGTCATATACATATGTCCTATGATGCGCTCCACGTCATATCCCCTGTGTGTCCATGGCGCGGGGAGCCAGGGCCCGACATAGGCATATACCAGAAAGACGATGCATGTGACAGGCATGATCCAGCCCGAAGATCTCCTTGTCGCTTCGAGGATAAGAAGGATAAAGATGACCCCGAAGATCATGTCCCATCTTTCGGGAGTGACGGCCCTGTATATGAAGTCTTCGAAATCGAAAAGCATGTATCCAATGCACGCAAGGCCAAGAAGGGACAAAAATATGTCCAGGATTGTGATCTTCCCTTTGAACCTTTTAGACAGCGGGTAATATAGAAAAGAGAGGGCAAGAAGCAAGGCAACATGTACACCCCTGACTATCTGGGTGGTGACGGGAAAGATCGTCGTGTATATGGCAAAAAGCGACATGATGATGGCAAGGCAGGTGATGATCGCATCCCAGAAGCCGGTTACTTTTCGGGTGACCCCCTCCTCCTGTTCAATGAGCTCTTCTATCTTTTTTTTCTGCTCTTCAGTGAGTTCAGCATCTGCAGTGGTCTGCTGTATGTTATTGTCTTCCATTGGCGCCTCCGAAAGTATTTTACGGGATCGTTCTTGAAGACCCTGTTGCTTGTTTAATAAGCTTTTTAGTTAAATGCAGAAATTATCCGCAAATGGTCCGTTTGTGCATTTCCGTGGTCGGGAACGCACATTGACACAGGCATGGGAGATGCTTCTCCCA
Organism: Deltaproteobacteria bacterium; assembly: GCA_022711595.1. Lineage (GTDB taxonomy): Bacteria > Desulfobacterota > Syntrophorhabdia > Syntrophorhabdales > Syntrophorhabdaceae > Delta-02. The sequence continues at coordinate 11,311 of JAKLET010000027.1, forward strand.
TGCCTGTAAAACCGTGTTAAACCGGTACGTTAAACCCTTTTTCCTTGAAAAATTTCTGTGCGCCTGTGTGATAAGGTATGGCTTTTGAGGATGCCCCGTCCTTAAGAGTGATATGGAGCGCTTCCTTGTGGATGGCGGATAGCTCTTTCAGATGTTCGAAGATCGATTTCAGTGCGTTGTATGCGAGCTGGTTGTCCATGTCCTTGTGACAGATAAGGACATTGGCCACCGTAGATACGGGCGTATCCTGGGTCATGCCTGTGTAGACTTTTTTCGGTATAACGGATTTGTAATAGATCGGCCCGTATTTTTCGGTCATTTTCGGAATGAGGTCATCGTGTCCAAGAAGGGTCATTTTTACGCCTGGAGAAGCAGCAAGATCGAGGACTGAAGCAGTGGGGACCCCGCCTGACCAGACGTAGGCGTCGATCTTCCCGTCTTTTAGTGCACCGGCAGATTCCGATGCGCCGAGCCTATCCTTTTTGATATCCTTTTCATGGTTCAGGCCTGCTGCCTCAAGAACGCGCAGGGCGATGACCTCTGTCCCGCTGCCGGGAGCTCCCGTCGATACCCTTTTCCCTTTAAGATCGGAGACTTTCGTTATGCCTTTGCCCTCAAGGGTGACAAGGTGCGTAAGGTTTGGATAGAGAACGGTGAGGATCCGAATAGGGACCGGGCGTCCTTTGAAGATGCCTGTGCCTTTGTATGCGTCAAAACCGGTGTCAGCCATGATAAGTGCAAGATCGGATTTTTTAGCGCCGATCAGCTTGCAGTTATCAACGGAAGCGGCCGTCACCTCGGCTGCCGCCTCGACGCCGGCATATTTGGTGAGCATGCTGGCAATACCGCCGCCGATGACGAAATAGACACCCCCCATGCCTCCTGTCGCGATGGAGATCCTCTTCTTCGACTGGGCGAAGACCTTCCCCGCACCCCCCAGGAGCATTGCCCCGCCGACTGCTGAGGTCAATTTCAGGAAATCACGCCGTCTGATGTTATTGCTGTCCACGAGCATTTCATAAAGTTTCATTGTTACCCCCTTCTGAAATTGTGTTGATAATTGCGACCTTTAATGATTGAATCCCCAATAGATGCTTCAATAAAAATATTATGGTATTGACTAAGATGTTGTCAATTTATTTATTGAGAGATTTATCACAAAGCATCATCAATTTTATTGATGTTTTATTTGAACGCACGGATGCGCAAGTCTTATGATATTTCCTGAGAGGATCAGTTCTTTATCGGAAGCACCGAGAGACAGGCCGGCAACCTTTGAAAGTTCTCCGCGCATAGTGCCAAAGGGAACGTCGGAACCGAAAATGACCCTCTGCGGGCCTATTGCCCGGACAAATTCGGAGATCATGTCCTGCGAGCCCAGTGCCGTATCGAAATAGACGTTGTCCTTGTTTTTAAAGGCGCGCAGAAAGTCCAGCGGGAAGCCTCCGAGAAGGCCGAGGTGCGGGATGATAAGGGTGATCCCCGGGAACATATCAACAAAACGTTTCGTGAATTCCAGCTCTTCTTCGAATATGACCGGTTTGCCGGTGTTCCGGATCTTTTCTGTGAGGCCGGGCAGGTTTTCGTCTTCCAGAACGCGGTAATTGGAGGATGAATCCTGAACGCCCCTCATCCAGTGCCATTTCCCCCCGAAATAGCTGTCGGGGATGGGATCGAAACCGTCGGTATCGTAGTTTTCCCTGATGTAGTGGTACGGAGAGAAGGTGTTTACCTTCCTTGTTTCGTCGAGGAGCCTTATATTGATGGAATTGTTCGCTATTGCGGTGGAAGGGAAGGGTATGATGATCACGTGATCGACGCCGGACTCCTTTTGCTGCCGTTTGAGCTCGGCAGTGGTGACATCGATGCCCATCGAGACGGAGGGCCCCCAATGGGAATGGCTGTCTATGATGAGATCAAATTCCACGTATGTTTGATGATTACCACAACAGCTTTTGATTGTAAATATTTATCGGGACAGGTAAAGTTAATAACAGCGATGGAGCATACACTGAAAACCCCTCTCCTTACCGTGGATGTGATAATTCTTCACTCCGGCGGGATCGTTCTCATTGAGCGAAAGAACCCGCCTGAAGGCTGGGCGCTCCCCGGGGGGTTCGTCGATGTGGGCGAGTCAGTCGAACACGCGGCCGTCAGGGAGGCAAAAGAGGAAACTTCGCTGGATGTGCGGCTCATCGAGCAATTCCACGTATATTCGAGACCGGACCGTGATCCCAGGTTTCATACGGCAACGGTTGTTTTCATAGGAGAGGGCAGGGGGACCCTCAAAGGCAGGGACGATGCAAGAAGGGCGGCCGTTTATACGCAGGACTCCCTGCCTGATGTTGTAGCCTTCGATCATCTTGAGATAATTGAAGATTATTTCAGGTATGCAGAAACAGGGCAAAGACCCGGACCGTAAGGCGTGAGTCGTAAGAAGAAGCTGTTCCATGTTCCATGTTCAAAGTTCCAAAAAAAACATCTTTAACTCTTTCACACCTTACGCTTGACGGTCTCTTATCACACCTTACGCTTTACGCCTCACTCCTCACGGTCTTTTTATCATGTCAGTTCCGCAACGGCCTTCTTGATCCTGTCAATGCCCTTTTCGATGATATCCATTGAAGTGGCAAAGGAAAGCCTGAGATAACCCTCTTTCCCGAATTCCACGCCTGGGACGACGGCGGTATGGAACTCATCGAGAAGGAGCTCGGTGAGCACGGTCGATGTATCGATGACACGGTTCTTGTGTTTTTTGCCCATTACACTGCTAAAGTTGGGAAAAACGTAAAAGGCGCCTTTCGGGTCATAGCAGGTCACGCCGTCGATGGCCCTTAAACTTTTCACGAGAAAATCCTTTCTCCTTTTGAACTCTGCCACCATTGTGGAGATAAAATCCTGATTGCCCGTGAGCGCTGTCAGCGCGGCCATCTGTGATATCGAGGTCGGGTTCGAGGTGCTCTGGCTCTGGATGTTCCCCATGGCCTTGATAATGCCTGCCGGTCCCGCACTGTATCCGATCCTCCATCCTGTCATGGCGTAGGTTTTTGATACGCCGTGGCAGATGATCGTCCGCTCTCTGAAAACGTTGTCCATTGATGCGATGCTTATGTGCTTGTAATCATCGTAAACGAGCTTTTCATATATCTCGTCTGAAACGATAAAGAAATCGTGTTCCACTGCGAGCCGGCCTATAGCTTCGAGGTTTTCACGGTAGAAGACGGAACCTACAGGGTTAGAGGGGTAGTTGAGAATGACCGCCTTTGTTTTCGGTGTCAGGTGTTTTTTGAGGATCTCCTCGGTAACCTGGTAATCGTCTTCCTCACGGGTCTGCATGATGACTGGTTTTGCACCGGCGAGTTCGATCATCGGCGGATAAGATACCCAGAACGGTGCAGGGACTATGACCTCGTCTCCTTCCTGGAACAGCACCTGAAAGAGATTATAAAGGCTGTGCTTGCCGCCGCAGGAGACCAGGATCTCTTCTCGTTTGTAAGTGAGATCATTGTCGCGTTTGAACTTTTCAATAATCGCGTCCTTGAGCGGATCGATCCCTGCAACGGGTGTATATCGGGTGAAATTATCGTTGATCGCCTTGACGGCAGCCTCTTTGATATGGGCAGGGGTGTCGAAATCCGGTTCTCCTGCTCCGAAGCCGGCGATGTCGATGCCCTGCGCCTTGAGCGCTTTTTCTTTTGCAGAGATGGCCAGCGTAGGTGAAGGTTTCAGTGAGGCGGCTCTTTTCGATAGCATGTCAAAGCTCCTTATGATCCTGTATATAACTCCAGTGAAGATTGATGCGCGGATACTCTTTTACACCATCAAAGAAGGAGCTGTCAATCATAAATTGATAAGGGTTGACAGAAAAAATAACCAGATCAGAATCAGCAAAAAAGTGATAATGACCAATTTACCAATTACCAATGACCAAAAAAAAGAGAACAACAAGCCAATACCGCTGTTTTTTGAATATTCAGGGTCATTTCTTTGCCGGTGTTTGGAATTTGATCATTGATCGTTACCGCTGTCCCTGGTTATTTTCGTTCCCCGGCACCTTAAGGGTCCTTAAGGTCACTTTCAGCACCCGCTTCGTATTCTCATCTATCTTGTATCGTTCGTCTATCCTGTGGCCGGCAACCCAGATGATGGAGTCGCCGGAAAGGAGCAGGGGGATCTTTCTGCGGAGTTCGATGGGGACCTTGCGGGCAATGAAGAAATCCTTTAATTTCAGCGGTTCCTTCATGCCGAGGGGGCGGAACCTGTCGCCGTCGAGGAATGTGCGTACCGTAAGCGCCCCAAGCTTGTCGAGATCGAAATAGGCTGTTGAGGCGCTTTTGGGATATGAAGACGGACGTTTTTCCGAGGACATAAGTATGATCTCGACGTCGAGGGGGGCTATAGGATTGCGGCCCTCATGTACCGGAAATGCCTGTGCTATCGGTAAAGGCAGGGGTTTTGTGCTGAAGACAAGCCTGTCATAGGTCTTTCTTACCAGAAGCGATGAGGGGAGGGAAAGCCGAAGGTTCGGCCTGTCCGAGGATATCATGTTCTCAATGAGACGGATATGTTCCCGCAAGGGGATAAAAAGAGGTCTGAATGATGTGATCACATCGCTGAGGACCCGGAAAAGAGTTTCCTTGTCCATATCTTTAAGGGCTCCGATTTTCACGGTGGTCTCATTTGTGCCTTTCCTGGCATGCCTGCCAAGGAAAGAGTGTTTCCGGTCATCAAAAAGCCGGTTTATTTCGGTCAGGTCGGCGAGGAGGGAGATCACTTTTCCCCTGAAGGCAGGATTCAGTTCGGACATGAGAGGGATGATACGGTGGCGAATGAAATTACGCTCGTAGACAGTCTTGTCGTTGGAAGAATCCTGGACGAATAGAACCGGTCTTGATGCGGCATAAGCGGAAATATCCGACCGGCATGTATAAAGAAGCGGCCTGATGATCCTGCCGCGTGCGAGCGGTATCGATGAGAGGCCCCGGATGCCGGTACCCTTGATAACACGCATAAGGAAGGTTTCGACCTGGTCGTCGAGATTGTGCGCGACCGCTATTTTCGTGTATCCTTCCCTTTGCGCTGTTTCGTCGAAGAAACAATAGCGTATATCGCGCCCAGCGTGCTGGACGGAGAGACCTTTTGATAAAGCGTATTCCTTTGCATCCTCCCTCTTGAGGAAAAAGAGAAGGCCGTGTTGCAGGGCCGCCTGTCTCGCGAACTCTTCGTCCCTGTCCGATTCTTCCTTCCTGAGAAGATGGTTGATATGGGCAATGGCCAGATCAAAGGGGAGCTCTTTCCGTACCTCGAGGAGGATGGAAAGCAAGGTCGCAGAATCTATCCCGCCGGAGAACCCAAGGAGGACACGATCGCCCGGAATGATGAGCCCTTCTTTTTTAATAAGTTTCAGTATGTTTCCGGCGAGGTCCATTTACAGGGCGGCAGTGATCGCGGCTGGCTTCGCTGAGAAGATCTTTTGCAGACAGAAACAGATCATGAACAACTCGAACAATTGGGTGAGGAACAACCGGAGCAGGAAGACCCCGATCCGCCGGAGGACTTGAACTTATGACCGGTGGAGAACCCGAAAGATGACATGTTCTTTTTAGGGTTTTTGGCTCCGCAGGCGGGGCAGCGCGGTTTGTCATCGCCAAAGACGATGACCTCGAATTCGCTGCCGCATTTTTTGCAGGTATACTCATATATGGGCACGGTTTCCTCCTGCCTATTTCTTTTTTTTCTTTATCTCTCTGGACAGATCGGCGATCAGTTTGGTCAGGGATTGATCGTAGCCGCCCTTGATCGTGTCGTCAATCTTCATTTCATGCGCCTTTTCAGCAAGCATGAGCGCCCTCGTGAACATGCTCTTGAAATAAAAATAATATGCTGATGCGTAGAGATAGAGAAAGAGCGCCGCCTTGTTCTTGCTGTCTGTTCTCGTTATGCGTTTGAAAAGGGACCGTGCGGTCTCGTAATAGTCGCTTTCCAGATAGCTGCTGGCGGTTCTGAAGATGAGAAGGGACCTTCCGTCCGCGTACATCGTTTGCAGAAGATCTTCGAACCCTTTGCGCCCGTATATCCTGGTAAGCTGTTTTTCATGCTCATATAGAAAGCGGGGAAGGAGATAGTTTCCCCTGTACAGGAAAATAATGTCTTTGAGCTGCCTGATAAGCTCGTCGTTCAGGACTGTGATCTCCTTAAAGCCTTCCTTTAAGCGGGTCTTTGCTTTTTTTACCAGTACCCCGATCTCGTTTACTATCTTTTTTTCCTGTTCACTCAGGCTTTGGATCGTCATGTCGCACTGAGGACGGTAATATTCGAGCTGATACAGGTTTTCCCTGAGCTTCATCGCCTCATGAAAGGTATAACCCACGGTGATGTCGTAGAGTTTTTCCTTGTAATTTGCCTCGCTGGAATTGCGGAAAAGATCGTGGCACATCTCTTTGAGCCTGAAAAGGCAGCTCTTGCCGCGGTCGTCGACAAAATCCTCTATTGTGGAAAAGTAGAGCTGTTCATCTCGGAAGAGGGATTTGCAATATTTAACCTTTTCATAGACGCAGATCGATTCTTTAATCAGGTCTATCTGTTTTTTCTCCAGATTCGTTGTTGTGATCCCCATCTGCATGCTCCTTTAGGATCGTCCTCAGTTCGTCGCCGTCAATGGATTCCTTTTCGAGGAGCGTCCTGGCGACCAGCTCAAGAAGGCCGCTTTTTTCCGTTAGAGTGCTTTTCACTTTAACATAACAATGTTCAATGATATCCCGCACTTCATTATCTATCTCCCGGGCCGTTTCCTCGCTGTAATCTTTCGATGTTCCGAAACCTGGTGTGATGTCGAGGAAAAGGGGCTTCCTGTTGTGTTCGAAGGTCATGTGACCCAGTTTTTCGCTCATGCCGTATTCCTTCACCATCGATCTGGCGATGTCCGTTGCGCGTGCCAGGTCGTTCTGCGCGCCTGTCGATATCTCTTTGAAGATGACCTCCTCGGCGACTCTTCCGCCAAGAAGGACGCACATGCGGTCAATGAGCTCATTTTTAGTCATGAGATAGCGGTCCTCTGTGGGGAGCTGCATTGTATAGCCAAGGGCCGCGATGCCCCTCGGTATGATCGAGATCTTGTGGACGGGATCCGTCGTTTCCAGAAATTCCGCCATGAGGGCATGGCCGGTTTCGTGGTATGCAACGATCTCTTTTTCCTTTCTGCTCATCACCCTCTTTTTTTTCTCAAGCCCGGCGACGACGCGGTCGATGGCTTCTTCAAATTCCTCCATTGTGACGGAACTTTTTCCCTTTCGTGCGGCGAGAAGAGCAGCTTCGTTGATAAGATTGGCGAGGTCCGCACCGACAAACCCGGGAGTCCTGGCTGCGATGACGGCAAGGTCGATGTTCCTGGCCAGTTTTACCTCCCGTATATGGACCTTGAGGATCTCCTCGCGCCCCTTGATGTCCGGCCTGTCGACGAGAACGTGCCTGTCGAATCTGCCCGGTCTGAGCAGCGCTGAGTCGAGGATTTCAGGCCTATTGGTGGCGCCGACAATAATGACGCCGGTCTTGGTGTCAAACCCGTCCATTTCGGCCAGCAGCTGGTTCAGGGTCTGCTCCCGTTCGTCGTGAGATGACAGCGGGTTCATTCCCCGTGCCTTGCCGAGTGCATCGAGCTCATCGATGAATATGATGCACGGGGCTTTTTGCTGGGCCTGTGAGAAAAGGTCGCGGACACGGGACGCACCGACTCCGACGAACATCTCCACGAAATCAGACCCGCTCATGCTGAAAAAGGGCACCTTTGCCTCGCCCGCAACGGCCTTGGCGAGAAGTGTTTTCCCCGTACCCGGAGGGCCCACCAGGAGGATGCCTTTGGGGATCTTTCCTCCGAGATCAAGGAATTTCTGCGGGAAACGCAGGTATTCGATTATTTCCTGCAGTTCTTCCTTGGCTTCGTCAACACCGGCCACGTCATCAAAGGTGATCTTGATCTCGTCCTCTCCATAGATCTTGCCCCTGCTTTTCCCGAAATTAAGAACGCTCGACGGAGCACCGCCCATCTTTCGCATGAGCAGGTTCCAGATCAGGATTATGACCGCGAAAGGCAGGATCCATTCGATGATGACCCTGACGATCTTGTTCTCAAAGGAGCCGGAGAAGCGAACATTTCCTTTCTGGAGGTCCTTTACGAGGTCCGGGTCTTCAACCCTGCTCGCCATGAACTTGACTTTTTTGCCATCGTCCTGGGCCATCGTTCCCTGGATCTTTTCATTGTCGATGGTGAGGTCGCTGATCTTGTTCTGTGAAACAAGTGTTTTGAACTCACTGTAAGGGATGGTCTTGATCTCTGTCCGGAATGAAAGATAGCTGTGGATCATGAAGATGGCTATGATCGCCACGATGAAATAGAGGAACGTGAAGTTTTTCGTTTTCTTCTCACTATTCTTGTTCTTGTCCTTGATCTCGAGGATGATGTTCTTGCGTTTTTTCGGTTCTTTTTTCGGCTTGTTGCTTTTTGGCATGAATAAAGCATATCAGAAAATAATGAGGTTTGAAATATGTTTCCCTGCGTTTACAAAACGGGATGAGGTGCTATAATTGGCTATATACGGACCGGTCGGGGGATGAGGTCTGTAAAGCGAGGCAGTGCATGGCGGAAAAGGGGCGGACTGTCGGCAGTTTCGACCAGGCGGCAGCCGAAGCGAGATTGGACTCAGAACTGTTCGAGGCCCTCGTAGGGGCGTTCTGTGACGGTTTTTTTATCACTGACACGCGCGGATCTTTTTTGGCCGCCGATCCTTCCCTGTGCAGTCTGCTCGGTTACAGCAGCGCGGAGATCCTCGGCATGTCGCTTTATGATATCGATACATCCAAGGCATTCGAGGAGACCATAATCCATATCCAGAGAATGATCGAGAAAGATTCCGGCAGATACGATACAAGATACAGGCGGAAAGACGGGACGCTGATCGACGTGGAAGTTGGAATTCTTTATCGTCCATTTCCTGAGAGCGGGGGCCGTTTTTTCGGAATGGTGCGCCATATCGGCCATCAGAAAAGGATCGAGAAGGCGCTGAAGGAAAGTGAGGAGCTTTTCAAGGCGCTCTTTGAGAGATCGGCGGATGCCGTGCTTATCTTCGAAAAGGGACGTTGTGTTGATTGTAACGACAAGGCCCTTGAAGTGCTCAAATGTAGTGACAGGGCCCGTATCATAGGCAGGGCGCTCTCTGAAATGGCCCCGGTGAAACAGGCAAACGGAGTTGATTCCCAGGAGAGGGCAAGGAAGATGCTGAAGATGGTCCTTGCTGACGGGGCAGGAAGGTTCATGTGGACGGTGCAGACCATGGACGGGGCGGAGACGGTCTTTGAGGTCTCTGCGGTGAACGTCCCCTTTCATGGGGGAAAGACTGCTCTTTATACGGTGTGGCGGGAGAAAAAGCATCCTGAAGCCCCGTCGAAGGAGGCCAGGGAGAGCGAAGGCAGGTTCAGGGCCTTCAGCTATGCGAGCCACGAAGCACTCCTGCATTTGGACAACCAGGGAAAGATCATTTACTCGAACCCGGCCGCCGCGAGAATAATGGGATATGGCGAAAGAGAAACGCAGGGAATGGAGATCCACAGTTTCCTGAAGCCCCTGCATTATCATGACGAACAAAAACTGCAGCTCGGTATAGCCGAAGCAATGCCCGTTGCCTTGAGGTCAGGCGAGGCTGCAGTGTCCGGAAAGGCCCTGGAATTGACCGTCGTGAGGAAGGACAGAAGCGAGGCGGACATAGAGCTTTCTCTGCTTTCAGAAGAGGCTGGAAGCAAATGGCGCATGATCGCCCTGTTCAGGGACGTGACAGAGCAGAAAAGAGCGGTTGAGACACTCAGAAAATCCGAGGAAAAGTATCGCAGGCTTTTTGAAGAAACAAAGGATGTTGTTTTTTTAAGTACCCCGGCAGGGGAACTCCTTGATATCAACAAGGCCGGTGTTGAACTTTTCGGCTATCCCTCGAAGGAGGAGATGCTGAAGATCAATCTCACCCGTGATCTTTACCGCAATCCCGAAGACAGGGATCGTTTCAGCAGGGAAATAGAGAGATCGGGCTCGGCGAGGCTCGATGAGCTCTCGCTAAAACACAGGAACGGTGGTGATGTCATCGTTTCGGTGACAGCGAACGCCGTATATGACGAGGTGGGCAACGCGGTCGTGTATCAGGCTATCATGCGCGATCTGACCAATGTGAAGCGGCTGGAACAGCAGGTCCGTGCCTTTCAGAAAATGGATGCCGTAAGGGAACTGATAGGCGATATAGCCCATAATTTCAACAATATCCTCAATATTATCATCGGCAACGCACAGCTTGCCAGAATGTCCGCTGACTGTGCCGGGGATGTGCCAGGGCATCTTTCATCGATCGAAGACGAGGTCTTCAGGGCGGCGGACATGGTGGACCGGCTTCTCGCTTCCGGAAGCAGGCAGCCCGTTGACATGAGGACCGTTGATATGAACAGGATCGTGAGGGATTTTGAAAAGGTCATCGCAAGGGTTGTCAGCGAAAGGATCAGTACGGTGGTTTCCTATACGGCAACACCTGTCTTTGCAAAGGTCGATGCGGCACAGATGAACCAGGTCCTGCTGAATCTCGTAATGAATGCCAGGGATGCCATGGAAGACAGGGGCACTTTGACCATACGTGTGGGTACCGAGGAAGTGGGAGATCTGGCGAGCAGGTTTTACACTGATGTAAACCCTGGCATGTATGCTGTAATATCCGTCACGGATACGGGAAGGGGTATCGGTACCGGCCTGAGAGACAAGATCTTCGAGCCCTTCTACACGACCGACGAGTCTGGAGAAAAAAAAGGGCTCGGCCTTCCTGTTGTTTACGGGATAGTAAAACAGCATGGAGGTTTCATCGATTTTGAAAGTGAGGCCGGGGAAGGAGCTGTTTTTAAAGTATACCTGCCGGCGGCCGTGGAACAGGTTAAGGCCGAGAGACTGGCTAAAAAGGGGATCGAAGGAGGAAATGAAACGATCCTTATCGCAGAGGATGAGGACGCGCTTAGAGAAATAGCGGCAAGCATACTGAAAAACCTTGGATACCAGGTTTTGGCGACATCGGATGGCGAGAGCGCGCTTGCTCTTTTTAAAGAAAGACCCGGTGAGATAGACATGGTCTTCCTCGACATAGCCATGCCGGGCATCAATGGTCTGGAGGCCTATCGCGGAATGAAAAAGATCAGGGACGATATCCCCGTTCTTTTTGTTACAGGCTACAGCCTTGACGGTATGCATACGCAGTTCATCGAGGAAGAGGGTCTCAGTGCTATACAAAAGCCGTACACCCTTGTAACACTGGGCGGGAAGATAAGGGAAGTGCTGGACAAAGGTAAAAAAATAGTTCCAACCGTTTGAACAGTTTCAATGTTTATCCCAGGAGAAGAAAAATACATTCGCCTTGAAACGATTCATAAACGTTGAAACTTTGAAACTGTTTTTTTACAGGGAGATCTCTTTCGCCTCGATCATACCGTCAATGGCCAGGATCTCCCGGAGGACCTTTTCACCTATGGGGTCGTCCACGGAGACGAAAGCGACCTCCTCTCCACTGACCTGGCGGGAGACGCTGAAGCCGGCTATATTGATACCGTGGTTGCCGAGGATGGTCCCGACCTTGCCGATGATCCCCGGCCGGTCGAATATCCTGAAGTGAAGGAATGTCCCTTCTGGGATGACGTCAAGATGGAATCTGTCGAGCAGGACTATTCTTCCGAATTTGTCGGGAAAGACGGTGCCGGCAATGCTGATCTCCTCAATGTCGGTTTTAAGTGTGAAGATGATGAGGTCATTGAACTTGTCGAACTGGTCAGTCTTGGCCTCTTCTACGATAATGTTCCGGTCTTTTGCGAAATAGGGCGCATTGATGTGGGTGACGGACTCCTTGAGACTGACCTCGAGAAAGCCTTTTATTCCGGCGATGGTAAAGGGCTGATAGCTGAATGGTACATCAAACTTGCGTTCGCACAGGTCTTCTTCGAAGTTCTTCCCCACCATGACGATGGCGATCTTCTCGGGTCTTCCACGGGTGGTCTGTGCCGCAAGCTTTCCCATTTTTTCGGCAAGATTGAAGTAAAGCTGGAGGTGTTCGGGCAGCTGGGATTTCATAAAAGGGATGTTGACGGCATGCTGGTATGGCCGTCCGTGGAGTGCATTGAGGACCTGTTCGGCTATGATGACGGATACGGCCTCCTGACCTTCCATCGTATTTGCTCCGATATGCGGTGTCGCAAAGGCGTTTTCAAGCTCCAGGAGCCTGTTGCTCTCAGGCGGCTCTTCCACGAAAACGTCGACGCCGGCCGCAAAGACCTTGCCGGAACGCAATGCCTCGTACAGGTCATCCTCGTTGACGATGCCGCCCCGGGCGCAGTTGACGAATATAACATTGTCCTTCATCAGGGAGATCTTTTCAGACGTTATCATGTTCTTCGTCTTACTGGTCAGCGGTGTGTGGAAGGTGACGACATCCACTTCCCCGAGGAGTTCGTCGAGACTGTCATACAGGGTGACCCCCAGTGAATCGGCCTTGCTTTTCTTTATATAAGGGTCGTAGGCAATGACCTTCATCCCGAAGCTCTTCGCGCGGATGGCCACGTTGCTCCCGATGCGGCCGAGCCCTATAATGCCCAGGGTCTTATTGTAGAGTTCGATGCCAAGGAACTTTTTCCTGTCCCATTTACCTTTTTTGAGAGAGTCGTTGGCAAGGGGTATCTTGCGTGCAGCGGCGAGCATGATACCCAGGGTGAGTTCTGTCGCGGCCAGGGTGTTGCCCGTAGGTGCGTTGAGGACAATGAGGCCCTTCTTGCTCGCCGTTTCGATGTCAATGTTGTCGACGCCGACCCCGGCCCGCCCGATGATCTTGAGCCGGCCCGGGTTTTCGATGAGATCCGCTGTTATTGTTGTACCGCTGCGGGTGATGATGGCGTCATAATTGCCTATGATCGTTTTCAGTTCGTCGTTTTTTATACCTGCTTTCACGTCGAATTCAATATCGCTGTCGGCCGCAAGTATCCTGAGGCCTTCTTCAGCGATGTGGTCGGTGACGAGGATGGTGAAATTTTTCATAGAAAACCGCCTAAGTTATTATTTCTTGTAATATTTCCATGCCCGTGTTATAGGTTAGTGAACAGTAAAAAGATATCATTCGCAAGCAGAAAAAGCAATATGGGGAAAAGCGCAGACGTAAACAAATATCCCGACAACGGCCTAAAGGAAGAGATGAACGGGGAAAAAAACGGGGCGAAGAACGGATATGACAGGAACAACCGTCCCTTGCTAAATCGTAGCAACCTTCGCGATATAATTATAGTTGTGTGCCTCATATCCGCGGTGCTTTACGACCTTGACTGGGTCAGGCTTGTCCTGTCCGGTCTGCTCATGATCTTCGGCTGTTTCTTCCATTACGTGACAAAAGGCGTGCTTATCCGCAACGTGGTCCTGTGCCAGGCCGGGACTTACAGTGTTGTCCGCCACCCCTATTATATGGCCAATTACCTGATAGACTCCAGTTTCTGTCTCCTTAGCGGGAACGTCTATCTCCTGCTCATTTATCCCTTTCTTTTTTACTGGTCCTACGGGCCGACGATCAGAAAAGAGGAGAGCACCCTCGCGTCGCTCCATAACAGCGCATTTCTGCGCTACAGCCTTGATGTCCCCCAGATATTTCCCGATGCCTATTCCATCAGGAGCATGAAGGAGGTTGTCAGCGGATTTTCGACACAGAGGATCACCCGCAACGAGATATCGCGATTCATGCGTTTCTGGGCGACGGGGTTCTTTATCGTATTCATCCATACCGTGAAAAAGGGTCATCTGGAAAAGATATGGCCCCTCGACCCGGTGTTCTTTCATGACCATTACCGTGCCTTGCTTCTTCTGCTGATCGCCTTCGTGCTGTTTACCGCAAGCCTTTTTTTTCAGTGCAAAAAGGAACCATCCGCCGTTAAGTTCGAATAACCGTCTTTCCCCTCAGATCCCTTCGTCCGTTTCTTTCCTGTTCCCGGCATCATTTTTGATCTGGAATTGGAACAAGATCTTTTCATCCTTGACACCAAACATAAGTTTGGTATAATAAGGCATGGTGACAAAGGTAGGGGAAAGAATAAGGGTGGGGGCCGTGTTCCGGGAAGAGGGGGACAAGGTCGAACCCAGGTGGTTCAAGTGGAAGGGACGGAAATTGCCGGTGCAGAAGGTCACGTACCGGTGGTGCGAGAGGGACGGAAAAGACATGGTCCACCGTTTCGTCGTTACCGACGGGAGTGACCTCTACGAGCTTTCATACCGGCAGGGGCGGCTCATGTGGTTCCTCGAGGCAGTGGAGACCGATGGATAAGACCGTTCTCTACATTGACATGGATGCCTACTTCGCCTCTGTGGAGCAGGCATCGAGACCACATCTGAAAGGCAAGCCCATAGCGGTAGCGGGCAGCGGCAAGAGGACCGTCATCGTCGCCTCTTCATACGAAGCAAAGCGTTTCGGGATAAGAACAGGTATGACAAAAGGAGAGGCCCTTGCCATTCTCCCGTCCCTTGTCATCGTGGAGGGGAGGAACAGCAAATACGTTGACACCTGCGCCCGCGTTCACGAGATCCTTCTCAGGTATACCCCGGATGTGGTGATCCATTCCATCGACGAATTTTACATGGACATCACCCGTTGTCTCGACCTTTTTCCGTCTCCCGTCGCCGTAGCCCGCGAGATCAAGAAAGAGATCGCCCGGCGTTTTTCCATCACCTGTTCCGTGGGGGTGGGAACGACAAGGCTCATCGCGAAGATGGCCGGCGAGAGCGGCAAGCCCGACGGCCTTGTGGCTGTGAAAAAAAAGGATGTTCCTGGATTTCTCGAGGACCTTCCCGTGGAGGACATCCCAGGTATCGGCAGGAAGATGAAGCTGGCCCTCAATGTCCTCGGCATCACGACCTGCGGCGGACTTTCCAGGTACCCGGTTAGTGTTCTGCGAAGGAGGTTCGGTATATGGGGTGATTACCTGTCCCTTATCTCACGGGGCCTCGAACCTTTTCCAGCCGGCGGCGGCGGCGCCCCCCGTTCCATCGGCCACAGCATGACATATGAGAAGAACATCGGCGATAAGGCGATGATCACGGCGAGGATCCTTGAGCTTGCCGAGATGGTGGCGGCGAGGTTGCGGCGTGAGAAAATGACCGCGAAGGGCATCTGCCTGATCTGGAGGTACCCCGATTTCACCACCTGCGCGAAACGTGTCACCATAAGGTTTTTCACACAGGACGGCAGGGTGATCTACGATGCCGCGGCAGGGCTCATGGATTCCGTGAGGCTCAAAGATGCCGTCAGGCTCCTCGGTGTCACCGTCTATAACCTGAGGCCTGTCTCGCCCGCGGCGCCGCTCATCGACGGGTTCGACAGGGCGCAGCGCCTGTGGGGGGCCATGGACCGCATCAACGATACCTTCGGAGAATATACCATCCACCGGGCCACGATCCTCATGTGTGCGAAGCACCACTGGGTCATCTCGCCGGCGTTCAAGCCCCACAAGTCTTATCCCTATAGAAAAGAATGACCAACGTAGTTTTTATGGTTATGGATATTTTTTTAACCAAAGAAACTAAAGAAACCAAATTGATCATTGTTTTTTATTATTGACTCTGCGGAGTTGCACGCATATATTAGCCGTATCTTATGGACATTGATACGGGTTTGAAGCCATATCGGCCGTGGTCTTCCCGGGATTATGCCGCGCTTGCCGTTCTTGTAGCCCTGGCTGCCCTCCTTTTTTGCACGGGGCTGTCGCTCAGGTCGCTGTGGGGGTCGGAGGGGCGGTGGGCTGTCATTGCCAGGGAGATGATGCGGGGGGGCAACTATTTTTTGCCCACCATCAACGGGAGCGTTTATTTTGACAAACCGCTCCTCAGCTACTGGGCCATTGTCCCTTTTTCTCTTTTTTCGGGGGTGACGGAGGTTTCTGCGCGCCTCCCCGGCGCCCTGGCAGGCATCGGGACGGTGGCGCTCGTTTTCACCATGGGCAGGGGACTCTTCGGATATGTCCCCGGTTTTATTGCAGGACTTCTGCTCATGACAACGGTGATGTTCGGCTTCTGGTCAAGAACTGCCTCGGCGGAGATCCTCAACCTTGTTGCCATCTGGTCCATGCTGTGGGTGCTGCCGAAAGGTGATGAAAAAAGGTCCTTTGCGCGCTATCTTCTTTTTTACCTTATCGGGGCCGCGGCCTCCTTCTGCAAGGGTCCGCTTGCACTTGCCGTAGCATTGGCCGCGGTCTTCGCGCTGAGCTGTGCCGATCTCTTCCTTGACGCAAGGCAGGCCGGAGTTCGCGGGATAAGGGGAAGGGTGGTCCACCGCTTTCAATGGATACTTTCTTTAAAGGGCATACTTGCCGCCCTGTGCGGTCTCACCCTTTTCGCTGTCCTTCTATTTCTGCCGGTTATCGTGACGGGTTCGTGGGATGCCGTACTGCTCATGTGGCGGGAGAACGTACTCAGGTTTGTCAGGCCCTTCGACCACGTCGAACCTTTTTACGTTTATTTCAAACACCTGCCGGTATTTTTGCTCCCCTGGACGTTTATCGCGGCTGCGTCGCTTGCATACATGAGCACCTGGGAGGAGGACTGGAGAAGGAGATGGCTTGCCGTCGTTGCCTTCGCCATCTTTATGTTCTTCACTATTTCAGGCTCGAGGAGGAGTTACTACATCCTGCCCGTTGTCCCTGCCTTTGCCCTGATCATGGGACGCTGCCTTGCCGGGTTTTTTTCATCACCGGAAGGAAAGTTTTCCGTTGCTATAAAAACCACCCTCATTGTCACGGCATTTTTACCGGTGTTTGCAGGATTGGCCATGATCGTCGGGTACTTCAAGCTGCCTGAATACCGCCATTTGTCCCTTGTCTTTCTTGGTCCTGCTGTGACGATTGCCGGGGCGGCAGCGTTGTTTTTCATTTTTCGAAAGCGGTACGGCAGCGGATTCGTCACGGTTGCCTTTTTGATGACCGGGATCCTCCTGTGGGTGTTTACTGCTGGAGCGTCACTGGCGGAGAAAAAGCGGACCCTTAAGCCTTTCGCGCAGGAGGCAAGAGGTCTTCTGCTGAATGTGGACAACAGAGCGGTTGCCATGTACGGGGTGGGAAATTCATCGTTTCTGTTCTATCTCGACCCTCCCGCGCCCATCAGGGCCTTTAAAGGCCTGAAGGAGGTTTGCACTTTTATCGCCGCGACACCGGGAGGATATCTGGTCACCGAAGCAGCATTTTCGGAAAGCGTGGAAAAGACATGCAGGTCATCTTCATTGGCCAGGGTTCTTGTTCAAATATCTGAAGCGGAAAAAAAGGACGAGAATGATCTTGTCATTTTTCGGGTAGGCAACAGGGACAAAGAGCGACCCGGCGAGGATGACAAAGCAGTGGAAGATTGGGACAGGGAGGCCTGAAACCCTCTCCCAAAGCGCGTAAACCGTAAAGTTTTGCTTGACTTAGAACGCTAAATGTATTAATTTAGACAAATTTTTTTAAGGGTGAAAATGGTTATGAAGACATATTTTCCAAAAGAAGGTGAAGTTTCGAACGATTGGTATGTGATGAATGCCGATGGTGCCGTTCTCGGAAGGCTTGCCGCAAAAGTGGCAACGATCCTGCGGGGCAAAACGAAACCGGTATTTACACCTCACGCAGACACAGGGGACTTTGTCATTGTTGTCAATGCTGAAAAAGTTAAGCTCACAGGCGCAAAGCTGGTTCAGAAGACCTATCAGAAACACAGCAATTATCCCGGCGGATTGAGAGTAACGAACGCAAGGACGATGCTTGAAAAGAAGCCGGAAGAGGTCATATACCAGGCCGTCAAGGGTATGCTGCCGAAAAACAGCCTTGGCCGGAAGATCTTCAAGAAATTGAAGGTCTACCGTGGGAACGAACATCCGCACAAGGCGCAGATGCCAAAGGAGATATCGCTGAAGGAGGTACAAGGTGCCTGAAAAACGGTACTACGCAACTGGTAAAAGAAAGACCGCCGTCGCGCGGGTATGGATCAAACAGGGTGTCGGTGAATTTATCATCAACGGCAGGCCTTTCGAAGATTATTTCCCCGTTGAAGAGCTGCGGTTGACAGTCAGCAAGCCTTTTGTGCTGACGGGAAACGTAGGCAAATTTGACGTCGTCGCGAACATATACGGCGGCGGGATACCAGCCCAGGCTTGGGCGCTCGGCCATGGCATCGCCAAGGCCCTTCTTGAAGTGAACGCCGGTCTCAGGGTCGCACTGAAGAAACAGGGCCTTATCACGAGGGACCCGAGGTCTAAGGAGCGGAAGAAATACGGCAAGAAAGGCGCAAGGGCCAGCTTCCAGTTCTCTAAGAGATAATCCGCATGTTGAATATCGGAATCGTAGGAGCAACGGGCTATACAGGCGCGGTCTTGATGTCCTTGCTCCTTACCCATCCCGATGCAAAGATAACCCTTATCACATCAAATACTTACAAAGGCAAAAAGATATCGGACATCTTTCCTTTTTTAAGGGGGTGTTTTGAAGAGGTCCTGCAGCCTACGGACAAGGACCACCGCGGGTCATGCGATGTCTTTTTTCTCTGCCTTCCCCACGGTACATCCATGGAGAAGGCGCGGGAGCTTTTCGATGGGAAGGCCCTCATTGTTGACCTGAGCGCGGATTTTCGCTTCGAGGATGTCTCCCTGTATGAAAGCGCCTATGTTCCGCACACAGCAAAAGAGCTCATACCCGGGGCTGTCTTCGGGATGCCGGAGCTTTACCGGGAAAAGATCGCAGGAGCAAGGCTCATAGGTAATCCCGGGTGCTATCCAACGTCGGCCATCCTTGCCCTTTATCCCCTTGTCAGAAACGGGATGCTTGAAGGTGACATATTCATAGATTCGAAATCCGGAGTGAGCGGCGCAGGCCGGGAAGCAAAGGTAGGCAGTCTCTTTTGCGAGGTTTCTGAAGGTTTCCGGGCATATAACGTCGGGATCCACCGTCATGAACCGGAGATACAAAAAGAGGTGGCCAAATATGCGCCTCTCAGGATCTCCTTCGTCCCCCATCTCGTTCCCATGTCGAGAGGTATTTTGACAACGGTTTACGGCAGACTTGCAAAACAGGTTAAGACTTCCGATGTACTTGGCCTTTATCGTGAAACGTACAGGAATGATCATTTTGTGCGTATCATGGATGAGAACAATTATCCAGATACCCGCTTCGTCCGTTTTTCAAATTACTGTGATATCGGTCTCAAGGTCCTTGAAGACGGCAGGGTCATCATCATCTCCGCAATTGACAATCTCGTAAAAGGCGCCTCCGGTCAGGCAGTGCAGAACATGAACACGGCCCTGGGTCTCCCCGAAGATGCCGGTCTTTCGATCATACCTCAATATCCATAAAAACCGTTCCAGAGTTCGAGGGTTTAAAAAGTTTATATGGCGATACGGAAGGCTAATTCCTTCTCTTTAAACGGTCCACAAACACCCGAACCCTCAAACTGCCTTTTCTGTCACCCATCTTCCTGCTCTTCAAGTTTCTGAATATCCTTTATATGCAGATGTTCCTTGAGGATGAATATGAATCCAAGGACGTTGTAGGGTATGTACCACGATGCGTGGAAGAAGAGGGAAACGGCGAAGGCCTCGTATTTGGGTATGCCGAAGATGGCGAGGAGATATACGAGGAGGAACTGGTACACGCCGATGTACCCGGGAGAGGAGGGTACAACGAGCCCCATGTTCAGGAGGGCGCAAACGAAGGGGGCGTAAGCGAACGGCAGCGTCACCCCGACGGTTCGAAGCGAAAAATAGAGGGCGCAGCTCATTGAAAGCCAGCTTGCCAGGGAAAAGGACATGAAAAAAACGAGCTTCCCTGGTGTGCCTATGCGGACAAGATTCGCCTGTATCTCGATGATCCTGTGGGCGAGCTTGTCCAGGAAGGGTCGGTGAAACCCTTCGAGAAACAACGAGATCCTGGCGGCGATCCTCTCCCTGCTCACGGCAAAGAGCAGGGCTACGCAGACGATGAGGATGGCGACAAGGACATACAGCGCTTTTGAGACCGATGGAGGGAGGGTCTCCTTTGGAAAGAATATAAAGACCATTACAAGGAGCCCTACGAGGTCAAAGACCCTGTCGATGAACACCGTTGAAACGGCGTAGGTGAAGGGGATGTCCTTACGCCGCGAGAGGGCATATCCCCGCGCAACTTCCCCGATACGGGCAGGCAGGACATTGTTGATGAAGAGGCCTATCAGCAGCGATATAAATGCATCCCTGAGCGTTATATTGTTGCCGACCACCTTCGACCATCGGTAGGAACAGATGGTGAGGCAGAGCAATATGAAGCAGACGGGCAGGAATGCGAAGCGAAGGTCGGCATTTCCTATGGTTTCGGCGAGCTGCCGGTACTCAATCCCCCGAAGAGAGAAATAGAGAAGGACGATGCTGATGATGAAGCCGATTATGGTGATGAGCCTGTGTTTTTTCATTTCCTGTAATTGGTTACGTATATGCCGATGCTTACCATCAAAAGCCCTGCCATCAAACCGTACGTGAGCTCTTCCCGCTGGAACAGAAAACCGAAGGCAACGCCGAACACGGGCGTGAGAAAGGTGAAGACGGAAAGCTTTGCCACCGGGTAATCGTGGACAAGTTTGAACCAGATCAGATACGACGCAAAGGCAATGATGACCGCCTGAAAGAGGAAGGACCAGAGCACCATCTGCCCCGGATCGTGTATCCACCGATCCTCGATGAAAAAAGCACAGAGAAAGAGAACGGGGACGGAAAAGACAAGCTGATACAGGAATGTGTTGATGGGGTGCATTTTTTCAGCAAGGTATTTTTTAATGTAAAGCGTAGTGGCGCCCCAGAAGAAGGCCGCAAGTATCTCCAGGATGTCACCTGCAAGCATGAGGCTCGTGTACTTCGACGGTTTACCGTAGAAGACGCTGACGAGACCGGCGAATGCCAGGATAAGGCCGGCCCACTTGAGGGGGCTCAGTTTTTCACCGAGGAAAATATGGGCGCCTGCGGCCACGATGAAAGGCGAAAGATATATGAGGATCACGGCCCGGGCGGAGTCGGTGAAGAGCATCCCCAGGTAGAGACAGGCGAATTCCAGTCCGAAGAGGACCCCCACCACGATCCCGTGGATCAGGAGCGTTCCCCGATGGTAGAGCGGTTGCTTTATGGCCACGCAGTAGGCAATGCCAAGCGCAGAGGCCACGACGGAGCGCAGAAGGGACGTGAAGATCGGGGAAAGGCCTGTGTTCGTTATCTTGATCGCGGAATAGTTGATCCCCCAGAGAGCGGCAAGGATAAGGATCGTGACAAAGCCCCGTGTGTCGATGTGGTCCGTTTTCATTGAGAGTGTGAGTCATGTTATAAACTTACACAGCTGCATGTCAAGGAAATTAAGCCTAAAATCCTCATGTTCCGGATGGCGGGCAGTCCGGCTTTTCCCTTGACAATACGGCAATATTTTTGTTCTATTAAACAACTGACTTTAAGACAAAACGGAGCGTCCATGAAAAAGACCGCCATTGTCGGGACGGGTTCATATCTTCCCGAGCACATCATGACCAATTTCGACATCGAGAAATTCCTTGACACATCCGATGAATGGATCTACACCCGCACAGGCATAAAGGAGCGCAGGATAGCCGACAAAGGACAGGCCACCTCGGACCTGTGCAAAGTTGCCTGTGAAAGGGCCATGGACATGGCCGGTGTAAAGGCAGCGGACATTGACCTCATCATCCTTGCCACCATCACTCCCGATACACATTGCCCCGCGGGTTCAAACTGGCTCGAGGCCAAACTGGGCTGCGATAACGCGGTTTCCTTCGATGTCACTGCTGCCTGTTCCGGGTTCCTCTTTGCACTTCACGTTGCGGACAAGTTCATCAAGGCGGGCGCAAACAAGAATGTCCTTGTCGTTGCGGGTGAGATCATGAGCCGGGTCGTGAACTGGAAGGAGCGGGAGAGCTGCATCCTCTGGGGTGACGGCGCCGGGGCTGCGGTTGTGACGGAATCGGACGAGGGCGCGCAGGTGCTTTCCACCCACATCCACACGGACGGTGCGGCGGGCGACACACTCCTCATGCCCGGCGGCGGATCGAAAACGACGCCCATTTCTCATGAGAGTGTCGACAAGGGCCTCCACTTCCTCAAGATGATCGAGGCAAACAAGTCCTTCAAGGTGGCCGTGAACCGTTTTGCCGAAGCGAGCGAAGAAGCCGCCGCGGCGAGCGGTTATACCATAGGCGACATGGATGTCATCATTCCCCACCAGGCCAACCTGAGGATCCTCCAGGGCGTTGCGAAGAAACTGGGTGTTCCCATAGAGAAGATATACATGACTATTGAGAAGTACGGAAATATCTCTTCAGCGACGGTCCCCATTGCCCTCGATGAGGCTGTTCGCAACGGTACGATCAGGAAAGAGTCCCTGGTGCTTCTCACTGCCTTCGGAGGCGGCCTCACGTGGGGGAGCAGCCTCATTCGGTGGTAACGGGTTTACATTTGTCCGGGAAGCGTTTACAATTATCAATACCGGAGGGATGGCTGAGCGGCCGAAAGCGGCGGTCTTGAAAACCGTTGGGCATGCAAGTGCCCCGTGGGTTCGAATCCTACTCCCTCCGCCATTATTCCACCATATAATACATTGAAAATTTACATACCCTCGAATGCGGATCCATCCCGGAACCATGCGCCGTGATTTTTAAGAGGGGTCCCGGTCATAAGGTTCAGAGCACCTTTTTCGCGTAGGGGATTTTCCTGATGAAGTAATGGCAGACAAGGAAGGTGAGGACCGTCCCGATGATGAAGACGGAAATGAACTTCACGAAAGGATAGCCGAGGAGGCTGTTCCGGGCGTACCAGGTGACGGCGATGATAACGGGGGAGTGGAAGATGAAGGCCGCGTATGCGTCCTGGGCCATCGAGCGGACAATGCCGGGCTGGCCGTTGAGAAATGTCCTGAAGAGATATGTAAGGCTGATGGAACTGCCAACAGCGATGAAGGTGCCCACATATGTTGCGGCGAGGGTCTTCAGAGAGAGGCCTCCCCTCAGGAAGGAAAGGCTTTCGCCCGCGCTCCAGGACTGGACGATGAAAAAGATGTAGACGCAGACCGCCGCCAATGTGATGACTGTCCACTGCCTGCCGATGACGTCTGTCAGCTTGTCGAGCCATTGATTGCGATATGCCAGGATCCCTGTAAAGAAGAACGCCACGTATTCGGCATAGTTTCCGAGACGGAGGTGGAAGATCTGCTTTTCCGACGGAAGGTAGATGCGCATTACGAATGTGAAGGCGGCGAGGACGATGATGGAGATGACGATAATGCCGTTGCCCGGGAAGGGAAGGCCTTCGCGCTTTTCTCGCCGGGTCGGCCTGGCCGCCGCCTTCCAGGCCGCGTAGACAAGGGAGAAGACGAGGAGCACTTCCAAAAACCACGCGGGACCGGGAGCGGCGTTCTTCATGAGAAAGATGTTCGTAAGATAAGAGTACTGCGGGGAGAGCGTCTCCCATTTGAGGAGGTAAACTATGGTCGGACGGATGAACAGCGCGAATATGGCAAGCGGTATGCCGATGCGGATGAAACGGTCCTTGATGAATGCCCGTGTACCTTTCCTGTCCAGGGAGCCGGGTGTGAAATATCCCGAGATAAGGAAGAAACATGCCAGAACCCAGGTCCTGCCCACACCCATGAGGATGTTGAGAACGAGATTGGTGAAGGGGTCGTAGAGATGCTGGTAAAAATACCATCCGCTGTCGGCGGCGTAGGTGAGGCAGATATGGTGAAGGATGACAAGGAAGGTGAAGGAGAGCCTCAGGTTGTCGAGATAAAGCATCCGCTGCGCTGATTTTATCGGTTGAGGCCGGGAGGCCGGGGTTTGTTCTGCGCTCATCTGCATATTGAGTTATCCATTTTGACATAACCTGCGTGCAAGTTCAACCCCATTCTCCCGTGCTCAGGAAGATTATCACCCGTCCCAGAAAAGCCTTGCGCAAGTGCGTGAAAGATTGTAAATAATTGCATTCATGACGCAGCCCGGCAGATACGCATATCTTCTCATTGTTATCAGCGTCGCCTTCAGTTCTTTTCTGGTGCGTCTCAACAATTACATGGTCAACATCTCTTTGCCTACCATCACACGCTCTTTCGGTGTGACCTCCAGCGATGCCTCGCGAATAATCTCCTCCTACCTCCTTATCATCACGACGACGCTCCTGCTCTTCGGCAAGCTTGGCGACAGGATAGGGCTGAAGCGGGTCTTCATTTCGGGCTATATTATTTTTACCGTGGGCTCGCTCATGTGCGGACTGTCCCATAATATCGACATGCTCATCGGTTCGCGGTTCATCCAGGGCATTGGCAGTGCCATGCTGCTGGCTGTGAGTTTTGCCATCATCTCCCATTTTCTCCCCGAGGGAAACACGGGCTGGGCCTTCGGCATCACATCCACCGCCTCCGCCCTCGGCGTGGCGACGGGCGCGCCTGTGGGCGGGATAATCACGGGATATCTCTCCTGGAACTGGTCGTTCTTCATCAATGTTCCCGTCGGCATTGTTGCGGTAATCGTGGCGACACGGTACATACCGGCCGCGAAGCCCGACAGGGGACCAGCACAAGAAACAGGCGGAGGAAGGTTCGACTTTCTCGGGACCGTCCTGAGCTTCGCCGGACTGGGGCTTCTCATTTACAGCCTCAACAACGGCAACAAGTACGGGTGGCTCTCTCCTGTTGTCATCGGCGCTCTGGCCGGTGCCGTTGTGATCATCGGGTTTTTTATCTTCTGGGAAAAACGTCACAAGAATCCCCTGCTTCACCTGGAGCTTTTTTTGAATCCCCGGTATACCTTCGCGCTTGTGGCCACCTTTCTTGTCTATATGCTCATATCGGGGAACGCCTTTCTCATGCCTTTTTATCTTGAGGTGATGAAAGGGCTGAACGCCCAAGCAGCGGGCCTGATGCTCCTCATCTATTCCATCATCTATGTCATCCTCTCGCCAGTGGCAGGCAGGCTCTCCGACAGGGTAGATCCCTCCCTGCTGTGTACCATCTCCATGACGTCGGCAACGGCCTGTGTCCTGTTCTTCTCTTTCACACTTCATTGGACAGGCCTCACCGTTGTTGTCGTCTATCTCATCTGGCTCGCACTCTCCCTGGTCCTTTTCTTCTCACCCAACAACAACCAGATCATGAGCTACGCGCCACCGGACAAGAAAGGTGTATCGTCAGGGCTCTTCAACACTACAACGAACCTCGGCATGGTTGTCGGCGTCACTGTCATCGAGGTTGTATTTGCAGCGAGCGCTTACGGACCGGGAGGTCCCCCGGTGAAAACGGCGCTCAAGGGCTTGACTGCAGAAACCGCCCTTTCAGGGTTCCAGCATGCATACCTGGCGGGAGCGTTGTGCTGCATGCTGGCGCTTGTCTTCTCTTTTTTGGGGAAAAAGCGGGCGCGGACCGGCGGTCCCAGAAGTTAGAAAGGCCGCGGTGAATGGGTATCATTTCCTGTTCGGATCGTTGGATTCGACGTACGCGAGAATCTCCTGTCCTACCTCGTCAGCGATTTTTATCTTGCCGTAATCGATGGGTACATTGTTGAGGTATTGCAGAAGCAACGCGTCCCCCACGTGGGAAAAGGGAAGGATGCCAGCGAAGAAGAAACCCATGTCCTCGAAACGCGGGCACATTACAGCTGTCATGGGGTCCCGGAGGTTCAGATAAAGCGTTATCTGCTCCATTTTCTGGTAGCACAGATCTTTCAGTATTAGACCTACCTGAGGAACAGTCTGTTTCCCGAAGTGTTCGACCTCGATGACGGCCCTCTGGTATGTGGGCACGACGGTCACCTTCACCTCCGCTTCCTCTTCGGCCCTGGGCGTGAGACCCGACGGAGGTTCGGTAAAGATCCTCTTTATGCCGACGGAGCTGTATATCTTTTCAGTCATCTTCCTGTGCCGGGCAGGGGGATATAGTTCTATGTCGCCAGGGTCGTCGACAACGCGGTAGCCGTAGGCTACTGATTCGCGCTGAGAAAGGGCGGCCTGTATCCCTTTAAAGGATCTGTCTGCAGGGATAAGGCCCACCACGACGGCGCAGCGCCTGAACCCTGCCTTTTGTCCCGCCTTCTGGGCATAGACGTGGTTCGTCACCGCCTTGCTGAATATGCCGGCGAGACCGACGGCGCGTGCTTCCTCGACAAGCTTTGTTATCATGATGCTCTGGCAGCCCTGGCCCCTGAAACCAGGCTCAACGACGGCCATTGCCGCCTCCGCGGTCTTGCTCGACGCATCGTCCCTGACGAGGGCCGCGTGCCCGACGACACGGTCGTCCCCGGGGGTCACGGTAACCACGGAAATGATGGTGCCGTCATCATGGCGCTGGGCCAGCTTCTCCGGGTAGTAGATGGTATCGATGCCGTAGGAATAGCCGTAGGCCCGGTAAAAAAGCTTTGACACATCATAGACCTCGGAAGGCCGTATGCGGCGAATGGAAAAGTCTTTTTTCTCCGGCGGCCCGGGCGTCTTGACAGGCTCGGGGAAGGGTGCCAGTTCAGACTCCGTCTGCATCTCCTCTATGCTCTTGTAGGGAAGGTACTTGATAAGGTGGAGTTCCTTTCCTTCGCGGCCGAGGTTGTGGAAGAATATCTCGTCAACGCTGTGCTTGATCAGATGCGAGCCGAGCCCCGACTGGTGAGCGGTGTCGATGCCGGAGGGCGGAACGTACTGAGGCACGAGCTGAGGCGAATAGGGCAGCCCCTTGTCTTTGATTATGATCCTGATCCCGGCGGTAATGGGGTCTATTATCACCTGATAGTTCGCTTTCTCGCCGGGTTCAAAGGCATGCCGCACCACGTTCACGATGGCCTCTTCCAGGGCAATAAGGACCATTGTTGTGTCCCGTTTGCTATAGCCGCGGCGCCCCATCACTTCCGAAACGAAAGCCTGGATAGCGGGAAGATATTCAAGATCGTTTGGAACAGTAAGGCAGGAGCCTTCGATAAGGGGTTCCATTTTTTCCTCCGCAGGGTAGTCGTAAGAATGATGAATCAGGTGACAGTCATTATACTCCATACAGATTTTTGTATTCATCAAAAAAGAACACATTTTCAAGATAAAATGCACTTTTCCGGACCATTACCATTGATTCTTTCCTTCTCCAGGCTACCGGCAATCCGGTTGTTCGGGCCTTGTTTTTTTGCAAACTCCTTGATAATATCGTATATATATAATAAAGAAAAAAATCAGCAAGTTCTCACGATCGGAAGGGGCAATGAAACGTTCGAAGACAATCACTCTTGTGCTTCTCACGGGGACACTTCTGCTGGGGTGCGGTGAAAAAGAGGACGTGCGGAACAAGTATGCAAGCTGGGATGACTGTGTGGCTGATTACAAGGACCCGGCCAAATGCAAGATGGAGCAGGAGAGGACATCCAGCGGCATGAGAATGTATTATTTCGGTCCGTGGTATCGTTCTTCCCAGGCCCGCAACAGCACTTACAATCCCTCTTTTTCAAGCGGTAAGTCGATCGGTGTTTCGCGGGGCGGGTTTGGATCGTCGGCCCGCTCATCGTCTTCATAAAAGCGCATGCAGCGGATCAAACTTGACAGGATACGCGACGACTGGAAATCAAAGGTGGAGAGCGTCGGTTTTTATTTTCACGAGATTGACGGCTTGCCATACTGGGATGAGTCGGTTTTTTACGAGTTTACGGCAGACCAGATAGACCATGTCGAAGCGGTCACCGAAGAGCTTTACAGGATGTGCAGGAATCTTGTGGAGCATGTCTTCTATAATAACCTTTCTTCCAGATTGGCGATCCCCGAACCTTTTTTTGAATACGCAAAGGAATCGTGGCGGGCATCTGAGCCTTCGATCTACGGGCGTTTCGACCTCTGGTGGGACGGGCGGTCGGAACCGAAGCTTCTCGAGTTCAATGCCGACACCCCGACAGCGCTGTTCGAGGCAAGCGTCATCCAGTACTACTGGCTCCAGGACATGTTCCCTTCCAAGGACCAGTTCAATTCCATCCATGAAAAGCTCATGGATGTCCTGGGTGGAAAGATAAAGAGGTTTGCCGGATACGAGACCCTGTATACATCGTCGGTCAAAGACAGCGTCGAAGACCTTACCACAACAGAGTATATAAGGGATGTTGCAACGCAGGCCGGCCTCAAGACAGAGCACATATACATTGACGAAGTGGGATATGACAACGAAAATAAATACTTCGTCGATCTCGGCAACAACAGGATCCGTTGCATGTTCAAACTTTATCCATGGGAATGGTTGATAAGGGAGGAATTCGGGCCACATCTGCTGGAAAGGAGCCTCACCCTTCTCGAGCCTGCCTGGAAAATGGTATTGAGCAATAAGGCCATCCTGCCGATCCTGTGGGAGATGTATCCAGGCCACAAGAACCTTCTCCCGTCATATTTCGAGCCCAGGGAAAGCAGTGTTACCTATGTTGAGAAGCCTTACTTTTCGCGGGAAGGGGAAAATATCATCGTAAGTGACCGGTTCAGCGCCGGGAAACCTGGGGTTATCTACCAGGAATATATGCAGCTGCCCGATTTTTCAGGCAGTTATCCAGTTATCGGATCATGGATTGTGGGGACCGAACCTGCCGGTATCGGTATCCGGGAGGACACGAATCCGATAACAAACAATCTGAGCAGATTCGTTCCCCATCTTTTTGACGATTAAATATACAAAGGAGAGGAAATCTCATGGATCAATCAAATACAGGCAAAGGTTACGAATTCAGCCAGGAAGAGAACATGGTCCTCCTTGGTCTCTCAAAAGACCTGACAAGACTTGGAATCGCGATTCTCGTCGCCGGCATTCTTCTTGTCCTCTATCTTGTCGTGTCCTTTATCGATCCCGTTTCGGTCCTCCAGGTAAGCGACGCGAGGCACACCGCCCTTTCCGTTCTGGACTATGCGGTATGGGGGCTTATCTCTTTGCTTGTCATTTATATGAGCGCAACGATCATCAAGCTGGCTATACCTGTAAAGATGATCGCAACGACATCCGGGCTGGACATCCCCTACCTGATGGGTTTCCTGAAGCACCTCAGCACACTTTCAAGGGTTTCCTTCGCGAGCCTTATAGTAATATGTGTTCTCATGGCCTTCAGCCTTGCCATGCTCATCCTGGTCTTCTGACAGGCAGTCTTCAGGAGGTTTGTCAAAAAAGGGGTCTTCCTTTTCCGTCAACAATCTATAAACATGGAAGGACAAAGGAGATTCTACGCTATTCATTCCGTGCCAGGGACATGAGTTCCCTGATCTTTTGAAGCAGATCATGAGGTGAGAGAGGTTTGGAAAGAAAGCTGACATCTTTGTCTCGCAGGCCTTTTTCGAGCACGACGTCTCTTGTGTAGCCGCTTGTGAAGATGGTCTTCACATCGGGTTTTATAGCTTTTATAGCTTCAAAGACCTCTTTTCCGTTTAGTTTGGGCATGACAACGTCGACTATGATGAGATCGATGCTCTCCCGGTTCGCAATAAATGAATCTATCGCTTCCTGACCATCGCACGCCTCGATGACACTGTAGCCTGTCCTTTTAAGCACGTTGCTGGCAAGACGCCTGACATCAGGATTGTCTTCGGCAATAAGTATCGTTCCCGATGCGTCCCTGATCACCGGGGTCTCTTTTTTTTCCTTTTCGGCCTTCCCGTCAACGGTGGGCAGGTAGATATGGAACGTGGTCCCCCCCCGGGGTTCGGAATAGACGGTTATAAAACCATTATGCTGCTTTATGATCCCGTAGACGATAGACAGGCCGAGCCCGGTCCCCTTGCCGACCTCTTTCGTGGTAAAAAAGGGTTCAAAGATGTGTTCCCGTGTTGCAGCATCAATACCCACACCGGAATCGGAAACGGAGATCATCACATACCTTGATGTTTTTCCGTTTCCCCGGACATCGAAGCCGCTGCCGTCGAGGTTGATGCATCTGGCTTCAATGGAGAGTGTTCCTCCTGCCGGCATTGCGTCACGTGCGTTTGTGGCCAGATTTATGAGGACCTGGTTGATCTGGGTGATGTCCGCGAGAACGACAATATTCTGCAGCGCGGGGGATATTTTCAGATCTATATCTTCAGACAGGAGACGTTTTAGAAGCTTTTCAACGCCGGATATGATGTCATTGATGTTGTGGTGCCTTAAGGTTATCGCCTGTTTCCTGCTGAAGGCGAGGAGGCTCTGCGTCAGGTTTGCCGCCTTTTCGGATGAATATAGTATCTGCTCCACATATTCCCTGAGCGGATCATCTTCCGGCATTTCCATTTCCAGAAGGTTTCCGTAACCGATGAGGGCCGTCAGGATATTGTTGAAGTCGTGGGCCACGCCTCCGGCGAGCTGTCCGATGGCCTCCATCTTCTGTGATTGGAGAAGCTGCATCTGCAGCCTTTCCTTTTCCTCATCGGCGCGCTTTCTTTCGCTGATGTTATGGGCGAAGGCGAATATATATTCGTTCCCGCTGTATTCCATGTAATTAAGATTGAGCTCAACGGGAAATTTGGAGCCGTCTTTTCGCTTGTGCATCGATTCCATTATAATCGAGTGCTGTTCTTTCAACAGTTTGCCCAGTTCGTCCCAGCGATGGTAGGGAAAGTCCTCGTCCCATGCCTTTACGTTCATGCCAAGGATCTCTTCCTTGGTGTAGCCAAGGGAGTAACAGGCCGCATTATTGACATGTATGGCATTGCCCGAGGTGCTGAGCCAGAAGGTCGGGATCGATGATTGGTCAACAGAGAAGCGCGTCATTTTGAGAAGCTCATCGGTCTTTTTTCGCTGGGTGATATCGAAACATATGGAACAGATGTATCCGACACCGTTGAACTCCATATAGTTGCCGTTTATCTCTACGGGGCAATCAGAGCCATCCTTTCTTTTCTGGACCGATTCGAAAAGTGTTGTGCCTTTTCTTTTCACCGATTCCCAGTGATTATTCCAGACTGCCTTTGGAAAATTGGGGTCGATGTCGGATATCGTCAAAGAAAGGAACTCTTCGCTTGTATATCCCAAGCAGCGGCACGCTTCATCGTTGGCGTAGAGTATGCGGGCATCCTTGTCCACCCAGAGGATGAGAGCGGCCGCCCGGTCAACGGCAAACTGTGTGAAAAGCAGTTTTTCTTCCGCCTTTTTCCGTTCGCTTATGTCTCTTGCGAAAGAACAGTTGTATTCCTTGTTGTCGTAGACAAAATAACTGGCCGATACCTCGACCGGATAGATCCTGCCGCTTCTCGTGCGATGGTGTGTTTCAAAGACCATTGCACCCGCCTCTCTCTTTTTTTCCCAGTGTTCAAGCCATTTTTCCATGGTGAAGTCTGGGTCTATATCGAGAATGGTCATTGAAGACAGCTCTTCCGGAGAATAGCCGGTTATCCTGCTCGCGGCGTCGTTGGCGAAGACGATCCTTGCATCCCTGTCAAGCCAGAATATGCAATCCAGGGCATGATCGACGGCCGATTGAGTGAACTGAAGGCGCTCATGCGTCCTTTTTTGCTCGGTGATATCTATGACATTGATAATGCGGTGTTTCTTTCCGGGAAAATCGATGGTGTGGCCCGTCACTTCCACGATGGTCACGGTGCCGTCCTTTTTCCTGTGGCGCCAGGTTTCTCCAGGCGCATGGGCCGCAGGGTCGGCGAGATATTCCAGGAGTCTCGGCAACTCTTCCGGAAGAAGGATCTCTTTGAGAGTCATGGAAAGAAGCTCCTTACGGCTGTAACCGTAATGATCGGCGGCGGCATCGTTGACATCCAGGATCCCGAGGGTTTCCAGGTCATACAGGATACAGGGGAAGGGATTGCTGCTGAACATTTGACGATAGCGAAGCTCGCTCAGCCTGAGTTCTTCTTCCACGCGTTCGAGCTCTGCTATGTTCTGTGTTTTGCGGATGTTCTCTATTGCGAGATGAGATAACTGTTCGGCTATTAACGAGGCGGTGACGCATATCTTTTCAAATCTTTTCCTTGTTACGCGGGGGATCCCCTCAAGGGCGCGGCGGTATTCTTCGCGGTCTATGCCCATTTTCACCGTCGCGCCGAGGATGGTTTCCATATCCGCTCCCTCATCGACAACCTGTCCGACGATCCAGTTCGCGATGCGCTCATTACCGGCGTTTATGGCTACCGAGCCATAAAGGAGGCCGCATCCGGAGCATTGTTCGATCCGGGGATTCTCATTGATGACCTGGGGGCCGACGATCGAAGGGTACATGCAATTAATGAATGTCAGACCGTCGAGCCTTGGGATCGAGTTGAGACGTTCACTAAAGCCTGCAGGGCGCGTGACGGCATTGCCGGCGTTGTCGGTGATGACCGTTGCGACCCCCATGGCTTCGGCAAAACTGTCCTGGAGCGCCTGTATCTCGGAAAGATCGAAAAGGTTGGCAAGACCGATCCTGCAAGTGTCTGCCGCCGGCTTCGGGGATCCGGCCCTTAATGGGGAGGGATCGTTCTTTATACCCCCGGGGATCCTGGCAGATCTTTGCTTGATCTTGGGCTTGTTTTCCATGAAAAGGTCTTCTGTATATTTATTTTATCATCAAAACACCTGTTTTGATTAAGACCTTTTTTCATGTCCGTGTGAAAATGCATTTACGCAAGCTCGAAATGAAGCCTCTTGGATTCTACATCAGACAGGACCACCTTTATTTTTGCGGCGTCACCGATGCGATAGCTTTTTTTGGTCCGTCTTCCGATGATCCTGAAGCGCTCTTCCTGGTAGTGGTAGTAATCGTCTTCCAGGCTTGACAGCAATACAAGGCCTTCGACAAATACATCGGTAAGCTCCACAAAAAAACCGAAGGACGTGACATGAGAGATAACACCGTCAAAGATCTCTCCTACCTTGTCTTTCATGTAAAGGATGCGTATGCGGTCTTCAAGTTCGCGCTCCGCCTCCATGATGAGACGTTCACGTTCGGACAGGTGATTGGCCATTGCTGCAAGCTCTTCTTCGCTATAAGCGGGTCCGTTGCCGGAGAGGATCCCTTTCAATACCCTGTGGCATACAAGGTCGGGGTAGCGCCTGATAGGCGAGGTGAAGTGGAGATAACTTTCAGACGAGAGGCCGTAATGTCCGCGGTTGCGCGCAAAATACCTGGCCTGTTTCATGGAGCGCAAGAGGACCCTGTTGACGATGAACTCATAATTCGTGCCGCTCACATTACCAAGGACTTCCTGGAGGGCCCTCGGAGACCCGGTCTTTTTATATCCCACACCGAGTCCCTGGAGGAGCCTTTCGAAATCCTTGAGCTTTTCCTTTTCAGGCGGCTCGTGTATCCTGAAGAGGGCAGGAATGTTTTTGGAAACGAAAAGATTTGCCACGGATTCATTTGCCGCTATCATGAACTCCTCGATGATACGGTGCGAAAAAAGGCGCCGGGCACGGAGGATGCTTTTCACGCCCCCCTTTATATCGAGGATGACCTCGGGTTCGGGAAGATCGAAATCGATGCTCCCTCTTTCTTCGCGGGCTTTGCTGATAAGTCCGGCAAGCTCTGCCATGTCTGTAAGCCCGCCAAGTACGGCGTCAAGTTTTTTGCGAGCCCTTTTGTCATTTTCGATGACGGCTTTTTCGACTGCGCTGTATGTGAGGCGCATCGCGCTGCGGATAACGCAGGGATGGAATGATGAACCGGTGATCATGCCCCTCGAGTTGAAGCGCAGTTTTGCGGTGACGGTAAGACGGTCTTCGAGGGGATTGAGGCTGCAAATGCCCGTTGAGAGCACCTTTGGCAGCATGGGAATGGCCCTGTCGGGAAAATAGACGCTTGTTCCGCGTTTGAAGGCTTCCCTGTCAAGGGATGACCCTTTATGGACATAATGGGAAACATCGGCAATGGCGACATAAAGGATGAATCCGTCCTTCGTGCGCTCTACACAGACGGCGTCATCGAAATCCTTCGCGTGTTCGCCATCTATGGTGACGAATTTCAGGTCCCTGAGATCAGTTCTTCCGGTAAGGCCGGTCCTGGCGGCGGCGGCGCGCGAATCTTCTTCGGCGGCCCTGGTGAAACGCCGGGGCAGTGAATGTTTGTATTCGATGAACTTTCCAATGGAGGAAACGCTGGTGAGATCACCCAGGACCTTCGAGATCCTGCACTGCGGTTCAACCTTTTCACCGGGAAAGGCGGTCACTTCAGCGACAACAAGGCGGCCGCTGCTTATGTCGGTATTGACCGTTCCTTTTACACAATATTCTATGTTATATCTTGCATCTTCAGGCAATATATAAAGATTATTATTATAAAATTTTGTGAAACCTATGATAATATTAGATTTTCTTTCATTTATCCTGATTATTTTTCCTTCAGGTTTACCTCTGAAGTATCGATCGAGCCTGACGGTCACACGGTCGCCATGTACAGCGCTGCCCATATTGCGGGAGGACACGAATATGTCCTTGCCTCCTTCGGAGTCCGGGATGACAAAACCGTTGCCGCTTCGGGTGCACCAGAGCGTTCCCGTGATCAGGTTCATCTCTTTCGTTATTCCGAAACGTTTGTTCCTGAGTTGTGTAACGCGGCCTTTTTCCACAAGGCTGCCAAGGAGCCTTTTCAGGTCCTTTCTGATCGACCTGCCGGGAGCGAAGACGTTCTCGAGCTCATCAAAACCGACGGGGCGCCTGGCGCCCAGAAGGACCTTCAGGAGATGTTCTTCGGTCAGCTGAGGAGAGGCTTCTTTTTTCTTTCTTTTTTTCATTATTATATGTGCCTTTCAATTGCGTAACACGTTTATACCACGTTTGCCCCATCCTTCCAACCTTTTAGGTGAGACTCCAGTTGATATTTCCAATATGCCATTCTATAATGGTGTTTTGGATAAAGCCATGGATTACACCATAAAGATAGGAGGACAGGCCGGGCAGGGGATACAGACCATAGGCGATGTACTCGCAAAGGTGTTTTCCCGCTCGGGTTACCATGTCTTTACAGATCAGGACTATGAATCAAGGGTCCGTGGAGGGCACAATTTTTACCGGATACGGCTCTCCGATACACATGTTTACGCCCCCAGGGCGTCTGTGGACATACTTGCGGCCTTCGACAGGGAGTCGATAGCAGATTACGGGAAGGAACTTGCCGGCAGCGGTATCATCGTTTACGATTCATCAATGCTGGGTGAGAGATACGAGGGCCCGCAGATGCTTGATGTGCCATTTACCGCTCTTGCCGCGGAGTCGGGCGCAGGCAGGATCGCAGCCAATACCGTTGCCATCGGTGCCATTCTCGGAATGCTCGGTTTTCCGCTGGAGCCACTTTTTGATATCCTCAAGGATGGCCTGAAAAGAAAAGACAATGAGACGCTGGAGAACAACAGGAAGGCGGCAGGCGCGGGTTACGAATACTCGGTGCAAAATTGTACACGCTGCGAGTTTGAGGCCCTCTCTGCGGGCGAGCCGAAGATGCTCGTTGGCGGTAACGAGGCCATAGGTTTCGGCGCCGTTGCGGCGGGATGCAAGTTCTACGCTGCATATCCTATGACACCTTCCACGGGGATCATGCTTTTTGTCGCAGGGAAGGCGAAAGATTACGGGATAATAGTTGAGCAGGCGGAAGATGAGATAGCGGCCATAAATATGGCGCTGGGGGCCTCCTTCGCAGGTGTTCCGTCGATGACTGGAACATCAGGCGGAGGTTTTGCCCTGATGACGGAGGGACTTTCCCTTGCGGCCATGACCGAGACCCCTATAGTTGTAGCATTGGCCCAGAGACCGGGCCCGGCAACAGGACTGCCTACGCGGACAGAACAGGGCGATCTCATGATGGTGCTCCATGCGGGACACGGTGAATTCCCCCGGGTTATCTTTGCGCCCGGAGATCCCGGGCAGGCAGTACGGCTGACAGCAAAGGCCTTCAATATGGCCCTGAAATACCAGATACCCGCATTTGTTCTGACGGACCAGTACCTTGCCGATACCCGGTGGACACTGGATTCGATACAGATCGAAGGCCTCACGGTACCCAACTACCGTGCCGGAAACGAAAGACTTGATACAATGGAACAATACAAGAGACACGCATTTACGCCCGACGGTGTATCCCTGTTCGGGATGCCGGGAAAGACAAGGCATCTTGTCGTGACTGACAGTGACGAGCACAATGAAGCAGGTCACCTCATAGAAGATTCCCTGACGAGAAAGAAGATGGTCGAGAAAAGGCTTTTTCTCAAGCTTGAAGATATCAGGAAGGAGATAGGGCCGCCGATCCTTTTAGGCCATGGATCGCCCGATACGGTCTTGATCTCATGGGGTTCGACATACGGCGTGGTAAGGGAGGCGATGGAGGCTATGCCGGCCGGCAAAAAGGTCGCCATGCTCCATTTCAGCGAACTCTATCCGCTGCCGGGCAATGAAAGACTGGATTATCTTGCGCTCTTGAGAGGAGCAGGCCGGACCGTCTGCGTCGAGAACAATGCCACCGGGCAGTTCGCCGGTCTTATGAGAACTGAATGCGGACACGAGGTGTCGGACTCGGTCCTCAGGTATGACGGCAGGCCTTTCATGGTGGAAGAACTTGTGGAGGAATTGCGTGGAAGGATCTGAAAAATATCAGGGTGAGGTGCCTGCCTGGTGCCCGGGCTGCGGCAATTTCGCCATCATGCGCGCCTTCAAGGAGGCACTCACCGAGCTTGCCATTGAGCCGGAGAACTTATGTATTGTGTCTGGTATAGGCCAGGCGGGCAAATTTCCCCATTACATCCGCTGCAATACCTTTAACGGGCTCCACGGCAGGAGCCTGCCTGTCGCGACAGGAGTGAAACTTGCCAACCACGCGATGCCGGTTATTGCCGTCGGGGGCGATGGAGACATGTACGGCGAAGGAGGAAACCACCTTCTCCACGCCATAAGGCGAAATATCGGGATCAAGCTTTTCGTCCATGATAATCAGATCTACGGTCTGACTAAAGGCCAGGCATCACCTACGAGTATGGAAGGCATGGTGACCAAAAACCAGCCTTTCGGCGTTCTCTCGGGTCAATTCAACCCCATGGCCGTTGCGGTCGCTCTTGATTGCAGTTTTGTTGCCAGGGGGTATGCCGGAGATCATGATCACCTGAAAGGCCTCATAAAAGAAGCGATGGGCCACAAAGGTTTTTCCCTTGTAGATATCCTGCAGCCGTGTGTCACATTCAATAAGGTCAACACGTATGAATGGTACTCGAAAAGGGTATACCCTGTCGGGCCGGAACATGATCCCGAAAGCAGGACGGCGGCCTTCGCGAAGGCCCTCGAATGGGGGGACAGGATACCCATAGGTGTCATATACCGCAACAACCGCCCGTCATTCGAGGAAAGGGTGCCTGTTATAAGCGGCAGCTGCCTTGTCGACCAGGTCCTGGAGGGGCGGTCTTTGAAGGATAAGCTGACTGCAACATTGAAAGAGTTTTATTGAAAGTTCGCGTTGCCATAAGAATACATGTTAAAAAGGAGGAACAAGGATGAACATGAAGGCAATCCAGAAAATCTGTTACGGAGTCTATATCATAAGCTCTAAAATGAACGGAAAGGTCAACGGGCAGATCGCCAATACGGCCTTCCAGATCACATCCGATCCTCCGACGATGGCGATCAGCATCAACAAGCAGAACCTCACCCATGAGTATATCGCTTCGAGCGGGGTTTTTACCGTATCCATCCTTTCAAAAGATGCACCCATGACCCTTATCGGCCAGTTCGGCTTCAAGTCCGGAAGGGACATTGACAAGTTCAAGGATATCGGGCACAAAACAGGCGCGACGGGCGCGCCGATCGTAACGGAAAGCACCATCGGTTTCCTGGAATGCGAAGTACTGAGTATGACCGATGTGGGAACCCACACGATCTTCATAGGGAAAGTTATAGAATGCGACGTGCTGAGTGATGCCGAGCCCATGACCTATGCCTATTACCATCAGGTCAAAGGCGGTAAATCCCCCAAGACGGCTCCCACCTATATAAAAGAAGAGCCGCAGGCGCAAGGGACAGCGCCGGCGCCCAAATATCACTGCAATGTGTGCGGTTATATCTATGATCCCGAAAAAGGTGACCCTGACGGCGGGATCAAACCGGGGACAACCTTTGAGGAATTGCCTGATACCTGGGTTTGCCCCATCTGCAACGCGCCAAAGGCTGATTTTTCGAAGGAATGACGGAGGATATTGATGACTGATATTGTGCGGGAAACGAACTTTGCCGATCTGGGAGGATTAAAGAGGGGGAAAGTGCGTGATGTCTACGATCTTGGCGACAAACTGCTCATAGTGGCGACGGACAGGCTTTCAGCCTTTGACGTCGTGCTCCCCACCGGTATAGAGGACAAGGGCAAGGTGCTTACCAGGCTCTCCCTTTTCTGGTTCAGGCAGATGAAAGACATCGTGGCCAACCATATAATCGAAACGGATGCGGCAAAGTATCCGGAGGCGCTGAAGAACTACGCCCCCGTCCTTCAGGACAGGAGCATGCTCGTGAAAAAGGCGAAGGTGCTGCCTGTAGAATGCGTGGTGAGGGGATACCTTGCCGGATCGGGATGGAATGAGTACAGAAAATCGCAGACCGTTTGCGGCATCAGGCTGCCCGACGGCCTCATGGAATCGTCAAAGCTTGAAAGACCTGTATTCACACCTTCAACGAAGGCCGAAGAAGGTCACGACCTCAATATCTCATATGAAGAGGCGGCCGGGATCATAGGCGAGGAATACGCCGCTAAATTGCGCGATACGAGTATAGCCATTTATGAAAAGGCCCGCGATATAGCGCAGGAAAGAGGCATCATTGTCGCTGACACAAAATTCGAGTTCGGTGTGATCGACGGCGAGGTCATCCTTGTCGACGAAGTGCTTACCCCGGACTCGTCGCGTTTCTGGTCCATGAAAGACTACCAGCCGGGCAAGTCCCAAGACAGCTACGACAAACAGATCGTCAGGGACTATCTCAATACCCTTGATTGGGGAAAGACATATCCGGGTCCAGAGCTTCCACCGGAGGTAGCGAAGAAAACATCGGAGAGGTATAAAGAGATTTACACAATACTCACCGGGGAAGAGTTTTAAAAAAACAGCTTTAAAGTTCAAGGGTTTCAATGTTTCGAAGTTGTCAAGGCAGAACAATGGCCCCTTATGTAAGAGGGGCCATTGTTCTTTTCTGTTCAAACGGTTCAAGCAGTTCAAACGGATGTAACTGTTCTTCTATTTCACCATATTAGACAGTACAAGTACCGTTCCGTATGGGAAAAGGAGCAGCAGCAGTATTGAAATTATATACGACGGTATATAATAAAAACTCCCCTTGAAAACCGTCGCAAGGGGGATGTCCCGTGCCATTCCGGCCACTACATAACAACACAGTCCGACGGGAGGCATGATGGCCCCCATGGTGGTAACAATGGTAATGACCTGACCGAACCAGATCGGGTCATAGCCCATCTCCATGACGATGGGGTAGAAGATTGGCAGCGAAACAAGCAGGAACGCAAGCGCATCCATAACACAGCCCCCGATGATGTAGCAGAGCATTATGATCCAGAACAGTGCCCAGCCCGGGAGAGAAAGTGTCGATATCCAGGAGGCCGCCTCGAAGGGAAGCCGGGTCACGGCGAGAAACCTTCCGAAAATGACCGCGCCGGCGACTATGATAAAGACCATGGCGGATATTCTCAGCGTGTCTGTAATAGAGGCCAGAAGTCCCTTCCATGAAAGCTTTCTCCGTATGACGCACAGTATGAGCCCAAGGGCGCAGCTTGCCGCCGCCGCCTCTGTGGCGGTGACATATCCTGTGAACAGGGCGGACATGATCACCGCGAAGAGCAAAAAGATCTCAATGAGGTCGGGCAGGGCGCGGAGCCGCTCTTTCCAGGTGCTTCTTGGACCCTTTGGACCCCAATCGGGGTGCCTGTGGCATATATAAAACACGGTAGCGGCGATGAGTACCGTCAGAATGATGCTGGGGATGACATTGCCGAAGAAGAGCTTTCCGATGGACTGCCCGGTATAGAGACCGTAAATAACGAGAACGATGCTCGGGGGTATGAGCACGCCCAGCGTTGCCCCTGCCGCGACTGCACCGGCGTTGAGTTCAGGCTTGTAATTGTATTTTTTCATCTCAGGTATTGCAACGGTGCTCATTGTTGCTGCCGTGGCCGAGTTTGAGCCGCTGATGGCGGAAAAGATGGCGCAGGCCATGATGGTCGTGATAGCAAGACCGCCCCTGTAATGGCCGAACCACCTGTACGTGGCATTGTAAAGGCTGTTATTGTAACCGCCGTAATGGGCAAACTCACCCACGAGTATGAACATGGGTATGACCGTCAACCCGTAGCTGGAAAATATGTTCCACATATCCGCCCCGATCATGCCGAGGGCGGCCTTCAGGGAAGTGACATAAACGA
Source organism: Deltaproteobacteria bacterium (assembly GCA_022711595.1). GTDB lineage: Bacteria > Desulfobacterota > Syntrophorhabdia > Syntrophorhabdales > Syntrophorhabdaceae > Delta-02. The sequence goes on from JAKLET010000027.1 coordinate 51,710, forward strand.
CTCCGGCGAATCCGACTATCGCCATGGTAAACGCTGCAGGTATCCTTAGCAGAAAGAGGGTCGCGAACATTACAGCGATGCCTATGACCCCTACGATGGGACCTTCCATGTTACGCCTCCTCCTTTTTTTTAAACACAAGACCTGTGAAATCCACAAAGAGCGTAAAAGCAAGGACGGCGAAGCCGAAGGCAACGGCAAAAACAAAGGGGTGATAGATGATCTTCAATGTTTCGGACAGTTCGCCCGACTCCAGGATCCTCATGCCCCATTCGTATATCTGCCATGAGACAAGGCCAAAAAAGATGCCGCTGATGATATAGTTTGTTCCCTCAAGGATCTTTTGCAGTCTTTTCGAAAATCTTTCCGTAAGGATATCCACTACGATGTTGCCTTTTCTTTTCTCGGTGTATCCAAGGGCAAAGG
>JAKLET010000028.1 GCA_022711595.1 Deltaproteobacteria bacterium
ACGAGGGTGATCTCGAAGGTATAGCACCGGGATATCCCCTCGCTCCCCGCGAACTTCACCACCCCGAAGGTATCGGGGGCAAGCGCGTCGGATACGAAGGAGAACTTCTTGTTGGTGAGGTAGTTCATGGGCTATCTACTTCTTTGCCTCTGTCTCGGTGTACTGGATGATCTTCGGGGCATTGCCCCAGCTGCTGTCGGCAAGGACGATGTCAACCTGGTACCGTCCGGCCTGCTTCTTCCCGTTACGGGTCTTTGTTGTGGAAGAGACGACGGCGCTGGCGTGGTACCTGCCTGTCTTTGTGTCAAAAGAGACCAGTATCGATTCGACGGTGCTGGAATATGATTCCACAACCGACGACCAGAGCGCGTGCCACTCCTGAAAACTCTTCCATGATGTTATTTTCTTCTTGTCCGCCATCACCATGGTTAGGCCCGTATCGGCAAGATACGAGAGAAAACTGTCCACATGGGCATTTTCATCGAAGAGGGCGAACCATTTATAGACAATGCTCTTTATCTCGTTGTCGGGGAAGCGCCGAACCGCGGGGGCCGTGGGCCGCAGGTCCTCGCGGGGAGGCGTGTAAACGTTGAGGATGGTTGCCTTGTCCGATGCGGGGATCACGCCGTAGGGCGTGTTCGAGGGGACCACAAAGGCGCCGCCGGCCGCGATCTGCTTTGTATCTTTTCCCACCGTGACCATGGCGCTGCCCGTGATGACGTAGCCTATGAGGTCATTGAACTGGTGTTGGGTTGTGATGTTGGACGTCAGTGCCGATTTGGCCGTTTCCACGAGCTCCAGGGTGAGGCGGTCGCTGAAAAAGACCTTGCGCCTCGTCGTGTCGTCCACCTTTACCCAGGAAGAATCATCGGGAGGGAAGATCGCCGGGGCCATCTTCTTTATGTTTTCGTGGAAACGGTAGTCCCGCTTTAGGTCCTCTTTCCCGGCCCCTCCGCCGCATGCGCAGAGGACGAGGGCAATGGATACAAGGAGAGCCGCTGTGAAAAAGATGGTCCGATTCATCGTGGGTCTCCTATTATAAAACAAAGCCGCGGTGCTTTTGAAGCCTTTTCGGGCATGCATGACGCGCCGGTCACCATGAGAAGTTGAATGTTATCCTCCTTGAGCCGGGGACGATCGTTGCCGGTGGTGTGAGCGCGATCTCGAATATTGTCTCCGGGCCCGGTGTCACTGCACTTACCGAAAGATCGCCGGGGAGATCGCCGCCGCTGCGGCGAAAGAACATCCCGATGGCCTCCTTAAGCCAAAAACCCGTATCGTCCGACGGAATAGAGGCCCCTGTGGCCTCTCTCAGGCGTATGAGAAAGCCGGTGAGACGGGAGAAGAACATCTGGAAGGGCAAAGACCCGCCTGATATGCTCCTGGCGGATGGCATGAAGGCAATGTCTTTCATGGCGGCCCCGGCCAGGGGGGTGAGCCCGATCTCGCCGAGCTGCCGGAGGCGGTCAACGCTGAAGACAACCTCGGTGGAAGCCTGGCCGCCGGTTTCCAGGATATTCAAGGCAAGGCCTTCCAGGCGGACATTCTCGCTGTCCACGAAGCGCGAAGGCCAGCCCGAGAGGGCGACGGCCTGCGCGGAGAGCGTCCCAAGGGCCCATACCGGGCTTATCCAAAGGGGCGAGGGCTCTTCGAAGGGAACGCCCCGGGGCGGATCGCTTCCGCCATAGCGCGGCCTCAAGAGGAAGCCGTTGCAGGCGGCGGCCAGCCAGTCCCCCGACTGCCCGGTCCGCAGCTTGCCCCACTTTGCATAGACAGCATTGTCCTCTATGTGGTTCTTGAGATAGGGAAGGCGGCCAAGCTCTCTCCAGCCGTTAAGGCCGAGAAAGCCCGGCGCTGCCTCTATGACCGCCACGGCGAGGAGTCCGCTGGCGAAGGCGGCCGCCCTCTCCATGAGCTCCATGCCCGCGGCGGAGCTGTCAAAGGGCAGATCTATGAGGATGAGGTCCGGAGGGTCGGCGGAGAGGGTTGTTTCCAGTTCATCGAGGACATCCCCGAGGGTTTCCCTGGATGCGGCCGTGATGACAAGACGCGTGTCTTTGGCGGGCCCGGCGGGCCCCTGCTTCGAGATCAGCTCGACCCCGCGCCACGCTGCCTCGAAGGTCCTGAAGGTCTCGTCTGAGAAAATGGTTGTCATCAGTGCGGCAATGAGGTTGTCGATCGCGGCGGCCCAGGACGCGGGGCCGCCTTCCTGTGCCGATGGGGCCGGTTCGGTGGCATTGTCCCCCATTGCCACCATGGAGAGAATGTCGTCGACCTTGCTTCGCGTCTGCCTGACCGGTGCCCCGGTCTGAAAGGAAAGGTCGATGGGAACCCCGGGCCACCTCTCGCGCACGGCGGCCGCTATCTCACCGGGGGGGACACCCCCGGAAGAGCTGGTATTGATGAACGCGCGCGCGTTATGGAGGTCCTTGAGATAGGCCGCCGATCCCTGCAAGCCGTCGGGTGTGAGATCTCTGACGCGTTCGGGACGGATGGTCACGCCCCCTTCGGGGCAGAGCTCCTTCGCCACAGGCACCCACAGTGCGGGGCCAAGGAGGGAGAGCGCATCATTGGGGGCATCGACGGGGACGACCTTTGCCTGGCAGGGCCCCTGCGAGACCGGCGCGAAAGGGCCGACGGCAAGTATCGTGAACGGTTTAAAGGGTATATCCATCAGGCCTCCTCATGGCTGGTCCCCGGGGTATCAACCCTCAAAGCTGAAGGTGAACGTGCCGTCCTCTTCCACGTCGAGATTGACGGCCGCGGGCATGCCCCCTTCGCTCATGTGGGTGAGTATCGTCTGAGAGAGCCTGGGGAGGATGTTGCTGCCCAGGATATATTCTATGTTGCGCGCACCCGTTTCCACCTCGGTGCACCGCGCGGTGATCTGGTCTGCCACGGCAGGCGTGTAAGCGAAGCGCATCTTGTTGTTCTCCATGAGGGTCTGGCCTACCTTGCCGAGCTTGAGCTCCACGATCATCCGCATCGCGTCCTTGCCAAGATCGAAGTACGGGACTATGGACATCCTTGCGAGCAGGGCCGGCTTGAAATGGGCCGAAAGGATCGGCCGGATGGCACCCGTGAGCACATCGGCAGGGGGGCGGTCCTCGCCCTGGCTCATCTCGTGGATGACATCGGACGCGAGGTTGCTTGTCAATATAATAATGGTATTGCGGAAGTTAATCTCCTTGCCTTCGCCGTCGGTGAGCATGCCCTTGTCGAAGACCTGGTAAAAGAGGTTCATCACGTCGATATGGGCCTTTTCGACCTCGTCGAGGAGGACGACGGAGTAGGGTTTCTGCCTCACGGCCTCGGTGAGCATCCCGCCCTCGCCGTAGCCGACATACCCGGGAGGTGAGCCTATGAGGCGGCTCACCGTGTGGCTTTCCTGGAATTCGCTCATGTTGATGGTGACAACATGGCGTTCGCTGCCGAAGAGCAGGTCGGCGAGGACAAGCCCTGTTTCTGTCTTGCCTACCCCGCTGGGACCGACGAAAAGAAAGACGCCCATTGGTTGGCTCGGGTTCTTGATGCCCGCCTTGGAGGAGCGTATCGCCTCCGCCAGTGTTGACATGGCTGCGTCCTGTCCCTTGATCCTTTCTTTCAGGCGTTCTTCAAGGTCGATGATCGTTCTGGCCTCATCCTTGAGCACCTTGCCCAGCGGTATGCCCGTCCAGTCCGAGACGACCTGGGCGACAACGTCGGGGTCCACCTCGATCTGGATCATGGGGGCCTCGCCCTGGATCGCCTTCAGGTCTTTCACTATCTCGTCAAGCTGCTTGAAAAGCGCTTCCCTTTCATCACCGTTGTCCTTTCCCGCGGCGCTTATCTTTTCCCGTATCTCCACTACTTTCAGGGCGGCCTCTTTTTCCTTCAGCCAGAGGTCCCTGAGATCGTCCGCCTGCCTGATGAGCCCTTCCTTTTTCGCGGCCACCTCTTTGTAGGCCTCTTCGTCGATGGCAACCCTGTTGTCCCGGTCGCGGTCGAGGGCGGTTATCTCCCGGTCGCAGGCCTGGATGGACCTTTCAAGGTCTTCAAGGCGGGCGGGTTTCGCGGTGAGATTGATCTTGACGCGGGCGCAGCTCGTATCGAGCAGGTCGATCGCCTTGTCGGGCAGGAACCGGCCCGTGATGTAACGGTCTGACAGCTCGGCCGCTGCCACGGCGGCGTCGTCCCTGACGATCACCTTGTGCGCCTTTTCGTAGCTTTCCTTGAGGCCCCTCAATATCAGGATCGACGAGTCGACCCCCGGCTCATCGAGCTTGACGAGCTGGAAGCGGCGCGCCAGGGCCGGGTCTTTCTCGAAATATTTCTTATACTCGCTCCAGGTCGTGGCGGCTATGGTGCGCAGTTCGCCGCGGGCCAGCGCCGGCTTGAGGAGGTTCGCCGCGTCGCTGCCGCCGGCGGTTCCCCCTGCCCCGATAAGGGTGTGGGCCTCGTCGATGAAAAGGATGATGGGCCTCTCCGATGCCTTGATATCGTTGATAACGCCCTTGAGGCGGTTTTCGAATTCCCCCTTGACGCCCGCGCCCGCCTCAAGGAGCCCCATGTCGAGGCCGAGGAGCGTCACGTTCTTTAGCATGTCGGGCACGTCGCCCTCGGTGATCCTCAGCGCCATGCCTTCCACGACAGCCGTTTTCCCAACCCCGGGCTCGCCGACGCAGATGGGGTTGTTCTTCCTCCTGCGCCCGAGGATGTCTATCATCTGGCGTATCTCGGAGTCCCTGCCGAATACGGGGTCGATATCGCCGCGGACGGCCTTTTCAGTGAAATCGATGCAGTAGCGGTCGATGAATGTCCCGCCTTCCTTGCCGGCCGGTTCGGCGCCCGTCTCTTTCGGCTGCGTCCTGTCTATCTCCACGGAGCCTTTCGTTATGTTCCAGAAGTCTGCGGCAAGGGCCTCGCGGCCGATGGACTTGATGAGATCGACATAGCGCCCTGACGCGAAAAAGGTCGGTTTCGACAGAAAGGCCAGGAGAATGGCCCCGGAGCGCACCTTCCTTTCTTCCAGATCGATGGACGATATGAGCCAGGCATCCTGTATGAGGTCTAAAAGCAGCGGTGAAAAGACCGGTTTGGCGGCATTGCCCGTTTTGAACTCCTCGAGCGTTGCCTCGATCGCCCTCTGGGCCTTGCCGGTATCTACATTGAAACGTGAAAATACGAGCGGCCAGTCGGAATTGGGGTTTTCGAAAAGTTTGGCGATGAAATGCTCTATGGTGATCTCGTAATGTGTCCTCGAGACACATAGTCCCGCGGCAGCCTGCAGGGCAGCCGCGCTGAAATCGTTGAGCCTCATCAAGAGGGATTTAATGTCTACTGTCAGCATTGTCCGGATCTCCTTTTTTATGAACGATAATACCGCACGGGGATCTGCCCGGTGCGGCTTCCGCCTTCAGCGCTACCGCCCCAGTCTTACCCTGTTCTCATGATACTGTCCGTCGGCGTTAAGCCACATATCCCATCCCAGCCTCGATCGGGTTTCTTCTCCAAGGCATGCCGGGCGGATCTCTTCGGGGGCCACCTCGATCTCAATGTCCCATTCGAGGGGAAGGTCCAGATAAAAGCTCACCAGTTTGCCGATGCGGCCGAAGGCTTCCCCGTCCGGGAGCAGGTCGTGAAAACGCTCGTCGGAAATGGGGCCGGCATGGATCCTGAAGCGGCCGGTGCAATCGGAGACCTCGAACCCGATGGATGCGTTCTCTCCGAGGCAATGACCGCTTACACCGAGGAGAAGCCGCTGGTCGGGCGGGATTGCGACCATCGCGGGGACGCACTGCTCGATCCCGATGGAGGGTTCCCCTATGGCGTCGGATATGAGCGAACGAAGCCCTTCAGCGGATCTGGGCATCTGTGTGGCAAGTCCTATATAGCGAAGGAACCTGTATGGTTCGTCGAAACATTTCTTTATTTTTTCACTGCCGAAACCGAGCAGGCAGTAGAGCCTGTCGATAGCTTCCTCGTGGGTGCTTTCCGTGATCTTGAAGAAGAGGTTATATTTTAGCGAGCATTTATAGAAAAGGTGGTACGCCGGCATATTGATGATATCTATGAAATCCCTGGAGATGCTCCTGTCGTCGGAGGCCTCTTCGAGAAGGTCTTCCGTGTAGAAGGTGGGCAGCGGTGAGGAGGCACCGTAGAGGCCAAGGAATGTGGCGGTTATGGAGAATATATCGGGGTTTCCCCGCTTGCGGGCTATGGAGATTATGTCGTTGCCGGGGAATGTGAGGGAAAGGTCGGGGCGCACCTTGATCCTGCGCCGCATGATCTCTTCGCCCTTGTCTCCTTCCGCGTGGATGTGGTGGCTCAGGAGCCTCATCGCCTGTACAAATGAGAACGAGGAGCCGTTTGAAAAAAGGTCTTCAATTATACCAGGCATCGCGTACCCATCCGCTGCGGCCAGGTGAAGACCTCGCCGGTGACGCTTTCTTTCAGCTTGAGCTGCGTGAAGCTGTGCATGGCGCTGTACGCGCCGAAAAAGTGATCAAGGACGCTGCAGAAAAGCAGGAGGTTCCCCATGCTCGCGAAGTGATCTTTGCTGATGGTGATCTCGATGCTTTGCCCGTGGACCATATTGCCCCTGACAAGGCGCCTCACGGGTGAGACGGCAAGGTCCTGGATGCCTTCTATCTCTCTCAGGTTGGCGGAAATCTTTGTGCGGTCCCTTCCTTCCTCAACGGCGTAGAGCCTGAGAAGCTCCTTCAGGTTTTCGCAGTCCGCGACGGAGAGGTAGTTCAGGCAGAGATGGGAAAGGAACTTCCAGAGTATGTTGCCGCCATGGGGCGGTTCAACGAAAAAGGTGGGTGGGATAACGTTCCGGAAGTCGAGCAGTTCGGGCGAATCGGATGTTCCGACACATATATCGCCGAACTGCAGTTTTTCGGAAAGCTGGCCGTTGGTGCATGTCAGAGAGATGGAGAGCGTCTGCACTTTTGGTTCCGGCCCCATTTTCTGGTAAGGAAAGGCCAGGAAAACATCGATGGAATCGTCTATGGGCGATCTGTAGCGTACCATCTGATAGGTCGCTTCGCCGCTTTCAGGGTTTCCGAAAAGCTTGAAGGAAACGTAGTCGGTCCTTTCCACGCTGCCCCGGTTGAATCCGGTCACCTCCCTCACGTCGTACACATGGTAGTGCCCCGGTTCTTTTGCGGCCGGTCTGACACGGGTCCTTCCGCTGCGGTGGTCGAGCACCGCCGGTTCAGCATCCATCTTGAACAGATTGATGACAGGGGTGCAGAAGAGTATGATCTGGTCGGCCGTCACAGAAGGGAAAGGTATCGATGAAGGCAGGAATTCGAAAGAAATCTCAAAGCGCGACCCGCCTCCGCGGTCCTGCCACCTCTCCCAGCCGGTAAGCTCAAGGAAAAGGAACTTCCCGGGCAGGACGAAATATTCCCTGAGGAGCTTGTAGCCGTAAAAGGACTGGGCGGGAAAGGGGAAAAGGGAATTCTTCGTGTCGAAACCCGCGGCGGTCAGGCACTCCGGGGGAAGCACGCAGGGGGAACCCCCCTCAAGGGGGCGGATGGTTATCTGTCTGAGGTAGCGTGTCAGGAGCGCGAAGAGGTCCGTGCCCTGGGAGTAAGTGCCGCCGGGAAGAAAGCCAAGCTTTGCCGGTTTCCACCGGTCCAGGGTCAGCCCCGTGAGCTCCATCGTCAGGATCATCTGCGCCGGTTCGCCTGTGTTTCTGGCCCGGGCCTCCAGGGAAACAATGCTCAAGGGGTGGGCCTCGGTATCGAAACAGGTCTGGAATGTACAGGACGTGCCTTCCACGGGGACGGAGGCAAGGGATGTCCCCGCGGGGACATTGACGGCCTCGCTAAGCCCGGTCTTTCCCGTGAAGGAGACTATGGACATCGACGGGATGGGCCTCATGTAATGAGGGAAAATGATCTCCATGAGATTGTGGATGAGCTCGGGGAACTCGTCATCGAGTTTTTGCTGCAAAAGGCTGTTCAGGAAAGCGACACCCTCGAGCAGGCGTTCGACGTCCGGGTCGGGCTTTGGACCGCTGAGCATTGGCGCGGCGATGGGGTGTGTCTTCGAGAATTCCGCCGCGAGTTCGCGAAGGTTCTGCAATTCCTGCTGGAAGTATTTGTCGAACAAGGCTCTGCCTCCTGCTGCCTACCGTGTTACCCGGACCTTGCCTTCGGAGCTGATAACGGTCTCCAGCTCGACGACCACGTTTTCGTCCCGCACGTGGACGATCTGCGTTTGAAGCTTGAAACGAAGGGACAACGGGTCGTCCTTGTCGGGCTCAAAGGTGACCTCAACGCCGCCAAGACGCGGTTCGTATTTGAGGATCATGCTCTTTATGACGTCGGCAATATCCTTTGCCTGGTCGGCAATTCCGAGCCCCTGGTAATTGGTGAAATCGGGCATTCCGTAATCGTCGGCGATGGGCACGCTCCCCTGGCGTGTATTCAATATTCTTTGCAGGTGGTTTATGATCGAGTTGATGACGTATGCAAGATCTCCGGGATCTTTCCCGCGGTCTTTGCGTTCGAGGTTGCGGATCCTCTGTGTCAGTCTTTCCTCGTACATGGCTACACGCTATCGGGAGCGCAGAAAAACAACAACATAGGGCCGGAAAAGGTCGCCTCCGGCCCTATAGGATGAGATCGAGTTTCCCATTGTACCTTCAAACAGTTAAAAGCCGGCCCTTTATCAGGAACTGACCGGTTTCTTCCATGAATCTTCCGCCTCTATCCCGTCCGGCACATAGGTCCAGATGATCGTCTCGTAAGTGAAGAGGATATCTTCCATGTGCTTGTAAGGTTTGTTCTCTTCAACAAAGGTTTCGGGGAACCATTCGCGGGACTCCACGATGATGGCGTCCTGCAGTTTGATGGTAAAATACTTTTCCTCCTGGCCCTTCTCATTGATGCGGTACATGTCGAGCGTCACATCCATGTGTTCACCGCTGCAGCAGGCCTGGAAGATCTTGGGCGTATGCTTGCCCATGTTCGTTTCCACCTTGAAGGGCTTGTGGATCCTCTGTCCTGTGGGGAGGCCCGAATGGGTGTCCCTCGGTATTTCAACAACGTGGTCGAGGGCATAGCAGATTATGGTGTTCTCGCGTCCCTGCTGGGTGCAGTCGCCCTGGATGTCGCCCTGGTTCTTTGCCTTGATGGTCATGTAACAGGTCATTGCCATTTGAAAGTACTCCTTCGGAATTATTATCTAAAAAAACTAAAGGTCCTCACCTTACGATTTAGGTGATTTCCATGAATCCTGTGCCTCTATCCCGTCCGGCACATAGGTCCAGATGATCGTCTCGTAAGTGAAGAGGATATCTTCCATGTGCTTGTAAGGTTTGTTCTCTTCAACAAAGGTTTCGGGGAACCATTCGCGGGACTCCACGATGATGGCGTCCTGCAGTTTGATGGTAAAATACTTTTCCTCCTGGCCCTTCTCATTGATGCGGTACATGTCGAGCGTCACATCCATGTGTTCACCGCTGCAGCAGGCCTGGAAGATCTTGGGCGTATGCTTGCCCATGTTCGTTTCCACCTTGAAGGGCTTGTGGATCCTCTGTCCTGTGGGGAGGCCCGAATGGGTGTCCCTCGGTATTTCAACAACGTGGTCGAGGGCATAGCAGATTATGGTGTTCTCGCGTCCCTGCTGGGTGCAGTCGCCCTGGATGTCGCCCTGGTTCTTTGCCTTGATGGTCATGTAACAGGTCATTGCCATGATGTTTCCCTCCTTTTTTAAAAAATGCGGTTACAGCAGGGTCGCTTCTCCCTATTCCTTGTCCAGTTTTCCAACGAGGGAAAGGGTGAAAGAGGCGCCCATATATTTGAAATGGGGCTGTACCTGCATGTTCACCCTGTACCATCCCGGTTCTCCCTCTACGTCGGTGACCTGGATGTTCGCCTTTCTTAAGGGTCGCCTGCTGCGGACCCCCGGCGAGGGATTGTCCTGATCTGCCACGTACTGACGGATCCAGTTGTTGAGCTCCGTTTCAAGATCGCCCCTTTCCTTCCAGGTCCCTATGTTCTCCCTCTGGATCACCTTGATGTAGTGGGCGAGGCGGCTCACTATGAACGTATAGGGGAGCTGGGTGCCGAGCTTGTAGTTCATCTCCGCCTGTTTGCCCTCGGGCGTATTGGCGAAGACCTTCGGTTTCTGGGTCGAATTGGCGGAGAAGAACGCGGCGTTATCGCTCCCCTTCCGCATGGTGAGCGCTATGAAGCCCTCTTCGGCGAGTTCGAATTCCCTGCGTTCCGAGATGAGGACCTCCGTGGGTATCTTTGTCTGGAGCTCGCCCATCGCCTCATACTGGTAGATGGGGAGGTCTTCGACGGCCCCGCCGCCCTGGGGACCTATGATGTTGGCGCACCAGCGGTATTTTGCGAAGCTGTCCGTGATCCGTGAGGCAAAGGCAAAAGCGGCGTTGCCCCAGAGGAAGTTGCCGTCCCCGCTGGTCGTGTCCTCTTTGTAATTGAAGCCTTTCACGGGTTTCGTGTCAGGGCCGTAGGGTATCCTCAGGAGGAAATGCGGCAGGGCGAGTGACACATTCCGTGAGTCTTCGGATTCCCGGAAGGACTGCCACTTGATGTACTGGGGCATCTCAAAGATCGATTTCAGGTCTTTCAGATTGGGAAGTCCGGAGAAGCTGTCTATGCCGAAGAACTGCGGCCCCGCGGCGGCGACGAAAGGCGCGTGGGACATGGTCGCCACGCTTGCCATGTTCTGGAGGAGCTTTATGTCGGGAGCGGAAGGGCCGAATTCGTAATTGCCCACCATCAGGCCGTAGGGTTTGCCGCCGAACTGACCGTATTCCTGGGTGTAGGCCAATTTGTAGAGGCCCGACTTCGTGATCTCCGGGGCGTCCTCAAAATCGTCGAGGAGGTCCTGCTTGTTCACGTTCATCACCTCGACCTTGATGTTTTCCCTGAAATCGGTGCGGTCCACGAGGAATTTCAGGGAGGTCCACGCGGATTCGAGCTGCTGGAATTCCTTGTTGTGGATTATGGTGTCCACCTGTTTGCTCAATTTCTGATCAAGGTTGGCGATCATCTCATCCACAGCGGATGCCGTTACCCTTATTTCCTTGCCGGGCTTGAGCAGTTCATCGATGAAGGCCTGAAGGCCCTGTTTGGTTATGGCATAGGCCTCTTCAGACGGTTTCAGGCGCGTGGCCGCGACGATCTCGTCAAGGAGGGACTGCTGACCCTCGACCTGCTGCCCTTCTGCCTGTTGAGCTGTTTTCTTTTCTTCAGCCACATTTCACCTCCTTAACCTTCGATCCCGAGTTCTTTCAGAAGACGCGCCTTGACCTCGTCGTCCTTCACGAGGTCCTGTATCTTCTTCCTGAATTCCGGGATGTTGCCGAGGGGCCCTTTAAGCGCCTTGAGCGCGTCCCTGAGCTCCATGAGCTTTTTCAATTCCGGTATTTTCTGAATGATGGTATCGGGCTCGAAGTCCTTCATGCTTTTGAAATCCAGGTTGAGGCTCATCTGCGCGTCAGGTTCGTCGGAGAGCTTGTTCTCGACAACCGTCTCCAGCTTGACGTTGTGGGCGCCCAGGACCTCGTTGAAGTTGTCCTTGTCAATGTTGACGGGCTGGCGGTCCTCAACGCTGCGCGAGTCTGCCTGAAGCGTGAAATCGCCCATTACAAGGACCTTCAGGGGAAGCTCGATCTCCTCTTTTGCGTCGCCGGTGGCAGGCCGGTAGACGATATTGACGCGTTCTTTCGGTGCAACAGAACCTTCTTTAGCCATTTCGCACCCCTCCTTAGGAAGACTTTCCTTCTATTGTTGACTGTTGAAACACAGTCTATGTTGCCTGTGTCATGATAAAACTTTGAAATACATTTCTATTATATTGCAAATTATCGCAAATTAAAATTAAAGTTTAATCTTCTTTACCATTATTTATATATAGTTCATTGCCTTTACGGGATCGAGGAGGCTCAGGCGGCGAAAAATATCCCTTGCCATGCCTTCATATTCGGCGGAACTTGCCGAGCGTATCCCCGTCAGGATGGCCCCGTATGCCTGTGCCGCCAGTGAAGGCTCCCATTCTTCCACCCGATAGGTATCGATGAGCGCGACGAGGTCATTGGAATAAGAACTGAAGAGGCGCCACTGGTCGTTTTGAAAAAGAAAGCGGCAGAACCATATCTGGCGCATGAAACGCTCCTGCACGGACGGTGCACCGGCGAGCCTGTCCTTGAGCGTCTTCATCGCCCCGGCAAAGTCTCCCCCCTTCGCTGTCTTCCGGGCCTCATTGGTCTCTTCCTCTATACTGCGAAAAAGGTCTTGGCCTGAAGGGCCGGCAGGAGCGGCGTCCTGGCCCCCTTTGTCCACGCTTTCAAGCCACTGCCTTGTTTCGCTGTCGGCAAAGGGTGTTCCGTCGGAGAAAGAGAGCTTCTCTATGCTGGGAAGGCGCTTTACGTAAAGCAGCGTCGCCCTGGCGACCTCGTCAGCTATGGCGGTTTTCCCTGTTTGTTCAAGGGATTGTGCGACGTACCGGCTGAGGTCTAGCCAGAAAAGATGCTGGGGTATTCGGGACTCACAGGCCATGAGAAGGTTTCTCCAGCTGCCCGACCTGTGCATGCTGCTGAGTGAGTCCCTGATCTGCACGTCAGGGGCTTCGATCATGGTTGTGCCGCCCTGGTTCGGCGGTATGTCCGTCACGGTCATCCACGCGATTGCCCTGTTGAGACGAAAGAAAAGCCCGTCGAGCATGTCTTTTTGCATGAGAATGTCCGACGCGGCCCTCAGGGTATCGATGGCATGCTTGATGATCGGACCAGGATCGTCCCCGGAGGGGACCGGCCCCATCGGGGCGGCCGCGGGGGCCTTTGTTTCCCTGCCGGCTGCAGCAGGCTGAGGTCTTTCCTCCTTCGGTTTCTCCTCTTCGGTTTTTCCCCCCTCTTCGACAAGAAGAGACCCGATGGAGGACATAAGGGGGGCCATCATCGGCGCGTCATCCATATTTTCGCGCAGGAAGGATTCGATAGCGCCAAGGCTGTTGAACAGGGCATCTATCTCGCTTTTCTGCCAGCGCTGCGGCTCAAGGCCGGCAAGTGTTGAAGATGTTTTTTCGATCCACCAGTCAATGGCGTTGCGCCGTCCGCGCATGCGGGCCTTTAATGGAAAGAGCGTTTCCCAGTAGGTCGTAATGACATCGCGCCAGATCGCGACGCCCTTTGCCAGGCCGCGCATCCCTTCGGTTTTGGTGAGAGCCAGAGAGAGGTAGCTCACCACGAGAAGGTCCTTGGAATGATTTTGAAGAATATCGGTACAGATGTTGAGGGCCTTCTGCCAGTCTATGCCGCCCGCAGCGGACGGTGAGGACATCTTTTCGATCTCGGAAGAGAGATTTTCGAATATCTCCTCGCCGCGGATATCGCTGCCAGCCGGCGATATGCCCGGTATGGGGGTCTTTCCCAGTTCGATCAGTTCCATCTGCCTGCCTTAAAAAAGGTTTCGTTCAATACTATTTAAGCGTGCATTCGGTAATGATGACGGGCGCCTTCCTGGAGCTTTTTTTGAGGGCGCCTATGACCGGCTGCGCATTATTGATCTTGTATCTTACCTTAACCCATTTGACGCCGGCCTTTGCAAGGCCCGCCTTGCTCTCCGGGAAATCGCCCGCCTTGAATGTCTTGGCGCCGGAGGAGAACTCGGAGAGGAAAGCCGCAAACCCTGTTTTACCCTTGTAGACCTTCGTGAGAGCGAAATCGGGGAACGTGATCTTCAGGACCGTGTCGCCGCATTTTTCCGGCGACCAGTTAAAGGACCTGGCGTCGGGGTAATTGTAGTTCTTCAGTATTGCCGTTCCGTCGGAACATTGGAGGGAAAGCACATTCCCGGTCGGTTTCACGGGCGCGTCCTTGTTGACCTCGATGGGCAGTGTTTCCATTGGCACCGTGTAGTCCGACTGGAACTCGACGGGGGCCATGGCCCCTTCGTTGAGAAATTTAAAAAATTCGGGGCGGAAGGGGATGGAGCTCTCGAAGATCGTCTTCTCATAGACGCTTCTCGGGCCGTATCCCAGCTTCCCGCTGGTGATGAACGGTTTTGCGGGGCCGTCGCGGAACTGGACAACAACACCCTCGGTCTTGTCAAAAAGGGACTTGAGGAGCCTTTCCTTTGGTACCCCGCTTGTTTTGCCCATGACGTCCCCCTCCCATTTGCTCTGGAGCATGCACGACGCCCTTCGGGAGCCGTAGTCGACGAGATAGTTCAGGGGACCGCCGAAGACGGACCACAGGAAATCGGCATTGCCGTAATCATCTTCCTTCATCATGCTCTTCAGGGAGAGGTACTGGGTGTATGCCACATTAAAAGGGGATTTGTCCTCTGCAAGGGCTGCCTGACCTGTAAAGAGGTCTGATATCATACGAAGTGCCGTATCGCCGGATGTGGCAATAGGTGCGATCTGTGAGAGCGCCTTCTCATATTCGGCAAGCACCTTGGCCCTTGAGGGGCGCTGCTCGGCTATCTTTTTCTTTTCCGGGTCCAGCTGCTGAGCCTTTTGCTCGGCAGAGGCCTCGGCTTTTTTGAATCTTTCCTCAACCCGGGTCGCAATGCCCCCGCTCTTCTTTTCCTTTTGATCGGCGGGCGCCAGCTGGGCTATGGCAACCAGTTCGGAGGGGAGCCGTGTCCATCCGGGAGGTTTTGTCTGCGTGTCCGATTGAATGGATTCACTGGTGAGCCGCCCAATAAGCTTCCAGTACGGATTGTGGTCCGTGGTCATGAGGGAGGCCATGTTCTGACGCGCCGTTTCCGTTTGGAAGGCCTCGGCCCCCTTGTGAAAATTATCGGCAAACGCGAACCATGCCTTGAAATACTCCTCCTGGTACCATTTCCAGAAGGGCTGGACCCTTTTTTTGATGGGGTCATTGTCTTTCAATACGGCCTCGATGTTCCCGATGAACTCGGCGATGTGCTTCTGCCCTTCTTTCGTGTAGGCACCGGGAACGAAGACGGTATCGTCATGTTCGCCCACCTCCGCGCTCCCCCAGAAATCCTCCAGACGGATGTTGGGCGCGTTGGGGATGGATTTGTGGACGAGCCATTCCATGCTCCCGCGTTTCACGATAAGCTTGGTGAGCCCGGCCTGGATGAGCTCGCGGCTCCTTAACAGTTCCGCCCTGTTGTTGTGCCATCTCAGATAGTCGAAATAAATGTAGCCGAACGTCTGGGATGCCTCAAAGGGGAGCGAGGGATATTCCAGGTCAACCGCACCGCTCGCGGCAACGATGAAGGTTTGCGGCCCGGGGAGTTTGCCTTTGTCGAGCCAGGAGTTGAGCACATTCAGGCGGGTGACGATATAGTTTGCATAGACCGCGATCGAGTCGGGATCGGTTTCTTCCGTCATCCGGTCGACCTTGCCCGATGCGGTCCTGTCAAAATTCCAGAGAAAACCCTTATTCACGAAGGATATGTAATGGTCCTTCGCTCTTTGCTCGGCCTCCCTGCAGGACGTGAGGCCGAAAGACGGCAGGAACCAGTGCGAGTTGCTCCTTTCGATCTCTTCGATCTCGAGCCTGTATTTCTCGATGGTTAAAAGGTTTGCCGAGGGATCGCCGGTGCCCGTCAGGGATGGAAGTCTGTTGAAGATGTCCATGAAGTTGTTGAGGGTTCTCATGTTATGCACGAACGAGAGGGTGAGGAGGCCGCACAGGGCAGCCCATACGAGAAGCCAGGAGGTGAAGCCGAGGCTCCGCGTGATGCGCCTCCAGCGCAGGAAATCACGGGTATGGGTGTACAGGGACCTGTCGCCGGGGAGGATCTTTGAAAAGATGTCTTTCAGGAAAAAACTTCTCTCAGCGGGAGGGACGGTCTTTGTGTCTGGAGCGAATCCGGCCGCCTCGAGGAACTCCGAGGAAGGCAAGCCGTCCTGCCGGCCGCTGGAAAAGAAGACCCCCCGAAGCAGAGGAGTTTCCTGATAAGGGTTGTCGCCGAAAACAGCCTTCATGAACTCCGAAAGCCCGCCCTTCAACCGGTGGAACTCGTTGCGGAAAACGATGGTGCCAGGCCTTGCCGGGTGCTGGGCGCGCAGTGTGGCAAGGGCCAGGCCGCCGATGCGCGCCGAAACGCTTTCGAAGACCTCGTCGAGGAGCACGTCCCAGTGTTGCCGGTTGTTCCTGTTAATGTAACCCATTGCCTGGTCCGAATCCTCTTCGGCGATGTTCCGGAAGATGTCACCGAACCCGTAGACCATATCCATTTTTGTAACAAGGATATAGACAGGGAACCTCGCGCCGACTACGCGCATGAGCTGGTCGATCCTTTTGCGTATGTTCTGCCCGTCTTCCCTTAAAGATGTTCTGTCGGCCGCAAGGAGCTTGTCCGCCGGTATGGTGGCGATGACGCCGTTGACGGGTTCCCTTCGACGGTATTTCGCAAGCAGGGTGAGGAACTTTTCCCATTCTTCCCTGTCGGGGATCTCGTCGAGGGGGATGGTATAGCGGCCGGCGGTGTCAAGGACGATGGAGTCTTTAAAGAACCACCAGTCGCAATTGATCGTGGCGGATATGGTGGCCGCCCGGTCCGGGTACGCCACCGGTGATTCGAGCCTTGAGCCTCTGATCGCCGTGGTCTTGCCGGAGCCGGATTCACCTATGACAACGTACCAGGGCAGGGCGTAGAGCGGGTTGCCATGTTTCTTCAGGGACGATCTCCTCAGCAGTTCGAGGGAATCCTTCCAGTGTTCCTGGAGGTCCTGGAGCTGCTGGCGTTCGTGCAGGGGCATCCCTTTGATGGTGCTTTCGTCGAGCTGCACCACTCTTTGCACGAACTTTTTCTCCTTGCGCCGCAGGAGGTATTTTTTAAGGAACAGGAGCCCCACAAAGAGACCGATGATGCCGAGGTAGATGGCTATGCCGGCCCACCAGGGGAAGGTCTTTTTCCAGACAAGCCACAGATCCCCCGCCGCCAGGGCGGCAAGTACCAGGACAATGAGTACGATCTTGAATATTTTCTTTATCATATAAGCGGTCTTTTACATGCACCCGCACCGGGCCGCTTCCGGTTCAATGGAAATAGCTCCCGAGCAGGCGTTGCAACATATTGTTATAAAAAAAGAAAAGCCATATGAATATAATGACCGGTATGATGCCTATTATTATGGTGAAGACGGAGTCTGCCAGCCTGCCCTTGCGCTGGCCCTTCTTTTCGGCCCCATAGGCATCGGGGAACATGTGCGGTATGCCTTCCGTTGCGCCCTCTCTTTCCAGGAGGCCCCGGTTGGCCTTCGCGATCTCTTCAAGCTGCGGGGCATCCTCAGGCCTGAAGTATTTTCCCTTGAACCCCATTGCGAGGCAGTAGGCGTAGACCTCCCGCACCTGGGTATCATCGGGGCTTAAGGTGCCGAGGTGTTCGAAGAATTCCTCGCCGGCGTTGGCGGTATTGAAAAAGCGGTGCTGGAGCTGCGCCACCAGCCAGCTGTTCCGTCCCGGCCAGTCGGAGCAAAGGATGGTCTCGTCAATGAGGGCACAGACAGCGAAAAGACCCCTCTTCCATTGCTCCTCGGGAAATTTTTCCCGGGACTTGAGGGCCTCGGCCCGTCCGCACAGTTCGTCAAAGCGTGCGCGTGCCTCATCGTAGGGGATCTCGTTGCCGGGGCTTTCCCCCGTCAGGCAGGCAGCGTAGGCTAGCAGTTCGGCGTAAAAGTCTATAAGTCTCATAGATACCAGTCTAAGGTTTTAAGATCGCAAGCTCAACGATCGAGTCCTCCGGTGCATCAGGCCAGTGCAGGGTGATATTATGATTTTTCAGGACATCGTGCCAGTGGGGACTTGAGCGGTCGATCTCAAAGCAGAGCATCCCGGGTTTTTTAGGCAGCCCGGGGGGCATCTCCGGCTTATGTTCAAGGTGAATGCCCGGAAGGGCCCTTGTGATAAGGACCTGCACTTCTTCTTCGGAGCCGGCCTTAACCACGTGCTTCACCATGTCAAGGACGGTTTCCGCTCCTTCCGAGGTCTTTATGATGAGGTAATAAAGGTTACGGATGTCGAGAAGCTCGACAGGCAGCTGCGCACGGAAATAATGGTTGTCCCTGATGAGGTGAATGATGTTTTCCATCCCGACGAGCATGGATGCCATGATCTCTTCTATGAGCATACGTACCTGGAGAAAGCAGAAGCCGAGGTTCTCATGGTCGTACGGGGGGATGAGCTGGCTGCCGTTCTCAAGCCTGCCCAGTGCGTCGACACGGTCGGTGAAGGAACTCAGTTCGCCGGCAAGCTGCCTCAAGAGCCCGTATGCGTTCCATGGATGGACCGTGGAAACCTCCGTGAAATGCTGGAGTATCGGGAGGTAGCGGTTGAGCGTGCGAAGGGCGAGGAAATAGTTGAGGTATGCCGCCTGGAGGTCTATCTTCTGAAAACCCCTCGGGTTCTTGTATTCCTCAAGTATGCGGCACCGGGACAGAAGAAGCTCCCTGATGCTCCTCACCGTGCCGGTGAGCATATCGGAGGATGACATGGTAACGGCAGGAGCGACGAAGTCCCTGGAGAGGACGGCATCCTGGCCGTTGAACGAAAGGACCGCCAGCGGGATGAGATGATAATCGGCCGCTTCGGCTGTTTCTGTTTCCCAGAAGAACCTGAGCAGATAATCAAGGAGCTTTACGTGAGAGGTCTGGCTGCCGGAGTAGAGGTCTTTGATCTCTTCCGCCTCCTTGCCGGCAAGAAACCTTGATCGCGCGGAGGCCGGATCGCCCTGTCCGCCGTCAACGGTGACATTATTTCCTCCGTGGTCCCACCTGTGGATGCCGATGAAAACCTTGAGAGGTTTTTCCATGTCTTTCCACGCGTCCTTGAAAGATCGGGGCTGAATCTTTCCATTGCGCCCGAGACTGACCCAGGTGCCGTCCTGAAAAAGGAACTCGCCGTCAGAGAGGTTGAATACCATCTCCCTCAGGGCGCCTTCATCCACCGTGTGCCCGCAGGTGCCCCAGAAGAAGGGCTGCACATTGTTTGTGAGCGGGGAAAGGAGGGACCGCTGGTGCAGGTCGGCCTGCTGGAAATGCTGGGGTTGGAGGAAAAGGCCCTGGTACCAGAATACGGGTTTCACAGGTTCCGTCATGGACTTGGCACCTCCTGGATTGAGCCGGGACCAAAGAAGAGGTTCATCTTCAATTGCCCCATTTTTGCTTCATTCGATTTGAATATCATCCCTTTTGTCTCGATGAGCACAGGCAACTCGTAGCTTCTCGTGACCTGTCCGGGTATCAGGTTGTAATATCCCGCCACGATGCCAACCCATTTTACGTTCTCGTAGCGGTCGATGTCAATGGTATTGGTGTCGCCGGGCTCGATGAAAAACCGGTCCACCGACAGCACGCTGGCGTCGAATTTTTCGCCCTGCAGGAGTTTTGTCAGGCCGGCGGCGTCCTTTATCAGGCCGTTGAAGGGGTTCACGTCACCGAGCTGATACACCAGAAACAGGAGGGTATGGGGTTTTTCCTCATAGGTATTGAGATTCTCATCGGCGCGGTACTGGATGCGGATCGCCTTTTCCGCATAGGGTCTCGAAGGGGTGATGCCGAGGTTTGCAAGTTTTTCATTTTGCCTGGGCTGGGGACCGCTTTTCTGGGGCGGCATCTGGGCCATCTGCGCGGCATCCTGAGACTTGGCGTCTCCCCCCTGGGCCTGCTTGCCGGAAGAACAGGACATCATCGATGACAACAGGACACAGATAGCTATGGACAGGGCAAGTGACAGCGATGTGTATGTGCGGGGCCTCATTGCATTATCATAACCAAATGTCCGCCGAATACCAAGAACAAAATACCTTACAGTAGGATATGTGATATAGCAGACATTTTTGTTTAGATAATAGTGTCAAAATACCTATTAAGTCAAGAGATTTGTGATAAAGAGAGGTCATGGGTAATTGGTCATGGGTCATAGGGAGCAACGGGCCATTGGTCATAGATGATAGGTAGTAGGAAAAAGAGGACGAATTTTCTTTCCCATCACCTATAACCCATCACCTATAACCTGTCTTTCTTTATGGCACCATATTTGCTATCCTTAATTAAACATGGCAAGGACGCAATCAGAAAAGAGCTCTTTCACGCTCAGATCGGTGATGAACATCCTGTGCGGGGGGGTGTTTCTCATCGGCAGCGACCTGAAGATCGAGCAGGTGGGCTCTGTTTCGCAGCGCTGGTCCGGGGGCAGGGACGCGGCAGCTCTCCAGGGAAAGCATTGCTACTCGGCCATCATGAAAAAAAAGCGGCCCTGCGCGAGGTGTCCTGTTCTGAGATCTTACGAAAGCGGCAGGACGGAGCAGCTGGAAATAAAGGTTGAGAAAAAAGAAGGGGGAGCGGAGTACCATGTCCTGACGGCAACGCCCCTGAAATCGAGTGAAGGGCGCGAAGTTCACGGGGTCATCGAGATCATCAGGGACGTGACGGACTTCAGAAAGACCGAGGAGGACTTAAGGCGCCTCAACGAGTTCAATTATGAGATCATAGAGAACGCCCCCGTGGCGATCTTTACCATTAATAAAAGCGGTGAATTTTCAAGCGTCAATCCGGTGCTGGCGACCCTGTCGGGTTTCGACTCCATAGCAAAGGCCAAAGAGAAGCTCCTCGGATTCAACTGGATAAAGAACCCCTACACCGTGAAATGCGGAATGGCAAATTACATCAAGGAAGGGCTCAAGGGCAAACCCTTCCAGCTCTGGGACTTTCCCTTTATCAATTACTGGGGGGACCCGCAGTACATTTACTTCAAGGGCGTGCCGATCAAGGGGAAGGACGGCAGGATCGAAGGACTGCTGTGCATCATCGAGGAAACGACGGAGATAGTCAAGACCCGCGCCCAGTTGATGCAGGAGGCCAAGATGTCCATGATAGGCAGGCTTACGACGGGGATCGCCCACGAACTCAACAATCCCCTCGCGACCATTACCGCAAATACCGAGCTGGCTCTGGAGTCCCTGGAGAACCTTGGCGACGGGAAGCTCGGCGGCAGGGACCTCGAGGAGTTCAAGGAGGGTCTCAAGGTAATAGAGGAGCAGGCCTTCCGGTGCACGAAGACGATCAAGAACCTCCTCGATATGACGAGGAAAAAGGACCTGGGGAAGATAAGTATTGACCTCAACCAGCTTCTTGATGAGCTTCTGGACCATATCAATTTCCGGAAACTGCCAGTGAGGTTCATCCAGGACGTGCCGTTGAAGCTTCCGCCTGTCAAGGGCGATTCCGACGCGATGCGGCAGGTTTTCCTCAACGTCATAAGCAATGCCGTCGACGCCGTTGAGAACCAGGCCGACGCCACGATATGGATAACCGCAAAGAAGCTCCACGGCAACACCCTTGAGGTCACCGTGGAGGACAACGGCCCCGGCATTCCGGACAATATGAAGGATCTCATATTCGAACCTTTTTTCACGACAAAAGGCATAAAGAAGGGGACGGGGCTCGGTCTGACCCTGTGTTATGACTTTTTGCAGAGGATGGGGGGAAGCATAGATGTCCAGCACCGCCTGGCGGGAGGGAGCATTTTCAGGATATCCCTGCCGCTGTACGTCAGATAGACATTACCCGAGGAGGCGCTTTAGTGGTCAGTGTATTGATAGTCGATGATGAGCAGCAACTCGCGGAGGCCTTCAGGAAAAAGCTCTCCCGGGAGGGTTTCTCCGTTACCGTCGCTTTCACCGCCCACGAGGCTATATCGGTGATGAAAAAGCAGACATTCGATGTCTGCGTCCTCGATATCAGGCTCCCCGACATGGACGGAGTGGAGCTCCTTGAGACCCTGAAGAAGAACGAACCGAACCTCGAATTCATCATGCTCACCGGCCACGCCTCCGTCGACACTGCCATCCAGTCCATGAAGCTCGGCGCGTATGACTACCTGAGCAAGCCCTGCAAACTCTCCGAATTGAGCACCGTGATCCAGAAGGCCTACGAGAAGAAATCGTTGAAGGAAAGGAACATCGTGCTTCAGCAGCAGCTCCAGAGGGTCGAATCGCACGACACATTCATCGGGGTCAGCGAACCGATGAAGGAGGTGAAGAGGCTCATAAGTCTTGTGGCCCCCTCCGATGTCCCTGTCCTGGTGCTGGGTGAAACCGGGACCGGCAAGGAACTGGTCGCAAGGGCGATACACACCCTCAGCCCGCGGTCTACGAACCAGTTCGTCGCGGTCAATTCGAGCACATTCCAGGAAAGCATCCTCGAAAGCGAGCTTTTCGGTTACAAAAAGGGTGCCTTTACCGGCGCCCAGACGGACAAGATCGGCTTGCTCGAACTGGCCAACAAAGGCACCTTTTTCATCGATGAAGTGGGGGATATGGGCATGGCCATCCAGGCAAAGTTCCTGCGGACCCTCGAAACGGGCATCTTCAGGCGTCTTGGCGATACCCGCGAAACAAAGGTGGACGTCAGGTTCATCTTTGCCACGAACAAGTCCCTCGAAGGCGAAGTGAAGGAAAAGCGCTTCCGTAAAGACCTTTTTTTCAGGCTCAATACATTCATAATAAACCTTTCCCCTCTGCGGGAGCGAAGGGACGACATCCCCCTGCTTGCCGAATATTTCCTGAACAAATTTGTCAGGGGAGGGGAAAAGAAGGCCCTCTCGAAGGACGCCATGCAGCTCCTCCTGGACTACAGGTGGCCCGGCAACGTACGCGAGCTTGCAAACGTTATCGAACGCGCCGTCCTCCTTTCGGCCGCGCGCCGGGAGATAATGGCGGACGACCTGCCACGCAGCATGATGGAAGACCACGGCGCCGGAAAGGGCGCGGAAAGAAAAGGGGCCGCGGGGGAAGAACTGAACCTTGAAAAGGTGCAGCAGCAGCACATCGAGCACGTCCTGACCCTGGCGAAGGGCAACAAGAGCAAGGCGGCCCGCCTGCTGGGCATCAGCCGCAGGAAGCTCTACCTCAAAACGCAGGAGAAATAAAAGACAGTTCCATGTTCCACGGAACCTTTACAACAACATTTTGTATATTTGAACCTGGAACGTGGAACATGGAACTGTTTAAAAGATATACACCCCTGTATCAATTATGCACAGCGGTTCCGGAGTGGAAGTCGTCGAACCCTTTTATTACGGCTGTTTACCTTTGCCGTAGCGATGGCATCGAATTTGCTTTTGATTTATAACGACAAAATCAAAACCAAGGGGGTAATTTATGAAGCGGTCTTTCTGTATCATGTCCTTTTTACTCGTTTTTATGTTCACTGTTTGTTTTGTTTCCTCGCAGGCGATCGCCCAGGACAAGGTGGTAAAGCTTCGTTTCTCAACCTTTTTCCCGGTGAGCCACCCCAACGCGGCAATTACAGCGGAGTGGTGCAAGGAAGTTGAGAAGAGGACCAACGGCAAGGTGAAGATACAGCACTATCCGGGTGCAACGCTCACCTCTCCTCAGACGACCTATGACAGCATCCTCTCCGGCGTGGTCGATATCGGCAACTGTGTTCTCGGATACACCATGGGGAAATTCCCCCTCTCCGAGATCCTCGACTACCCGCTGGGCTATCCGAGCGGTGTCGTCGCCACGCGTCTCGGGAATGAATTCTATAACCATTTCAAACCCAAAGAGTTCGATGATGTGAAGGTCATGTATTTCCATGCCCAGGGCCCGGGCATACTCCACACGAGAAAGCCCGTGAAGAACCTCGAGGACCTAAAGGGAATGAAGATCAGGACATTCGGTTCCAACGCGAAGATGATGTCCATGCTGGGCGGCTCGCCGGTGGCCATGCCCATGGGAGACGCCTATGACGCCCTGTCGAAGGGTGTCGCCGACGGCCTTCTGTGCGGGTACGAGGCACTCAAGGGCTGGAAACTGGGTGAGGTCATCAAGTCCACCACCGAGAATTACGGCACCGCCTACACCGCGACCTTTGTCATCGCCATGAACAAGGCGAAATGGAACAGCATTCCCCCCGATGCCCAGAAGATCATTGAGACCATCAACAAGGAATTTATAGAAAAACAGGGCAAGCTCTGGGACAAGATGGACCAGGATGGTAAGGATTTTTCCACCAAGAGGGGAAACCAGGTAGTAAAGCTTTCCGCGGAAGAGAACCAGAAATGGATCGCCAAGTCTCAGCCGCTCTACGATGAATACGTGAAAAAGATGAAGGAAAAGGGCCTTCCCGGCGACAAGGCTCTCAAATTTGTTCGCGACTATCTGAAAAAGAATACAAAATAACCCCCATACGGCATTGCTGCCGGGGATGGTAAAAAATCCCCGGCAGCATAAGCAAAAGGAGGATCACCAATGAACGGCCTGATCGGTGCCTTCAAGAAGCTTAGCGGTTGGATGAACTCACTGAGCGGCATCGTACTTTTCCTCATGATGATGCTGACCGTTGTGGATGTGGCGCTCAGGGTTTTCTGGAGGCCCATCACCGGGACATACGAACTGGTGGCCATGGCAGGCGCGGTTGTAGTGGCTTTTGCCATACCCCAGACATCCTGGGACAACGCCCACATCTTTGTCGATTTTTTGCTGGAGAATCGTTCACGGGCCGTGAAAACGGCCTTCGGCTGCTTTACAAAACTTCTGGGCATTATCCTGTTCGGGATGCTGGGCTGGTATCTTCTCATGAAGGCGAACCATCTCTTTAAAAGCGGTGACGTTTCTCTCACGCTCCAGATCCCCTACTATCCAGTAGCCTATGGACTGGCATTCTGTGCCTTTATAGAGGCCCTTGTCCTTGTCCTGCATATCGCGGCGCTATTCAAGAGTGGTGAAAACAATGGATGAAATTACCATAGGAATCATCTCCGTTTTTATTTTAATGGCACTTTTCCTGACCGGTATCGAACTGGCTTTTGCCATGGCCCTTATCGGTGTGGCTGGCTATGCGTACATAGTGGGCCCGGAGCAGGCAATGAGCATGCTGGCAAACGACTTTTACGATTCCCTGGAATCATACAGCCTTACGGTGGTGCCCCTCTTTGTGCTCATGGGTCAGATCGCCTTCAACGCCGGCATTGCCAAGCGCCTCTATGACAGTGCCCACAAATTCCTGGGCCACATTCCCGGCGGGCTTGCAATGGCGACCGTTGCCGGGGCGACGATATTCAAGGCCATATGCGGATCTATCGTCGCTACAAGCGCCACCTTTGCCAGCGTTGCCGTGCCGGAGATGGACCGCTACAATTACAGCAAGAAGCTCTCCACGGGTGTCGTCGCCACCGTCGGGACCCTGGGCGTGCTCATTCCGCCGAGCGTCACCCTGATCCTCCTTGGCCTCATTACCCAGCAGTCCATAGGAAAGCTCTTTCTTGCGGGCATCATCCCCGGTCTTATGATCGCCTTTTTCTTTGCCTTCGTCATCTTCGGGTGGGCCCGTATAAACCCGAAGATAGGGCCGAAGAGCGAGAAGTACTCATGGCCGGTCCGGGTGAAGACCCTTCCCGACGTCATGTGGCCGATATTGATATTCTTTGTCATAATCGGCGGATTGATGTACGGTTTCTTCACGCCTACCGAGGCGGGGAGTATAGGCACCTTCGCCGTTCTGGTCCTCTGTGTCTTGAAAGGCGATATCAAGTTCAACGGTATCAGGCAGTCCATCAAGGAGGCCCTCAGGACCGCCTGCATGGTGCTGGTGATCGTGGCCGCCTCCACCGTGCTGGGCCATTTCATTGCAGTGACCAACATTCCCAACGCGGTGGCGGAATGGGTCGTTACCCTGCCGCTGCACCGTCATATCATTATGATCGTCATATTTCTCATTTACCTGGTGGGCGGTTCTTTCATTGATGACCTTGCGTTCATGATCCTTGCCACACCCATATTTTACCCGGCCATCGTCAATATGGGCTATGATCCGATCTGGGCGTGCATCATGATCTCGCTGACCGTCTGCGTGGGGTCCGTCATCCCCCCCGTCGCCATGTGTGTCTTCGTGGTAAAGAACATTACCAAGGTGCCCATGAGCATCATCTACAAGGGGGTTTATCCTTTCCTCATCTCCCTGATCCTGTGCGTGGCGCTTCTTTTCGTCTTTCCGCAGCTTACCCTGTATCTCCCATCGGTTTTAATGAAATAGGCCGTTCGCATCAATGATGCTCCTCTTAGAGATGGGGCCGGAATAATACCCGTTCCGGCCCCGTACCCCCAGAGAAAACAGGTCATTGGTAATTGGTCATGGGTAATGGGAAAAAACCAGTACCCCATTCTTTACCTCATCCTCACAGTTCCTGTTTTTCCCATCACCTATAACCTGTGACCCATAACCTGTTTTATTGAAACTGTTTAGTTTATGCACACCTGTTCATTTTCAGTACAGGCAAAGATAAGGTTGTTCTTCCTCTACAGGCCGAAAACAGGGCGTTTGCGGGGGTGGGGCAATCATTTTATTTGGCACGCGAATTGCTTTATTGTGACCGACGTTCTTGTCATATTACATCCACGCATATAAGGAGCCCTGCGATGAGCAAAGAGAACGATTTCCAGACAGTGAGGAACCTGGTCAACAGGAATGCCGTGCTCTATCCGGACAAAACGGCGATGAAGGAATATGAAACGGGCAAGTCGAGCACCTTCGCCCGGCTTAAGGACAGGGCCATGAGGATCGGCGCTGCCATTTACGCTCTCGGTGCGGAACCGGGCGACCGTGTGGGCATCATGAGCCAGAACAGCTATGAATACATGGAACTGACCCTCAGCGTGCCCTCGGCAGGGCTTGTTTTTGTGCCTGTCAATTTCAGGCTTGCCCCGCGGGAGATGGCGGGAGTGCTGGCCGATGCCGAACCGGTGGTGCTTTTTGTCGATGAGCAGTATGTAAAGACCGCGCAGGATATAAAAAGCGAGATCCCTTCGGTCAGGGAATTTGTCCACATAGGGCCGCAGCAGACAAGACCGCAGGGTTGGCACGGTTATGAAGAGCTTATAGACAGGAGCGCGCCGGACGGCTGGAAGGCACCCGTGACCGAAGGCGACCTCGCGATGCTCATGTACACGAGCGGAACGACGGGCGCCCCCAAGGGCGTGATGCAGACCCACCTCAACGTGTATCACTGCGGCAGGACCTGCGCGTTCAACAACCGCATCGACACGGACGATACCGGTTTCACGATCTGTCCGATGTACCACGTTACGGCGACAACCTCGTTCTTCGGCCCTTTTTATAAAGGGGCAACGAGTATTCTCTTCCAGAAGTGGGACGCGGAAAGCCTCTTCAAGGCAGCAAATGACCTGCGGATAGCAGCGGGGATGCTGGCGACGCCCATGGTCAGGATGCTCCTCGAAGCCTGGCCGGCGATGAAAGACAAGTACGATATCTCGAGCATGAACAAGCTCTGGTTCGCCGGCGCCGGCATCATACCGGCCGTTTACAAGCAGTTCATCGATACCTTCGGATGCATCCTCGGGGAGCACCACGGGACAACGGAAACAACGGGGGTCACCGCGAACCTCTCTGCCGGCGATATCGCGAAGGAACTGACCGGTGACAACCTGAGGGTCCTGGAATCATGCGGCAGGGACGCCTACGACTGTGAAGTGATGATTGTCGACGAAAACGACAATCCCGTCTCCCCTCCCGGCGAAGGCGAGATGAGGGTGCGCGGGCTCGGGACCTCCCTGGGATACTGGCGCAAGGAAGAACAGACGAAAAAGGCATTCAGGAACGGATGGTTCTACACGGAAGATATATGCCATGTCGATAAAAAGGGGTTTATATACATCATAGACCGTAAAAAGGACATGATCATAACAGGCGGCGAGAACGTATACCCGGCGGAGATCGAAAAGGTCCTCAACGAGCATCCTGCCGTGCGGGAGTCGTCGGCGATAGGCGTTCCCCACCCGGTGTGGGGGGAGGCCATCGCCGCGATCGTCGTCCTCAATGACGGGGAGAAACTTTCCGATAGCGACGTGATCCAGTACTGCAAGGGAAAGATCGCCGGCTACAAGGTTCCCAAGATCGTCCATTTTATCAATGAGATGCCGCGCAATCCCGCCGGCAAGATCTCCAAGCCGGAGTTGCGCAAGCAGTTCGGCGCGTGACAGAACCTGGAAAGAAGGGAATACCTCATGGAGGGGAATAGATGGAACTGACAACGGAACAAAAGGACATCGTAAAGGCAGCACGCGAATTTGCCGAAAAGGAGTTCAGGGACAGGGCCAGGGAGTTCGATGAAAAAGAAGAGTTCGATCTTTCCATTGTGAAACGCGCCGCGGAGAACGGTTTCATCGGCGTGTTCATCAAGGAAGAGTACGGCGGCGCCGGCCTTGGCTTTCTGGAGCACTCTCTCATCACCGAACAGGTATGGCGGGTCGACCCGGGGTGTGGTCAGAACATCTGTTCCGCCGGTTTCGGCGCGGAGATGATCCAGACCTTCGGCACCGAGCAGCAGAAGAAGACCTATCTGCCGAAGATCGCCTCCGGAGAGGCCATCATAGGAACGGCAATAACCGAACCGGACGCGGGAAGCGATGTGACGCTGGTGAAGACGCGCGCGGAAAAGAAGGGCGGCAGCTATGTGATAAACGGGGCCAAGATGTTCATCACCAACGGCTGCAACGCAAAATACCTTCTCGTCTATGCCCTCACGAACCCGGAAGAAAGAGACATTCACAAAAGGTTCAGCGTGATCCTCCTGGATACGGCCACGCCGGGCTTCGCGGCAACGAAGATACACGGCAAGATGGGTATCAGGGCGTCAAACACCGCCGAGGTGAGCCTGAGCAATGTGGAAGTTCCCGTTGAAAACCTCATCGGCAAGGAAGGTCGCGGTTTCTACCAGCTCATGGAGTTTTTCAACATGACGCGCAACCACGTGGCGGCACAGGGGGTCGGGGTCGCTCAGGGCGCTCTTGAAATGGCGATCTCCTATGTGAAGAAAAGAAAGGCCTTCAACGGCACGCTCTCAAAGCTCCAGGGGGTGCAGTTCAAACTGGCCGAGATGGCGACCCGCGTCGAGGCGGCCCGCAGCCTCTACTGGCGCGCGGCATATCTTCTCGATAACGGTAAGCTTGACCCCGCCCTTGTCTCGATGGCCAAGTGGTTCTCCGGCGAGACGGCCGTCTATGTCGTCAACGAGGCGCTCCAACTCCACGGCGGCTATGGCTACATCGTTGAATACGACATCCAGCGGTTCTACCGCGACGCGAAGATCGTCGAGATCTACGAAGGCTCAAAAGAGGTGGAGAAGGCGGTCATAGCGAGCGAACTTTTAAAAAGGATCTTTTAGATTCGGACCGTAATAAATTCCACCTCGTGTCCTTAGGAAACATTGTTTCCTGAGGACACACCCTTCTTCAAAACATGCCCCGCACGCGGCGCATCTAACCTGTGCGTAGTTCTTTAAGGGAAGCGGGGAGGCACAGGCCTTGCGGCAGCGGCCGCACGTTTGTTTCCAATGGAAGCATGCTCGCCTCCCGCCTTCCACCCCAACCTCATAACAACCTGTAATCATTGATAAATAGACATTGGCATTAAAATTGCCCAAGGGTATTCTCAACTTAAAAAGTAAGGAGGGTTATATGGGTGGCGAGAAGACTTTTTCAACGATAAGGACCTTGCTTGACAGGAACGCGATGCTCTATCCCGACCGGATCGCCATGACAGAGGTGGAGGGCCCCAGAGAATATACATACAAGACCTTAAAGGACAGGGCGAACAGGATGGGGAATGCCCTTTATGGACTGGGGGCAAGAAAGGGCGACCGGGTCGCGGTGCTGAGCCAGAACAGCTTCGAATACATCGAGGCAGCGCTCAGTGTGCCCAACGCGGGGCTCATCTATGTTGTCTGCAATTTCAGGCTGGCGCCGCCGGAGATCGCCGCGGTTCTTTCCGACGCGGAGCCTTCCGTGCTGCTTGTCCAGGAGCAGTTCGTGGAGATCGCGAAAAAGATCGCGGGGGGCATACCCTCAATAAAGACTCTGGTCTACTTCGGGTCGCCGGAGGGAAGGCCCGAAGGGTGGTACGACTACGAAGAGCTCATCAGGCATTCACCCCCGTCGGAGGTGACCGTGGAGGTGTTCGAGGATGATATCGCCATGCTCATGTACACGAGCGGCACCACCGGATTGCCCAAGGGGGTCATGCAGACCCACGGCAACTTCTATCACGCGGGCCGGGTCTGTTCCAAGAACAACGACCTCACAATGGACGACCGCGTGTTCATCGTCTGCCCCATGTACCACATAACGGCGCACTATACGTTCTTCGGCAACATATATACCGGTTCAAGGGGGTATATTTTTCCCAGGTGGGATATTGACCTCTTTCTGTCCGTCACGGAAAAAGAAAAACTGACGGCGGGGATGTTCGCGACCCCCATGGTGATGATGATCCTCGATTCGCCGAACGTCAGGAAATTTGACGTTTCGAGCTGGAGGAGCCTGTGGTTCGCGGGTGCGGGCATCATACCGGCGGTCTATCGGAAGTTCGTCGACACCTTCGGCAATATCCTCGGGGAGCACCACGGGACGACGGAATCGACGGGAGTGACGACAAACCTGTCCGTGAGGGACATAAGGGAGGCCTTCGGAAGGGGAGACGGCAATATCTTCGAATCCTGCGGCAGGGCCGGCTACGACATGGAGGTCCTCATAGTTGACGAGTCGGGAAGACAGGTACCGCCGGGAGGTATCGGAGAGATGATCATACGGGGGCCGGGCATGTCGCTCGGCTATTGGCGAAAACCGGAGGCCACGGCCAAGGCCTTCAAGGGCGAATGGTTTCACACTGAGGACGTATGTTCTGTTGATGAAAGGGGGTATGTACGGGTGATCGACCGCCTGAAGGACATGATCATCACCGGCGGGGAGAATGTCTACCCGGCGGAGGTGGAAAAGGTCCTTCACGCGCACGAGGTCGTCAAGGAGTCATGTGTCATCGGCACGCCGCACCCCACATGGGGCGAGGCAGTCACCGCCGTTGTTGTGCTCAACAGCGGCTCATGTATCGATCCGGCCGATCTGACGAACTATTGCAAGGGAAAGATAGCGGGATACAAGGTGCCCAAGGTGGTCCACATTGTACCCGAACTTCCCCGCAATGCGGCCGGAAAGGTCCTCAAGAGGGAGTTGCGTGAACAGTTCGCTTCAAAATAGGGGTTCACGGGGGCAATTTGTCCGTTGCCGGACATAAAAAAATAAGGGGGCTGTTATGAGGGAGATCACGGGTCACAGACCGGGAAAGATATTGATAGCGATCGTGCTGATAAGCACCATCTGTTATGTCTTTGTCGTTCCCTTCGTATTGCAGGGCAAGGACATCCTGCTGTTCGGGTGGATGCCCCTGGCGGTGTTCTTCTGGAACCTTCAGACACTGCTTTGGGCATTTGCGTTCTGGGTTTACACGACCAGGCACTGGCCCTACAGGTGACAGGCCAGGCAGCACTATCCGGCCTGCAGCACAAAATCGAAGGGAGGAGGAACATAAATGATATATTTAGTTATTTTACTGGGTTTTTTGCTGGTCCTTATCAGCGCGTACGGATATAAGCTGTCAAGCAAGACGGCCGCGGACTACCTGCTCGCCGGCAGGAAGATCGGCACCTTTGTCATGTTCTTTTATGTCTACTTTGCCATATCAAGCGCGTGGACCTTCTACGGTTTCCCGGGGACCATATATAACACCGGGCCGGGGTTCATGCTCTTTTTCACCTTTGTCTCCTTCGCGTTCCTTTATATCTTCCTGGGCCCGAAGCTGTGGGCCGCTGGGAGGAAATACGGATACCTGTCGCCCCTGCAGTACCTTGGCGAACGTTACCAGTCAACGGGTCTGAGGGTGCTGCTCGGGTTGTCTCTGGTCCTTTTCCTGTTTCCCTATCTCGGCCTGCAGGCGGTTGGCATCGGGGCGGGCATGAAGGCGGCCGTGGGGTTTCCTTTCTGGTTCGGGGCGCTGTACATGTGCGTCATCATGGTATTCATATGCCTGCTTGGCGGGACGAGGGCCGTGGCGTGGCTCAACGTCCTGCTGGGGCTCATTTTCACGGTAACCTTTTTCGGCTTTCTCGCCTGGATCATGGTGAAAACGGGCAACACCAGCCTGACGGAAATGGCCCACAAGGTCCAGGAGGCGCGGCCGGGGTTCCTGGGTGTGCCCGGATCGGTGAACGCCTGGAGCCCGGGGAACCTCCTCGGTCTTGCCATGGCGGGCATGACAGTGCTGGCCTGGCCCCATGTCGTCATCGGCACCATGCAGGCCAAAAGCCTGGTCGTGGTGCGCAAGACGGTCATCATGATGCTCCTGTTCTCGGTGATCTTTTGTAATATCGCAGCAATATGGGGCTATCTCGTTGCGCCTATTCTCGTTCCGGGATTAAAGGGCAAGGCGGCCGACGCCATCGTCCAGGTGGCGATCACGACGTTCCTCCCGGGGTGGGCTTCCAGCGCCACACTGCTTGCCGTGCTCGCCGCGGCCATCTCCACAGTGGCGACGCAGCTCATGGTGGCGGGCATATTCGTTTCAAGGGACATCATCTTTGCCGCATCGCCGACGGTGAGCGACAGGAGGCTGATCCTGTGGTCAAGGCTCGGTATGATCATAGCCGCGGTGGGAAGTTTTGCCCTTGCGATGGCAAGGCCGACGGAACTCGGGCTGCTGCTCTCCAACGTTGCATCGCCCGGCTTCGCGCTCTGGCTCCCTCCGCTCGTGGGAGGGATCCTGTGGAAGCGCGGGACCAAGCAGGGGGCCATATCGGGACTGATAGTGAGTGTTTTATGGCTCATCGCGGGCTCGTTCTTCTACAAGCCCATGCTCATGGGGATGCACCCCATCGTCATACCCCTCGCGATCGATACGATCCTTTACATAGGGGTCAGCTATCTGACCTCGCCCGTATCGAAAGAGGTGCAGCACAAGTTCTTCGATGAACTGGAGGATTTTCTCCTCGACCATACCCGCACAGAGCGTGCGAACAGTGGAAATTAAAGCAAGGAAACGATGAAAACAAAAGACCCCCCATAAGGTGATGACATCAAATAAAAGGCCGGGCTCCCTTTCACAAAACCCCCCTTGTACCCTTCTTTTCTAAAGAGGGCCCGGCCTGATGTCGTTGAACGCCCGGCGTAAGGGAAAAGGGGCGGCAGGATCAGAAAGGGTTGATCGCCCTTGAAAAAGAAAGATCAAGGAGAGACAAGATGGAACTTACCAGGGAACAAATGGACATCAAGCAGGCTGCTCGCGAGTTCGCTGAAGGAGAATTCAAGGAAAGGGCAAAAGAGTTTGACGAGAAGGAAGAGTTCGACCTTTCCATATGGAAGAAGGCATGCGAATTCGGTTTTGTGGGGACCTTCATCAAGGAGGAATACGGCGGCCACGGCCTTGGCTATCTTGAACATTCCCTTATAGCGGAGGAGTTCTGGCGCGTCGATCCCGGGTGCGGACAGGCCGTACTGTCGACCACATTCGGTTCCGAGATGATCCAGGCCTTCGGTTCCGAGGAACTGAAGAAGAAGTACCTCCCCCCCCTCGTGAGCGGGGACGCGATCATGGGTTTCGGCATAACGGAGCCCGATGCGGGAAGCGACGCGGCCTCAGTGAAGACACGGGCCGAAAGGGTAAACGGCAAGTTTGTCATCAACGGCTCGAAGACGTTCATTACCAACGGCTGCCTGGCTGACTACATGCTGCTGATGTGCATCACCGACCCCAATGCGCCAAGCTCCCACAAAAGACACAGCGCGATAATCATAGACACGAAGCAGCCAGGCTTCGAAGCGACCAAGATACACGGGAAGATGGGGATCAGGGCATCGAACACGGCGGAGATAGGCCTGAACAATGTCGAGGCACCTGCTGAAAACCTCGTGGGGACTCCGGGCAACGGTTTTTACCAGCTCATGGATTTCTTCAACAAAACGAGGAACCACGTGGCGGCGCAGGGCGTGGGGGTGGCGCAGGGCGCCCTGGACCTGGCAATAGCCCATGTGAAGAAAAGAAAGGCCTTCGGCGGGACGCTTTCCCGCTTCCAGGGGATACAGTTCATCCTTGCCGAGATGGCGACCAGGATAGAAACGGCAAGAAGCATTTACTGGAGGGCGGCATATTCGGTGGACAAAGGCAAGCCGGACACGAAGCTGATCTCCATGGCGAAATGGAATGCCGGCGACACCGCGGTGAGGGTTGTGAACCAGGCCCTTCAGCTGCATGGCGGCTACGGCTATATATCAGAGTACGACATACAGAGGTTCTACCGGGACGCGAAGATCGTCGAGATCTATGAGGGGTCAAAGGAAGTGGAAAAGGCCATCATCGGCGCGGAGCTGCTGAAGGGAGCCTGAAAGACGGTTTATCCTGTTTGTTTAGTTTCTTTGGTTTCAATAACCGGACAAACTGAAGAAACCGGACAAACTGTATAAACGTTATTATTGGTTTTTCCTGATCTTGCTGTAGAGCTTTTTCCTGCTTATGCCAAGCAGCCTTGCGGCTTCGCTCTTGTTGCCGCCGACGGAATCGAGGACGTTCTGGATATGTTCGTCCTCAAGATGGGCAAGATTGACGATCCTGCCATCCTGCGGAAGAAGACCAATGATCTTTTCCGGCCCGAGGCTGCCGACCATATCCTCGGGGAAATCCTCGGTGAGGATTTCCTGGCGTTTTCCGCTGAGCAGGACTGAGCGCTCGATGATGTTCTCCAGTTCCCTGACGTTCCCGGGCCATTCATATGCCCTCAAAAGGCCGATCACCTCCGGGGAAAACCTCTTTTTCTTCACGCCTCCGTTGAATTTATCGAGGAAATAGTCTGCCAGAGGGCCTATATCTTCCTTTTTTTCCCGCAGCGGCGGCAGGGTGATGAGGAATGTGTTTATCCTGAAGAAGAGGTCCTTGCGGAATTTCTTTTCATCCATCTCGGATTTGAGGTCCTTGTTGGTGGCAAAAATGAAACGGATGTCCACCTTTGTTTCCTTCGTGTCGCCGAGCTTCATGAAGGTGCCCGCCTCGAGGACCCGAAGCAGCTTTGCCTGTATGGAAATGCCCATGTCTCCCACCTCATCGACAAAGAAGGTGCCGTTGTTGGCGATCTCAAGCAGGCCCAGCTTGTCCGATTGCGCGCCGGTGAAGGCCCCCTTTTTGTATCCGAAGAGCTCGCTTTCAAGGATGGTCTCCTGGAGGGCGCTTGAATTGATGGCGACAAAGGGTTTTCTCGCCCGGGGGCTCTGGCCGTGGATAGCGCGGGCGGCAAGCTCCTTGCCGGTTCCCGTCTCCCCCTGAATGAGCACGGGCGTGTTCGAAGGCGCAACGATGGATATCAGTTCCTTGACCTTCTTCATCGCCTTGCTTTCCCCTACGAAGTTATCATGGACCCCCATTCTTAAAATATGTTCATTGAGGACGATGTTCGTTTCCCTGAGGGTCTTTTTTTCGAATGCCTTGACTATGATGCTCGCAAGTTCCGATATCTTGCACGGCTTTGTCAGGTAATCGTACGCCCCGAGCTTCATGGACCGGATGGCCGTGTCCACCGATGCAAAACCGGTGAGCATGATGACCTCAAGGGAGGGTTCCATCTGCCTGAGCTTCAGGAGGAGGTCTACCCCGTCCATATCGGGGAGCTTGATATCGAGCACGGCGACATCGAAATTTTCGTGCTTTACCATCGTAAGGGCGTCGCGCGCACGAAACGCGGCGGACACCTTTATCCCCTCCTTCGGCAGCTGCATCTTGAATGCCTCTACAAGCTGCGATTCATCATCAACGATGAGAACATGGATCATCATCAACCCCCGTTATTTGCCCGCCGGCAGTGTCAGGAAAAAGGTCGTCCCATAGCCTGGCTTGCTTTCCGCCCTGACGGTGCCTCCCATGCTGTCAAGGAATTCATGACAGAGCGAAAGTCCGAGCCCTATCCCTCTTTTTGTTTCCTTGGTGGTAAAAAAAGGTTCAAATATCTTGTCCGCTATGGAATCGGGTATCCCTACCCCATTGTCCTCTATCTCTATATTGATAACATTATCACGAAACCCCGTCCTTATCCATATCGTCGCGTCCATTCTTCCCTCGACGGCGTCCATGGCGTTCTGCACGATGTTCACAATGACCTGCCTGAGGGCGCTCATGTCTCCCTTAGCCGACGGCAGGTCGGAGTTCAGTTCCTTTACGATCCTGATGCCGTATTTGTCGAAGCTGGTCACCTCCAGAACGCCCTCGATCAGGGGGTTCATCTCGACGTCGGTTATCTCGAGGCCGTTCTTTCGCGAGAGGCTCAGAAGATCGGCGATGACGTTCTTGCACCGGAAAGCCTGCTGCTGGATGGTGTTCAGGCAGTATTCGAGCTTTTCGTTGTCAAGCTCCGGGTCTTTGTCGTTTTTCGAAGACTCGAGAAGATCGACGGCTATCTCGGAGAAGGCGACAAGGGTCGCAAGGGGGTTGTTCAGTTCGTGTGCTGCGCCCGCGGCCAGCCTCCCCGTTGCGGATATTTTTGTTTCCTGCATGAGCTTTGCCCTGGTCTTCACCCTGTCCGTCGTTTCCTCGATGATGCAAAGAAGCCCCTCCACATTCCCGCTTTTGTCCTTGAGGGGGACCCCCTTGAAATCGATATAGATGTTCTTGTCCCCGCTGTAGTTCATGAAGGGGAAATCCCAGAGCTGGAAGGGTTCGCCCTTCAAGCCCTTCGAGATGTATTTCGAAAGGCCGCATTTTATTGTGAAGGTGTTATTGAGCCAGTTGAACCCGATGAGCTTCTCCGCGGCCCTTGGCCCGAGGCCGGAGAGTTCGGCCAGGGCCGGGTTCACGCTGTTGAAGGAGCCGGTGCTGTCCAGGGTGAATATTGCAACGGGTGCGTTGTCGATGATGGCCTTGTTGAACTCGTTCAGATGAAGGATGGCGTCTTCCGCCTTTTTTTGCCCGGTGATGTTTTTAACGGTACCCTCGTAAAACCTGATCGTGCCGTCACTGCCGGGGATGGCGCGGGCGTTCATTACCGCCCATATCCTGTCGCGGTTCTTCTTGTAAAGTTCGCATTCGAAACCTATGACCAGGCCGTCGCGTTCCAGGGCTTCGACGAAGTCCCTTCGAAGGTTCGGGTCCACATAGTGCTGCAGCCCGATATCGGTGACACAGGAGAGGAACTCCGCGGGCGAGTTGTAGCCCAGCATCACCGCAAGCGCCGGGTTTGCCGCAATGACCCTGCCGTCTATGGTTGTCTGAAAGATGCCCTCTATGGCATTCTCGAATATGCCGCGGTAGAGCTGCTCCGCCTGTTTCAGCAGGCGCTCCGAGTGTTTTTTTCGTGTTATGTCGAGCAGCGTCCCTATGAGCGCCGGCGTTCCGGCGTATGACGTACGGTAGCCATAAGCCTCAATTTCAATAATATCGCCGTTCTTTTTGATGCCCTTGAACTCGTAATTGATGGATTTGACCTTGCCCGATATTCTTCTGGATATGTTCTTTTCGACGACGGGCCAGTCCTCCCGGGTGACGAGGTCCTGCGGGCCTCTTTTGCCGATCAGTTCACCCGCCGTGTATCCGAAGATCTTCCCCATTCTTGGATTCACATAGCGGAATACGCCGTTCTGGATAAGATAGATCCCCACAAGGGACTTCTCCGCCAGGTCCCTGAACATACCCTCAGGTTCGGACGGTACCCCGGCCGCGTTTTTGCTGCTTTTCCTGCTTGTCTGCATGTGGTAGAAAGTATACCACATCGTATCAAAATGATACACATGTTACGAAAATGGACATAAAAAAAGGTGACAGCTTGTTACCAAAAAAGGATAACCTGCTATAATGATTTAATATTTAAAAAGGCCTTTCTTTGGTATCTCCATTGCATATGAACGAAGACGTCTGAGCATGGTAAATCTATATCGCCATAGAGAACGCATCGCCACCGGGGGTCATATATAATGCTTGAACAGCTTGCAACCAGGGTAACAACGTGTATCCAGTGCGGCAGGTGTACCGGGAGTTGCCCCGAATCGGGCAAAACACCCTTCAATGTGAGGATGCTTGTCCGAAAGAAACAGTTCAGGTCCGTCATCGACGAGGCGGTCCCCTGGTACTGCACGTCCTGCGGAGCGTGCACCATAAGATGCCCCAGGGACGTGAAGCCTTCCGAGGTGATCATCGAGCTGCGCTCGAAAATGGTCGAGGACGGCGATATACCCGTGGCGCTCCAGAAGGCCCTCGAGAACACCTTCGTCCAGAAGAACCCCTGGGGGAAATCGCGCAACAAGCGCGCGGCCTGGATGGAAAAGCTCGATTTCGAGATCCCCCATGTATCCGAAACGGAAAGCAAGAGGCTCCTTTTCGTCTGCTGTATACAGGCCTACGACCCGAGGTGCATGGTGATACCCGCGAACGTGGCGAAGATCCTCAAGGCCGGCGGCATGGAGTTCGGCATCCTCGGCGAGGAAGAGGCCTGCTGCGGCAACGAGATCCGCAGGATCGGCGAATCGGGGCTCTTTGAAGAGCTCCAGGAGGAGAACCTGGCAGCCTTCAAGGAACATGGCGTGAAAGAGATCGTCACCCTGTCGCCGCATTGCATGAATGTGCTGAAGAAGGAATATGGCGACACGGGCATCAAGATAAGCCATTACACCGAGATCGTTGCGGAGATGATAGCAAACGGCGCCATCACTCCGCGAGGGTCCTACGGGAAGAAGGTCATCTACCACGACCCCTGTTTCCTGGGGAAACAGAACGGCATCTTCGACGAACCGCGGGCAATTCTCACGTCCGTGAAGGACCTCGAACTTCTTGAGTTCTCACGTTCCCGGGAAGTTTCGCTGTGCTGCGAGGGCGGCGGCGGAAGGATGTTCTTCGAGGTAGAGGCCACGTACCAGCGCAACGCGGAGGTCCGGATTCTCGATGCCGCCGAAAAAGAGGCGGAGGTGATCGCCACAGCATGTCCTTTCTGCGTCATGACCCTCGAAGACCCCGCAACGGAAAAGGGTCTCGTGGTGAGGGAGATATCAGAAATACTGACGGAGGTCTTATAAGATGAACATCCTTGTATTTACAAAAAGGGTTGCCGCAACCCAGGAAGAGGAGCTGCGCATTCTCGATGAAGGGAAGACCGTGGATCTTTCGAAGGTCCCCTTCAAGGTCAACGACTGGGACAACTATGCCATTGAAGAGGCGGTGAGGATCGTCGAGAAATCGGGCGGGGCCGTAACGGCCGTTTCCATCGGCGACGCCGAATCTGACGAGGTCCTGCGCAGGGCCATTGCAATGGGCGCAAAGGACGGTCTGCTCATCGAGACCGGCGATGCCCTTCACGACCCTGCGGCGCGTTCGGGGATGATCCGCAACTTCATTCAGAAAGAGAACGTGCCCTTTGATGTCATTTTCACGGGTGTCCAGTCGGAAGACGACCAGTTCGGCTGTGTGGGCGGCATCCTCGCGGCCATTCTGAAGCTCCCTTACTCGTCCATGGTGGTAGGCATCGACAGCGTCGAGGCCGGTCACATGGTGGTGCGCAGGGAGCTCGAGGGCGGCCTCCAGGAAAGGGTCAAGATCTCCACCCCCTGTGTCCTTTCGATACAGAGCGGCATCAATGAGCCGAGATATGTCTCGATCATGGGCATACGGAAGGCCTCCAAGGTGGAGCGCAAGGTCTTCAAGGCGGGCGGGTATTCGGAAGGCGCCGACGCGAAGATTGAAGTAGTGAAATGGACATACCCGCCGAAAAAAGGCGGGGCAATGATGCTTTCGGGAGAACTGGACGACATGTGCGGACAGCTTCTTGGAATACTCAAAGAGAAGGGGGTGTACCAATGAGCTACACACTGATTGTGGCAGATGTGAGACAGGGCGTTTTCGGGGAAGCAAACCTTGATTCGCTCGGTATCGCCTCCCTTCTCGGAAAGGAGGTTTACCTTGTCGTGCCCGAAGGGGCATACGAGATGAACGAAAAAATGGCCGACGCCGTTGTAAAGGTGAAGGCCGCCGAGGAGGTCTTCCTCAACCCTCTTAACATGGGAAATATTCTTGAACAGGTTTTCGGAGCGCACGGAAAACCGGGCCATTTAGTCTTTTGCCACTCCTCTTCGGGCGCCGAATCGGCCGCCTATGCGGCAGGCCTTTTCGGCTTCCCCGTTATCACCGATGTAAGCGGTTATGACAGGGAGAGGGGTGTTTTCCTTAAGAGCTATTATTCGGACAAGATCTTCGGCGAGTTCAAGGCGGCGGGTGACGGGCCCTGTGTCATCACGGTACGCAGCGGCAGTTTCAGGGAATCCGTCCTGGAGAAGTCCTTTACCGCACGCGTCGAGGCGATCGAAAACGTCGAGATTGCCGCCGGAAGGACATTTATCGAATATGTGGAGGAAGAAAAATCGGATATCGATATCACCAAGGCGGAATTCCTCCTTTCGGTGGGCAGGGGCGTGGGGAACCAGGACGAGATCCCGTCCTACGAAGAGCTCGCGGGCACCCTCAAGGCCGTACTTTCCGGCTCCCGGCCCGTCATCGACAAGCTGTGGCTTCCCAAGGCGCGGCAGGTGGGAACCTCCGGCAAGACGGTAAAGCCCAAGGTGTATCTTGCCATGGGGATCAGCGGCGCTTTTCAGCACATAGCAGGGATGAAGGATTCGGACTGCATCATAGCCGTCAACAAGGATGCCGAGGCCCCCATCTTCCAGTACGCCCATTACGGGATAGTGGCGGACATCCACAAGGTGAGGGACAAACTGAAAGAGATAGCAAAGGCCTGATGGAAGAGAGCGAAAGAAACGTTCTTGTCGTAGGGGGAGGGATCGGCGGCATCACGGCCGGCCTGGAGCTTGCGTCCTGCGGTGTACGCGTGACGATGCTGGAGGAGGGCCCCTCCATCGGCGGCAGGATGATACAGCTTGACAAGACATTTCCCACCCTCGATTGTTCCACCTGCACACTTTCTCCCAAGATGGTGGAGGTGGCGCTCCAGCCGAGGATCGAACTTCTTTCCTGGGCGAAGCCCATGGCGGTGAAGAAGAAAGGGGCGGGGTTCACGGTCACCATCCTGAAGAAGGCCCGACACGTGGATATGAAAAAATGCACCGCCTGCGGCAGTTGTTCCGAAGGCTGTCCGGTAGTGATGAAGAGCGAGTTCAACATGGGAACGGGACCGAGAAAGGCCATCTATATCCCCTTTCCCCAGGCCATTCCCAACAAGGCCTCCATCGACAAGCGCGGTGAGCGCCCCTGCAAGGCTGCCTGCATGGATGCCTGCCCCATAGGCACGAACGTGCCGGGATATCTTAAGCACATCAGTGAAGGTCGCTTCGCTGATGCCTACATGCTTATCAGGGCGACGAACCCCTTTCCGTCGGTGTGCGGCAGGGTCTGCTACGCGCCATGCGAACGCGTGTGCAACAGGGGACAGCTCGATGAGCCGCTGGCGATACGAGATCTCAAGCGCTTTGCCGTCGACAGCTTTGACCTTGCTTCCCTGGAACCGCCTCAGGTCCAGAAGACGGGAAGGCGGACGGCCGTCGTGGGCGCGGGCCCCGCGGGGCTTGCATGTGCTTACGACCTTGCCATGGAAGGCCATGATGTCACGGTATATGAGGCCCTCCCCGAGCCGGGCGGCATGCTGCGCTACGCCATACCGGAATACCGGCTGCCCAAGGAAGAGCTGAAGAAGGAGATCGACCACATCCGCAAGCTTGGTGTCGATATCCGCTGCGGAGTCGAAATAGGAAAGCAAACATCCATTGAAGAGATCAAGGGCCGTCACGAGGCCGTCTTTGTCGCAACGGGCGCGCCTAAGGGCCTGCCCCTCGGGGTCGAGGGGGAGGCCCTTGCGGGCGTCATGGACGGCATCAGGTTCCTTCGCGGTATAAACGACGGGGAACATGCGTCGCCGGGAAGGCAGGTGGCGGTCATAGGCGGAGGGAACACCGCCGTCGACTGCGCGAGGACAGCAAAAAGGCTCGGCAGTGAGTCGGTCACCCTCGTCTATCGCCGTACAAGAGATGAGATGCCCGCAGCCGAAGAAGAGGTGGAGGCGCTCCTGCACGAAGGCGTGGAGATAGAGATGCTTGCGGCCCCGGTCCGTTTCCATGGAGAGGGCGGAAAGGTAACGAAGATGGAGTGCATCCGGATGGAGCTTGGCGAGCCCGATGAGAGCGGCCGGCGCAGACCTGTTGCTAAAGCGGGTTCGGAGTTCACGGTCTCTGTGGACTGCGTCATCTGTGCCCTCGGTCAGGCGACGCAGACCTCCTTTCTCGATGCCCTCGGTCTTGCGATGGGCAAGGGCGGGACGATAACCATAGACCCCGCCACGGGGGCCACGAACCTTGAGGGCGTGTTCGCCGGCGGCGACGTCGTGACCGGACCGGCTTACGTCGTAGACGCCATAGCCGCGGGAAAGAGGGCGGCCAGGTCCATAAGCGCCAGCCTGAAGGGCGAGGCCATTTCAGGCGAAGCGGGCAGGAAGATACCGCAAAAACTCTCCGACGAGGAACTGGCGGGGCTCACCGGAAGGGTTCAGAAAGCGGCCCGGACCGCGATGCCCGAGGAACCCGTTGATAAGAGAGTGACCGATTTTCGCGAGGTGGCCCTCGGATACAGCCCGGAGGATGCCGCGGCCGAGGCCGCGAGGTGCCTTGCGGGCCAGATCGAAGGCTGCATACAGTGCGGGGAATGCGAGAGGCGCTGCGAGGTGGGGGCCATCGATTATGCCATGCAGGATGAGATCGTGGACATGGACTTTGACGGCATTGTCCTTGCACCCGGCTTCGACCTTTACGACCCGACAGAAAAGAAGGAATTTGGTTACGGCACCCTGAACGGGGTCATAACAGGTATAGAATTTGAAAGGATCTGTTCCGTGACGGGTCCCACCGGCGGGGACATTATCATGAACGGTAAGGTCCCGAAGCGTTTCTATTTCATCCAGTGCGTCGGCAGCCGGGACCGCCAGAGCGGGGCCCGCTTCTGTTCACGGGTATGCTGTATGTACACCGCGAAGCACGCGAGCATCGTGAAGGACAGGATAAGGGACGCCGAGATATACATCTCCTACATCGACGTGAGGGCCTACGGCAAGGGCTACGAAGAGTTCTACAAGAGCACCCAGGAAAACGGGGCCGTCTACATCAGGGGGATACCCGGTGAGGTGACACAGGGAGAGAACGGTCTCCTGGTGAGGGTAGAGGATATGTTAAGCGCCGATATTTGCGAGATCGAGGTGGATGTTGTCATCCTCGCGACTGGCGTGAGGCCCCACAAAGGGATCGGGGACCTCTGCGAAATGATGTCACTCGATCGCGATGAATACGGATTTATAAAGGTCAATGCCGTGGAACCTTCAAAAACGAACGTGGACGGCATCTTTGTCTGCGGTATGGCATCGGGGCCCAAGGACGTTCCCGACACGGTCGCCTCCGGAGGGGAAGCGGCATCGAGATGCATGGAATATATCGCAAAGGACATTTCTTCATGAAAACAGGGATCTTCATCTGTCATTGCGGACACAACATCAAGCACACGGTGGATGTTAAAAGGTTGAGCGAGTATTTTAAAAAGTACCCGCAAGTGACTGTTTCCGAGGATTACCCCTTTGTTTGTTCTGAGCCCGGGCAGGACATGATCAGTGAAAGCATCGGGAAATACGGTCTCGACCGCGTGATCATAGCCTCATGCGCCCCTTCACTGCACGGCGAGCTTTTCAAGGACCTCTTGAGGAAGAAGGACCTGAATCCGTT
The DNA here is from genome assembly GCA_022711595.1 of Deltaproteobacteria bacterium. Classification (GTDB taxonomy): domain Bacteria; phylum Desulfobacterota; class Syntrophorhabdia; order Syntrophorhabdales; family Syntrophorhabdaceae; genus Delta-02. Next base: position 43,533 of record JAKLET010000028.1, read on the forward strand.
CCTCCTGAGGAGGGTGAGCATCCGGGAACACTGCAGCTGGGTAGGAGACGATATCGAAGAGAACACTGAAAAGGCCAAGAGGCTCATCCTGTCAGGGCTGTACGGCGCGGCGCACTACGTGCCCCTCGAAGAGAAACAGGTCGAAGTCGACAAGTCGGCCCTTGTCGTGGGAGGCGGGGTTTCCGGGCTGTCCGCGGCGCTTTTCCTTTCGAAGATGGGCATGCAGGTCTATCTCGTGGAAAAGGAAGCGCAGCTCGGGGGCCGCGTGCGCGAGCTGAAAAGCGTGTGGCCAACGAGGATGAATGGCGCGAAGATCATCGAAGAGATGGAAAACGAGCTTAAGGGACGCAAGAACGTGGAGATCTTTGCGTCCACGAAGATAACCAACTTCGAAGGCTTCTTCGGCAATTACCAGGCCACGCTCGATACACCCGAAGGAGAACGGAGGATCACCATCGGCGGTGCCGTTGTTTCCATTGGATTCGCCCCCTTCGACCCGGTGATAAAGCCGGAGCTGCAGTACGGGAAAGACCCGCGCGTTGTGACCACCATCGATCTTGAAAGGGCAGGCGATGACCTCAAGCTTCCCGACAATCCCAGGATCGCCATCCTCCACTGCATCGGATCGAGGGACGAGCAGATCGGCAAGCCTTACTGTTCCCGTATATGTTGTATCAATGCCCTCCGTGTCGGAGAATCGATAAAAGAAAAATACAGCGACTCATACGTTGAATCCTTTTACATGGACGTGCGGGCCCATCCGCGCGGAGGCGAGGAATTCTTCGAGGACACCCAGGAAAAGGGCGTTCTCTTCACCAGGGCGAACATAGGCGAGATCATTCCCACACCTTCGGGCCTTGTGCTAAGGGGAGAGGACACGCTCCTCGGGGAGGCCTTTGAGCGTGAGTTCGACATGGCCGTCCTGTCTGTCGGCATGTCGCCGCCAGAGGACAGCAAGGAAATGGCGACGCTTTTCAAGATAAGCCTCGACAAGGACAAGTTCTTCCTTGAAGCGCATATCAAGCTGCGGCCTTTCGATACGGCAGTAAAGGGCATCTTCATAGCCGGATCGTGTTCGGGGCCCAAGGACGCGGAGGAATCCATAAACCACGGCAGGGCGGCGGCGCTGAAGCTATACGGTTTTTTGAACCTCGGTTATGCCTTCGTGGACCCCTTCATCTCCTTCGTTGACTCAAAGCGGTGCAGCGGCTGCCGCATGTGCGAACAGGCGTGCGTCGCGAAGGCGATCAAGTATGACGAGGAAAAGAGGGTCGTTCATGTCGAGGAGGCGGCCTGCATGGGCTGCGGGCTCTGCAACAGCACGTGCCCGTCTTCGGCGATAAGCCTGAGGGGATATTTCGACAGCATCATAGATGACGAGATCAGCGCCCTTTTGGAGGCCATATGACTTCAAACAACTGGGTAGAGGGGTAGTTTAATGGAAGAGAAGAACAAAAAGAACCCGGAGATAGTAGGATTTGCCTGTTCATTCTGTACGTTCAAGGCCTCGGAGATGGCGGGCAGCCTGCGGTTGAAATACCCCGACGGAGTGAAGCTCATCCAGGTGCCCTGTTCAAGCAGGGTTGACCCGGCCTTTGTCATAAAGGCCATCTTCGAGGGAGCGGACGGCGTGTTCGTGGCGGGCTGCCACCCCGGCGACTGTCATTTCATCAAGGGTAACTATTTTACAAGAAGAAAAATCGCTGCCCTGAAAGAGATGTTCGATGCCTTCGGTATGAAGGACAAACTGAAGCTTTTCTGGGTAAGCGCGGCAGAGGCGAGGCGTTTTGTAGAAAAGGTAACTGGAATGTATGACGAGATAAAGGACAAGAAAAAATGAAGGGGAAAAAGATCAAAGACAGTGCAATGGAAAACGCGCTCGGCAAGTTCCTCGAGCAGGAGCAGTATCTTGTCATGGGTTTCGAGAAGGACAAGGGTGATGTGTACCACCGTATCTTCAAGGACAACCTTGACAATTATTCCCTTATGAACCCCGTTTTCGCTACCAACGGCGCTCTTTACCTGCGGCGCCTTTTTGCGAAGGGGGCGCAGATCGTCATAGTGCTGCGGCCCTGCGAGGTGCGGGCATACATCGAACTGGTTAAGCTGACCCAGATCGAGCGCAGGAACATCGTCGCCGTGTCTATTGACTGTTTCGGAACGATATCCTCGAAAGACAAGAATGGCGATGTGCCGAGCGGGCCGGACGAGATAAAGAGCTTCTTCGGCGATCCCGAAAAGGGGCGCTTCGCATGCAAGAACTGCAGGGAGCGCCGGGGCGTAGTGGGAGATGCCGGCATCAGGATAGACGAGAGCGGCAATTTCTGGACCTTCCCCTACACGGAAAAGGGAGAGACGCTCCTTTCCCTCATGGAGGGCGATCCCGAAGAGGCCCCGCAGCAGATGCTCATCGGTGAGAATCAGCAGGTGCAGGCGTTCCAGGTGGACATGGAGACATTCTCGAAGGACTTCTCGAAGTGTATCATGTGCATGAACTGCAGGGACATGTGCCCCGTCTGCTACTGCGTCGACTGTGTTTTCAACGGCGACGAATACCTGCCGAAGGGGGACGCGCTCTTCAACAAGATCTTCCGCACGGGTTCCACGGGGATGCCGCGCGGGAAGGAACTTTTCCACCTCATAAGGATGTTCCACGTCTCGCAGACCTGCGTCGGGTGCGGGGCCTGCGAGGAGGCGTGCCCCCAGGGCATCCCGCTGACGAAATATTTCAAGGGCATTTCGGAGAGGCTCCAGGGGATGTTCTCATACATGTCGGGGCGCAGCTTCGACGAATCCATACCATATCTGACATTTGTCGAGGATGAACTGAAAGATGCAGACGACTGACAGGGCGTTGGAACTAACCGGTTATCAGAGGCAGGACTTTTCGGTGTGCCTGGGCTGCAAGATATGCGCCTCGGTGTGCACCGTGAACGATCTCTCCTTCAACTCGAACCCCCAGGACATCCTCCAGAGACTTTTCCTTGGAAGGGAAATCGCCGCGGAAGAGCCGCTGGTAAGGTTCTGCACCGGCTGCTACCGGTGCACCGGCGCGTGCCCCTGGAACATACGGATACCCGAGGTGGTGCGGGCGCTGCGGGAGACGCTCTCAACGGAGTCGCCCTTCGAAAAGGCCTTCAAGGCGTCCCTCCAGATATGGGGGAGGGTCTACGAGCCCTACGTTCTCATGAGAGCGGTCCCTTTTCTCCTGAAAGGCGGATACATCAAACACATGTCGAGGTGGATGGAATACATGGGCTTTCACCTGCCTCACAAGGTAAAGAGGACCTGATATGGATTACGGCTACTACCCCGGCTGCTCGCTCACAGGCTCTGCCCACAAGCTCGACAAAGGGATCAGGAAGGTCTTTGAGAAACAGGGGCACACCCTGAAGGAGATACCCGACTGGAACTGCTGCGGTGCCTTCGAATACGGCAACCGCAACGAACTTGCCGATTTTTCGAAGAAGAACCTTGAAAAGGCAAAGGGCCTTTTTTCCGAGATCATCGCCCCCTGCCCCGCGTGCTACAAGAACCTCAAGGAGGCAGACGAGAAAAGGGAGTTCGCCGTTACCCACCCGATGGACCTTTTTGACGATGCGTTCTTCTCCTCGATGAAGCAGGCCCGGGACCTGAAAGGGCAGGTCTTCACCCCTTACTACGGATGCATACTGCTTCGGCCCAAAGAGACGTCGATAAAGAACGATACCGTTATGGAAGAGGCGATAACCCGTTTCGGCGGCGAGGTTGCCGGCGAAACGGTTAAGGACAAATGCTGCGGCGGCAACCAGGTCTTCATCAACAAGTTCGTCACGGAAAAGCTCTCACTGCTTGTCCTTGAAAAGTCGCAGGGGACGATCGTCGTCTTCTGCCCGCTTTGCCACATGGCGATGAAGACATTTTCCGGTCCGAGGAAGGTCGTCTATTTTACCGACCTCCTCCTTTATATCATGGGAGAGACGAGCGCCTTATGAACGTACTGGTAATAGGTGGAGGCATCAGCGGAATATCGGCGGCAAAGGTTGTCCTCAAAGAGGGCCATAACGCCATAATACTCGAGAACACTCCGGAGCTTGGCGGCACCATGGCCCGCATCGCCAACTGCCGGATAGGGTTCAAGACATTCTTTGACGAGATAAAGGACGACCCGCGCCTTCGCGTGATCAGGGACGCGTCGATAACATCGGTGCAGAAAAAGGGCGGCGCCTTCACCGTGGCCTTGAGCGACTCCACCGTCATCGAGGCCGACAGGGTGATCGTGGCATCGGGCCTCTCACCTTATGATCCCGTGGAATACAAGGGCAAGAGGGTGCTCACGAGCCTCGAATACGACGCGAAGATAGACCAGCGAAACGGCGAACTCCCCGACGATTTCAACAAGGTGGGGTTCTTTCTCTGTGTCGGGTCGCGCTCGAAGGAATACCCGCTGTGCTCATCCGTGTGCTGCTCGTACACGATACGCGAGGTGAAATGGACCCTCCAGCGGGCAAAACCCGAGATCGCGGTCTTCTATAACGACCTGAGGCTGTTCGGCCAGGAGTTTTTTCTGGAGAAGATCTACCGTGACGCGGGTGTCCGGTTCGTCCGGGCCAACTCGCGCTATTTCGAAGAGGACGAGGAAGGCGTGACGGTGCGCTATTTTGTCGACGGAGAGCTCAAGGAAGAACGCTTCAACTACGTGGTGCTGGCCATCGGACTTCGGCCGAATCCGTCCCTTGCAGACCTTGGCACGCTCTTCGGTTTCTCGCTCAACGAATACGGATTTGTCAAAGAGGAAGACCCACTCTTCACCGGCGCGCAGGGTGTCTTCGCCTGCGGCGGGGCGCTGGAGCCGATGAACATCAAGGACTCCATCCTTACGGGATTCGGTGCGGGAGTGCTTGCCGTGAAGGACGCGGACCTCCTCACAAGCGCGGCCAGGGAACAGGGCCTGCTCTACAACGAGCCGGGGCCTGAGATAACCATGCCCGATGGGGATGTCTCATCATGCCTCTTCTATCTGGGAACGGAAGACCCCGGAGCGGCGATGTTCTACGAGTACATGTCGGCCAGGTTCATAGAAGCTGCCCGCAGGCTTAACGAGGCTGGCAAGACCGTCTACGTGGTGACGAAGAACGCTGTCATGCCCTCCTACGACGAGCTCAACTACGAGAAGGCGCGCCGCGAGGGCGTCGTGATCATCAATCTCGAAGAGGGACAGGCGCTGGATATCTCCGGCAAGCAGGCGCGCATCGCGGGCCCCGGCAGGGACATCACCTTCGAAGTGGACCGCGCGGTCCTCTTCGATGACTACATGGACCATTTCAAGGGTAAGGAATTCCTTTCCGTATACCGCTCGGAGCCCCAGCTCCGCTGGTCGCCCACGAAATGGAGCAGGAAGAAATACCACACCGGCTTCGTCCGCCACCCCAGGGACAAGAGGTGGGAGCCGCGGGAGGTCCTGGGCGCACTCGGCGAGATGATCCTCGACAGGGAAGAGGAGCGCGTGTACCCTGAGGTCGAAGAGGAGCGCTGCAGCGGATGCGGCTCCTGCAAGGACGCCTGCCCCCAGAAGGCCATCGACATCACGATACAGGAACAGCAGGTCGCCGTCTTCGGTCCCATCACCACGACGGGCGTGCCCATCGCGCATGTCAATGAGGATAGCTGCGTCGCCTGCGGGCTGTGTGTGTCCACCTGCCCCTCGGATGTGATCAAGTTCCCGGAAACGTAAAAACAGTCAGACGGTTTTTTGGTTTGTTCAGTTTCTTTGGTTTATACGGTTATAAGGAGCGCCTCCTTCTTTTTTTAACGCTTCACAAGCTTTCAAACGTTCCACAAACTTTCAAACGCCCCATAAACGGTTAAACTATCTTTATATCGCTTCACAAACCTCAAACGCTTCACAAACTTTCAAACTGTTTTTTATCCCCGCATGTTGACAAGATGTAGCCAATTGGCTACACTATAAGTGTGATCGAGATCCGCAAGACGGACGTTTTCGCAAGATGGCTCAACAACCTCGAGGACATTCGGGCGCGGGCACGTATCATGGTGAGGATCGAACGGTTAACGGCGGGGAACCCCGGAGATGTGAAGCCTGTGGGCGAAGGGGTTTCGGAATTGCGGATCGATCACGGACCCGGCTACCGGGTCTATTACAAGCAGTGCGGGATCTATACGGTGATCCTGCTGGCAGGTGGTGATAAGCGGACGCAAGCCAGGGATATCAAGACAGCGCTGCGTCTGGCAAGAAATCTACAGGGGTAATACTATGAAAAAGACAGTCACTACTCGATATGATGTTTCCGAACATCTCCGAACACCGGAGGAAATGGCCGCCTATCTTGAAGCATGCATTGAGGATGCTGATGGCGACGCCGCTTTTATCGCAAAAGCTTTGGGAGATATTGCTCGAGCCAAAGGAATGTCCCAGGTGGCACGTGAAGCCGGTCTGTCCCGCGAGAGCCTTTACAAGGCGCTCTCTGGGGAGAGGAGCCCCGGTTTCGACACTATCCTCAAGGTAATACGTGCCCTGGGACTGACGTTGCACGCCGGGGCGGCGAATACGACAGGGTAAACAGTTTTTTGGTTTCTTCTGTTTTTATGGTTTGTATGGTTTATAAAGATTTCCTTCTTTTTTAACGTTTCATAAACTTTCAAACGCCTCATAAACTGTCAAACTGTCTTTATGGGTTTATACGGTTTGTTCGGTTTCTATGGTTTCTATGGTTTATTAAGGACTGGCCTATGATGACTTTAGTGGACACCAAGGTTGCGGTATAATAACCGGATGGAGGTGTCAACATGGAAAGAGCCCCCAAGAGGGTGTACACAAAGGAGTTCAAGGAAGAAGTGGTCAAGATGGT
>JAKLET010000029.1 GCA_022711595.1 Deltaproteobacteria bacterium
ATGATTGGAACACCTTTGAGGAAATGCTTATCTCTCTTGGCTTCTGTGAGGAGCTAACCATCACACATAACAACAACGCGGTGCGCGCAGCGGAAGTGGTGCGAAATGCTCTGGAGCGTGCAACGCAAGGAGGACGGCAACAATTCCCACTTGCCAACGCTGGAAGTCGCGATGCGCTTACCGCCGCACTGAATGCCGTCATAGACCAGCAAAGTATTCAGTACATTTTCCCAAGCAAGGACCCGCGGGTGCGCCTGCAAAACCGAGTGCAGGACATCCTGACAAATCGGTTGGATGAAGTTCTAAACAACAAATGGATTCCTCTCTGCAGCCTTTTCGCTGCAGGGCCAGGGAGGCGGCGATTGTATGGGATCGTATCGGACTTGATGGGAACCGCAAACGTAGCAGGATCACGTCCAGTGGTTGTTATCGACTTATCTGCGCGAGGCAATCAGAACCGTTTCTGGACCGAAGATCTGGAGCGCCGTCTGCTGAGCAAATTGCTGAATGTTCTCATTGCCCAATCGACATCCAGCTTGTCAACAAGGCAAAGTGCAAACGTTCTTGTTCTTCTTGATGAGGCGCATAGACATGCCCCCAGCGGTCGATTGGAACAGGATACTGAGGCCGAGCGGCTACGGGTGTTGCTGCGTCGCGCAGTAAGGGAGACGCGGAAATACGGTTTGGGATGGTTCTTTATTAGCCAAACGCTCGGAGGTCTTGATCCGGAGATTCTGCAGCAACTTCGAATACTGGCGTTTGGATTCGGGCTCGCCATGGGCACGGAGTTCGACCGCCTTCGGGACTTCGTGGGTGGAGACAAACGCTCATTGGAGTTGTACCAGTCATTCCGTGATCCGCAGAGTTTCCCAGCCCGTAACCTCCAGGAGTTTCCATTCATGGCGGTTGGTCCAATATCCCCGCTGGCTTTTTCAGGGAAACCCGTTTTCTTCAGCATGTTCACTGACATGAATCGATTCCTGCAAGCAAACAACATGGACCAAGGTAACGGAGATGGCCAGCCGTGACTTGCGGTACGAACACAGAAGTGCCGAAAATAATGACCTGTCGGGTAACCAAGTCAAAATGTCAATAAGAGGGAGGTAGAAAAATCAGGCAGAGGGATGAAATCCGGGTCAACGCCGCTTCCGGCATGTCGGGAACGGCGTGCTCTTTGATAACCCGTTGATATGAAAGGTTTTCGTTTAACGGCGGGAGAAAGAGAACGGTTATGAAGAGGGTTGCACACGGGGAGCTTTTTTATGGACCCGATGCGCGGATGGCCGCTGAACACGCCGCTGATATTGACCGGACCTTGCCTGTAAGGTTTTTTACAATTGATGTTTCGCCTCTTTTCCCCCTATAATAAATATCCTTGGTCATGATAAGAGAAAAAGTTGTTTCTTGACGCATCAGCCGGGAAAAAAGAATATATGAAAACCGTTTTTCCATATGAACAAGACATTCCTGCCGAAATGCTGGAAGGTTTACCCGCAGGCCGGAAGGACTATCTTGTCAACGGGAAGGTCACGGGTTGGAAGGGACCTTTTAGAGAGGTTCTGTCACCATTATTGATACGAAATAACGACGGTCTGTCCCAGAAATGCATCGGACAGGCGCCTTCAATGGATGAGGAGGCCTCTTTGAGCGTCCTGCGACAGGCCCTCGATGCCTTTTCGAACGGGCAGGGCGAATGGCCCGGATTGCCTGTCGGGGAGAGAATAGAACGCTTCGACGCCTTTCTGACGCGCATGGAGGAGGTGAAGGACAAGATCGTACGCCTTCTCCAGTGGGAGGTGGGAAAGACTTCCCGGGATGCCCGGGATGAGTTCGACCGGGCGCTTGGTTACGCACGGGCATGCTTCGAGCAGCTCGGGCAACCGGGAGGAATGTCTGCAGGGCCGATCGTTGACAATGGGATCACTGGAAGGCTTACGCGGATCCCTTACGGGGTAACCCTTGTTATGGGCCCTTTCAATTATCCTTTGTTCGAGACCATGACGGCTTTTGCCCCGGCAATGCTTGCGGGTAACGCCGTGATAATAAAGCCTCCGAGGATCGGGTGCCTTTTTTTTCAGCACATGCTCAAGCCCATCGAGGACCTCTTTCCCGCGGGGTCGGTCAGTATTGTTTATGGTGAAGGGAAGAGGACGATACCGCCCCTTCTCGCGTCGGGAATGGTAAATGTCTTCTATTTTATCGGAACCAGTCCTGTTGCCACCTATCTCAGGGGGCTTCACCCGAAACCGCACCGCCTGAAATGTATCCTCGGACTGGAAGCGAAGAACCCTGCCATTATATTACCCGATGCCGATATGGACACGGCAGTTGGAGAATGCGCCAGAGGCACCCTGGCGTTCAATGGACAAAGATGTGCCGCGCTGAAGATCCTTTTCGTGCATCGATCGATCGCAGGGGAGTTCAACGAACGTTTCAAAGAGGCACTCTCTGCTTTGAGCTATGGGATGCCATGGGAAAAAGATGTTTTTATCACCCCCCTTGCGGAACATGACCGTACGCAGTATCTGTCAGGACTGGTAGAGGACGCCGTCAATCTCGGCGCCGGGGTCGTCAATGACGGCGGCGGCGAGGTGAGCGGCAGCTTTTTCTATCCGGCGCTGCTTTATCCTGCCTCGACACATATGCGTGTTTGCAGGGAGGAGCAGTTCGGACCTGTCGTGCCGATCGTTCCCTACGATGACCTCGACGAGCCGATCCGGTATATCTCGGCTTCCAACTACGGCCAGCAGGCAAGCCTTTTCGGCAGGGACAGGGCGACCCTTACCAAGCTTGCCGGCCGCATGGTGCATAACGTGTCAAGGGTCAACATAAATTGTCAGTGCCAGCGCAGCCCCGATACGGTTCCCTTTACCGGGAGAAAAGATTCCGCCGAAGGCAGCCTTTCCATTTCGGAAGCCGTCAATGCCTTCACTGTCCCGACCTTCATCGCGACAAAGAGCGAAAGCGGGGATGTGGGGATCATCGAAAAGATGTTTGTAGACTGAACAAAAGACAATTTGAAGATTTGAAAGTTTGTGAACCGTTCCAAGGGAAGGAATAAGCCTTTTTGTGTCGTTTATAAGCTCTCAAACTATCAAACTTTAAAACTTTCAAACTGTCTTTCCCATAACCCATCATCTATAACCTCTATTTCATATCTTATTCCATGGCTTCCATTTCATCCTGAATGCTTCAGCGACGGCGGGATGAGTGATGATGCCTTTTTTCATGTTGATCCCCGAGGCTATCACAGGATCCTCCGATGCCGCCTTTTTTATCCCTCTGGAGGCAATGGCCCGGACATACGGAAGCGTTGCGTTTGTCAGGGCAAACGTCGATGTCCTGGGAACCGATGCGGGCATGTTCGGGACGGCGTAATGGATGACGTCGTGGAGCTTATAGATGGGTTCCCTGTGTGAGGTCGGCCTGATGGTTTCAATGCATCCGCCCTGGTCGATGGAGACGTCGACAATGACCGAACCGGGTTTCATGTGCGATACCATTTGTTCTGTAACGAGAACGGGGGCCTTTGCCCCGGGAACCAGCACAGCGCCTATGAGTACATCGGCGTTCGCAATGGCCTTCTGGATGGCATATTCTGTTGAATAGACGGTCGTGACACAACCGCGCATGATATCTTCCACGTATTTCAGACGGTTGTGTGAAATGTCCAGAACGGTCACATGGGCCCCGAGACCTGACGCGATCTGTGCTGCATTGAGCCCTACGACGCCGCAGCCGATAATGACGACCTCGCCCGGCGGGACGCCTGGCACTCCAGAAAGAAGGACCCCTTGTCCTCCGTGATCGCTTTCAAGGAAGCGCATGGCAACCTGGACGGATATCCGTCCCGCCACCTCGCTCATGGGGATGAGCAGGGGCAATCTGCCTTCTTTGTCCTCCATCGTTTCATAAGCGATACCGGTGATCTTTCTTTTGAGGAGGGCCTTTGTCAGTTTTTCTGACGAGGCGAGATGGAGGTAGGTGAACAGCATCTGGCCTTCGCGAAGGAGGGGCCATTCGTCTTCAAGGGGTTCCTTTACCTTGACGATCATGTCGGCTTTCGAAAAGGTCAGTTTATTTGATCTCATGATCTCGGCGCCTTCGTTTGCGTATTCCGCATCGGAAAGTCCGCTGCCTTCGCCTGCCCCTTTTTCGAAAAGGATGGTATGACCATCGGCAGCGAGGGCGTGGACGCCTGCCGGTGTTATGGAAACCCTGTTCTCACCTTCCTTGACCTCTTTCGGTATGCCGATGATCATGCAGTTCCTCCGCTTTCGACGGTATGATCGGGTGCCTGTTCTATTGCTTGTTCTCGGTGAATCTCCACTTGCAGAACATCTCTTCAGGGTGTTTATCGGGTGGAGCGAAGACACACTCGACCTGGATCGAAGGGTCCACGGCCCGTGCGATGCTTTCAAACTCCCCGCGGTGCATCTCCTTGCAGACGAATTCCTCAAGGCCGCGTCTCAAGCGCGCTTCCTGGGTGGGGCAATGGGGTATGGTAATGATCACCTCGTCTTCCTTTTCCTCGATCTTGTATTCCACGAGAATGGTCCACGGGAAAAGCCTCAGCACACTCAAAAAGCCCTTCAGACCTTTTTCCTTGATATCGAAACGCTTTGCGAGGTCTCTCGCACCCATCTCAGGCACCCTGGACCACACCTTTTCATTTATCCTTTCGGCCTGCTCCTGGCTGTAGGTATCACCGACGTAGATGAACCAGAAGGCATCAACCAGGCGATAGTGCCATAACAGAAAGGTAAGGTAATTTTTAAGCTGGTCGTTGTCCATGTTATCAAACGCGGAAAGATCCATCAAGCCCCTCCTTTTTTAGTGCAGTATGCTGTTGTTTATTGTAAATTAGTGCACGCCAAAAGACAATGAAGAGCCTTATCTTTAACAAAAAAATATTCTCGTGGTGCCTCTTTGATTTTGCGAACTCAAGTTATTCCGCAGTCATAGCAGCCGTCATCTTTCCAGTTTACTATACGACCGTGATTGTCGGGAACGATAACAACATGGGTGATGTCTGGTGGGGCAGGGCCATATCTCTGAGCATGGCCTTTGTTGCCCTGAGTTCCCCTTTCCTCGGGGGCATTTCCGACTATGCCAGAGCGAAAAAGAAATTCCTTCTTGTATATACGCTTCTGTGTGTTATCGCCACGGCTTCCCTGTTGTTTATGGAGAAGGGTATGGTGATCACGGGTTTTCTCCTGGTGACCCTTGCCAACATAGGCCTGGAGGGAGGGATTGTCTTTTACAATTCCTTTCTGAATGACATTGCCGGCAGCGAATATCAGGGGAGGGTGTCCGCATGGGGATACGCGACGGGTTATCTTGGATCGATCGTTTCACTCGTCATAGGGCTGTGCCTGATCAAGTCGGGGCATATCACCCTGGCCTGGCCGATGGTTGCCGTCTTTTTCATGGTTTTTTCACTTCCGGCATTTTTCTTTCTGCCCCGCGATGAAGGGAAAGGCGCCGGACTTATAAAGGCGGCGAAGGACGGTTTTACAACAACGTTGAGCGTATTGAAAAAGATGTGGTCCAATAAGGACCAGCGCAGGTTTTTACTCGCCTACCTTCTCTATGAGGACGGTGTCAATACGGTCATTGTTTTTTCAAGCATATTCGCGGCCACCACCCTCGGCTTCATGCCCGAGCAGTTGATCGTGCTCTATCTTGTTGTTCAGGTCACCGCTCTCATCGGAGCTTTTTTGATGGCAAGACCCATAGATTACTGGGGGCCGAAAAAGGTGGTTTCGTTCTCGCTGATACTCTGGGTCCTTATGACCGTTTTTGTCTATTTCATCTACCAGAAGGCCTTATTTTTTGTTGCCGCGTCCATGGCGGGTCTTGGTCTCGGAACAGTGCAAGCGGCAACACGGGCTTTTTTCTCCCAGTTCATTCCACCCGGAGATGAATCGAAATACTTCGGTGTTTACAGCCTTGTAGGCAAGACATCGGCTGTTGTCGGACCACTTATTTTCGGCACCATATCTTCACTGACAAAGAACCAGCGGCCCGCTGTCGTGGCGGTATCCGTTCTGTTCATCGCCGGATTCATCATCCTCCAGACGGTACACGGGGGATTGCCGAATGTGAAGAAGACAGGTGATGGGTGATAGGTCATAGGGAAAACAGTTGGGATCTTTTCGTTGTCCCGTTTTCTATCCATCCTCTTCCTTGAATTCCCTCTTGATGATGTCCTGGAGGGACGAGGCAATGTCCTTGTTTTCGTAGACGATCCGATAGAGCTCTTCGGTGATGGGCATTTCCACGCCCATCTTTGCGGCAAGATTGTAAACTGCGTTGATCGTGTAATATCCCTCGACGACCGCTTTCTGGGAATCGATGATATCGGCTGGTTTCCTGCCGGAGGCAAGTTCGATGCCGAACAGCCTGTTTCTGCTCAGACTGCCGTATGATGTGAGGATGAGGTCACCTATGCCGGAGAGGCCCATAAAGGTTGTTTCCCGGGCGCCGAGAGCCTTACCGAGGCGCTTTATCTCGGCAAGGGCCCTCGTCGTGAAGGCCGCCTGAGTGTTTGACCCGAAACGCAGTCCTTCCAGGATGCCCGCACCGATGGCCATGACATTCTTCAAAGCCCCTCCCAGTTCGACCCCGGTGATATCGTCGCTGCGGTATACCCTGAAATGATCGCTGTGTATCTCCTGTTGAAAGCGGAAGGAAAGATCCATGCTTTCCGATGCCACAACGGCCGCGGTGAAGAGGCCGCCGGCTACTTCCCTGGCGAAAGACGGCCCCGAGAGCGTTGCGATCCCTTTGCCGTCGGAACCGGTCAGTTCTTCCACCACCTCATTCATCAGCTTGAAGGTTGAGCGTTCTATCCCTTTCGTCAGGATCAGGAGCTTTTTTTCCTTAAGATCCGATGAGAAGGGGGCAAGAGTCTGTCTGAGGGCAAAGGAGGGGGTGGCCACGACCACCATTTCGGCAAAGTCCAGTATCTCCCTTATCTCCTGCGTAAAATCGATGGGACCATCAAGTTTGAATCCGGGCAGGTATGTCCTGTTTTCCCTGGAATCGCGAAGTACCGGGTAAAGTTCCTTTTCAAATGCCCAAAGGAGGACCTTTTTACCGGTCCTTGCGAGGTGGATGGAGAAGGCTGTTCCCCATGCACCCGCCCCGATCACCCCTGCGTTCATTCATTATCACCGATGTTGTTTTCTCCAATGCCGTTCTCACCGTCCATCGCTTCACTCTCGATGATTGCCACACCGCCTATCACTTCGCCCTCCCTGAGGCCCATGAGCTTAACGCCGAGGCCGCCTCGTTTCTGGATGGGGATGTCGCGGGAACGGAACCTGATGGTCCTGCCCGTGTCGGTGACCAGTATAACGTCCTCGTTCTCGCTCAGCCTGTTGAGGCCGACGACACTGCCGTTCTTGGATCCGCATCTCACGTTGATGATCCCTGAACCTCCCCGTGCCTGGATGCGGTAGTCGGAGCATGGAGCACATTTGCCGTAACCTTTCTCGGTTACCGTGAAGATCGTGCAGGACTGGTTTACCTTCTCGACGGACACGACCTCGTCAGACTGTTTCTTGAAACGTATACCCCGGACGCCGTAGGCTGTCCTTCCCATGGGCCTGATCTGCTTTTCGTCGAACCGTATGGCAAGGCCGAACCTGGTGCCTATCATGATCTCGCCATCGCCCTGCGTTTCAAGGACCGCAATGAGGCTGTCCTCTTCCGGCAGCGTGATGGCCTTGATCCCCGATGACCTGATGTTCTTCAAAAGATCCAGGCTCAGTCTCTTGACATGGCCCTTTTTGGTCACGAAAAAGAGAAAGCTCGTTTCACTGTATTCCTTGACATGGGCAACCGCCGTTATGTGCTCGTTCTTTTCGAGGTTGATGAGGTGAACCACTGGTTTACCCTTTGATGTCAGCGACGCTTCAGGGATAGTATGGACCCTGACGGCGTAAACCTTCCCGATATTGGTGAAGAAAAGGATGTTTGAATGAGTGGACGCGATATACAGATGGTCAACGAAGTCCTCTTCCCGCACGATGATGCCTGTCCTGCCTTTGCCCCCGCGGATCTGGTTTTTATACTGATCGAGAGAGGTCCTCTTGATGTAGCCCTTGTTCGTGATTGTTACGGCCACTTCCTCTTCCTTGATCATGTCTTCGAGGGTGATCTCGGGAAAATAATCCTCGATCTCCGTGAGGCGCTTGTCGCCGTACCTGTCGCGGATCTCGACGAGCTCGTTCTTTACGATCTCCAGGAGCAGTGACTCGTTGGCAAGGACCATTTCGAGGCGTTTGATGTCTTCGGTGGTATTCTTGTGATCGTCGAGTATCTTTGTCCTTTCAAGGGAGGTCAGCCTTTGCAGGCGCATCTCGAGGATATTTGTGGCCTGTTTCTCGGAGAAAGTGAAACGTCCCATCAGGGCCTCGCGTGCCTCAGGCGTGTTGGTGGATTTTTTAATGATGGCTATGACTTCGTCGATATGATCCAGGGCGGTCTTGAGGCCTTCAAGCAGATGGAGGCGGTCGAGGGCCTTGTTCAATTCGAAGATGGACCTTTTCGTGACTATATCCTTGCGGAAATCGACAAATTCCTTGAGCATCTCCTTCAGATTGAGAAGCTTTGGTTCGTTGTTGACGATGGTGAGGAAGATGATGCCGAATGTGGTCTGGAGCTGTGTGTGTTTATAAAGCTTGTTAAGGATGGGGATCGCTATTTCCCCTTTTTTCAGGTCAATGACTATGCGCATGCCTTCTCTGCTCGACTCGTCCTTTATATTGGATATCCCTTCGATCTTCTTCGTGTTTATGAGTTCGACGATGCTTTCTATGAGGCGGGCCTTATTCACCTGGTAGGGGATCTCGGTGATGACGATGGACTCGCGGCCGTCTTTCTTTCTCTGTTCGATGTCGGCCTTTGCGCGCAGGATGATATGTCCCCTGCCGTTCTGATATGCCTCGATAATGCCTTGACGGCCGTAGATGATCCCCTGAGTAGGGAAATCCGGCCCAGGGATGATCTTCATCAGTTCGGTTATGGATATTTCGTTGTTCTCAATGAACGCGATGAGGCCGTTTATGACCTCGTTGGTGTTATGGGGAGGGATATTGGTAGCCATGCCGACAGCGATGCCGGAAGAGCCGTTTATGAGCAGGTTGGGTATCCTGGAGGGAAGGACAAGAGGCTCCTCCAGTGAATCGTCGTAGTTGGGCCTGAAAAGAACCGTGTCCTTCTCTATGTCCTTGAGGATCTCTTCCGCTATGCGGGAAAGACGTATCTCGGTGTAACGCATTGCAGCGGGTGAGTCGCCGTCCACGGAACCGAAATTACCTTGGCCGTCGATGAGAGGATACCTCAGGGAGAAATCCTGAACCATTCTGGTGATGGCGTCATAAACAGCCTGGTCACCGTGGGGATGAAATTTACCGATAACGTCGCCGACAACCCTGGCGGATTTCTTGTAGGGTTTGTCGTGCATGTTGTTCAGTTCATACATCGCGTAAAGGATCCTGCGATGAACGGGTTTCAATCCGTCCCTGATGTCAGGCAGAGCCCTGCCTATTATGGTGCTCATGGCGTAATCGAGGTAAGATCTTTTCATCTCCTCTTCAATGGGAACGGTAATTACAGATGACTGCATTCAAATCCTCCGAATTGGTCCAAAATTTTTCTTTTAATCTAACATAAACAAGAACCAGTTGACAATCATTGGAACATCGTGGAAAAATAAGGCAATGAGATATCTGCTGATATTTGCGGTTATGGTTTCCCTCTCATTCCTTTGCCCATCCTGCAGCAAGGAGGTCAAAAGCCTTCAGGAAGAGGTCAAGGTGCTCAAGGAAGAGAACAACTTTCTTAAGGCCGAGAACATTTCCTTGAAGAAAGAGATCGAAGAACTCTACAAAAAGATTGAAGAAAAAGACAAGCCCAGGGTGACAACGGGCGTGCCGGGAAAGACGGATGCGGCCGCGAAAACCGAGGCGCCCTCCAGGACGGATGCACCTAAAACGGAACAGAAAAAAGCCGAAACAAAACCCCCGAAACCCGATAAACCTGAAAAACAGCAGGAAATTGACAAGATCAAGAAACGGAAAACAGAAAATTAATAACAGGAACATATCCCTCGTCGTGGAATACGACGGAACGAACTATCACGGATGGCAGTGCCAGCCGAACGGCATTACCGTTGAAGAGACCCTTCGCCTGGCGATCGAAAGGATACTTGACCATCCCGTGAAGATGTACAGCGCCGGCAGGACAGATGCCGGCGTCCATGCCTTCGGTCAGGTCGTGAACTTTACAACTGGAAAGCAGATCCCGCTGACAAACATACAGCGCGGTCTGAACAGCCTTTTGCCTCACGATATCAGGATAAAAGACGCGTCGGAACAAAACAGCGGGTTCCATGCGCGCTATTCGGCCCGGAGCAAGACCTATATATACAGCATCCACAACGCCCCATGTCATTCCCCGTTCTCCGCCCGCTATTCCTGGCATATACCGTACGCTCTGGAGATTGCTCCGATGAACAGGGCGATCAGGACACTTACCGGAAAACATGATTTTTCCTCCTTCAAGAAAAAGAACGAACCTTACAAAAGCTGCGAGCGCGCAGTGCTCAGGGCCGGGGTTAAAAGAAGGGGGGCCTTTGTCTATGTCATAATAGAGGCAACGGGATTTTTGCGGTACATGGTGAGAAATATTGTCGGTACACTGGTACTTTTAGGGTCAGGAAAGATCACTTTTGAAGAATTCGAAGGGATCATCAATGCGAAGGACCGTGACAACGCAGGTCCGACCGCTCCTCCGCAGGGACTGTTTCTGAGAAAGATAAAGTATTAAGAACAGTTTCAGGGGTTTGGGCCGTTTAAACCGCTTCAACGTGATAAAAGAAACAAAGGAACAGAGCCCGGGAACGAGAAGAAAAGCATCGAAGAACAGTTTCAGTGGTTTGAGCCGTTTAAACCGCTTGAATGAGAAAAAGAAAAAAGCAGGCTCTGGGAGCGCTAAACATTGGGTACAGTTAATGGGACAAAAAAATACAAGCTTGTCGCCACGGCGGCGTTCGGGCTCGAATCCGTTGTTGCGCGTGAGCTCAAGGGCCTCGGGTTCAACGATATTCACGCAGAGAACGGACGTGTGTCCTATGAGGGTGACGGAATGGACATCGCCAGGTCCAATATCTGGCTCAGGGCGGCAGACCGGGTGCTCATCGAACTTGCCCGTTTTCATGCCTCCGATTTCGAAGAACTCTACCAGGGTGTGTTTAAAATACCCTGGGAGGAGATCATACCCTGTTCAGGCATCATGCATGTGACAGGCAGGTCCTCCGGATCGAAGCTTTCAAGTGTGCCGGGTTGCCAGGGGGTTGCAAAAAAGGCGGTGATCGAGGCGATGAAGAGGAGGTACCGGACAGAATCATTTCCGGAGACAGGCCCGCATTTCGGCATAGAGGTTTCGCTCCTGAAAGACACCGCCGCCATATATCTGGACACAACGGGTCCGGGACTCCACAAAAGGGGATACCGGACAGGGGCAGGAGAAGCCGCGATCAAGGAGACGCTCGCTGCGGGGCTTATACTGCTTAGCCGGTGGAGACCGCCGGCCGTACTTGCAGATCCTTTCTGCGGCTCAGGGACTATAGCCATAGAGGCGGCGATGATCGGTAAAAACATGGCCCCCGGAGCCTCGAGGCAGTTTGCGTCCGAACAGTGGCCCTTTGTTTCGTCGCGGGTCTGGGAAGATGCCAGAAAGCAGGCGCGCCAGGCTGTTAATGACAAAATGTTTCGAATTGAGGCATCCGATGTCGACGAAGAGATCCTGAGCAAGACCCGCAGGAATGTGCGGCACGCAGGAGTGGGCCGGTATGTAGATCTTAAAAGAAGCGATGTCCGGGAGTTCAGATCGAATGAAAAAGGCGGCGTTATCATATGCAATCCGCCTTACGGCGAGCGCCAGGGAGAAAAAGGACAGATTGCTCAGTTGAGCAGGGATATGGGGAATACGTTCAAAGACCTTGAGGGCTGGTCGTTTTTCATATTTACCGCCTTCGAAGAGTTCGAAAGGCACTTCGGAAGACACGCGGACGGCAACCGGAAACTCTACAACGCCAGGATAAAGTGTTATCTGTATGAGTACAGGAACAGGTAATATGTCGGTTTGTATGGTTTGTTTAGTTTATTCGGTTTATATGGTTTGAATAACCAAAGAAACCAAAGAAACAGGGGAAACCTTAGAAACCTATAGCCTAGTCACCTTTCCCGATCTCCGATGTGCAATGGGCGCATTTTATCGCGTTCAGCGGAATGACGGACAGGCAATAGGGGCATTCTTTGGTGTCGGGGTCCGCGGGTGCGGGTTCATGCCTCATTTTGTTGATGTACCTGACAAGCAGGAACACGCAGAAAGCGACGACAAGGAAGCTTATGATGGTGTTGATAAAGAAACCGTAGTTGATTGTAACGGCGCCTGCAGCCTTTGCCGCGGCAAGCGTTTCATAGGGCCCCGGTACCTTGCCGATCTTCAAAACGGCAAAAAAGTTCGTAAAGTCGATATTACCGAGCAAAAGCCCTATGGGCGGCATGATCACGTCCTCGACAAGAGATTTTATGATGGTGCCGAAGGCCGCACCCACGATGATGCCGATCGCCATGTCTACAACATTTCCCCGCATAATGAATTCCCTGAACTCCTTTATCATCATGCCCTCCTTCGTGATTACTTGGTATCTTCAGGATAATTCTAACTGATTATCGAAGAATGTTGTAAAAAAGATTTAATAGAAAAATATGATGGTGAAAGACCTGTGGTATATTACAGGCTGAAGGTAAGAGGTGATAGGTAATTGCCCGTATTGCCCATGACCATGACCCGTTTTCATTGATTGACATCCCCGGTGCTCTCTGCTACCATTGATTGAAAATCCCCTTATGACAAAATTGCTTTCAAAACGCTCACTGAAAGCCGGGCTCCCGCCAGGGTCCCTGGTGCATCTGGGCAACAATGTCCGGGAAAAAGCTGATATCACCATCATTAATTACAATGAAACTGATTTCAGGCTCAACAAGACTGAAGAAGCCGGAGAGTGCCTGTCTTATATCGACCCTTCAATGGTAACATGGATAAACGTCGAGGGGATCAGCGACGCCGGGGTGATAGAAACGATAGGCCGGCATTTCGATCTCCATCCTCTTCTTCTCGAAGACATTATGAATACGGACCAGAGACCGAAGATGGAAGATTACGGAGATCATCTCTTTATTGTCGTCAGAACGCTGCTCCTTGAGAACGGAGGCAGCAGGGTCGTCACCGATCAGGTGAGCTTTGTTCTGGGGAGGCAATACGTCATATCTTTTCAGGAGAGGCAGAACGATCTGTTCAAGCCTATCGAGGCACGCCTGGGAAACGGAAAGTGGCGCATACGTAAAATGGGAGCGGATTACCTGGTCTATTCCCTCATCGACGCCATCGTTGATAACTACTTTGCCATTCTCGAAAAACTCGGGGAGCATATCGAAGTCCTCGAAAGCCAGCTCGTTGCTTCACCAATACCTGAAACATTGAGGTCGATCCAGGCCATGAAGAGAGACCTCATCTTTTTAAGGAAATCCGTATGGCCTCTAAGGGAGGTCGTGTCCGGTATGGAACGGGGTGAATCGGACCTGATAGAGGCTTCATCGCGTGTCTACTTCAGAGATGTTTTTGATCATACAGTTCACGCCATCGATACCGTCGAAACCTTCCGCGACATGCTGTCCGGGATGCTCGACATCTATCTCTCAAGCGCCAGCAACCGCCTTAACGAGGTCATGAAGGTGCTCACCATAATTGCCACGATCTTCATCCCGCTCACGTTCATCGTCGGGCTGTACGGCATGAACTTCAAGTATATGCCGGAAACTCAGTGGGTATTCGGCTATCCGGCGGCCGTACTGCTGATGATCATTGTTGCCCTGTCAATGGTCAGGTTTTTCAAGAAAAAGAAGTGGTTCTAAATCTATATTTTTACAAGGCTGTATTTTCTCGTACCCAGGCCCAGTTTTTCCGCGTGGTCAAGCTGGATGTTCCAGTCTATTGCAGGATAGATGGCGCGCCATTTGTCCTCTCCTTTTCCAAGAGGGTGCTTGATGGCTGTGCCGGGGAGTGAGATTTCGTTGTTGACAAGATCACAGGATGCCGCGTCGATGGCAACGGGATCATCGGATGCGAGTATCCCTATGTCCCTGACGATTGGGGAATCGCTGTGCGAGTAACAATCACAGGCAGGGCTTACCTGGACGACAAAATTTATAAAGACCGATCTCTTTTCCTTGCCCTTTATTGCCCCGAGGGCATATTCCATCATCTTTTTCTGGAAGATGTCCGGTGATTCGTTCCAATCTATCTCTATTGCCTTGAAGGGGCAGACGATGATGCATTCCCCGCATCCTATACATTTTTTTTCGTTGATGGAAGCCTTTTTGGCCGTGACGGAGATGGCGCCGGAAGAGCAATAGTCGAGGCAGAGCCTGCATCCTTTGCATATTTCCCTGTTTATTTTCGGCGCAACCGTGGAATGCTGGACCAGTTTGCCTTCACGGGTAGCGCATCCCATGCCGATGTTCTTTAGGGAGCCCCCGAATCCTGAAAGTTCATGGGCCTTGAAGTGGGTGACGGCAACCAGAGCATCGGCTTCCGCTATGGCCCTTGCTATATTCACTTCCTTCAAAACCTCGCCTTCTATGGGAATCCTTATACCGCTTGCACCTTTCAGGCCATCAGCTATTATGATGGGGCATTCAACACAGGAAAAATCGAAACCGTTGTGGATGGCTGTTGTCAGGTGACTGATTGCATCGCTTCGCGAGCCGGTGTAAAGCGTGTTGGTATCGGTCAAAAAAGGTTTTCCCCCGGCCTCTTTGAGTCTCTTCACGATGCAGCGCAGGAAGACCGGCCTCAAGTATGCCGTGTTGCCCATTTCACCGAAATGGAGCTTCACCGCGACCATGTCATTGGGCCTGATCTTTGATTGGATCCTCACCTTGTCCATCAGCTCGACAACCTTGTCGAGCATGTTCCTTTTCGGCGTCGTTCTTAGATCCGTGAAGTATACCTTTGCCATAAATGCTCCTTTTTTATTCACTTTACATGAAAATTATGTTAGAAGTAAGGCGAATTTGTCAACCATTTAAGGAGGTTCATCGGATGCTAAATCTTTCCGAAAAGCATAGCATGATACAGAAGATTGCCGAGAAACTGGCAAAAGAGAAGGTTGCCCCGAGGGCAAAAGAGATCGACTCGACAGGGGCATTTCCGTGGGACCTCGTTGACATGTTCAAAAAACACGGTTTCCTGTATCTCATGCTTCCGGAGAAATTCGGCGGCCTCGACGGAGACATCACTTCGCTGTGCCTTGTTATCGAAGAACTTGCCAAAGTGTCGGGCGCGTGTTCCCTTATCCCCCTTGCCCATAATGTGGGGATCATGCCGATCATGGTGTCGGCAAACGATGAGCAGAAAGAATATATATACAGCAAGATATGCGATCCCGAAAAATCACATATCGTCGCTTTCGCCCTTACGGAGCCAGATGCCGGTTCCGATGCTTCACATATGCGAACGACAGTGACAAAAGAGGGCGATCATTACTATCTTAACGGCAAGAAATCGATGATAACCAACGGGGCAAATGCCCAGTTCTATTCCGTTTTTGCCGCGACGGATTCCAAAAAACGGACCAAGGGGATCACAGCTTTTTATCTTGAAAAAGACTATCCAGGCGTGATCATCGGTAAAAGTGAGGACAAACTGGGTATGATCGGGTCTGATATCACGGAGCTCATCTTCGACAACGTGAGGCTCGAAAAGGAGAATGTGCTCGGCAAGGAAGGGCAGGGCTGGGATATCGCCATGTCAACGCTCAACCTCTCCAGACCGGCGGTGGGTGCGCAGGCTGTCGGCATCGCGCAGGGAGCACTCGACTTTGCAGTCGAATATGCCTGGAAAAGGGTCCAGTTCGGCCAGAAGCTGGCTGATTTCGAAGGTATCCAGTTCATGGTTGCCGATATGGCAACAGGGGTCGAGGCCGCGCGTGCTCTTGTCTATGACGCATCACATCTTCTGGACATGAAGGTCTACGAAAGGGACAAGATGAGTGCCATCGGTGTCGACAAACTGTCAGCCATGGCAAAGGTCTATTCGGCGGACGTTGCCATGAAAGTCACGACAGACGCAGTTCAGATACTCGGCGGATATGGATATACAAAAGAATACCCTGTCGAGAGGATGATGCGCGATGCCAAGGCCACGCAGATTTACGAAGGGACAAACCAGGTTCAGCGGATCGTCATAGCAAGGGATATTTTCAGAAACTTCATGTCATAGAAGAAAACCCCGGACGATCATTGGATCTTCCAGGGTTTTTTTACGTTCAGGCAGTTCAAACAGTTTGAGCTGTTTTCCTTACCCCATTTTTTCGACAAATTCAAAGATCGGTATAGCTGCAAGTGTCATAATCTCCACAGTGCCCCGTGCGCCAAGCTCCGTGGACACCCGGGCAATTGTCTCATTGTCCGGGGCCTCAAGGACGCTGAGGAAATCGAACATGCCCAGTGTAGCATACTGGGCAAGGACCTTTGCCCCCATTTTCTCTATCTCTTTATCGACCTCCTTGATACGGTCGGGGTTGTTCTTGATCGTTTTTCTGCCCTCATTCGTAAGCTTGCTTATCATTATATATATAGGCACATGCCACCCCCTTTGTGAAATATTATAATAGCGGCACCTTTATTGCAATACGTTTTTCCCGTTACTTTGCCGCCGGGGACAAGGTTGCCAGTTTGCCATAAACCCGGCGCTGTTGAAAGTTGGCCATTATTGTAGTATCATCATCAGGACAGGAGGTTCTATGAACAAAAAAACAAAAGTTTTCCTGAGCCTGTTCTTTGTGTCTGTTTTTTTACTGGGCATACTGATCGGGGCTCATGGGAAACGTACCGCACCGGGTCCAAACGACAAGGAAATATATGAATATCTGAAAACCTTTTCCGATGTGATCGACCTGGTGAAACGCAACTATGTTGAAGACGTGAAAGACAAGGACATCGTCTATGCCGCTATCAAGGGCATCCTTGAATCCTTAGACCCTCATTCGTCATTCCTTCCTCCGGACATGTACAAGGAGATGCAGACAGATACCAAGGGCGAGTTCGGCGGTATAGGCATCGAGATAACCATCAAGGACGGTTTTCCCACGGTAATCACCCCCATAGAGGATACGCCTGCGTACCGTGCAGGGCTGAAGCCGAACGATCACATTGTCAAGATCGACGGCAAGCCGACAAAGAACATGAGCCTTATCGATGTGGTAAAGCTCATCCGGGGGCCAAAGGGCAAGGCGGTGACCCTGACAATCGCCCGGGAAGGGGTGCAGGGACTCAAGGAATATACGGTTTCCCGCGACACCATATTTGTCAAGAGCGTAAAATTCAGGATGCTCGAGAATAACTATGGGTACATCAGGATCGCCCAGTTCCAGGAGAAGACGTCCCGCGATCTGGACAACGCCATCAAGGAACTTGAAAAAAGCAATAAAGATAAACCGTTGCAGGGCATAGTACTCGACCTCAGGAACGACCCCGGGGGTCTTCTGGAACAGGCAGTGGAAGTGTCCGACAGGTTTTTGACGGACGGCGTCATTGTATCCATAGAGGGGAAAAAGGATGCGAAGAAAAAACCCGATGACAACAAGATGAAGTTCTATGCCTCAAAAAAAGGCGTTGAATATCAGGGCCCCCTCGTTGTGATCGTCAATGAAGGAAGCGCCAGCGCCTCCGAGATCGTTGCCGGGGCGCTGCAGGATTACAAGCGTGCCATCATAGTGGGAACGAAAAGCTTCGGGAAAGGTTCCGTTCAGACCATATTCCCCCTGGGAGATGGTTCTGCCGTCAGGCTGACAACGGCCAAGTATTACACACCGAAGGGGCGTTCCATCCAGTCTGAAGGAATTGCGCCCGATATTACCGTTGAAAGCAATCTGGTGAAATCCAGGGAAAAAGCAACACCCATTACGGAAAAAGACCTTGTTGAAAAGAAGGCTGACAAGGAAAAGCCTGTTAAAAAGCCTGAAGACTTCAACATCAAAACTCTGGAAGACGACGACTTCCAGCTTCATATGGCCCTCCAGATACTGAAGAGCTGGGAAGCTTTGAGGGGTAAGAACCCCTGATCCATACAGAACAATTCAAGACGGGCAGGATCTTTTATGAAGCCTGCCCGTCTTTTTATTAAAAAAATGAGTTTTGCCGGGCATTTCCTCTTTCAGCGACTTGTTTTTTTTCTCGTAAGGTTTTATTTTTTAATACATTCAGCTGGTTTGGGAATTCAAAATCAAAAGAACAAGGAGGATGAATGAAACCTGTAGAGATCAAACCGGACATATACTGGGTGGGTGTGATCGATTGGTCCGTACGTGATTTTCACGGCTATGTCACTCAGAACGGTACGACCTATAATAATTATTTGATCATGGACGAGCAGGTAACGCTTGTCGATACCGTAAAGCACGACTTTGACGCTGTTGCCGTTGAGAACATCAAGAGGGTCGTGGAACCTTACCGCATCAAGAATGTCATTATCAACCATATCGAACCAGACCATGCAAGCAGTATCGCCGCAATCATGGAATATATACCAGATGCCACGATCTATATCACTGAAAAGGGAAAAAAGGGGCTCGACCGGCACTTCGACACATCGAGATGGAAATTCAAGACAGTCAAAAGCGGTGATACCCTGAACACCGGTAAGTACACACTTGTTTTCCTGGAGACGCCGATGCTCCACTGGCCCGATTCCATGGTGACTTATGTGAAGGAGGCGAAACTCCTCATATCCCAGGATGCCTTCGGACAGCACATGGCATCCGCTGAAAGGTTCGATGATGAGTTCTTTTCCTGTCATTCGCAGTTCGAACTTGACGATGCCATTGTCGATTATTACGCCAATATACTCATGCCCTTTGGTAAACTGATCCAGGCGAAGATCGAAGAGATCGTAAAGCTGGGGCTCGAGATAGACATGATAGCCCCGGACCACGGGATCATCTGGCGCAAAGACCCGGGGTCCATCATACAACGTTATCTTGAGCTTGCCAAAGGCAAGGCGGACCTGAGCGCCGTTATCATATATGATACCATGTGGCACAGCACGGAGCTGATGACGGATCCCATAATGAAAGGCATCAAGGACGAAGGGGTGCCCTGCAAGGTGATCAAGCTCAGGGCGACCCCGATGAGCACGGCCATTAAAGAGTTCTGGAGATCGAGGGGCTGTCTGATCGGTACGCCGACCATAAACAATGTCATGTTCCCGTCAGTGGCGGAATTTCTCTACCATCTTGCGGGCCTGAGGCCGAAAGACAGGATCGTTGGCGGGTTCGGAAGCTTCGGCTGGGGCGGAGGCGGAGTAAAGGAAGCGTACGAGAAGTTCAAACAGATGGGGCTCGAAATGGTGGAACCCGGCCTTCAGGTGCATTACAAACCGTCAGAGGCAGATATGCATAAATGTTATGAATTCGGACAGAATTTTGCAAAACGGCTCAAGGAATATCATGAGAAGTATTGATCGGCAATGATCATTTTAAAGATCTTTGAAAGGAGAAATTAATGTCCAGGACCGAAAAGAATCTGCTTGAAGCTTTTGCAGGTGAATCACAGGCAAACAGGAAATACCTTGCTTTCGCGAAAAAGGCCGATGACGAAGGTTTTAAACAGGCTGCAAAGCTTTTCAGGGCTGCCGCTGAAGCTGAAACCATCCATGCGCATAACCACCTGAGGGAATTGAAGGGTATAAAGAGCACAAAGGAGAACCTCGGAGAGGCGCTGGACGGCGAAACACATGAATTCAAATCAATGTATCCCGGTATGATCGAAGAAGCCAGGGCGGAAGGTGCCCAGGGCGCGCTGAGAAGTTTCCAGTTTGCCAATGATGTCGAGAAGATACACGCCGGTCTTTACAAGAAAGCACTCGATAGCCTGGGCAGCAATGAAGATGTTGATTACTGGGTATGCAAGGTGTGCGGCAACACCGTCGAGAATGAACCTCCCGATGAGTGTCCTGTCTGCAAGGCAAAGAAGGCAGCCTTTTACAAGGTGGCATAACAGGGCCTGTCGACCGGAAGGGCTTAAAGATTCCTTCCGGTCGACCTTTTGAGGTCAACCATTGAGGATCATCGCGTTTAACGGAAGTCCGAGGGCGGGAGGGAACACCGATATTCTGCTCTCATCTGCACTGCAGGGGATCGACCGGAGGGAGAACCGGATCGATGTCTTCAGACTGAATGACATGAATATCAGGCCCTGTCAGAATTGCGGCGGATGCACCGAGACTGGGGTCTGTGTTGTTGATGACAGGATGCAGCAGATATACCCGGCGATCAGGGACGCCGACAGGGTCATCCTTGCCTCGCCTATATATTTTTTTGCACTTTCCGCCCAGTCGAAGATCATGATCGACCGTTGCCAGCCTTTCTGGTGTGAAAAGTACCTCCATAACAGGACGCTGGAGAAAGAGGACGGCCCGCACAGGCACGGGCTTTTGCTCCTTGTGGGCGGAATGAAGAAACAAATAGGTGTTGACTGCGCGTCCGCGTCTGCAACGGCATTTTTTAGAACAATCACCGTTCAGGAACACAGGACACTCTCCTACCTTGGCATAGATCAAAAAGGTGCCATCAGGAACCATCCCACCGCACTCAAGGACGCGTTCGAGGCAGGGAGGAGACTGGTAAACCTCTAAAGACGGCTTGAACGGCTTAAGCAGTTTGAACCACCTGAACGGAAAAGCATAAAGCATTCAAAGATATCTACATTAAAGCTCTCAAGCATTCAAACGGCTCAAACCGTTTCTCTTCATTGACAATATCCTGTTGCCATAGTATAAACAAACCGATTACGAAGGCCACACCATGACAGATGATGAACTTTTCCCTGTTACGTCCCTTGATGAAGGTCAGGAAGGGACAATAAAGCTGCTTTCCGGAGGAGAGGGGCTGACGGGGAGGTTTGCCTCTATGGGCATCATGCCCGGCGCACGTATCAAGGTTCTGCGCAAAAGCAGGGGACAGATCATTATACTCGCATCGGATACGCGTGTCGCCCTCGGAAAGGGACAGGCTGAAAAGATACTTGTTGTAAAGGACGAGGCAGGGCTGTTTCGTGCTGCAGCAAAACAACCGGGAAAACGGATACTCGTCGCCCTGGCGGGGCAGCCGAACGTGGGGAAAACAACAGTTTTCAATCTGCTCACCGGACTTTCCCAGCATATAGGCAACTGGCCGGGGAAGACGGTTGAGCGCAAGGAAGGCATACATACGGTCCGGGACATGGAAATACATCTTGTTGACCTTCCCGGCACTTACAGTTTGAGTGCATATTCCGAGGAGGAAAGGGTCACCAGGGATTTCCTTATACACGAGAACCCGGATGTGACGGTACTTTTTGTTAATGCTTCGGCACTGGAAAGGAGCCTGTATCTCCTCGCGGAGCTTCTCATGCTCAGATCACCTGTCATAGTTGCTGTCAACATGCTTGATGTCGCAGAGAAACAGGGTGTCCACATTGATGCCGAGGCACTGCAAAAATCGCTCGGCATTCCCGTTTTGCCTATAATTGCAACAAAGAACAAAGGTGTAAAGGAACTCCTTGAAGAGATCGTCAGTATGGCAAAGGGCAAGAGCAGTTTCAAACCCAAAAGACCCGGGGTCACCGAGGACCACAAGGATATCTACCTGCATCTGACAGAGCTCGTCAGGGGCCATATACCACTGCCTTTAACAGTGGACTGGATCGTTACAAAGCTCATGGAGGGGGATTCGGAGATAACTGATTCCATGAAGGACATAATGCCCGTTGAAGTGTGGAACGAAATTCAGACGCTCCTTGTCAAACACGAGGATGCATTGCGGGCTGTAGTCGGCGGCAGATACGACTGGATCGAGGATGCGACAAGGGCTGCGGTATCAAGGTTCAAGAGAGGGCAGGTCCTCATGACGGACCGCATCGACCATGTCCTTACGCGGCCGTCAACAGGCATCCCGATACTCCTCGCCATACTGGCGGTGGTTTTTGTCGTCACGTTTATTGCAGGATATCCCTTCCAGGGTTTCCTCGAATCCCTCGTTTCGTCTTTCGGCTCCTTCATGGAGAAGGTACTCGCAAACGAACCCCATTGGATAAAAGGGCTACTCGTCAACGGCATTATAGGCGGAGTCGGTTCGGTCCTCACTTTCATTCCCATACTGGTCATTTTCTTCTTCGTCATGTCATTCCTGGAGAACGTTGGCTACATGGCGCGGGCAGCCTTCGTTATGGACAGGTTCATGCACATCATAGGTCTGCACGGGAAAAGCTTTCTTCCCATGTGTCTCGGGTTCGGGTGCAACGTTGCTTCGGTCCTGGGGGCCAGGATCGTGGAATCAAAGAAGGCAAGACTGCTGACCATATTCCTCACGCCCTTTGTTCCCTGTACCGGCAGGCTCGCCGTGATCACATTCATTACGGCGGCCGTTTTCGCGAAGAACGGCCTTTTTATAAGCTGGGGCCTCGTTGCCCTGAACATATTCATGCTCGGAATTGCAGGAATGATAATAAGCAGGTTCTTCCTTCGTGAAGAACCGGTGCCTTTCATCATGGAACTGCCGCTGTATCACAAGCCCGACTTCAGGACCATCGCGATAGTTGTCTGGCACCGCACCATCGCCTTCATTAAAAAAGCGGGAACGGTGATCTTTGCCTTTTCCATTATCCTTTGGATCATGTCCAACTTTCCCGGTGGGGTCGTGGAGGAGAGCATGCTGGGCAGACTGGGAAAGGTTCTTGAACCGGTGGGGAGACCAATAGGGCTTGACTGGCGCATGGTTGTGGCGCTTTTGTCGAGTGTTATCGCCAAGGAGAATTCCGTAGCAACGCTCGGAATACTGTACAACGTCGGCGACCAGGGGCTCATGACGGTCCTGTCGACCAGTATACCCCACGCTTCGGCATTTTCTTTTCTTGTCGTACTCATGCTTTTCATACCATGCGCGCCTACGATCACGGTTATGAAACAGGAGATGAACGACAGGAAATGGTTTATCATATCCTTCCTTTTCATGATCTTCATATCCTATGCGGGTGGTATCGCCGCGTACCGGATCGCCCTGGCTGCAGGACTTTAAATATCGAAACTGTTTTTTTCACCCTTGACAGCCCCCGTGCATTCCGATAAACTGAACGTTGGTTCACATGAACAGACGTTCAGCAGAAGAGACGCGCAGGATAATCGCTGACGCGGCGCTTAAGATGTTCTCGATGTCCGGCTACGAAGGCACCAATATGAGGATGATTGCCAACGAGGCCGGCATAAGCGTCGGTGCTCTTTATCTTTATCATAAAAGCAAGGAAGAGTTATGCTTCACTCTTCTGAAAAGGCTTTTTAATGATTTTTTCGAGGAAATAAAAAACAAGATTGACGGGATCGATGATCCTGCAGAACAGGTGCGTGCATATGTGGAAACATACATGGCCCTGTCAAAAAAACATCGTCAGCTCATTCTTGCCTTCAACAAGGAAAAAGGGTTCACATTCGGCGTTGAATCGAAACGCGAGTTCTTTCTTGAGCTGAGGCTGTTCGTCGGGAAGATAATAAAGAGCGGGATCGAAAAAGGTGTGTTTTACCCATCAGACGAGAAGGAGGCAACAAAGGTTCTCATCAGCATGTTAAGGGGTTATGTGCTTTCCATAGTCATTGATCCGGAGAACCTTTTCACATCCGAAGCATGTACGGATATTTTTCTGAACGGTCTCATCAAAAGGCGTGGTTCATACGGAAAAGGATAACTGTCTATTGTGAAAAAATGTGCGGTTTTTATTGCAAGCTTCCTTTGCCTTCTTTTCATTTCGAACGGTTTTGCCGAACAGTACACGCTCGATGATCTCTATGCCATCGCCCTTGCGCGTTCGGAAAAGATAAAGATATCCGAAGAAGACCTTTATATCGCTAAAAAAGGGAAGGACAAGGCCCTTTCAGTCATGATGCCGAAGATCTCCGGTCTTGGAAGCTATACGGGTTACAATGACCAGAAGGTTTCCGATACGGGAAGCCTTGTACAGCCCGATGAAGCCTCCAACTGGAGCCTTCGCCTCGACCAGTCCATGTCTCTGTCGGGCAGGGAGATAACCGCCTATAAGGCTGCCAGGGACAATATCAAGAAAAGCGGTTTTGATCTTTTCGCCATGAAAGAGTCTTATATACTCTCCGTCACTAATGCCTACTATGACGTCCTTAAGGCCAACCGCCTCGTTGAGATCCAGAAACAGAACGTTGACCGCCTTACCAAGCACAGAGACGCGGCGTCTGTAAGGCTCAGGGTCGGCGAGGTCACAAAGACCGCCGTCCTCAGGGCGGAGGCTGAACTTTCCGGCGCGAGGTCCGATCTTATAAAAGCCCGGAACCTTTTAAAATATTCAAAGGCCGTACTGAAAAGGGTCGTGGGGCTTGAAGATGAATTTGAGATCGTAGACACCCATACGGCAGGTCCGACGGGGCTAAAGGACATCAGTGAAGCAAACGGTGATCCGGTTATAGGTAAATGCCCGGGTCTTAAAATTGATTGTCTTATAGAAATGGCAATAGATGAAAGGGCCGAACTGAAGTCATCTTCTGTCCAGAAAGATATTGCCAGGGCACAGGTCACGTATACCAAGGGCTCATTCTGGCCCACTCTTGCGGTAGAGGGGGTTTTCCAGCAGAAAAAGGAAACACCCGAAACGTCGGGACTGATCAGGGACAACCTGTACGGAGGTGTCAGGGTCGTTTTCCCCTTCTTTGAGGGTGGGCTCAGGGTTGCTGAAGTGCAGGAAGCGGAAGCTAAAAAGAGACAGACAGACTACGCGCACTCCGACCTGAAAAAGACCGTTACCGTGGAAGTCGAGAGTTCATACCTCGATTTCATTACCCAGAAGGGGGTCCTTAAATCCCTTGAAGACCAGTACGTTTTTGCCGAGGACAACTACAAGGCGGTCTCGAAGCAGTTCGACTTCGGCCTGGCCCAGAGCATAGATGTCATGGATGCCAATACTCTCCTGGTAACGGCAGAGCGCCAGCTCATCGACGCGCTTTACCGATTCCAGCAGGCCATTGTCAGGCTGAAAAAGGCGACGGGAACGCTTCTTGCGTCCCTTGGACCAAAGACACCCAATGTCGAAAACGCAGCAAAGGAGAACGGCAGAAAATGAGAAAAAGTGCCTTGGCGCTGACAGGGTTGCATCTATTGTTCATCGTGGTTCTGGTCCTGCCTGTTGTGGGGTGCAAGAAGAAGGCGCCGGAGGAGAAGGTTGTAAATGTTATTGTTCAAACGGCTGAAAGCAAAAAACTGCGTCCCTTTATCGAATCGACAGGCACGCTCAATCCAAACGAAGAGATCATAATGGGCGCAGAAATAGACGGTATCGTCAAGAGCGTCAAGGTCAATGAAGGTACTATCGTCAGTAAGGGCATGCTGCTCGCGACACTCGATGATACGGAATTCTCTCATGAGGTGATAAGGGCGCGCGCCGCGCTGAAACAGACAGAGGCATCGCTGGCGAATACAAAGATGGAATTTTCCCGCAAGGACGCCCTTTACAAAGAGCAGCTAGTTACAAGGCAGCAGTATGACGACGTCTTCACCAGGCTGACGCTCGCCGAATCCGAAGTAGAACGGGCCAGGGCCGCCCTTGTCATAGCCAATCAGAAGCTGGCAAAGACGCGGCTCATTGCTCCTGTCGCGTCCCGGGTCAAAGAAAAAAAGGTGTCTGTCGGGGATTTCGTAAAGAACGGCACCCAGATGCTGATACTGATCCAGCCCAACCCTCTCAAACTGAGGTTTACCGTACCCGAACGCGATATAGGAAAGATCAAGGCCGGCCAGGATGTGAATGTAAAAGTGGATGCTTTCCCCGGCCGTGAGTTTATCGGGAAAGTTTCCATTGTTTTCCCGAGCCTGGAAGAGAAGACGCGGAGCCTTACCGTGGAAGCCATAATCCCCAATAACGAAGACCAATTGAAGCCCGGCCTCTTTGCAAGGGTCATTCTCTATACAGGTGAACCGCAGGATATGGTTGTGGTCCCGGTCACATCGCTTCTTTATGAAGGCGAAAAGGTCCGCCTGTTTGTCGTCGAAGGCAATGTTGCGAAAGAGCACCCTGTTAAGCTTGGCAACAAGTATGGCGAGCTGATGGAGATCCAGGAAGGATTAAGGGCCGGCGAGACTGTAGTTACAGCTGGACAGCAGAGTCTCTCGGAAGGGGCGAAGGTAGCATCGCAAAGATCAGCCCGGGAAGAGAACGGCAAACCGGGCACGAAGGACAACCGCTAACCCATGTGGCTTTCCGATGCCTCCATAAAAAGACCTGTTTTTGCGACGATGCTCGTTATGGCGCTTGTCGTTCTCGGCGTTGTCAGCTATCCCAGCATAGGCGTGGATCTTTTTCCCAAGATTGACCTTCCCATAGTCAATATCACCACCCGTCTCAAGGGCGCAAGCCCCGAGATCATGGACATCGACGTCACCGACAAGATAGAGGAATCCGTCAATACTATCAGCGGCATCAAGACGATCACCTCGTCGAGCACTGAAGGGGCATCGAATATCACCGTAGAGTTCGTACTTGAGAAAGACATCGATCTTGCCGTTCAGGATGTCCGTGAAAAGATATCCGTCATACGTTCGAAGCTTCCCAATGATATCGATGAACCTGTTGTGGAGAAGGTCGATCCCGATGCAACGCCGGTCCTCTGGCTTGCCCTGCACGGACAAAAATCCGTCCGTGATCTTTCGACCTATGCCGACGAGGTGCTCAAGGAACAGCTCCAGAGGATAAACGGGGTTGGGGCCATACGGCTTTACGGCCTGAGACTCAGGCAGGCGAGGATATGGCTGGACAACGACAAACTCCGGTCTTACGGGGTAACGGCCCACGATGTCATGAAGTCCCTCCAGCGGGAGAACATAGAACTGCCTGGCGGAAGGATTGAAAGCGGCACAAAGGAATACACCATCAAGGTCAAGGGTGAATTTCCAACGATCCAGCAATTCAACGAGATGGTGGTGGGCTATTACAAGGGCACGGCTGTCAGGATCAGGGATATCGGGCGCGCTGAGGACGGCATGGAGGAAAAACGGACTATCGCCCGTTACAACGGCACCCCTTCGGTCAGCGTCGGCATCCAGAAGCAGTCCGGGACAAATACCGTTGAGGTCATAGACAGGATAAAAAAGGAACTTCAGGGAATTGCCAGGACCCTTCCGCACGGGATGGACCTGTCGATCGGCTTTGATCAGTCGGATTTTATCAAGAGGTCAATAAGCGAGGTCCAGCACCACCTGATATACGGCGGCTTCTTCGCCATCCTTGCGGTGCTCCTGTTTCTGAGGAACCTGAGAACGACTGTCATAAGCGCGCTTGCGATCCCCGCGTCGGTGATCTCGACATTTGCCATCATGAACGCGTTCGGTTTTACATTCAATAATATGTCGATGCTGGCGCTGTCTCTTTCCATAGGTATTCTCATAGATGATGCCATTATTGTCATAGAGAACATCCAGCGCCACATCGAAGGCGGGATGACGCCAAAAGAGGCCGCTTTTTTCGCGACCTCAGAGATCGGCCTTGCCGTTTCGGCCACGACGCTTGCCATCATCGTCATTTTTATCCCCGTTGCCTTCATGAAAGGCATTATCGGGAGGTTTTTCTTTCAGTTCGGAATGACCGTCGTCTTTGCCGTGATGGTTTCCTGGTTTGTTTCTTTTACATTGACCCCCATGCTGGCATCCTTGTACCTGAAAGGGAAGGACAGCATTAAAAAACCGCTGAAGCTGCCTGACGGTGTTACGAAGGTAATGGAACGCTACCGCCTTTCACACCATGCGCGGAGATCTTCGGAAAAGCTCGAGC
Organism: Deltaproteobacteria bacterium; assembly: GCA_022711595.1. Taxonomy (GTDB): domain Bacteria; phylum Desulfobacterota; class Syntrophorhabdia; order Syntrophorhabdales; family Syntrophorhabdaceae; genus Delta-02. Next base: position 27,951 of record JAKLET010000029.1, read on the forward strand.
TGGGTTACGAAAAGCTTGAAGCCCGTTACCGAAGGATCCTCGCGTGGGCGCTTTCCAATCGTTTCAAGGTGCTGGCTTTTGCCGGCGCAACGTTTCTGGTCGGTCTTTCCTTCATGTTCTTCATCGGGAAGGAGTTCACCCCTTCAGAGGATCAGAGCCGCTTCGTTATCAGGCTCCAGACGCCCATCGACTATTCGGTTGATGAGGTTGACCAGATGAACCGTAAGGCCGAAGAGATTGTAAAAAAGTTCCCCGAGGTCAGAAGTGTTCTCTATACCCAGGGCGGTGGACGGACAAGTGAAACGAACAAGGCCAACCTGTCGATCAACCTTGTCCCTAAGTCAAAACGCAAAAAAAACCAGGAAGAGGTCAAGGCCGATATGAGGAAGGCTTTGAGGAAGATACCCGGACTGAGAGCTTCCGTTGAGAACATCTCCATGATAGGCGGAGGTCAGAGGCAGGTCGCCATCATGTACAGCATACGCGGTCTTGAGCTGGACAAGCTCGAGAGCTACACGAAAGATATCCGCGAGAGATTCGGCAAACTTCCGGGAATCGTCGATCTGGACACATCTCTGGAAAAGGGCAAACCTGAGGTTCGTGTTTTCATAGATCGCGATAAGGCCGCCGATCTTGGGATCGATGTGGCAACAATAGCTGAAACGGCCAACTTTCTTTTGAGCGGCGAAGTCGAGATAACGAAGTTCAAGGATGAGGCAAGGGGCAGGCGCTATGATGTAAGGGTGCGGCTCAATCCCGAGAACAGGGCCAATCCGGACGATATAGGGCAGATCTACGTCAGGTCAAGGGACGGCAAGCTTGTCATGCTCTCCAATATTGTTGCATTGAAAGAGGGCGGGGGGGCGAGCGTCATAAACAGGGTCGACAGGCAGCGGGCGGTCACCCTTTTTGCGAACCTCGAGAAAAAACCTCTTGGACAGGCAAGAGCGGAACTTGACGATATATCATCGAAAGTTCTCACTTCGGGTTATTCGGGCAGTTACAAGGGACAGGCCGATGTCATGAAGGAGTCCTTCGGATACCTCCTGTTTGCCGCCCTTCTCGGGATCGTCATGGCCTATATGGTCCTTGCTGCACAATTTGAAAGCTTTGTCCATCCCTTCACGGTCCTGCTTTCCATGCCTTTTTCATTGATAGGCGCTTTCGGGGCCCTTTTTGTGTGTGGAAAAACACTCAATATATTCAGCATAATAGGCCTCATACTCCTCATGGGCCTCGTGAAGAAGAATGCCATCCTTCTCGTAGACTATACCAATATTCTCAGGGAGAGAGGGTCTTCGAGAAGAGAGGCGATCCTTGAGGCGGGACCGGTAAGGCTTCGCCCCATTCTAATGACCACCTTCGCCATGATCATGGGCATGATGCCCATAGCTATCGGCATAGGCGAGGGCGCCGAGACCCGTTCGCCCATGGCGCTCGCTACCATCGGCGGGCTGATCACATCGCTTCTTTTAACGCTCATCGTCATACCTGTCGTATACGACCTGTTCGATGAGATCCAGCAAAAGCATCTTTCAAAAGGGAGGGATGACCGGTGAAGATGTTGATCATTGTTTACAACGACATAGTCGATGAGTCGCTGATAATGACATTGAAAGAGGCGGGTGTGTCGGGATACACGAAATGGAAAGAGACCCTCGGTGAGGGGCCGGGAACGGAGCCGAAGCTGGGTTCGCATATCTGGCCCGGCAAGAACAACGTAGTGGCCGCCGTTGTTGAGGACGACAAGCTTGCCGGGATTACCGAGCTTCTGCGTGGGCTCAAGGACCAGCACCCGAAAGGCGGCATCAAGACCTTTGTCCTCCAGGTCGAAGACACCATTTAGCCCAACCCCTTTATTTTTGGGCATCCAGTGCCTATCTTTTAGACAATGAATTTTCCCGGAAGATACAAGGCAGATCAATGAGCATTTTTTTTATTACCTTCTTCACGCTCTATTCAGTGCTTCACGCGTATGTGATGCTCAAGGCGTGGTATGCGTTTCGGTTCAGGTTTTCAACCGGCTGTGTGATCGCGGCCGTGTTCCTCATTTTTCTTTTCGCACCTGTCATTGTCCGTTTTCTCGAGAACGGGGGTCACGAAACTACGGCGCGTTTAGCTGCCTATGCAGGTTATATCTGGATGGGTGCAGTTTTTTTCTTCTTTGCCGTTTCCCTGACTCTCGATATCGTGAGGTTTTTTGTCTATATTTTTTCACTGGTTATCAGATCGGGTATGCCCGGGTTTTTCCATTCCAATCTTCTTTTTTTTCTACTGCCCCTTGCCGCATCTGTGTTTGTCACCGCTTACGGTTTCTTTGAGGCCCAAAATGTCAGGACAGAAAGGATACGTATAGAAACTAACAAACTGCCGGCAGGGATCGAAAGGCTTACCATCGTACAGGTGTCCGATGTCCATCTGGGCCTTGTTATCAGGGAAGACAGGCTTAAAAAGATCGTTCAGGCAATAAGGGAGGCCAATCCCCAGATCCTGGTATCCACGGGCGATCTCGTCGACGGGCAGATAAACGATCTTAACGGCCTCTACGAAATGCTCGGCGGGATCAAGCCTCGATACGGCAAGTTTGCCATCATGGGCAACCACGAGTTCTATGCTGGAACGGATGTTTCCCTGGATTTCACGCAGAAGGCCGGTTTCAGGATGTTAAGAGGGGAATCGGTAACGATCGATGAGATGATCAATATTGCGGGGGTGGATGATATCGTTTCGGGAAGGCATGGCAACGATACATACAGGCAGGAGAGGGCGGCATTAAGCGGCCTTTCACCGGGGCTTTTCACAGTCCTGTTAAAGCACAGGCCCGTTGTCGACCCCGCATCGGCCAGAATATTCGATCTCCAGCTGTCCGGACATACCCATAACGGGCAGATATTTCCCTTTACATACCTGACCCGCATTGCCTTTCCCATGTACGCAGGACTGCACAAACTGGATGCGGGCCCGCTTCTGTACGTGAGCCGGGGCTCGGGAACCTGGGGCCCCCCGATACGTTTTCTCTCCCCTCCGGAAGTGACGGTGATTGAGATCGTGAGGACCCCATAGCCGTTCAAAAGAGAAAGATCATGGTTTGTCCGGTTCCCTTGGCTTCCCTGGTTTGTGAAACTAAAGAAACAGGATAAACTGAAGGAACCGGACAAACCAGATTTAAACCGGGACCGTCTTCTCGGCTCTTGCATTATTGAGACAATATCTTTAATCTATTGCCATGGAAAAGATAGAAATGGAACACTGGCGCTCGAGCGCCCTTGAGATAAACCTTGAACGAACGAAAGCGATCGTCGAGATACCCGAGAAATACCGGATACTCATGGAGGTGGTACAGAAGCATTACGGCGTTCTCAAGCGCGTCGAAGACCTTCTCCTCGAATTAAACCATCCCTACGTCAACTGGGAATATGTTTTGACACAGCTCAAAAGCCTTTCCATCGGTGATTTCTACGATTTCAACCGCCACGAAAGGGGCCTCGATGCCTTGAAGCTCCTTGCCGGCATATACATGGACATCGTTTCTTCCGCTCGTGACGAGAGGGTGCAGGACAGCGCCGCCAGGTACCTTTTTGAATTTATCAATACCGTTGTCGGTAAAAGCGGAGACAGCCTGGAAAGGAACATGGGCCTTGTTTTTTTTGTTTTTACTTCGCTCCTTTCCTTCACGAAGAGTGATATCCCCCATCCATTCCTGAAAAAATCATCGACATACCTGAAGGTCACCCTGGACCTGCTCAGGGAAAAGGGCCGAGCAATTGACGGCGAAGAGATCAAAGACCTTTTTCATGTTATATTTCGCGAGACTTACAGCTTCTGGATGACCCAGCCCGACCCGACGCTGTGGTATGAGACCGAAGGAGAGGACGGTGAAGGCCGCTCGGGGTTCCAAAAGATAGTCGGTCCTTTGGGCCATGTCCATATAAAGGAGCTCATGGACAGGCTTGACGCTCTCCGTCCGCGCGTCGTCTCGGGCACGGAAGGCGGGATCCATCTCTATCTTGATTTGCCCGACTATTTCCAGATCGTCAACGGATACCTGCTGGTGGCCGATGAGCTTGAAAGGTCCCCGGTCTTTTCGGGTCGAAGCTATCTGGTCAAACTCGATTTCCTCTTTCATGTCATGAATGTGCCGGGCCTTGGAGACATTCACAGCTCCGGCCTGATAGAGATCAACCGTTGCCTGGGGAAGGTTTTCCAGGAGACCGGCGGGCAGGACCTTCACGAGTTCGTCAGGAAGGTCTTCCAGTCCATGAAGAAGACGGTCGGCAGAAGCCGTTATCAGTCCAAGATCATCGACTGTATCACGACCCTTGCCAAGGGTGTCTTCGATCAGAACAACCATCCGCTGGTGGACGCCTTTGTTGAAGAACTGATCCGTTTTGGTTTCCAGTATCCGGAGATCATCGGCTCCACCGCCGAATGGCAGGTCAAGGCCAATCCTTCCCATATAGAGAATGTCCGGTCATGGCTCGAGATCATCTCTTTCAAGTCAAGATGGACGAAAAGGCTCCTGTCCGCCCTCATCATTAACCTGAAACTGAAAGGGGTGTTCGTCAGGGACACCGACCTTTTCCAGAAGGACATCTCATCGCTGCTCAATACAGATATAACGCCTTCGTATAACCTTACGAAACAGCTGCTTCGGCTTTTCCCCATCTTTTTTACGGAGATAGGAGCCGAAGGCGAACTCAGGGATACATCGACGAATGTGGATGAGCTGACTTCCAGGGGCGACAAGCTCATATTTTTCCTGAGGAAGCAGTCCCATGTAGAAAGCAACAGCCTGCTCGTTCCCTTCACTGAGGACATCTTCCGCTACTGGGCAACGGGCGACAGGTCCTTCATAAAAAAGCATCTCCCCGAGGAGGTCTTCGAGCAGGTCGCGAATGAGGGGGAGTATTTCGACGATCTCCATGCCGTTTTTAAAAACCTTCTTCCCCGTGTCAAGAACGATCCGAGGAATTTTCTGGAATGGGACAATGCCAGGATATCAAAAGAAGTCAAAGGGGTACGCAAGATCAGCGAAAGGGAGCGTGAACGGGCAAGGCTCATCCTCAGATACTACCAGCTCATATATAAAAAATACAATCATCAGCACATCGACCTCATAAGGGACCTTGAACTTTCGTGTATGATCGAGGTTCCGAAAATACGGTCCCTCAAGAGGGCGCTGGACAGAAAAGACTATTATACCGCTATCTCCGCTACTCTCGACATCCTCGAAAAATTGAAAGAAAAGATCCTGTCGCCCGTCAAAACAGAATATTTCGAGAATATCTATCACAAAAGGCATATCGCCGCCGGCATCCCTTCAATGTACGGCACATACCGGGAAGAGAAGTTCGAGGCCATGGGACTTACCTTCAGCCTTGAAAACCTTGCCGCAATGCTCTTTGAAAAACTTGTGGAATCATTGAATCTGAAGTTTATCACCAAGAGCACCCTCATGAAGATCCATGAATACCTCTGGCTCTACGTGAGGGCCCTTGACCTCGACGGCATCGCGACGGAGGGCCTTGTCTCGAAGATGCGGTATATAACATCGGCCCTCCAGATACGGCAGTTTTCCATTGACCAGTACATCGATATATTCCAGTTCATCTCCAAGGGTATCCAGGACATTATCCGCGATTATTATATCGACGCACACAGCATTAACCTGCCCATTATTATCGGGCAGATGATGGATTCGGAAGACGGAAATGCAAGTTTACAGGCTGATGGCCGCAGCAGGCAGGAGATCATCTACAGGTACTCGGAGAACTTCATACGTTCCATGATCGCCCACGCCTTCGGCCTCCAGGTGTTCGACAATTTTGTGAACTCTGTTGTCAGGGCCCTCAGCCAGGAGCTTGAGAAGTTCAAGGACAACAAACAGATCCTAAACCTTGTTATGGCCTATATCCCGGAGCTGGCCATATCACCGATCTACAAGAAGAAAAAAGATATCGATAACCAGGTGCTGCTGGGAAACAAGGGTTATTTCCTTAAAGAACTGGCCTCACTTTCCTTTCCTGTACCGCCGGGCTTTATCATAACGACGGAGGTTTTCAGGGGATACGAGGCGGTGATCGGCTACAAGTACATCTTCAAGGACCTCAGCCTGAGGATATATAATGAGATACAGGCCCTTGAGCACACAACGGGAAAAAAATTCGGCAACCCGCGCAACCCGCTTTTGCTTTCGGTCAGAAGCGGTGCCACCATCTCGCTTCCGGGAATGATGCATTCCTTCCTGAACGTGGGTCTGAACGAAACCATAGCGGACGGCCTGGCCAGAAAGAGCGATTTCAAGTGGGCTGCCTGGGATTCGTACAGGAGGTTTCTGCAGACATGGGGTATGTTCCAGGGCCTTGAAAGGAACATCTTCGACGAGATAATGACCGGTTTCAAATCCCGTCATAACGTGTCGAAAAAGATAGAATTCGGTCCCGACCAGATGAGAGAGATGGCGCTTGCCTACAGACAGGCGATGGAGGACCGCGGGGTCTTGATAAACAATGACCCTTACGAACAGCTGCAGCAGGCGATCCTCCTGGTGTTTGCATCCTGGTATTCCCAGCAGGCACGCATATACCGTCATCAGATGCACGTTTCCGATGAATGGGGGACGGCGGTCATTGTCCAGGCCATGGTATTCGGGAACCTCAACGAAAACTCGGGGTCCGGCGTGATCTTCACCCGTGACCCGAAAGGGCCTTCCCAGAATGTCACACTTTACGGTGATTTTATTTTCGGCGTACAGGGCGACGACATAGTGTCCGGGCTTGTGGAGACATATCCCATATCGGAGAAGCAAAGGGTATCTGAAAAGAGGCAGTCGCTGATATCTCTCGAGCAGCGCTTCCCTGAAATATACGGGGAACTGGTGAGGATCGCCGAGTTCCTCATTTATGAGAAACGCTTTAACCATCAGGAAATAGAGTTCACTTTCGAGAACGATACGCCGAAAGGGCTCTACATCCTCCAAACGCGGGACATGGTACAGAGGGGCGCGGGTAAAGTGAGGACATTCCATGACAGCCCCGAGCTTGAAGGGTCGCTCCTTGGCATCGGGATAGGAGTGAGCGGCGGTGCCCTGTCAGGACGCGTAGTTTACTCGGAAGAAGAGATCGAGCGCTACCACAGGGAGGAAGGCGATGTGCCCCTTATCCTCATAAGGCCCGATACGGTGCCCGACGATGTGGGCATCATTCTCAAGGTGGAGGGTATACTGACCGCCCGAGGCGGCGGCACCTCTCATGCCGCGGTGACGATACCCCAGCTCAACAAGGTGGGGGTTGTTGGGTTCAGCAAGCTCCATGTCTTCGAGAATGAGGCATACAGCATCTGCGAAGGAAAGGTCATCAGGGGAGGGGACTTTATCAGCATCGATGGCTGGACCGGTGCGGTATACCACGGCAAACATGCCATAGAAGCGGAAGAATCATACAAAATAACCCTCTGAAAGACTGTTTCAGCTGTTTCAACAGGTTCAACCGTTTCAATGGAAAAACTCCCATAAAAAAGTGATTTAATATGGTTCTTAATGGTAAGTAAATGAATAAAAAACCAGCCCCGAAGTGCCAAGATTCAGGGCTGGTATCTTCTTTTGCCTTTACGGTTGAAACTGTTGAAACAGCTGAAACGTTTGAAACTTGTATCTCAAGCCATGCTCTTGTGTATGTAAGTTGTCAGGTCACCCATCCTGTTGGTGTAGCTCCCATATTCATTGTCATACCAGCCGAATATCTTGGCATGTACGACAGGCACCCTCATGGTCCCTTTGGGAAGGGTCTTCAGGAGGTTTTCGGGAACGTTGGGGATCCCTGCAAGGTCCACATCGATAAAGGCCGTTCTCGTGTGATTGAATTGGCCTTCTATAACGATCGCGGCATCCGTTCCGATAAGATCCGTCGACACGTTCTGCTCCATCGTGAAGATCACCAGGTGTTCCGGGTCATTTCCCGCTGCGTTCCGGTATATCTCGTTGAGCATCTTCGTGGTGAGGGGCTCTTTTTTACCATCGCTGCCCGTACGGGTCTGAAAGGTGAGGTTGAGGACGATCAACGATTCGGTGTTCGTGGGGATACGGATCGAATCGGCCATAAATCCGATGTCCTTTACCTCGGGGATGACCTGGATGAGGGCCGCGGCAGCGTTTGTAGAGGTGAGGATGATATTGTTGAGGATGCTCCTGTTCTTCCTCATGTCCTTTTCCCCTGCCTTAGGTGTCTTGTCAAGGACGCTCTGTGAATTTGTAACCGCGTGGACCGTCGACATGGAAGCCGTAAGTATCCTGCTCGTTGCTTCATTGTTGAGCAGAGGCTTGACCATGTGGGCAAGTCCGGTGGTCGTGCATGACGCGGCTGAGACGATCTTGTGCTTCTTGTAATCGAAGGCTGTGTGGTTGATGCCGTAGATCAGCGTTATCGCATCGTCCGGGATGGACATGGACTTGTTCTTCAATTTAAAGGCCGAAGAATTGATGGCGACTTTGGCGCCGCTCGCGAGGTGGCCTTTTATGGACCCGCCTTTATCGTCGGTCGCGATGGTAGGGTCCTGAAACTTGCCCGTACATTCGACGACGATGTCCACTCCGTGATCGCGCCAGGCGATCTCCGCCGGGTTCCTCGCCTCGCGCAGGATCGTTACCGGTATCCCGTCGATCATGAGCTTACCTTTTTTTTCGTCTACGATCTCTATGATCCTTTTCGATTTGATGCCGTAGAGAAAGCGATGGATGCTTCCATAAGTGGCATCTTTTTCAATGATCTGTGCAATTGCGGGGAGACCGTTGCCCACGTCTCTTCCAAGGTTTACAACGATCTCCTTAAAGTATTTTCGCCCGACATGGTGCCAGAGTGTCAACTTTCCTATTCTTCCCAGGCTGTTTATCCCGAGAACAGGGTTTTTGTTTTCAAATACTTCAACTTTACCCATGGCGCTACCTCCTCTGTGTAGTAGAAAACCCGAATGGTGTGGGATGTGTTCTCATTTCGAAAAGGGTCCTCCCTTTTGAAGCGAGAGGCAAGTATTGACATGCGTTAAAACAAACGAGAAGGCATACATGCCTCTTTTGAATATCCATCTATATAACAAAAAAAACGCTCCAAGTCAATGGAGGCGGAGCCCGCTCAGCAAGCAATGACAACGCTTTCCACGTCAGTTTTTATTGAAATCATCAGGAGAAATGTTTATAATCAGAAACTTGCCCCCGTAGCTCAGGTGGATAGAGCAATGGATTCCTAATCCATGTGCCGCATGTTCGAGTCATGCCGGGGGCATTTTTAAAACCGTTCCAAGGTTCCAGAGTTTGAAAAACGTTCAAGGGATAAAAGACAATTATCTTTTTTAAACGTTTGAACTCTTGGACTTTGGGATGTTTTTTATCCTCTCCATAACTCATAACCCATAACCCGTTTCCTTGCGATCCTTAATCTGAATTAACAAATCTATACAAAAAATTATTGAAATCATTAAAATATTGTGCTATAAAAAGAAAAGATGTTAAGAAAAGGGGGTAACATATGAAAAAAGTTACAATATTTGCGTTGGTAGCTATTCTTTCATTTGGTATGTTGGTACTCCCGGCTTTTGCTGAGGAAGCGAAAGACACCAAAGAAACAAATGAAACAACCGAATTCCTGCTGTCTGAAACCGAAAAGCCCACCTACAGGGGAACGGGGAAAGGCGAGGCAATGCTTGCCGACCTTATCTTTCTGAGGCCTGTGGGTTTTGCAAGTATTGGCGTTGGTTTTGTAGCTACCATCGTAGGACTGCCGTTTTCCATAATCGCAAACAACACACGCGAGGTCGGAGACGCAATGCTCGGAGAGACGATGAACTACACATTTGTGAGACCGCTTGGTGACAACTATCAGCCGTTGCCGTTATCGGAACAGCAATAGGTGTTGTAATATTGCGGCCGCAGGTGCCGGCAAGGTGTCTTGAAAGATTTTAACGTTGTTGATCAAAGCGTTGAAAGGGTGATTGCAATCCGCCCTTATGCCAACCCTCTTCTTAATAACAAAACTAAAGAACTTTCCATAACCATCGATAATCAAACTACAACACCAGGGGCTTGGCCCTTATCTTGTGAAATCATAAGGAGATAAAATTATGGGCCAGACGACCCGGGAAGAAAACAAAGCAAACGGTGGTGATACGACAAGAAGGGATTTTTTCAGGAAGGTCATCGCGAACCAGCTTACATATTCCCTCTCGAAGGATATGTATTCCGCGACTGAAAGGGACAAACATGCAGCAACCGTCCTTTCAGTAAGGGCCCAGATCGTCAACAAATGGATAAAGACCCAGCAGACATATTACAAGGTGGACGCGAAACGCCTCTACTACCTTTCCCTTGAGTTTCTTATGGGAAGGCTGCTTAAAAATTACCTCATTAACCTCGATCTCCTCGAGGATTATCGCGACGCAATTGACGTGCTCGCCATCAAGATGGAGGATGTTTTCGATTATGAATGGGACGCCGGTCTTGGAAACGGCGGGCTCGGAAGGCTCGCCGCATGCTTCATGGACTCCATGGCGACGCTTGATTACCCTTGTTACGGTTACGGGATCCGTTATGAATATGGTATCTTCACACAGAAGATCAAGGACGGCTACCAGACCGAAGCGCCCGATAACTGGCTGCGCTACGGCAATCACTGGGAGTTCCCCAGGCCGGAGCTGCTCTACCCGGTAAGGTTCTATGGAAAGGTTGAGACCCACGCGAAAAAAACGGAGTGGGTAGACACAAGCGAACTTTTTGCCATGGCATATGATTACCCGATACCGGGTTTCAGGACGGACACTGTCAACACGCTGCGTCTCTGGGCTGCAAAATCCACGCGCGACTTCGACTTCGAATATTTCAACAGCGGTGATTACGTGAAGGCGGTTGAGAACAAGAACAACAGCGAAAATATCTCCAAGGTCCTTTACCCGAATGACCTGTCGCTTGCCGGCAAAGAGCTCAGATTGAAACAGCAGTATTTTTTTGTTGCAGCCACCCTTGCCGATATCATAAGAAGGTATAAAAAAACACACAATAATTACGATGAATTGCCTGACAAAGTTGCGATTCAGCTTAATGATACACATCCGTCGATAGCGATAGCCGAGATGATCAGGATACTTGTCGACGAAGAGGGTTTCCACTGGGATGTCGCTCTGGAATTGACAAAAAAGACCTTTGCCTATACGAACCACACGATCCTCCCCGAAGCCCTCGAAAAGTGGTCGGAAGATCTCATGGGGCACCTGCTGCCGAGACATCTCCAGATAATCCAAGAAATGGACAGCAAGTTCCGTATACAGGTGTCGAGACGTTTCCCTGATGAACTGGGCAAGGCCAAAGAGATGGGGATCATTACGGGAGAAGGCGATAAGATGATCAATATGGCCCGTCTCGCCATCGTAGGTTCTCATGCGGTGAACGGAGTTTCCCGCCTTCATAGCGAGCTCCTGAAAAGCCGTGTGTTCAATGATTTTTACCTCATGTACCCCGACAGGTTTCTCAATGTGACGAATGGTATCACTCACAGGCGCTGGCTCATGGAGTCGAACCCGGAGTTGTCCAGGCTCATAACGGACGCCATAGGCGACAGGTGGATGACAGACCTTTGCGAGCTTAAAAAGATCGAGCCCATGGCCGAGGATAACGCCTTCAAGGAACGCTTCTGCGCCATTAAAAGAGAGAACAAGCTCAAACTTGTGGCTATATCGAAACGCACGTTCAACCTCAGTTTCGAGCCCGACTTCATGCTCGACTGCCAGGTAAAAAGGTTCCATGAATACAAAAGGCAGCTTCTCAATGTCTTCCACATCATCACGCTCTATAACCGCCTGAGAGAAGGAAACGTGCCAGACGGCTTTACCCCGAGGACCGTCATGTTCTCAGGGAAATCGGCCCCCGGATACATGATGTGCAAACTTATCATCAAACTGATCCATAACGTATCCGAGGTGATAGCAGCACATCCGGCGGTCAGGGACAAGCTCCAGGTCGTATTTATCCCCAATTTCGGCGTCACCATAGCTCAGACCATCATGCCGGCCGCCGAGCTCTCCGAACAGGTATCGACGGCCGGGTACGAGGCATCAGGCACGGGCAACATGAAATTTGCCTTGAACGGCGCGCTGACGATCGGGACCTATGACGGAGCCAATATTGAGATCAGGGAAGAAGTCGGTGAAGAAAACTTCTTCCTCTTCGGATACAAGGCCGAAGAGATCTTCGAGATAAGAAAGGGGTACGACCCTAAAAGATACATCGATGAGAACAAGGAGCTTGCATTGATCATGAAACAGCTGCAGTCCGGATACTTTTCACCGGAGGACCCGGGACTGTTCCAGCCTATCGTCCAATCCATTATGGACGGGGACCGTTACTGCCTGCTTGCGGATTACCCTCTGTACATAGAATGCCAGGAAAAAGTATCACAGGCTTACAAAGACAGGGACAATTGGACTCGAATGGCGGTACTCAACGTGGCGCGTTCCGGCAAGTTTTCAAGCGACAGGGCCATTGACGAATATGCGCGCAACATCTGGCATATATCGTCTGTGAAATCGTGATAACCTAAATGCAGCTTGACTTGGATCAAGCGTGTGTGTTACTCATTTTTTTGTTTTCAAAATAACTGAATTAAAACAGGATTGCCATGGATCGATATACGCATCTTTTCCAATCGGGACGCATCGGAAAGCTTACCGCAAAGAACAGGATAAAGTATGCCGCCACAGAAACTAATTTCCCCTTCGGAGACGGCTATGTCAGCGACAGGGAAGTGGCCTACATGGAAGCCCAGGCAAAAGGCGGTGCCGGCATCATCACAACCCAGGGTGCTTATCCGGACCAAAAGGGTGAAGGAAAAGGCTTTAAGGGAATGATGTCCATAAATGATGACAGGTTCATCCCCGGGCTTGCCAGGATAGCGGAAGTGATCCGCGCGAACGGCGCGTTGTCGAGCCTGCAGATACTTCATTGCGGCAGGGAAGGGGGCGTCGATCTGGATTATTGTCTTATGCCTTCCGTGGTTGCTCAAAAGCTTTCCTATTTCAAACCTCCGAGGGAGATAACGAGGGACGAGATAAAAAAGGCCCTGAAGGACCACATCGATGCCGCAAGAAGAGCAAAGCAGGCTGGTTTCGACATGATCGAACTGTCGGGAATTGTCGGTTATCTCTTATCGACTTTCATATCGAGCTATACCAACAAGAGAACCGATGAATACGGTGGGGACCTTCACAGTCGCTGCAGGCTGATGACCGAGGTGATCGAAGGGGTGAAGGGCGAAGTGGGCGATATGCCTGTCGGCATCCGTCTTTGCGGCCACGAATTGCTTGATGACCGTGGAGGCAACACCTTTGAGGAAAGCGTTGAAAGTTTCAGGATAGCACAGGAGGCAGGGGCCGATTACCTGAGCGTCACCATCGGATGGCACGAATCTTCACAATCAGTTATCACCAGGGATGTTCCCATGGGACACTGGCTTTATATAGCAGAGGCGATAAAAAAGACCGTTGATGTTCCGGTTATGATGGCTTTTCGCCAGTTTCTCCCTCATATTCCGGAAGAGGCCATTGCAGCCGGAAGGATCGATTTTCTTGAGATGTGCCGCCCCATGATCGCAGATCCGGAATTCCCGACCAAGGTCAGGCAGGGCCGCGAAAAGGAGATCATACCCTGTATAGCGTGTAACGTATGTTTTTCAAGGCTTTACTATCATCAACCCATCATGTGCTCGGTCCGCCCCAGTCTTGGCCATGAAGGTGAGGAAAGCTGGGGATATTACGGCTTTGGTCCGGTGCAGAAAAAAAAGAAGGTCGTAGTTGTTGGAGGCGGACCGGCTGGACTTCAATGCGCTGCAACCGCGGCACGCAAGGGACATACCGTCACTTTATTTGAAAAGAACACAAAACCGGGCGGCAATATCCTTCTGGCCTCCATGGTGGACGAGGGGGCAATAGAGCTTTTGCGGCCGATAGCTTCGCTGGAAGAGCATTGCAGGATATCGGGCGTCGATATCAGGCTTGGCGTTGAGTGCACCCCTGAGAATGTCAGGGCCATGTCTGCCGACGTGGTCGTGATAGCTACGGGACCTGTCGTAAAAAAACTGCAAGAAGGGATAATGGGACCAGGCGAAGTAATGGATAACGCTCAAAAACTTGGCAAAAAGATCGTGATCCTGGGAGGCAGCGGGGCCGGATTGGGGATTGCTGTTCATCTGCTGCGTCGGGGTAATTTTGAGATCACCATTATAGATGAGGCAGCGAAACCAGGCAGAGATGTAAACCCGTTCTATCTCTGGCAATATACGGCTCTCATGAGAAAGAAAAAGGTCAATTTCATGATGAGAACAAAGGTGATCGGAATTGAAGGCTGCACGCTGAAGGTGCTTGGACCGTCAGGGGAAAATACGGTTCAGGCCGACAACATTGTCCAGGCCATTTTCCATCCTGAGGAAGGCGTTTGGAAAAAGGAAGCCTCGGCCCTTGCAAAAGAGGTATATTTCATAGGCGATGCAAAGAAACCTCGCCGTCTGAACAATGCGATCCATGACGGCTACCGTCTGGGGATGGTGCTCTGATGATACCCTTGATCGATGAAACAGTATGCACAGGATGCGGCAGGTGCACCGAAGTTTGCCCGCCCGGTGCCCTTTATTTGAAAGAAGAAAAGGTCTGCATCGCCGGGGACCTCTGCGAAGAATGCGGTTTTTGTGCGCCTGAGTGTCCCGTCGAAGCGATCAATATACCCTTCCCAAACAAAGAATAGATCAAACCGCTCGAGCCGTTCTTTTTAGCGTTTAAGCGGCTTAAGATGTTCAAACTGTTTAAACTGTCTTTTTCTTAAGACATCCCCTTTTTTTCCGATAAACCAGACAGCATACTACCGGCCTGCCAGCCGGACATGAGGAGGGGCCATGGCTCAGGGAACATCGAATATTCTGCTGGAAACAGGAACGAACGAAGTTGAGATCCTTGAACTTTTTATCGATGAAGAAGGCTATCGGGGCTACTACGGCGTCAATGTCGCTAAAGTCATTGAAATTATACCTGTTCCAGAAAAAAAGATAAATCCTCCCGATTCCAGGAAAGGTATCGTCTCGGGGCTTTTCAACCACCGCAACAAGGTGGTGGTCCTCATTGACCTTGCACTCTGGCTGGACAAAAAAAGAGTTGAAATGAAACCGTGCAACGTTTTGATAACCGAATTCAATAACGTTGTGACAGCTTTCCTCGTCTCAGGTGTAACGAGGATACACCGCGTTACCTGGCAGGATATCAAACCTCTCGACGGTTATATGGAAAATGTGAGCGATGCCGTGACAGGCGTTATCGAACTGGAAAACAAGCTGGTCTTTCTCCTTGATCTCGAAAAGGCCATAGCGGAACTGAACCCCGAGTTTGCATTGAAGGCCCCTTCCGAAGAGGAGGGTGGGGCCGGATCCATAAAACTCGACCTCGACAAGCCTATCAAGGTGCTCCACGCAGACGATTCGAATGTCATAAGGCACAACGTGAAGCTGCGCCTCGAGGAACACAACAATTTCATTGTCCATTCGGTGACGAACGGTGAAGAAGCGTGGAGATATCTTGCCGAGATAGAGGAACAGGCGCGGCAGAACGGAAGTGACATCACTGAATTTGTCGATGTTGTTCTCACCGATATCGAGATGCCCGGAATGGACGGATATCACCTGTGCAAAAAGATCAAGGAAGACCAGGGATTGAGCAATGTCCCCGTGATCCTTTTTTCCTCCCTCATCAATGAAAAACTGATCCACAAAGGGCAGTCCGTGGGTGCCGACGGGCAGTTTGCCAAACCTGACCTTGGTCTCATGACGTTCATGAGAGATCTTGTTCAGAAAAGACAAAAGGCAGCGTAAATCAAAAGGTTTCAACCGTTTCAACTGTTTTAGCGTTTCAAGCGATAACGATAAATACGGCCGTTTGATATATCTCAAACGGTCTTTTTACATATACGGGTATTTCAATTCATTCCATCGAGGTCATTAGAACTGTCCAACCAATGGAAATTGTTATAAAAGAATGGCCACCGGTTTTTAGTGGGGTGACCGGTGGCCTGAATTATTAGGACAGCCCTGGTGGAAATGAATGTTCAGGACTGTGACCAATATAACGCTTTTTAAAGGCAAAATAAATGATATTTGTCACAAATATGAAAAAACCATGCTGACATCTATTACATAAGTGTATCAGGATGGAGCCGCATATATCGTAAAGCACAAGGTGCGAAGCATGGAGAGGAAGACATTAAAAAAGCCACCGGAGAACAGTCGGGGGGGATTGAATCCGGTGGCGGTAGGGTGCTGCAGGCGGTTTTTCGACTGCAAGCAGCACGTTTTAATTATAGCATTGAAGCTTGCAAGGTCAAGGATTATCGTTAAAAACACAGGTGATGCCATTACATGGAACATCGCCGCGCTGCATGCGGCATCCGAATCTCCTTGACACCTCGCCTGACCATCCATATAATTTTTCTGCTTTTTTATTAAAGACAGGAAATGTTGCACTGTCATTCGGTCAACGGGTCCTTATACAGAAGGAGGATGATAATGAAGATGTCGGGAAAGAGTACAAATGCTATTGCCGCAAGAGTTTTTCTTGTGTTTTGCGCGGCCGTCCTCATTATGAGCGTCGGCAGTGTTTTTGCCCAGGAAAGGGGATCGAAAACACCTGTAACAAGATACTGGATGAGCGTTTCCACAGAGAAGAGCGGTTTTCCGGGAATGCCCGCAGGGATGCCTGGTATGGGGGGAATGTTTGGCGGGGGAGGCGGAGATTCAGGAAAAAGGCTCCTTCTCCAGGTAAACTCACCGAAGCCCACTCCGGCTGACCCGAACGCGACACATGACATTCCGCCGGGACAGAACATGGGCCCGACCCTGCCTCTCGTTACACCGGAAAGGGAACGAGCAGAACGCGGTGAACCCGGACAGCGGCCGGATAAGTTTGAAAAACCCAAGATGCGCATGGTGATTTACTGGGGATGCTCCGAGACGGTGAAACCTGGCCAGCCCTTTGTTATTGATACAGATAAAATGAGCTCTGCTGACTTCGGAAGGGTGTTCCAGGGAAGACCGATCTCCATGCAGCACCCTCCTTCACCACGTCAGGGCTGGTCCTATGCGGATTGGCCGAACAAGAAGGATGGAAAGAAGGTGCCTCAGGACAGTTCTCTTATTGGAAGCCATTTTGTCCACGGTAATTACCTTCCCGACATCCGTTTCTCTATAGACAGCGGTCATGATTTTATGGCGCCCGTTGAGTTTACTTCCACAAAAGGTTCGCCAGCCGAAAGCTTCTATTTCCAGTGGAATTCCATCCCCACGGCGACGGGTTATTTCGCGACCGCCATGGGACACGACCAGAAAACGGGCACCATGATCATCTGGAGTTCCAGCGAGGTCCGCGAGGCCGGTTATTCACTGATGAATTTTCTTTCTGACGAAGATGTGCGCAGACTGATCAGGGACAAAGTGGTCATGCCTCCGTCTGTAACGCAATGCGTGGTTCCAGCGGGCATCTTCAAGGATGCCCAGGGCGGTATGATCCAGTTCATTGCTTACGGCGATGAACTCAATATAGCCTATCCGCCAAGACCCAAAGAACCCATCTGGACAGTAAAGGTAAGGCGCAAATCAACCTCCATGCTGCCCCTTATGGCAATGGAGGATATGCCTTCAGGTAAAGGCAGGCGCGACAGGGGGAGGACGAGAGACAGGGATGATGCACCCCAGCCTCAGCCGAGGGAGGAAGAAAGACCTGAAGGCGTAACCCCCGGGAAAATATTCAAAGGGATATTCGGACTGTAAGAGACAACCTCAACTGTTTAAAAAATATAAAAAAAGACCGCCTGGACGAACCAGGCGGTCTTTTTAATACCTGTTTTCTATTGAATATCAGTATAGATTCAGGGAAAATATAAAATTAGGATAATGCGATAAAAAGACAGGGGCGGCATGGAACCGGAGATCAAGCACAGTTTCGGGATCCTGAAAAAGCAGGGCGACAGCAGATGTGCCGAAGAGGCGCTGAAAGAAGCAGTCTCTCATCTTCAGTTGATCTTTCAGAACATGATCAACGCTTTTGTTGTGTTTGAATCAGTATTTGATGATCAAAACCGGTACGTCAGTTTTCGTTTCGGGTATTTCAACGAAGCCTACTCGAAGATAGCAAAACTGGAACTCGACGATGTCCTTGGCAGGGATGTTTTCGAGGTCTGGCCCGGGACGGAAAAATCCTGGCTCGATGTTTATCGTGATGTGGCCCTGACGGGGCGGCCGAAGACCTTCGACATGTATCATGAGCCCACGAAGGGATTGTATCACTGCAATGCCTACCGGCCCGGGGATGCGCCCGACTACGTTTGTGTTATCTTTGAAGATATCACTGAACGCGACCGGGACGCAAAGACCCTGAGAGAGAGCGAAGAAAAATACAGGGCATTGATCGAAACGACCGACACAGGATATGCGATATGCGACGCAGATGGGAATGTGCTTGACGGAAATGCGGAATATGTCCGTTTGACAGGCCATAAGGACCTGGATGAAATACGCGGCAAAAATATACTGGAATGGACCGCCAGGCACGACATCAAGAAAAACTCCCTTGGATTTGCGTCATGTGTTGAAAAGGGTTTTATAAGAGACCTGAACATTGATTACATAGATGAGGAAGGCAGGGCGACCCCGATAGAGATCAATGCCACGCTCATCGAAACCAGTTCGGGGCCGCAAATCCTGACCCTGTGCCGCGACATTACAGAGCGAAAAAAAGCGGAAGAAGAAAAAGAAAAGCTTCGGGCCCAGTTGAACCAGGCGAACAAGATGGAGGCCATAGGAACTCTCGCAGGCGGCATTGCCCATGATTTCAACAATCTTCTTACCAGCCTTATGGGATATACTTCCCTGATACAACTGAAAATGGACAGGAACAACCCGTTGCAGCAATATGTGCAGCAGGTCCTTTCTGCATCCCAGAAGGCGGCCGATCTCATCCGCAGCCTTCTGGCCTTCAGCAGACAGCAGCTCGTGACCCTCAATCCTCTCGATATGAATAAAACGATAAGCACCACGAAACAATTGCTTAAAAGGCTTCTGACCGAAGATATCGAATTGCGCACATCCCTCAAACGGGGTGATGCCGTTGTAATGGCCGACAGGTCGCAAATGGACCAGATCCTTTTCAATCTTGCGACCAATGCAAGGGACGCCATGCCGAAAGGGGGATTGCTTTTCATTGAAACAGACATCGTTTCAATAGATGAGGGCTTCAGGGAAGCTCACGGATTCGGAAAGAAAGGAAGATACGTATTGATCACTGTTTCAGACACGGGAGAAGGGATGGATCAGACCACCCTGGAAAAGATCTTCGATCCTTTTTTTACGACAAAAGAGATTGGAAAAGGTACAGGACTGGGTTTGGCTACCGTTTACGGGATAGTCAAGCAGCACAACGGCTACATCACCGTCTGCAGCGAACCTGGCCGCGGGACAATATTCCGTATCTATCTTCCCGCCATAGGGGCAAAGGCCGTCGATGAAAAGGATAGGGCAGCAACTTCTGTAATTACGGGAAATGAAACGATCCTTGTAGCGGAGGACGATGAAGATGTGAGGCATTTTATGATGGAAACACTAAAGCAGCACGGCTATAAGACCGTAGAGGCCGTCGACGGCGAAGATGCCGTAGAAAAATTCAAAAAACACAAGGGAATTGACCTTATAATCGCTGACTCCGTGATGCCGAAGAAGAACGGGCGAGAGGTCTATGAAGAGATACACAATATAAATCCCAGTACCAGGGTGCTTTTTATCAGCGGGTACACAAAAGATATTGTCCTAGACAGGGGAATAGGAGATGGGGAGTTTGATTTTGTGGCAAAACCATTATCACTGGACACACTGCTTCATAAGGTCCGCGAGGTTCTTGACAGATAGATGCCTTCAGGAGGGATCAACCTAATCTAATTGAAAAATATCAAAAAACCTGATACATAATATGGCCATGCAGAAACATGATCATGTTCCAACCGGACAATACGGCCGCATATATGCAATGCGTATATTAAAAAGGCCTTTTTTTCTTACACCACCTTAATAAAAATCAGCCATCAAAAACTAAGGTTGTAATATCCGGGTGCCGGTTTTCTGCTTTTATATTGCAGTTTGTTTTTTTTGAAACGTTTATTTTGTTAAATCAACGAGAGGCATAATATGGAAAGCGCAGTTGATATATCACCAAAGAACCGATCCAATCATGCACAGATAGAGCGTCGCCGCACCTTCGGCATTATCAGCCACCCTGATGCGGGCAAAACTACCCTTACAGAAAAACTGCTGCTCTTTGGAGGAGCTATCCAGATGGCCGGATCGGTCAAGGCGCGCAAGACCGGCCTCCATACTATCAGCGACTGGATGGCCATCGAGAAAGAACGAGGCATTTCGGTCACCAGTTCAGTGATGAAGTTCAATTACAGGGATTACGAGATCAATCTGCTCGATACACCGGGCCACCAGGATTTCTCCGAAGACACCTATCGGGTGCTGACTGCCGTTGACAGCGCGGTAATGGTCATCGACAGCGTCAAGGGGGTCGAACCGCAAACGCGCAAATTGATGGAGGTTTGCCGGATGCGCAACACCCCGATCCTGACCTTCATCAACAAGCTCGATCGTGAAGGTATGCCGCCTTTGGATATCCTTGCCGATATCGAAGAAACCCTGCAGATCGAGTGCGCACCCATGTCGTGGCCCGTAGGTATGGGCAAGAGCTTCAAGGGTATTTATAATCTTTACCGAAAAGAAATGGCTTTATTTAAACCAGGCCGGGATTACCCGGCCAATGACATGATCACCCTTCACGATGTCGGGGACCCGTTGCTTGATGAAATGTTAGGCAGTCAGGTCGATGAATTGCGGGAGAACGTGGCTTTACTGGAGGAGGCGGCAAGCCCCTTCAACCTGCGCGATTTTCTCAAGGGCAGCCAGACACCAGTCTTTTTCGGCAGTGCGGTCAACAATTTCGGTGTTCGTGAATTGCTCGATACATTTGTGGAGATCGCCCCCGCTCCGTTGCCGCGACCAACCACTACACGAATGGTGTCGCCCGGTGAGGACGCCTTTTCAGGTTTTGTCTTCAAAATACAGGCCAATATGGATCCGGCGCACCGTGATCGTCTCGCCTTTATGCGCGTTTGTTCCGGTTGTTTCATTCGGGGTATGCGGGTCCGTCATCATCGTATCGGCAAAGATGTACTCATTTCCAACCCGATCATATTCATGGCCCAGGAACGGGAGACTGTTGACAGGGCATGGCCGGGTGACATAATCGGCATTCACAACCATGGCACGATCAAGATAGGCGACACATTCTCCGAGAAAGAGCCTCTCAAATACATCGGTATTCCCAATTTTGCCCCGGAACATTTCCGTCGGGTACGATTGAAAACGGCATTGAAATCAAAGCAACTCCAAAAAGGTTTGGTACAGCTTGCAGAAGAGGGGGCGGTGCAGTTGTTCCGGCCAGTCATGGAAAGCGCTTTTATCCTTGGAGCGGTGGGTATTCTACAATTCGATGTGGTGATTGCCAGGCTTAAGGCCGAGTATGGCGTCGATGCTGCTTACGAAACGGTTGGTTACGTTGCTGCCCGCTGGGTAGGCAGCGATGATAAGAAACGGCTGGCCGATTTTGAAAAGATGAATCGGACCAACCTTGCCCTTGATCTGGATGGCAATCTGACATATCTTGCAGCCAGCGAATTCCGGCTCGAACGTGTGGTTAAAGAGTGGCCGGAGATCACTTTTATGAGAACCCGTGAACATGACTGATCTCCTGCAGGCCGCACGTTGTTGATTACCTCAAATACAGGTCAATCCGGTACTGAAAAAAAACTTGCTTTCAAGAAGAGACAAAGCAACGAAGAAAAGCTATGCCGGGATAACGTAAAATATTTTTCGCACAATTGAGCCATGGCAACCTCGAATCTGGTAATGTAAAGCACCACCAAAACAAAACCAGAAGGAGGAGAATACCATGGCTCAGAGACAGTCTACCACAAACGGG
>JAKLET010000003.1 GCA_022711595.1 Deltaproteobacteria bacterium
AGGGCGGCAAGACAGTCGGTGCCGGCGTCGTCACCGAGATAATTGAATAAAGGGGAATTACAATGCGGCAACTAGTTATACTGGCTTGCGGTGAATGCAAGAACAGGAATTACACAACGACAAAGAACAAACAGAAGACTCCGGACAGGCTGGAGATAAAAAAATATTGCAAACACTGCAGGAAGCACACGAGCCATAAGGAGACGAAATAATAATTAAAGGCCAGTAGCTCTAACGGATAGAGCACCGGACTCCAAATCCGGGTGTTGGGGGTTCGAATCCCTCCTGGCCTGATAATTTATGGTGACCCGATGAATTTTAAGAATGCGGTAGAGACTATCAAGGATTACTTCAGGGAAGTATATCATGAAGGAAAGCGTGTTACCTGGCCCTCAAAAAAAGATGCAATGAAAGGTACCTATATAGTGCTTATAACAGTGGTGGTCGCGGCACTCTTCCTTGGTGTGGTCGACATCGGCCTTGCGAAGATCATCCAGGCTCTCTTAAAGTAAGGACCGGTGGAAAAATAATGGACAACGAAAAGAAATGGTATGTGGTTCACACATATTCGGGATATGAGCAAAAAGTGAAAGAAATGCTCGAAGAAAACATTAAGATCGCCAGGATGGAGGAGTATTTCGGCGATATCATCGTTCCTTCTGAAATTATCATGGAAAAGGTCAAGGGACAGGTAAAAAAATCCCAGAGGACCGTTTTCCCGGGTTATATAATCGTAAACATGGCAATGAACGACACTACCTGGCATTTTGTGCGCAACACGCCGAAAGTAACAGGCTTTGTCGGTTATGACAAGATGAACCCTCCTGCGCTTCCCGAAAAAGAAGTGAATGATATCATCAACGCGATACAGGAAGGCAAGGGAAAGATCAAACCTAAGATCCGTTTCGAAAAAGGTGATGGCATCAAGGTTACCGAGGGGCCGTTCACCAATTTTACCGGCAACGTCGAAGAGATAAAACCTGAGAAAGGCAAAGTAAAAGTCCTTTTGAACATATTCGGCAGAACGACGCCGGTGGAGCTTGATTTTATCCAGATAGAGAAAATTTGAAGGAGCATGAGAAATGGCAAAGAAAGTTATCGCATTGGTAAAACTCCAGCTGCAGGCCGGTCAAGCCACGCCGTCGCCTCCTGTCGGCCCCGCTCTCGGTCAGCATGGCGTTAATATCATGGAGTTCTGCAAGGCCTTCAACGAAAAGACAAAGAGTCAGGAAGGCACTATTATACCAGCCCTGATCACGATATTTTCCGACAGGACCTTTACCTTTGTTACAAAGACGCCGCCTGCGTCGTTTCTCATCAAGAAGGCGGCAAAACTGGCCAAAGGCGCCCACGCCCCCAAGAAGGAAGTGGCGGGGTCGATAACGAGGTCTTCTGTTCAGGAAATAGCACAGCTCAAGATGGTCGATCTCAACGCGAAAGACCTTGAGGGGGCCATCAAGATCATAGAAGGGTCCGTCAGAAGCATGGGCCTTGAGGTTGTTGAGGGTTGAAGTAAAAGGGCGCCCGGTACGTTCACGACAGCGTGCTGGCGGCCAACTAATAAAGAGGTGATACACAATGGCACTTTTAGGAAAAAAATATGTCGAAGCGAGAAAGAAGATTGATCGCGAAAAACGCTACGAAATGGACGAAGCCCTTGAACTGTTGCCGCAGATCACCTTTGCCAAGTTCGACGAAACCGTTGAACTTGCGCTGAGGCTCGGCGTCGATCCACGCCACGCAGACCAGATGGTGCGCGGCAGCGTTGCCCTTCCCAACGGCCTTGGCAAGACCGTCCGGGTCCTGGTGTTCGCGAAGGGCGAAAAGGAGAAAGAGGCCCAGGAAGCAGGCGCTGACGTGGTCGGCGCCGAGGAGCTTATTGAAAAGATCCAGAAGGGATGGATGGACTTCGACAAGGCCATCGCGACCCCCGATGTGATGGGTATGGTCAGTAAGCTTGGAAAGATACTGGGACCAAGAGGACTTATGCCGAACCCCAAGGTGGGTACCGTAACGTTCGATATCGCCAAAACAGTCAATGAAATGAAGGCAGGACGGGTGGAATTCAGGGTCGACAAGGCCGGTAATCTCCATGTCCCCGTCGGAAAGATAAGCTTCGGTAAAGAGAAGCTCATGGAAAATGTCAATTCACTCCTCGATGCGATTATCAGGCTCAAACCGCCCACAAGCAAAGGAACTTACATTAAAGGCATGGCGATCAGTACCACGATGAGCCCGGGTATAAAGATCGACCCTGCGTATGCACGAAGCCTGACGAAATAGGGAAAGGGTCAGAGAAAGCAGGTGTGGCGATTGAATACGCCAGTAAGCGATAACGGCCTGCCGAGACTTTTCGCAGCATGGTCTCCCTGACTTTCCATACATATTCTCGAGAAAGGAGGGATGGAAACCATTGGAACGGCAAAAAAAAGAAAAGGTTGTTGAGGAATTAGGGTCAAGGTTAAAAGAGCTGGATTGTCTTTTCCTTGCGGACTACAGCGGTATGAATGTAGCCCAGGTGACCAAACTGAGGAGAGAGCTGCGCAATGTCGGCACGGATTTCACCGTCGTCAAGAACACTCTTCTCAGGATAGCATCGAAAGGAACAAAGGCAGAGGTACTACAGGACAAGTTCGATGGCCCCAATGCCATCATCTGCACCAACGCAGACCCTATCAATGCGGCACGTGTCATAGCCGGCATGGCCAAAGAGATTCCCAACCTGAAAATGAAAGCGGGATATATAGGCAACCGCGCGATAACCGCGGACGATATCCTGAAGCTCGCCACGCTGCCGTCACGAGAGGCCCTGATCGGTAAGTTCATAGGCCTTCTCAAGGGACAGCCGTCGAGACTCGTTTACGCGTTGTCGGGGAATCTGAACAAACTTGTGCTCTTGCTTAACTCGATCAAGATGCAGAAAGAACAAGCCTGAAGGAGGAATAGATAAAATGAGTATTACCCGTGAAGACGTTATTCAGTATATTGAGAACATGACCGTGCTTGAACTCTCCGAGCTGGTCAAGGCCCTGGAAGACAAATTCGGTGTGCAGGCCGCAATGCCGATGATGGCAGCAGCCCCGGGTGCGGCCGCAGCGGGACCTGCCGCAGAAGCCGTGGAAGAGAAAACGGAGTTCAACGTTATCCTGACAGGATATGAAGCTGACAAGAAGATCCAGGTGATCAAGGTTGTACGTGCCATCACCGGGTTGGGTCTCAAGGAAGCCAAGGACCTCGTTGAGGGCGTACCGAAACCGGTAAAAGAAGCCGTTTCCAAAGACGAAGCTGCCAACATCAAAAAACAGCTTGAAGAAGTCAGCGGACAGGTCAAGGTTGATTAAAAAACAATTATGCAGGAAACGGGGGTCCGGCAACGAAGCGATAATCTTACGCCGGATCCCTGTCTTTACTTTAACAACACCCAAATGAGGTGAAATACTTTATGAAAGAAACCTTCCATAACAAGATATTCCGGAAGAATTACGGAAAGATCAAAGAGGTCCTCGATATCCCCAATCTTATCGAGATCCAGCTTGATTCCTACGAAAAGTTTCTGCAGCAGGACATTGCACCGGAAAAACGCGATGGCATAGGCCTTCAGGCCGTATTCAACAGCGTTTTTCCTATTCGGGACTCCCACGAGACAACGACTCTGGAGTTCGTGAAGTATGAAGTGGGAGATCCAAAGAATTCTGAGGAAGAGTGCATTTTCAGGGGTCTTACCTTTGCCGCACCAATGAAGGTGACCATCAGGCTCGTCGTATGGAACGTCGATGCCGATACAAAAGTGCGGGACATCCGCGCAGTCAAGGAACAGGATGTTTATTTCGGAGAGATACCGCTCATGACGGAGCGGGGGACATTTATTGTAAACGGCACGGAGCGGGTGATTGTCAGCCAACTCCATCGCTCGCCGGGTGTCTATTTCGATACAGATAGGACAAAAACCACCATAGGCGGGAACCTTTCCTATACCGCCCGTGTGATACCATACCGGGGTTCATGGCTTGATTTCGAATTCGATCATAAGGAACTTGTGTACGTAAGGATCGATAAAAAGAAGAAGATACCCGTTACCCTCTTTCTCAAGGCGCTTGGATATTCCGAAAAGGAGATCCTCGATTATTTTTATGAGAAAGAAACGATCATCATAAAAGAGAAAAAGCTTTTCAAGGCGACACCCCTTGCCTTGCTTGTGGGTCAGAAGGCCCCTTCAGACATCATAAACGAGAAGACTGACGAGGTGCTCGTCAAGAAGCACAAGAAGATCACCAAGGCCGTGATAAAAAAGATGGAGCAGGCCAACATCCATGAGATACCCGTTACCGATGAGGATATCATCGGAAAAGCGACCTCGGGTGATATCATTGACCCGAAGACGAAGGAAGTCCTGATACCCATCAACAAGGAGATAACCGCCGACGATCTTGAAAAGCTCATCCAGAAGAAGGTGAAGCAGTTCGAGATCCTCTTCATCGACAACCTCAATGTGAGCCCTTCCCTGCGCAGCACGCTTCTCATCGACAAGGTCAATACCAAGGAAGAGGCGCTTATCGAGATATACCGCAAGCTGAGGCCCGGCGACCCGCCGACTATCGAGTTCGCGGAGACCCTTATCCAGAACATGTTCTTCAGCCCTGAACGCTATGATCTGTCAAGAGTGGGCAGGCTGAAGATCAACCACCGCCTTAACATAGACGTTGCCCTCGATGTGACCATCCTGAGGAGGGAGGACATCATTGAGGTGGTGAGGCAGCTTCTGAAGTTGAAAGATGCACGCGGACCGGGGGATGATATCGACCACCTTGGAAACAGAAGGGTCCGCACCGTGGGCGAGCTCCTCGAGAATCAGTTCAGGATGGGTCTTGTGAGGATGGAGCGGGCCATCAAGGAAAGACTGACCTTTCCCGAGATGGAAACACTCATGCCCCATGATCTTGTGAACCCCAAACCTGTGGCTACTGCGGTGAAAGATTTTTTTGCCAGCAGCCAGCTTTCACAGTTCATGGACCAGACGAATCCCTTGAGCGAAATCACTCACAAGAGAAGACTCTCAGCCCTGGGGCCGGGCGGTCTGACACGGGAGAGAGCAGGTTTCGAGGTGCGGGACGTTCACCCGACCCACTATGGAAGGATATGTCCCATTGAAACGCCTGAAGGTCCCAACATCGGCCTTATCGCTTCACTTTCCACTTTTGCCAAGGTGAATGAGTTCGGGTTTATTGAAGCCCCGTACCGGCAGGTTGTGAACAATAAGGTCACTGACAATGTAAAGTACCTGAGCGCCCTGGAAGAAGAACAATACTATATAGCACAGGCCAATGCACCCGTGGACAAGGACGGCACCCTGCTCGGGGAATTTATCCCCGCCCAGAAGGGCGGAAGCGTTTTTCTTGTAAGCCCCGAACAGGTGGAGTACATGGATGTTTCCCCGAAGCAGCTGGTCAGCGCCTCGGCGGCCCTTATCCCTTTTTTGGAACATGACGATGCCAACAGGGCCCTCATGGGCTCGAACATGCAGCGCCAGGCCGTGCCGCTTGTGATCACCGAGGCGCCTATAATCGGTACCGGTATGGAACGGGTTGTGGGCAAGGATTCACGCGTGACGATCATGGCAAAACACGACGGCGTCATCGAGAGCGTCGATGCGAGCCGCATCATCCTCAAGTACGAGGAGAAAAAAGGCCACGACGAGATGGTGACGAAGATCGATGTCCACAAGCTCCTCAAATTCAGACGGTCCAATCAGGACACATGCATAAACCAGCGCGTCATTGTGAATGAAGGCGATTTTGTCAAAAAAGGCGACGTTCTCGCCGATGGGCCTTCGACAGACAGGGGCGAGCTTGCGCTTGGCAAAAACGTCATGGTTGCCTTCATGCCCTGGAGGGGCTACAACTACGAGGACTCTGTCCTCATCAACGAGAGGCTCGTGAAAGAGGACGTCTTTACGTCCATCCACATAGAGGAGCTTGAATGCGTGGTGCGTGATACCAAGCTTGGCAAGGAAGAGGTGACAAGGGACATTCCCAACGTTGGTGACGATGCCCTGAAAGACCTCGACGAGAGCGGTATCATCAGGATCGGGGCAACGGTCAAGCCCAGCGATATCCTTGTCGGAAAGGTGACGCCAAAGGGCGAAACCCAGCTCACGCCGGAAGAGAAGTTGCTTCGCGCGATCTTCGGCGAGAAGGCGGGCGACGTGAAAGACACAAGTCTTCGGGTCCCTCATGGCATCGAGGGCATCATCATCGATGTCAAAGTGCTTTCAAGAAGAGGTGTTGACAAGGACGACCGCAGCCGGGATATCGAGGATAGAGAGATATCGAATATCCTGAAAGATCAGGAAGACCAGGTAAAGATCATTCTCGATAGTAAGAAAGCGAAAATTGTCGAACTGCTGGCAGGCAAGGCCGCACCCGCCGATATCAAGGACGGCAAGGGAAAAATATCCGTCAAGAAGGGTGAAGCCCTGTCGCAGGAGAAGATCACAGCGATGAGCTTCGACAAGCTCCAGGATCTGAATTTCAACAATGAGGAACTGGAACTGAAAATAAAAAAGATTGTTGAAAGCAAGGAAAATCAGGTCGAATTAATCCGTCTTATTTACGAAGACAAGATCAACAAGATCAAAAAGGGCGACGAACTTCCTCCGGGCGTTATAAGGACCATCAAGGTCTATGTTGCGATGAAGAGGAAAGTTGCTGTCGGTGATAAGATCTCCGGCCGCCATGGAAACAAAGGTATCGTGTCGGTCATCCTTCCGGAAGAGGACATGCCTTTTACCGATGACGGGATGCCCATGGACATCGTGCTAAACCCCCTCGGCGTGCCCTCCCGTATGAACGCCGGACAGATTCTGGAAACACATCTCGGCTGGGCGGCAAAGGAACTGGGCAAACGCATAGGTGAGATGGTTGACAACTATTATCGAAACAGTTGCGACGCCCAGCTCATAAAGAAGCAATTGAAAAAGGCATTTTCCAATAATGAACTGAAGGGCGTTATCGAACGGCTCGACGATGAGGACGTTATCCGTCTCGCCCGGACCTTCGGGGACGGGGTGAACATCGCGGTGCCGGTCTTCGACGGCGCGAAAGAGGAAGAGATCAAGGACCTCTTCAAGATGGCCGGTATGGCGGACTCAAGACAGACGACGCTTCACGACGGAAGGACCGGCGAGATCTTCCATCATAACATCACTGTGGGCAACATGTACTTTCTGAAGCTCCATCATCTCGTTGATGACAAGATACATGCCCGCTCGATTGGTCCCTATTCGCTTGTGACCCAGCAGCCGCTCGGCGGTAAGGCGCAGTTCGGCGGCCAGAGGCTCGGGGAAATGGAGGTATGGGCTCTTGAAGGGTACGGCGCGGCCTATTCGCTGCAGGAGTTCCTTACCATCAAGTCCGACGACGTCAACGGAAGGATCAGGGCCTACGAGGCAATCGTCAAGGGCGAAGATGTGCTGGAGCCCAACCTGCCGGAATCCTTCAACGTCCTTGTGAAAGAGCTTCAGGGACTTTGCATAGACGTAGAGCTGCTCAAGGAAGAATAACAAGGAGGAGAGACCTTGGAAGAATATTTTAAGTCAGATAAGCAGAGAGATCCTTTAAGCTATATGGCGATAAAGATCTCCCTTGCTTCCCCGGAACTCATCGAGAAGTGGTCATACGGGGAAGTGAAGAAACCGGAAACGATCAATTACCGTACATTCAAGCCGGAAAGAGACGGCCTTTTCTGCGCCAAGATATTCGGTCCCGTAAAGGACTACGAATGCATCTGCGGCAAGTATAAAAGGATGAAACACCGCGGCATCATTTGCGAGAAATGCGGCGTTGAGGTTATCCAGTCCAAGGTGCGCCGCGAGCGCATGGGACACATAAAGCTTGCCTGCCCCGTCGCCCACATATGGTTTTTGAAGAGCATGCCCAGCAAGATCGGGACGCTGCTGGAACTGACCATAAAGGAAGTGGAGAGGGTCCTCTATTTCGAGATGTACATCGTCATCGAAAAGGGTGATTCCCCGTATGAATTCTGCGAGATCATCAGTGAAGAGAAATATATAGAGGCCAGAGAAAAATACGGGGAAAACTTTTCCGCCGGAATCGGCGCAGAAGCCATTCGTGAATGTTTGAAGAAGATCAACATCGATGAACTGGGAAAAACCCTCAGGATCGACATGCGCGACACTTCGAGCGATGCGAAAAAGAAAAAGATCGCCAGACGCCTGAAGGTTGTTGATGCATTCAGGGTTTCAGGTGTAAAGCCTGAATGGATGATACTGGATATCGTCCCCGTCCTGCCGCCCGAACTGAGACCGCTTGTGCCGCTCGACGGCGGACGTTTCGCGACGAGCGACCTGAACGATCTGTACCGCCGGGTCATTAACAGGAACAACCGTTTAAAGAGGCTCATGGAGCTCAACGCCCCCGAGATCATCATAAGGAACGAAAAAAGAATGCTCCAGGAGGCAGTGGACGCCCTTTTTGACAATTCAAAACGCGGCAGGGTAGTCACCGGCGCGAGCAAGCGCCCTCTTAAATCCCTGAGTGACATGCTTCGTGGCAAGCAGGGCAGGTTCCGCCAGAACCTCCTCGGCAAGAGGGTTGACTATTCGGGCCGCTCCGTCATTGTGGTTGGTCCCGAGTTGAGGCTCCACCAGTGCGGACTCCCCAAATACATGGCCCTCGAGCTGTTCAAGCCCTTCGTCTACAACCGGCTTATAAGGAAAGGATACGCGACCACCATAAAGAACGCAAAAAAGATAGTCGAGAAGGAAAGGCCCGAGGTATGGGATGTCCTCGAAGAGGTGATCAAGGAACACCCCGTTCTGCTCAACAGGGCGCCGACACTCCACCGCCTTGGCATACAGGCCTTCGAGCCGCAGCTTATCGATGGCAAGGCCATCCAGCTTCACCCGCTTGTCTGTCCGGCATATAATGCGGACTTTGACGGGGACCAGATGGCAGTGCATGTGCCGCTGTCCACCGAGGCGCAGACCGAAGCCAGGGTACTCATGATGTCCACAAACAATATCCTCTCGCCGGCCAACGGAAAACCCATAATCGTGCCGACACAGGACATAGTCCTCGGTCTCTATTATCTGACCATAGACCGCAAGTACCGCAAAGGAGAGAACAAGATCTTTGCTGATTCCGAAGAGGTCCGCGTTGCCTATGATGCGGGCGAGATAGACCTGCATGCCCGGGTCAAGGTCCGCCTGGACGGTGAAATGGTAAATACCACACCTGGAAGGATCATACTCAGGGATGTTGTAAAGGATGCCCTTATGGAACTTGAGGGACCGAAAAGAGAGAAGGTCCTGAAAGACATGTTTGCCAGCATCAATACAATCATGGACAAGAAGACCATAGCCTCGCTCGTCGACAAGTGTTACCGCGATGCAGGCGAGAAATGCACCGTCATTCTCTCTGACAGGCTTAAAGACCTCGGGTATTTTTATGCCACACTTGGTGGAATATCGATCTCCATCGACGATATGAAGATTCCTGTCAAGAAGAAGATACTCATTGAAAAGGCCGAAGAAGCGGCCAAGGCAGTTCAAAACCAGTACCAGGAAGGTCTGATAACAGACGGCGAAAGATACAACCAGGTCATTGACATCTGGGCGAACGTGACTGAGGAGATCGCAAAGGCGCTGATGGACGAACTTGGCTCCGACGTGGTCCTCGGCGAGGACGGAAAACCCGTCATCGGGGCAAATGGCAAGCCCGAACATCAGAACAGCCTGAACCCGATTTTCATGATGGCCCATTCGGGCGCAAGAGGAAACGCTCAGCAGATCAGGCAGCTCGCCGGTATGAGGGGCCTTATGGCCAAGCCTTCCGGAGAGATCATGGAAACACCCATTACCAGCAATTTTCGGGAAGGTCTCGACGTGCTCCAGTACTTCATATCCACACATGGCGCCCGCAAAGGCCTTGCCGATACCGCCCTGAAAACGGCGAACTCAGGTTATCTTACCAGGAGGCTTGTTGACGTTGCCCAGGATGTGGTGGTGGCCGAGCAAGACTGTGGGACATTCGATTATATCGAGATCGGGTCCCTTATCGAAGGCGGCGAGGTCATTGAACGTCTTGACGCACGTATTCTCGGCAGGGTTTCCTTCGAGGACATGAAAGACCCCGACGGTGCCATAATAGTTAAAAAGAATGAAGAGATCACCGAAAGCCACCTTAAGCTTATCGAGGAAGCCGGATTTGAGAAGGTTAAAATACGTTCCGTTCTCACATGCCGGGCAAAACGGGGTGTGTGCGTGCTCTGCTACGGCCGCGATCTGGCAAGAGGGCGTCTGGTCAGCATTGGTGAGGCTGTAGGCATCATAGCGGCCCAGTCGATCGGTGAACCGGGTACCCAGCTTACCATGCGGACCTTCCACATCGGTGGCGCCGCATCCAGAAGGGTCGAACAATCGACCCTGGAAACACGCAACGATGGTGTCGTCAAGTTCATCAATGTGAGGGCAATCCTGAACAGAGAAGGCGTTCCTGTTGTTATGAACCGCAATGGCGAGATAGCCATACTCGACGATGCGGGCAGGGAAAGGGAGCGCTACTCAATTATTTACGGTGCGAAACTCAGGATAAGCGACGGTCAGACCGTTGAGGAAGGAGAAACTCTGGCCGAATGGGATCCCTATACGATTCCCATACTTTCGGAAGAGTCGGGCAAGATCAAATACGGCGACATCTTCGAGGGAGAAACCATGCAGGAGAGCAAGGATGAAGTGACAGGGCTCTCTTATAAGGTCATCATCGAACCCAAGAACCCCGAGCTGCGTCCCAGGATCTCCATCAAGGACGAGAAGAGCAGGACCAAGATGATCCCGGGATCAACGAGCCCAGCCCGCTACATACTGCCAATCGGCGCGCACATCGTCGTTAACGAAGGTGATATTATATACGCCGGAGACGTTATATCGAAGATGCCGCGTGAAACTACGAAGACAAAAGACATCACAGGCGGTCTCCCAAGGGTTGCCGAGCTTTTTGAAGCGCGTAAACCCAAAGAAAACGCCATCGTCAGCGAGATAAACGGGGTCGTCAGTTTTGGAAAGATGTCGAAAGGTAAAAGAGAGATTGTCGTTACCCCCGAAACCGTCCATGGCGAGGCACGCAAGTATACCATACCCCGCGGTAAACACATCATCGTCCATGAAGGTGATTACGTCAGGGCGGGCGAACCTCTTATGGACGGCCCTGTCAATCCTCATGATGTACTGCGCATCCTCGGCATTAAAGACCTTGCCCGTTACCTTGTGGACGAGATCCAGGAAGTCTACCAGCTCCAGGGCGTCAAGATAAATGATAAACATATCGAAACTATCGTGCGCCAGATGTTAAAGAGGGTAAAGATCAGGGACATCGGCGATACTAATTTTATTATCGACGATTACGTTGAATGGTGGGTCTTTGAAGAGGAGAACAAGCGCGTCCTCTCTGAGGGTGGAAAACCTGCGCAGGCGGAACCGCTGTTCCTTGGCATCACAAAGGCATCTCTTATAACGGACAGCTTCATATCTGCCGCGAGTTTTCAGGACACCACAAAGGTCCTGACCCAGGCGTCAATAGAAGGCAGGGTTGATTACCTGCGCGGTCTGAAAGAGAACGTTATCATGGGAAGGATCATCCCCGCAGGGACCGGTTATCCCAAGTACCGCAACTACGATATGAACGTTCTCGATAAACCGGAAGAGCTCCCTCAGGAGGAAGTTCAGGAGCAGCTTCCAGCCTAAGGATTACGCAGCTTTCTTTCGGCGATGATCGCCTCTTCGCTTTTAGGATAAAGCTCTATCACTCTTTTCAATAGAGTGGTAGAGCTTTTTTTGTCATTTGTCATCCTGAAGGCTTCGGCCTGTGACAGAAGCGCCCTGGGTGCCTTTTCACTCTTGGGATACTTGTCGATGACTTCCTGAAAGTATAGTATGGCCTTGTCGTAGTTCTTGAGGTTCATGTAGGACTCACCTATCCAGTAGAAAGCGTTGGACGCAAGTGGCGTACCGCCGTATGTTTCGGTAAAGGTGGTAAATTTTGTCACGGCTTCGTTGTATTGACCCCTCTGGAAGTCTGCGAATGCCTCCTTGTATGTTTCTTCATATTTTGCGTCTATAGGGGCCTTCGTGACCTGTTTGGGGCCTTTTGTCGAGACTGGAGGCACCTCGTCGGGTTTCTTCTTCATCCCCGCCATTGTTTTCGATTCGGCCCAGTAGGTCTTTATCTGATAATCCAGTTCGTCAAGCTTTCCCATGATGGTGCGTATTTTCTCATCACGATTGTCAACAGAGGAGTACATGCTGACAACCTGTTTGCTTAAGTTCTCCTGCTCTTTTTCGATCCTGGAAAGCCTTGTTTCCGTATCCTGTTTGAATTGATAGAAATCTCCCTGAATGGAGCTCATGCTCCCCTGGAGCTTTGTGGCCTCTTCGGTCGTGACGCAACCGGCGAGCAACAATATGCACAGAACCGGTATCAGGAAAAAAGCCCGGTTAACGCAAGCCGGAATCTGCCGACAGTTGTGAATGGAGAAAAATCTCTGGTTCATCGCTCACCTCTATCGATCAAGCTTGAAATGTGCCCGCCTGTTCTTTGCCCAGGCCTCTTCCGTGCGGCCGGGTTCAGCGGGCGCCTCTTTGCCGTAGGATATCGTCCGCACCCTGCTTGTTTCAATGCCCAGTTTGGACAGGTAATCCTTTACGGCCTCTGCGCGTTTTTGACCGAGGGCAAGGTTGTACTCAACGGTACCGCGTTCATCGCAGTGGCCTTCGATGGTGACCCTCTTCCCCCTTTCCTGTTTCATCCATGAACCCACACCTTCTATTTTAGACAATTCGCTGCTGTTTATCGCGTAACTGTCAAATTCAAAATAAACGTCTTTTAAAATGGCGGCCAGCCTTTCCTGCTCCCGGAGCAGTCTGTCCCGTTCCGCCCTGGCGAGCTCCTCTTCTGCGATGCGCCGTTTTTCCTCGTCCGAGAGGGACGAGTCCTGTGTCGTTGTCGTTTTCTGGGTAGTCTGAACTGCCTTGGGGGCGCATCCGACGATGGAGATTAAAAATACTGCCAGGAATAATGCGATAAGTTTTTTCATAATTCCTCCCCGGTCATAACCATATGACCATTATGTTGTATAAGCGATTTTCCGTTAAATGATGTGTATATGTCCTTCATATCCTTCAAAGCCCCCGTGGTCACGGTGCGAACTTCGGCTGTTCCTCGCTGGAATTGGTAAATTGCAGCGTTTTCTTGTTTTCTCCGTTAAAGAGCATGACATTGATCTTGTTGACCCCGCCTTTCATGGAAGAGTAAATGATATAACGACCGCAGGGCGAGAACTGCGGTGAATCGTTGACGGTGTGGTCGTTGGTGAGCACCCGCTGGTTGGCTCCGTCAGGGGTCATAGTGCACACTTCAAAACCGCCCTCTATCTTGGCAATAAAAGCTATGAGATCTCCTTTTGGTGAAAATGAGGGAGCGCTGTTGTAATTGCCGTGGTATGTCAGTCGTTTTATCTCGCCGTTAGGCAGGGCCTTCGAGAAGACCTGAGGCGAACCGTACATGTCGGACACAAAGACCAGCCTTGAACCGTCGGGTGAGACCGTCGGTGATGTAAGGATGCCTTCACGCTGGACAAGGACTCTCTTGCTACGGCTTCCGACGTCGTAAGCGTATATTGTAGAAGTTCTGCCCGATGTATGAGAATAGATGAGAGTCGATTTGTTGAGCCATGCCATACCGATCTTCATGCCTTCAGAACGGTCTACGAACATCTCGTTTTTTTTATCGAAATCAGTGATATACAGATTTGGCCTGCCTTCTTTGTATGAGGTGTAGGCAAGATATTGCCCGGTAGGCGACATGGATGGCGAGAGGGTTATGCTTCGGTAGCTTGTGAGTTTGCTCATGTTCTGCCCGTCAAAATCTGCGAGATAGACCTCTTTCAGGTTTCTGCCTCCCGCCGTGAAGAGTATGCGGGAGCTCATTATTCCTTTCTCGCCGGTGACGGCGAAGATGATATCGTCAGCGAGCCTGTGGGTCATGCGGCGCCATTCGCTCTGCTTTGCCCGGTAACGCTTGGCCAGCATCATCGACCCGTCGAGGGTGTCGTAGACAAATGCTTCGAGGGTCACTTCGTTGCCTGTTGTCTGGACGCGCCCCTTGCAGACGACATCGATGCCGATGGAGCGCCAGTTGGCGAACTTGACCTCCTGTTTCTCTACACCTTCATTGAGGAGCTCCTTGTCAATGAGCGAGGCGGGTGCTGTGATGAAAAAACCTGACAGGTCGAGATCCTTGTTGAGCAGGTCGCTCATGTCCGTTGCGGACCGGTCGGTCCCCTTGAAATTGGGCACCCCTATAGTGATCTTCTTGAATGTCGTCCCGTATACATCGAGATAGACCTTTGCATGGGACGCAGGCGCGGCGGACAGCAATACCGCGATGATGACCAATGCGGTAAAAAAACTATGCTTTTTCATGTTTTCTCCATTTGTCGATTATTTCCACAAGGGCTTTCACCTGGGGAAGAATTGTCTTGCCTTTTCTTGTAATGATATAAAAGGACCTTTTTATATCAGGAAGTCCCTGTATCGTGACCTCTCTCAATGTGCCTGAAGCAAGTTCGGCCTTAACGGCCATTTTTGAGATGTATGCCATTCCCATCCCGCTTTTGACGGCCTCCTTGATGGCTTCATTATCGGATAGTTCGGCAATGATATTGAGTTCGTTCTTACGGAAGTTCTTCAACTTCCCGACGGCAAGTTCAAAGGTATTGCGTGTTGCAGAGCCGCGTTCTCTGGAGATGAGGAGATGGTCCTTCAATTGCGAAAAAGTTATGGTGCCGGGGTAGTCTGGCGGAGCGATGACGATGATGGTATCGTCGATGAACTTTTTATATTCCAGCTTGCCTGTTTCATTCTTGCTGCCGACGATGCCGATATCGAGAGCGCCGGCCTCCATCAAGTCAACGATATTTTTTGTGTCGGAGATGGTGAGTTCGAAGCGAATACCGCTGTAGCGGTCCTTAAAGTCGGAAAGCACGCCAGGGAGGATGTAAATGCCGGGGATAGTGCTCGCGCCTATGGTCATTTTCCCTTTTTTGAGGCCTTTGAAAGAATCTATGGCCTCAATGGTGTCCCTTTTCAGGCTCATTATGTCGCGCGCGTATTTAATGAAGATCTCGCCGGCCTTTGTCAACGTTACGGTGCGCTTGGTCCGGTCTATGAGCCTGACGTCAAAGAAACGCTCCAGGTCGACGATCTGTTTGCTTGCCGTGGGTTGCGTGATGCAAAGTTCATCAGCGGCTTTTGTAAAGCTCCTGAGCTCGGCGATCTTCAAAAATGTTTCGATATGCCTTAATTCCATGTGTAAAACATTAAGATATATGTCCTTGTAAATGCAATAAAAATGTTCCCTTCAAGTTTTGTGTTCCCCCGGCATCATAAAGTTCCCTTGAATGCCGTGATAAGGAGACGATCGCAATGGCCTGTATGCTTTTAATATATAAAGGAAGCGGTAAGTTTGCAACTCTTTTTATGATTTCTGCGCGTGCCGCTGCCCGGTGGGCATACAAAAAAGTTGACAAGGTGCGCTCTCGTGGGCTAATCTTAATGGTTTTGAATTCGGAAAGGCGGTTTGGTCTTACATGAAAGGCACGATCAGTATCGATCAGGAACGCTGCAAGGGATGCGAGCTGTGCATAGAATTTTGTCCCAATAAGGTCATTTATCTCTCCGATAAGTTAAACGCTAAGGGATATTTTGTTGCTGCCTTTGATGACGGAAAGGAGTGCACCGGGTGCGCAACCTGCGCCGTCATTTGTCCAGATGTTGCCATAGAGGTGATGAAAAGTTGAAAAAGCTCATGAGCGGAAATGCCGCGCTTGGAGAGGCGGCGGTCCTTTCCGGCTGCACCTGTTACTTCGGGTATCCCATCACTCCGCAGAACGAGTTGACGGAATACATGGCTAAGAGAATGGGTGAACTGGGCAGGGTGTTCATCCAGTCCGAGAGCGAGATCGCGGCGATCAACATGGTGCTTGGTGCGTCCGTGGCAGGTGCTCGTGCCATGACGTCATCGAGCAGCCCCGGTATGAGCCTCAAGCAGGAGGGCATATCATACCTTGCCGCTGACGAACTGCCCGCCGTTATTGTCGACATGGTGCGCGGCGGACCCGGCATGGGAAACATATCCCCGGCCCAGTCGGACTATCTTCAGGCAACGCGGGGCGGCGGCCACGGCGATTACAAGACAATCGTTCTTGCCCCGGGTTCCGTGCAGGAACTGACCGATGTGGTGCCCCTTGCCTTCGACCTTGCCGACAAATACCGCAACCCGGTTGTCATATTGGGAGACGGCATGCTCGGTCAGATGATGGAGCCCGTCAGCTTCGATGATATCAAGCCGCCGAAAGAATATCCGAAAGACTATATCCTGACCGGTGCAAAGGGAAGGCCTGCAAGGATGGTCAGGTCGCTTCTTTTCGATACCAAGGAAGAAGAGGAGCACAACTGGAAGCTTGTTAGAAAATACCAGCGGATGGAGAGCAGTGAGGTCCGCTATGAAACATACCTCACCGACGACGCCGAAATGATAGTGGTTGCATACGGCATCGGCGCACGGATCGTCAGGGGGGCCATCAAGAGGCTTCGGCAGGAAAACCTGAAGGTCGGTATGATACGTCCCATCACGGTCTGGCCTTTCCCGGCAGCCGCGATCCAGGAAATGGCAAAAACCGTCCATGATTTCTTCGTCTTTGAGATGTGTGCCGGCCAGATGATCGAAGACGTGAGACTTGCATTGGCGGGGAAGGGACACATCCACTTCTACGGAAGGCCTGGAGGAATTATCCCTACACCCATAGAACTCTATCGGATAATCGCCCGTCATTACTATACGGCCGCCAGAAGGAAGAAGTAATGAAAAAGGCATATGTAAAACCTAAGACCTTAAAAGAGGCCCATTTCCACTATTGCCCGGGTTGCGGCCACGGAATCATCAACCGTCTCCTGATGGAAGTCATCGATGAGATGGGATTGCGGGAAAAGGCCATCTGCGTAGCGCCGGCGGGTTGCGGCATGCTCCTGTACAACTATTTCGACATTGACACGCTGGAATCCGCGCACGGCCGCGGAGCGGCGGTAGCCACCGGTATAAAAAGGGTGAGGCCAGATAATCTTGTCTTCTCCTACCAGGGGGACGGCGATCTCGCCGCCATCGGCACGGCGGAAGGTTTCCACGCGGCTAACCGCGGCGAGCCGATCTCGATCATTTTTGTCAACAATGGTGTTTATGGAATGACGGGCGGGCAAATGGCGCCAACGACCCTGAAGCAGCAGGTTACGACAACGACGCCCCTGGGAAGGAATCCAATTCTGGCCGGCCATCCGGTGCGGATATGCGAGGTATTTTCCATGCTCGACGGGACATCGTACCTTGAACGGGTGGCGGTCAACAAGCCGGCTGCTGTAATAAAGACAAAGAAGGCCATTAAAAAGGCCTTCCAGTGCCAGCTCGACGGAAAAGGATTTTCACTGGTTGAGATCCTGTCGCCCTGTCCCACGAACTGGAAGATGGGGACAATAGAGGCCTGCCGGTGGATCGACGAGGTTATGGCGAAGCAATTTCCCATTGGAGTGGTAAAAGAGATCTCATGACGACAAAGACGATATTTTCAGGTTTCGGCGGACAGGGTGTTCTCTCCATGGGATTTACCCTCGCGAACGCGGCGATGCTCGAAGGCAAGTACGTCACCTATCTTCCGTCCTACGGAGTGGAAGTTCGCGGTGGTACGGCGAATTGCACCGTCGTTGTTTCAGACGAAGAGATAGCATCACCGGTGGCCTCGGAGCCCGAGTTTGTCGTTGCCATGAACCAGCCTTCATTTGCGCGGTTCCAGAGTATTCTCCAATCTGGCGGATTGCTCTGCGTGAACGCATCGCTCGTCAACACCGCTTCCGCCAGAAGCGATATAGAGGTTCTGGCGATTCCCACAAGCGAGCTTGCGGAAAAACTGGGAACCATAAAGGTCGCCAATATGATCATGCTTGGTGCGCTCATCAAGGCGAGCAGCATCATATCTTTCGATGCCATGATAAAGAACCTGGCCGAGCTTCTCGGAGAGGGAAGATCGAAACTCATCAAGCTGAACCGGGAAGCACTTGAAACAGGTTTCAATTACGTCAAGGAGTAAAAAAATAATGGTCATCACACAGATATCGATCAGTCTCGAGAATGTACCTGGCGCGCTCTCCCATGTGAGCGAGATACTCGGCCGCGAAGGGGTCAACATCCGTGCCATTTCAGTTGCCGACACCTCGGACATCAGCACCGTTCGTTTTGTCGTTGATGACCCCGAAAAAGCCAAGAACATCCTTAAGGGCAACGGGTTCAACCCTCGCGAGACAGGCGTCCTTGCCGTGGAAACCCCTGACCATCCAGGCGGGCTGAACGCTGTTCTAAAGCCGCTGCGTGCGGCCGGTATCAATGTCCACTACCTCTATCCTCACCTGGGCAGGGTATCGGGCAATGCCATTGTGATCCTCGGTGTTGACCGGACCGAAGACGCCCAGAAGGTGCTGGCGCAGAATTGGGTAAAGACATTGGGTAAGGAAGTCTATTCAATTTAAGGGGCTCACGTCGCCCCCTCCACCGGCATAGCCGGATGTAGCCTCCCCCTCTCGCCCGCCGTGCGTGCTATTTATATCCCCTTAGGGGCTCACGCTTGTTCTGTCATGGGCTCACGTCGCCCCCTCCACCGGCATAGCCGGATGTAGCCTCCCCCTCTCGCCCGCCGTGCGTGCTATTTATATCCCCATTACATCAAGACGGGACCCCTTGCTCTTTTGGCGTTTCACCTCTCCAATATTCGGGTGGTTTGCTTCTTTGCTACGCTATGTTATACTATGTCATTCTTGTTGCAAGAAGGTGACAATGAGAACATCCATTATTTGTATCGGCATCATATTCATTTTCGCGTGTGTGGCGATGACGGCAGGGGCACAACAGGCCGTCTCTGACATCAAAGGAGAGACGCAGGCGCTCCAGCAGCAGATGCTGGGCAACCAGGAGATAATGAACCTGATCCTGTCCCTGCAGAACGATCCTGATATCCAGCAGGTTCTCCAGGATCCGGAGATCATGAGAGCCGTAAACAGCGGGGACCTCAACGCGCTTATGGCCAATCCTAAATTTATGCGAGTCATGGACAAACAGGCAGTGCGTGACATCGGGACAAAGCTGCAAAAATAGCAGACAGATACTGAATAATAGCACAGGCGAAAGAGAACATCTTTCTGTTTATATTGTTTTCAAAGAATTGATTTTTTTTAGCCTCCATTCTACAATAATTATATACAAGCCAGATCGGATCGAAAAAAAGCCCGTGCTAAACCGGGCAATGAAGCGAGGTTTCTATGAAATTCTTTATGGGCGTGGTTATTGGCATGTTTTTGTTATGCGGTTTTCTGGGATGCGAGCGTACCGAGCGGGCCGTCGATCTCTACAAAAAAACACAAAGCGGGGATAGACAGAAAGAAGAAGGAAAACAGATCGAACCCCAGCGACGGGCAGTGGAGAACAAGATAAGGGACGCATATAACGCAAAGGACAAAGAATACAGAGAAAAGGAAGAGGCATCTCAGATAAAATAAATTAACAATGGGGGGACTATGACAACAACAACGATCCTGAGTTTTCTGCTGCTTTCATTTTTGTGTTTTCAAACGGCTTATGCCATTGATCCGGGCAGGGTGCAGGGCACTCTCAAGATCAATAATGAAACGATCGAGCTGAAAGAGGCCTATGCGCATTTCCACGATAACGCGGAAGGGCTGCTGGACCGCCCGAAAGAGATCCGCATCGTTCTTGCGGACCGCAGAATTCCCCAGGAATCCTTGAGGGGGATAGCCTTTTTGCCGGTAACGACACTGGCCAAAGAAGGGAATGTCCGCGGATTGCTCCTGCAGTTCGATCCGGGGGACCAGGGCAAAATGGTCGTCACCATCCTTCGCGCGCCATCTCGACAGGGAACATCGCTGACGACGATTTCCCGCGTTGATACGGGTCAGAAACTTTTTAAAAATCTTGCCATATCAAAGACGCGCGTCGGAGGGGAAACTGAGTATGCGGAGAAAGGTTCTCCGGACAGCGAAAGCTTTCCGGGCATTTCATATTCGGTAAAATTCAGCGCGCCGCTCTTCAATGAATTGCCGGTCACGGCCGATCTCAAAGGCAAGGCTGCACAAGACAGTCCCCAGGCAAAGGTGCTTCGCGAAAAGATAAACGCGCTAAAAAAAGGCGATTTTGACGCTGTGAAGCGTTTATCCACGCAGCGGGCGAACCGCAGGATCGACCTTCTCCTGACACAGATGGGAGCCGATCAGGCAAAGATATTCGCGCAGGAGGCCGCCAAAGAAGAAGAGCAGTCTCTGAAGAGCATAAAGCGCATAGTAGTGCGCGGATCAACCGCGGTCATGATCTTCTCGAAAAACGCATGGAGCAGTTTTGCGCAGGAAGACGGTCAGTGGAAATCGGATAATTAAGAAGACGGGTTATGGGTGATGGGTCATGGAAAAGAGGCCAGTTCATCGAAACGGAGA
The DNA here is from genome assembly GCA_022711595.1 of Deltaproteobacteria bacterium. Taxonomy (GTDB): domain Bacteria; phylum Desulfobacterota; class Syntrophorhabdia; order Syntrophorhabdales; family Syntrophorhabdaceae; genus Delta-02. The sequence continues at coordinate 20,615 of JAKLET010000003.1, forward strand.
GTTTGAAGGTCAGGCGGTATGACATCATCATGGTGCGGGATGCTGACCGCTGATTTTACGGGCGGAAGGTTTTCCTGAGCTTTTCGGCACATTCCGGGCAGTAACCATGGGTGAATTTCGCATCCGAATGGTCCCGTACATATGTTTCTATCTGCTGCCAGTATCCCTTGTCGTTGCGTATCTTTTTGCATGCAGCGCATATGGGTATAAGACCGCTCAAGGTTTTCACCTGGGCAAGCGCCTCCCGTAGTTCCCCGATAAGTTTTTCCTTCTCCTTTTCGGCCATCTTCAGGCCCGTGATGTCGCTCATTGTGGTAAGCACATAGGCGTTGTCCTGGACGAACAGGGGCTCGACAGAGATCAATTCGTAACGGATGTCCCCGTTCTTTGAGCGCATTTTTATTTCGCGGTCCCGTATCCGCCCTTTCTCTGCAATCTCATCCCCCAGGGCGCGGCGCAATAGCGGATCTGCGATGATGTTCAGGTCTGTGGACGTCCTGCCTATGACCTCATCCCGTGAAAAGCCTAGTGTTGTGAGAAAGGCGCTGTTGACATCGATAAAAAGGCCTTCATTAAAGGTGGAAAGGGCCATAAGTGTAGAACTGGCATGGAAAGTCTTGGAGAACTTTTCCTCGGACAATTTGATCTCCGAGATGTCTTTGCTCACACCGAAGAAGACATCCATATCGTTCCATGCCCCCCGGACGACCTTTGTTTCCACGGGGACAAGCTTTCCGCTTACGCTGCATAGCGGGATATCACAGTGTTCCGTCCTTCCTTCCAGCATGTCCTTTATTGTTTGTACTGCATCTGCATGCCTGTCGGCGGGATGGACCACGAGGACGTTCTTGCCGATCAATTCCTTTCTTTCATAACCAAGGCGGTTGACCACCGTATCGTTGACCATAAGAATATTGCCTTTCGTGTCGAGGACAAATAGAAAATCATCGATTGTATTGAAAAACGCGGCCAGGTTCTTTTCGCTCCGGCGAAGCGCAGCTTCGGTCTTCTTCTGTTCCGCGATGTCGTTGAGCATGAGCGCGACGCCGCTGAATTTCCCGCTCACATCAAGCATTCTTTTCAGTTTTACCTGGAACAGACTGACCCCTTTTTTTGTTCTCAACTCCATTTCGAAAGTCTGTTCCATGTCATTGCCAGCGAAAAATCTATCCACTTTTTCTATTTTCCAGGGAAGGGGGCCATATTTATTTTGGTTCCCATAATAGGTTGAACCGGGGATATCAACGCCATATAGGAGCTCGGCGGCGCTGTGGTTCAGGCTGTCGATCATGCTTTCTGTGTCAAGAAGGATGACGGGGGTCGGTGTGCTTTCAAAAATTGTCAGGTATTTGTTTTTCTCGTTCGTCATGGTTCTGTTCAATGTACGCAAGTCTTCCAGCTCTCTGTCGGAACCGAAAGAGGCCCATTCAACGGAAAAACCGATCTCCATGCGGTCGAAGGCTCTTTCAATGAACAGGCGGCAGCGGTCCTCATCGTTTTTTTGAAAGCCTGCCCTCGAAATGAGGTCGATGTAGCTTTGCCTGTAATATTTCATCAGGCCCAGGAACATTCCCAGGGTGATCCCGCGGGATCTGTGCTTCTTTGCTTCAAGAATGCCGAAGGATGCGACGGGGTCTTGGGTGTAATCGTCGTCGGGGCCCAGCTCGGGAGGCTCGTCATGGGCCCTGAGCGCCTGGGTCAATACTTCTGAAAGACCTGTTATGGAAAGCCTCCACGCTTCTTCAAGGGTTGATGTATATTTTGTGAAGTCTCGTATCTTCGCGTAGTGGAGGATACGCCCCATCAACCATTCCTCGTTTTTGCCTATAAGATCGATCAGGGGAGAAAAGTTATTACGACCCAAACCCGAACCTCCTTATGCTGTGTCATCGTGGTGTAACCGGGCCGATCAAGTCTTTAGAAATCATATCATCGATCGGTTTTTTTGCAAGGAAGACTTTTGAGGGGCGACGAACCTTATGTGTGTTGCAAAAAAACTTTATTCCGCAGCGATGTAGCCCTGCTGGTACTGGGAGGCCAGGCAGTATTCGAGATATTCCCTGACAATTTTTTTCGGTCCGTAGGCCCCGGAGTGTCCATCGCAGATGATGTCCGCCTCGAGAGAGAAGAGTTTTTGAATGGATTCCAGCCATGCGGCCGGATCGCAGTCAAATTCTGTGAGCAATGGGGCCCCTATGTCCTGCGCAAAGAGGGTCCGTTCCCGGTCTTTGTCCAGGTAAAGGGAGATTGATCCCGGCGTATGACCGGGGGTATGCACCCAGTTGAGATCGTATGTTCCGAACCGAAGCGTTCCCGACCCGCCTTTAAGCCTTTTGTCGACCGGCAGTGGTTTGAAGTCCACACCGAAACAGAACGAGGCAGTGAGCCGTATATCGCCGCGTTCTACGATCTCGGCATCTTTTTCGTGGATGATGAGTGTCGTACCAAAGCGTGAACGAAAGAGAGGGGCCGCACCGATATGGTCGGCATGGCAATGGGTCATGATAAGGGTCTTCAGATCGCCGCGGTTGAATCCGGCCTTTTCGATATTGGCTATCGTGCGGTCAAAACCGTATCCGGAGCCGCAGTCGATGAGCACGGGAGGGCCGAGGTCAACAAGGTAAATGGCGCAATCACGCCCGCTTGTCATATCCGGCCCGCCGACACGCCACAGGATGTCAGTTATCTGTTGTGGTCCCATATTAATGAGTTTCAAAGTTTCAGCCGTTTGAGCAGTTTCATTGTTCAAGAAGAAAAAAAGGAAACCGTTGAAACTCTGGAACGGTTGAAACTGTTTTTTAAAAGTATACCATCTCTTTCGACTCTGCATAGGCATGGGGCCGGCCGCCGCCGAATTCGTTGATGAAGACCCATGCTGTTATCTCGCCGGCGTCGATGATCGTTTTGCCTTCCTCTGTCTTTTTCCAGAAGAGCATCCCGCGATTGAACCTGGAGCAGTGTTCTTCAGGATATCTGCAGGCATCCTCCCTGGCCCTGCGCAGCCTTTCCTGCCACCTCCCCATGTTTGAAGGCCTCAGGTCTATCCACTCCCGCGACGCCCACCTTTCTATGTTTTCTGCGTTAACGGTCCATGGTTTTTCTTCCCAGTCCTTGTCTTTGACGGCGCGTTTAGCAAAGAGAAGCCTTTCGCCGTCAGGCAAAAGGACGGGGATTCCCATGGAAATTGGAATGTTTCGTATTCCGTCTTCGATCTCAAGGAGTTTTTCCAATGAATAGGCAAGACGCAGCGGCGAAACGGAAAGGGCATCTTCAATTGTGCCGTAGCTTTGTTTGATGAGTTTGCACTCCGTGACGAGCTTCGATATCCTTGGTCCGAGAAAACCATAGGTGATGCTGCTGTCTCCCAGGCGTGTCGCCTCTTCGATGGCATCGCGCCGCAGGATACCGGCGCGAAAGGTCGGTTCCATGGCTGCACCGTCAATGGCGGAAATGACGTCTTTTGATGTGTTGATCCCGATGATGTTCATGACCGCATGATGCGCGATATCTTCAGGCGTGACGAATTCCATGAGGCCCAGAGAGGTGATGGTCTTAAATTCATCAATTGAGAACACCCCGTTTTCACCGGTGTCAATATAGACGCCTTCAAGCTCTCTTTCCTGCAATTCGCACCCGTTCCCCGCAAGGTCGTACGAAAAGATTGACCCTTCTGAGAGCTTGTAGGCGTCTTCAATGGGGCAGTCATAGAGAGGGTATGTCTTGCCGCCCCTTTTGATCGTTCCCCTTGTGATGTTCTTCCATCCGATCATGGCCGCAGGCTTGATCTCTTTGATAATGGGCCAGCCCGGTGTTTTGCTCAGTGTGTAAAGGAGCATAGTGTGGGCGCCGGCGGTTGCAGCCTTGGCCATGAGCAGCCTGGACGGGTTCTCTTCGCCATGGGTGAAAGGGATGTTGAGGCCCATGCCGCCGGTACCTGTCGTTCCGATCTTGAGGTATAAGCGGGTGCCGGCCTGCTTCATTGATTCGTGGAGGATCTGGACATGCCGGATAAGCGGCGGTATGCTTGTTGTGGAAAGCAATTGATACATCATTGCCCTGCTGCTGTCCGGGCCCTCCTGTTCCTTTTCGGCACCTATTGTTTGATAGGCGTGGTATATGTTCTGGTATGATAGCGCCGTGGCAGTGTTGATACAGTCAATGATGATCTCCGGGCGGTGCTGTGTGATAAGCCTGTAGAGCGTGGATTCCGTCAGTATCGTTTCTGACAGCTCATTCAGATTGTCGTCGACAAGCGTATGCAGGTATTCCTCCGAGGCGACGATATCGGAAAGCCGCATATCTTTAAGAGGCCATCTTACAAATATGTTTCCCGAGGCCGCCATCAGCTTGCAGTACGAAGGCGTTTCAGCGGAGAGTTCCTTAAGCGCCGACTGCGTTTCCTGTTCACTAAGCGAGGCGATCACAAGCTCTGCGGGCAGATAGCGAAGGATCTGTCTGCAGATAGCTATGCCCACTTCGCCGTATGCTCCAAGCACAAGGACATTCTTGCCTTCGATCTCCACGTGTCACCCCCGTATTGGATATGATGATGTACACCATATATACCACAAGAAACCTGTCGGAAGGAAAGAGGTTTTTCCTTAAAAACGCTGTTTCGCCGCTTGACTTTTTGTTTTCCCTGTCGCACCATAAGGTATGAAAACACGAAAAGCCCCTGCGGCAGGCAAACGGCGGCCGTCATGGGACTGTTTCTTTCTTTCCGTGCTTTTGTTCTGCGCTGCACTCTCGAACGTTACTTGCCATGCGCAAGACCATGAACGAAAGAATCTGACCGTTGCTTTCCTTGATGGAAACGGCAGGGAGGCCTGCCGTTTTTTGGCAGAACTTTCACTGACGCCAACCCAGCGGGAGCAGGGTCTCATGTTCAGAACCTACATGCGGCGGAATACAGGGATGCTCTTTGTGGAGGAAAGCGATGTAATGCAGAATTTCTGGATGAAGAATACCTATATTCCTCTCGATATTGTGTTTATAAATGGCAGTTACGAGGTGGTCCACGTTCATGCCGGTGCCCGTCCGCACGACGAAAAAACGATCAGTTCCCGCTATCCTGCCAGGTATGTCCTGGAGATCAACGCGGGAGAGGCAAGGGAATGTTCCATTCGAAGGGGTACAAAAGTCCAAATCGGCAGGATATCTCTAAAACCCTGACCAAAGAAGTATTTCACCCCTCTCCACGGTTTTTCCACATGGATTGTGAATATTCTGTTGAAAAGTTGTGGAAATGGTTTCTTAACCTCACGATTCAAGCGGGTTTTATTCCATCTGCCTCGCGAACGTGCAATCCGAAAAGCCCAATGGTTATAGCTTCTATTGATAGCGCCAATAACTAATATGCTTTTCAATAATAAATCTTCAGTTGAAAAAAACACCTGTTATTTTAATGGAATTTACAGCCGCCCTGAAACAGGGCCTTTTATCTGCTTGATATCTCATCGTTATTTCTGCAATGGGGAAGACCATATTTCTTGTTTAGCTCCGGATCTTTGAATGGAAAGAACGAAATGTATTGACATGCGACCCCTAAGCGGTTAAAATCTTTGTCTTTAAAGAGCACCTAGTTATAGGGCTGTATGCAGGTCAGGAGGTCACAAATGGCAAGAGTCTGTGAGATGTGCGGAAAGGGAAAACAAGTTGGCCATAACGTCAGTCACGCCAACAATAAAAGCAAAAGAGAGTGGCTGCCAAACCTGCAGACCGTTCGCATCATAAAGGACGGTGAAAGTCGCAAGGCAAGGCTCTGTACGAAGTGCATAAAAAAAGGCAACTTTCAGAAAGCAGTGTAGCGAAGACAGGTGATGGGTAATGGGAAAGATATCACCTCAAACCCCTCAATCCGCTTACGTCTGATTATACCCTGTTCCGTAATAGAATATTTTATTACCTTATAAATAAGGGGATGGGTATTTTTTGTTTTCCCTATCACCCATAACCTATTACCTATTACCAGCCATCAGGTTATATTTCTCGCCCGCTCCACGGAACGCACACCCTTGATCTTCTGGATAGATTTCATGACCTTCTGCAATTGGGACATATGCTCGATTTCGACCTCGTACATGCCGGCTGCTGATTTATCTGGATATGTCATTGCCTGAGCGCTGATGATGTTGACCTTGTTTGCCGCTATAACACTGCTGATATCGGAAAGCAGGCCCTTGCGGTCGCTTCCGGTGACTTTAAGTCTGACCGGGAAAGTGTAGTCCTTGTTGAGCTGCCATGAAACTTCCACCTTGCGTTGATCATCGTAAGTGTGGACATTCGGACAGTCCTCGACATGTATGGTGAGCCCCCGTCCGCGCGTGATAAAACCGATTATGCCGTCGCCAGGGATGGGGTTGCAGCATTTCGCATAGCGTATGACAAGTCCGTCGACCCCTTTGATCTTGATGGCATTGTCGCGCCCTTTCTTGAATGTACTGATTATGGTCTTGATCTTCCCCGGCGGTTTTTCGCTCTCGGGGACTATCTTGTTGAGAACCTGAAGAGGAGTATAGAGCCCGTACCCGACACTGGCGAAGAGATCGTCTACTGCTTCGAAGCCAAGGTCTTTTGTTATGGGCTGGAAATCTCCTCCCTTGAGAAGCTTGGTGAAATTCATGTCGTGTTTGGAGAGTTCCTTTTCGAGAAGGTTCTTGCCGAGTTCTATACTCTTTTCACGTTGTTCCGTTTTGATCCATTGCCTGATTTTTGTCTTTGCCTTGGATGTGGCCACGAAGCCCAGCCAGTCCTTGCTTGGTTTGTGAGTAGGACTTGTCATGATCTCAACGGTATCACCGCTTTTTAGCACATACCGCAGCGGAACGAGCCTTCCGTTAACCTTTGAGCCCACACAGCGGTGGCCAAGCTCGGAATGGATGGCATAAGCGAAATCTATAGGCGTGGCGCCTTTGGGCAGTTCCCGAACATCACCCCTGGGAGTGAAGACGTATACTTCGTCGGGGAAAAGGTCGATCTTGAAGATCTCCATGAACTCCTTGTTGTCCTTGAGTTCCTGTTGCCATTCGATGATCCTTCTCAGCCAGGCGAAGATCCTGTCTTCTTTAGGGTTGAATACATTGCCTTCCTTATATTTCCAGTGTGCCGCGATGCCCTCCTCGGCAAGTCTGTGCATTTCTTTTGTCCTGATCTGGACCTCGATCTTTTCTCCGTGAGGCCCTATGATCTTCGTGTGGAGAGACTGATACATGTTGGCTTTCGGCAGGGCGATATAATCGTTGAATTTGCCCGGTATGGGCTTGTAGAAGGCATGTATGATGCCCAACGCCTCATAGCATTCCTTGATCGTTTCCACGACGACCCTGAAGGCGATGATGTCGTAAATATCATCAATGTTAAGCCCTTCCAGGGTCATTTTCCGATAGATGCTGTAAAGATGTTTTGCCCTGCCGAAGATATTGGCATCGAGGTGGAACTGTTCGAGTCTCTGTCTCAAAAGACCTATCACCTCGCTGATGTAAGCCTCTCGTTCCTTTTTTTTCTGGGCGATATTGTCTGCTATAAGCTTGTATTCAGTTGGCTTGAGGTACTTGAATGCGGCGTCTTCCAGCTCGGCTCGAAGCCATTCTATGCCAAGTCTGTGCGCCAGAGGGGCATATATCTCGAAGGTCTCCTTTGCGATCTCGATCTGTTTTTCGGGGGAGAGAAAATTCAGCGTCTGCATGTTGTGATAGCGGTCGGCCAGTTTTACGAGAATGACCCGGATATCCTTGCTCATGGCGAGGATCATTTTGCGGAAGTTTTCGACCCTCGACTCTTCAGAGGTTTTCAGCGGGATCTTGCTGATCTTTGTGACCCCGTCGACAAGTTCTGCTATCTCCTTGCCGAAGTATTCCTCGATCTCCTCCATGTTTACATAGGAATCTTCTATAGTGTCATGGAGCAGGCCCGAAACGATGCTCGGGATATCGAGGTTCATTTTAGTGAGAGTGTGGGCCACCTCTAAGGGGTGTATCAGGTAGGGTTCTCCCGAAAGCCGTGTCTGGCCCTTGTGAGCTTTGGCGGAAAAGATGTATGCCCTCTGGAGCAGTTCCACGTCAGCTTCAGGATTGTACTTCATAACCTCGTCAACGATATCGTTAAACCGTACCATACTTTTTCCGATTCTGATATGCAGCCGGGATCATTCCCATCATGACCGGTGATGAGCATCGAAGCCCGGAAAGGGGTTTTCGTATATTCTCTTTGTCATCGGCGTGCCGTGCGACTGATTGCATAGTATTCTTGATTTATAATACTCCATGCGGTGTAAAATGACAACCAGTAAAGAACCGTGCGATATGAAAGGGGTGGCGGGCCGTCAGGATCAAACGACGGGGCGGCTGTCGCTGCCAACCGAAGAGAGGCTGCTGTTCCCCGATATCATCCTGCGGCCTTTCCTTCTGTCAAGGATCTCGGCAAGCAGTGGTATGAGTAAGCAACCGCAAGGAAGAAGGAATATGAAGAGTGCCGGCACATAGTAGGACAAGTGCTTGAGATGCGCCTTGAGCATCCTTCTTTCTTCTTTTGTCCACGATTGCCTGGTATTTCTCGGTTTCATGAGTAATCCCATAAACCCGTTGATCTTTTCGGCTTCGTGGAGAAGCAGTTTTTTGTTCTTCGCAACCATTTTAAATATTTCACATTTTATCATATGGAACAGGGAAGGCAACATAAATAATCATTCCTTATGGTTCAAAGGGCGCAGATTGCTTCCGGAAACGCTTGTCCACACAGCGCCGACAGGGCCTCAATGGGGCCATGTTTTACTTTTATTATCGGCTGAATTCCGATACTATTAAGCATGCCTGATGTTATAGGGACTCAACTGGAGATCAGGGGCCAGGTGGAGCGTGTGACCTTCTACAATGAAGAGAATCAGTACACCGTGGCAAAGATCAAGGTGGAAGGTCGCAGTTCGCTTGTCACCATTGTCGGTACGCTCTACGGTGTTGCACCCGGTGAAGTTCTGAGGTTGAAAGGCGGCTGGGGGGACCATCCCCGTTATGGGCAGCAGTTCAAGGTGATTTCTTACGAAACGCTTGTGCCTGCCACAGTGAAAGGTATAGAGCGCTATCTCGGCTCCGGCATGATAAAGGGAATAGGTCCGGTGATGGCCAAAAGGCTTGTGTCCAGGTTCGGCGAAAAGACCCTCGATGTTATTGATGCCGATATGGAAAGGCTTCGCGAGGTCCAGGGGATCGGTGAAAGACGGGTTGAAATGATTAAAGCGGCATGGGACGAACAGAAAGAGGTCCGTAATGTCATGGTATTTCTCCAGGGCAACGGCGTGAGCCCCGCTTATGCGGTGAAGATATATCGTTTTTACGGGAGCGACGCCGTTCGTGTGGTGAGTGAAAACCCGTATCGTCTTGCCGTTGATATATTCGGCATGGGATTCCTTACGGCCGACAGGATAGCCGAAAAACTAGGCATCGGAAAGGAGGCGCCGCTACGGATCGAAACGGGTGTTCTCTACATACTGGGGCAGCTTGCAGACGAGGGACACCTTTTTTCTCCGTTCAGTCTTCTCGTTGATAAGTGCAGTGAGGTTCTCGAGGTGCCGAAAGAGACCATACCCGGCGCAATAGAACGCCTTTTGGCACAAAAAAAGGTTGTTCTTGATGATTCTCAGACGCTTTCTGGAAACACAAAAATATACGGCAGCGCAATGGTCTATCTCGCTTCACTTTATATTTCGGAGACCGGGATATCGGATATGATCAAAAGGCTCGTGCTCTTTCCCAAACAGATGCGTCTTCTCAATACCGATGAGGCCCTTCAATGGGTTCAGGAAAACCTCGGCATTGTTTTTTCTCCAAGACAGTTAAAAGCAGTGCGCTCTTCGATCGAGGAAAAAATGCTTGTCATCACCGGTGGTCCGGGAACGGGCAAGACGACGATCATAAACGGTATTATCAGGATCGCCCGCAAGATGGGGCAGAAAGCATTGCTTGCGGCTCCCACCGGAAGGGCTGCGAAAAGGATGACGGAGGCCACCGGCTTTGAGGCGAGAACGATACACCGCCTGCTCGAATACTCCCCCCGGCAGGGGTCGTCGGAGGCCGGATTCAAACGCAGCGAATCAAATCCTCTCGATGCCGATCTTATTGTCATCGATGAGGTTTCCATGGTGGACGTGCCGCTTATGTACCACCTTCTGAAGGCTGTGCCCGAAAAAGCGACACTTGTTCTTGTAGGCGATGTTGACCAGCTGCCGTCCGTCGGTCCGGGAAGCGCCCTGAAGGATATTATCACATCAGGGTGCGTTGCGGTTGCGCGGCTCAACGAGATTTTCCGGCAATCAGAAAGAAGCATGATCATTGTCAACGCCCACAGGATCAACAACGGCGAAATGCCAGTCTTGGAAAGACCCGCCGAAGGCCCGAAGGATTTCTTTTTCGTTGATATCGAAGAACCCGGGGAGGTCCTTCAATGTATTGTGGGTCTGTGCAAGGACATCATACCTTCCAGGTTCGGCCTTCATCCCCTGAACGATATTCAGGTCCTGTCCCCCATGCACCGGGGCGGCGCGGGCGTGACCAGCATCAACGAGGAACTCCAAAAGGTTCTAAACAGCTCTGCAGATGAGATCTCCCGGGGCGGCCGGACATTCAAGACCGGAGACAAGGTGCTTCAGACAAGGAACAATTACGACAAGGATGTTTACAACGGGGATATCGGGAGGATTGCCGGCATCGACAGGGAAGACCAGGACGTTCACGTAGACTTTGACGGGAAAATGGTATCCTATGATTTCAGCGAGCTTGACGAGATCATGCTTGCCTATGCCATATCGGTCCATAAATCACAGGGGAGCGAGTACCCGGCGGTTGTTATACCTGTCTTGACCCAGCATTATCTCCTCCTGCAGAGGAATCTTATTTATACGGCGGTCACCAGGGGGAAAAGACTGGTCTATCTGGTCGGTACGAAGAAGGCCCTGTCCATAGCCATTCGCAACAACAAGACACGTGAACGCTATTCCATGCTTGCAAAGCGGCTTAAAGAAGCGATGCGGACAAATAAATAACCAATGACCAAATTCCAAAAACCTGTGAAATAGCGGAGAAAACAAACCGGAAACACAACCGCAGCGCTCTTTTGTCCCGTTAGGCCAGCATCCTTTTCTGCCATTTTGTGTCCCTGCATTTAACCTCTTGCACATTTTTTCGAAGCATACTATGATGTCATTATCACCAGTATCTCAGAAGAATATTATCCGTTGCCGGTCGCTTTTTTAACACAGTGTGGGGAAGGGGGATGTGGGTGAAAAGGCTTGCCGCGGCATCACTGGTCCTGATCATTCTGGCAGGGCTCTATCTTGCGAGGGTTTACAGCTATCTTCTTTTCCATAGCCTTGTCGAGCTTTTTTCCGTAGTCATAGCATTCGGCATCTTTATGATCGCGTGGCATTCCCGGGCTTACATCGGGAACAACTACCTGCTTTTCCTGGGAACCGCGTATTTTTTTGTCGGTTCTTTTGATCTTATCCACACGCTTGCATATAAAGGCATGAATGTCTTCGCGATACCCGGGGCCAACCTTTCAACGCAGCTCTGGATAGCCGGAAGGTACCTGGAAAGCATCACGCTTCTTCTCGCCCCTGTATTTATCCGGAAAAAGCTGAACCCCCCAAAGGTCTTTGTTGTCTATTTCTTTGTGACGGCCGCCGTTTTCATATCTATCTTTGGATATGACATCTTCCCCGTTGCCTATGTGGAGGGCGCCGGGCTCACCACATTCAAGGTGATGAGCGAATACATCATAATCACTATGCTGATCGCCGCGGTATTTGCGCTCATAAGACAGCAGGAGGCATTTGACAAAGCGGTGCTGAGGCTTATGGCAGCTTCAATCTTCTGTGCCGTCGGTTCGGAACTGGCATTGACCTTCTATGTCGACGTGTATGGTTTTCCCAGTCTTCTGGGCCATTATTTCAAACTCGTGTCTTATTATCTGATCTATCACGCAATGATCAAGACGGGCCTCGAAAAACCTTACAGCATTATACTCAGAGATCTGAAGAAAAGCGAGGAGCGGCTGCTTGTCGAAAAGAACAGGGCTGAAACCTATCTTGATATGGCTGGCGTCATTTTCGTGGTAATAGACATTAACGAAAAGGTTGTTCTGATCAACGGAAGGGGTTGCGAGATACTTGGCAGCGACAGCGAAGAAATAATCGGCAAGAACTGGTTCGATACCTTCGTGGCTGTTGCAGAAAAAAAGGAAGAGCGCGCTTTTTTCCGCAGTTTTTTGTCCGGGAAGGCCAGCGAAGCTGAATATCGTGAAAGTGCCATACTCAAGGCAGACGGCAAAGAGCGTGTTATCGCATGGCACTACAGGCTTATTCATGATGAGTTTCGTGAAATAACCGGCATTCTCAGTTCAGGCGAAGACATAACAGACAGGATCGAGTACGAAAAGGCCCTTGAGAGATACCAGGGGAAGCTTGAACAGCTTGTCCAGAGGCGTACGAAAGAGCTGGAGAGGACAAACAACCAGCTCATTGCCGTTACAAAGAAGCTTGCCGAGGCCGAAAACATCGAGCGCCAACGCATTGCCCGGGAACTCCACGATCTTATCGGCCAGAATCTGACGGCACTGGGATTGAACCTCAATATCATGAAGGCAAGACTTACCGGCAAGGAACCGGAGGCCCTGGAGAGCCGTATCAGCGATTCCTTGTCACTCGTCGAGGAAACGACCGTAAACATCCGTGATGTAATGGCACGGCTGCGCCCGCCGGTCCTTGACGATTATGGCCTTTTTGCTGCAGTGAACTGGTTTTCGGAGCAGTTCAGGGAGCGAACCGGCGTAAATGTCGATGTCGTGGGAGAAGAGCTTATACCTCGTCTGGATATGCATGTCGAGACGGCCCTTTTCAGGATAGTCCAGGAGGCCCTCAATAACGTGGTCAAACACTCCGGCGCGACGATCGTTACCATTGTTCTGAAACACAATGGAAAGGGGACCATGCTTACGATTGAGGACAACGGTATCGGATTTGACAAGGAAAAAGTGGCCAGGTCCAAAAGATCGGGAAAGTGGGGACTAACGAATATATCCGAGCGTGCCATATCGGTGGGCGGCAATTGCAGGATCGAGAGCGTTCCCGGAAGCGGGACCCGTATTATAGTGGAGGTTTTTGCATGAGCATAAGCGTGTTGCTTGCGGACGACCATGCCATCGTCCGCGACGGACTGAAACTCCTGCTCGAGGCCCGGCCCGGGATAAAGGTTGCAGGAGAGGCGACGAACGGAAGGGACGCGGTCAAACTGGCCGCGAGGTTGCGGCCGGATATCGTCATCATGGACATTGCGATGCCGGAACTGAACGGTATCGAAGCCGCAAAGCAGATACGTGACAACTGCCCGTCATCCAGGGTGATCATGCTTTCCATGCATTCTTCGACGGAGCACATTTACCGTTCCTTGAAAGCGGGCGCCCGCGGTTATCTTTTGAAAGAGTCTGCCGGTGTGGAAGTTGTCAATGCAGTGAAAACAGTTTTCAACGGCGGACGGTACCTTAGCGAGAAGATCTCCGAAAAGGTCATCGAGGATTACCTGGAGAGATACGATGATAAAGAGAAGGCCAATCCCATTGAGCTTCTCTCGCCACGTGAGCTCGAGATACTTCAGTTGGTCGTGGAAGGCAGATCGAGCGCCGATATTGCCGACGCCATCTTTCTGTCGCCAAAGACAGTCGAAACATACAGAAGCAGGCTTATGCAGAAACTGAACGTCACCGACCTGCCAGGGCTCGTAAAATTCGCCATCAAGCATGGTCTGACGCCGCTGGAGTGAAGCGGGTCAATTATACATCGTTTTTTTCAAACTTTCCTTCATGAGATATCAAACTCTCCCGACATACAAGAACGGGTCGGGGTTAGTATAATCACTTTTAAATGGGAGAAGAAATGACCGTAGTCATCGTCGATGATCATGTCAATATACGAAGGCTCCTCCATGAGTGGCTCCAGAGTGCCTTTCCCCAGTGTTCCTTTCTGGAAATGGCGACAGCCAAAGAGGTAATCGCCTATTGCGGGCAGGGACATCCCCGGGCCGTCATAATGGACATCAATATGCCGGGCATAAACGGGATTGACGCAACAACCAGGCTGAAGGCGCTAAGGCCGGACACGAAGGTGATAATCCTTACCGTACACGAGAATGGTGTGTACAAGGATGCGGCGATAAAGGCGGGCGCCAATGCATATATAACAAAAAGGAATCTTTATGACGAACTTGTGCCTGTCTTATCGGGTTTACTTGAATGTCCCGGGAGGGCACAATGATCTGCAGCGGACCATACAATGGCCCCCACCAGCATGGCGTATCGTCACCGGTCCCCATAATAACCCCCCAAAATACCCCTAAGCTTTTCAAGAGCCGGTCGAATTTGATGCGCCATGCTTTCCTTATACCTCCCGTCCGATACCTTGTGCGATAGCATGGTCTGACCGGGAGAGCGCCATGGTCTGCCCGGACCTCAAACAGGCTCCGGGCAGACCAGTATGTTATTCAATGGCAAAATCGAAATAAGTATCGGGATAAGGTTCGTTGATTAACGTGAAATGCCACCACTCCATCTCATAATTGTTGAAACCATGCTTTTCCATAAGTGTTTTCAATAAAAGCCTGGCAGCGCGCTGTTTTTCGCCTATGTCTCTGTTAGCCGTGTGCGAAAGGGCATGGAAACAGTCAAACCCTGTTCCCATGTCGATGGAATTATCGCCAAAGCGTTTACCCTCCGGCAGAAAACAGGCGAAAAGCTCCTGGCCGGGCCGATATTCTTCCTGCACGGGAACCGGCACGGGGACGATTGTGAGGTCCACGGTGCTTCCGCGTGAATGGCCGGATTTTGCAGCAATGTAGCCGTCCCTGAAAAGGTTTTTTTTGTCGACGGTCGGGTAGAATTCATTTTTTGTACTGGTGTCGCCGATGTCCTTTGCCCACCGGACAAAGTGGTCCACCGCCCGCTGGGGCCTGTAACAATCGTAGATCTTCAGGGAAAAGGAAAATTTCTCAAGATCAGCCTGTGCCTTTGCGAGGGCCTGCGCGGCCTTTATGGTGAGAAGGCATTTGGGGGCGTTATAGCCGTCGACGCGCCTGCCGATAAAATTGTGCGGACCGTAGTACCGCATATCGATGACAATGGATGGTATGTGTTTTTTCACATCGACAAAACCATGGGCGGCGGCATCACGGCAGGCGGCTGTGCCGGGGAAAAATGCCGCGAGGAGAAAGAAGATGCAAAGCAGGTTTATATTGCACCTTAAAAAAAACCGTTCATTCATTCGGACCAGACCTCCTTTTCCGTTTTCATTACACGCTACCAGAGAAGGAAGCTCTTTGCAATAACAACCGCCGGATTATCCTGTCATGGATATCGCAGGACCATCGGCCCTTCCTTTGCTGTTGCGTGTTTTTATACCAGCACCGGCATCGATACGGCGGCCGCCCCTTCCGAGTGCCGCGAGATCTTTTTCGGGAGCGCCCGCGGCTTGCCCGTCAAGCAACCGGGGCTTCTTGCACGTCCGGTCTTTGTCATCGATGCATCAGATGCTGTACGTTATGCGCAAATCGTTTCTTATATTATGAATGAACCTGATTATGGCAAGGCGCTTGAAGAGGTGAAAAAACTTCTTTTGCAGCGTGGTAAGGTCAAGGCGTCCATGGACGGACCAAAACCGTTTAAGCGGCCTCTGTGGAGAAAGACCGTTCGGCAGGCAAAGCCCCTGATAGTTCCTGCATGAGCTCGCTGACCGTCATGACCCTGTCGACAAGGTAGCCATTGGCGCCTACCGTATAGAGAGGCTCCTCGACATCCGTATTGTAACCGCCGGAGCTGAGAAGGCCGTTGCAGATGCAAAAGTAGTTCGAGTTATCTTTTTTTGCCCCGCAATTGGTGTAATTGCCTTCCCTGTCTTTTGTCATTATATAACCTTTATCGCAACGGGGGCTTCTTTTGTTGGCAAGCGCGGAAACAAACATCGGCGAGTCTTTGATCACCATAAAAGGAAGACCGCAGGGTGACCCTGGCGCAGAAGTGACAATGATATCATCCTTTCCTGCATCTATTACGGCCTGCTTGTATGCGTCGGTAGCGCTGCATTCTGTTGTCGCGAGAAAGCGTGTTCCCATCTGGACACCATCGGCGCCCATATTCAAAAACCTTGCTATATCTTCGTGGCTGTAGATCCCTCCGGCGACGATGACCGGGACATCGCCATGTTTGGATACGAAGTCCTTGATAGGAGGCAGAAGGTTCTCAAGCTTGTTCGATTCGAGGTCCAGCTCTTCGATCTTGAAGCCCAGATGGCCGCCGGCCAGCGGGCCTTCAAGAACAATTCCGTCAGGCCGGTAACCGAGACGTTCCCATTTTTTGTAGATGACCTCAAGGGCCCGGATTGACGATACTATGGGGATGAGGGCCGTATCATTCGGTTTTGCTATCCCCGGGAGTCCAAGCGGCAGTCCGCCACCCGAGATGATCATATCCGCTTTTGCGTCAATAGCTGCCTTTACGGTGATTTCATAATCCCTTGCGATGGCTACCATTATATTGATACCCGCAACCCCGCCTTTTTCTTTTGCAAGGGATATCTCTTCGTAAACGGCATCGTAGGTGTTATAAGGCTTGCTGTTCCGTTTTGTCAGAAGCCTGTCCAGACAAGCGCTTGAAACGATGCCGACGCCTCCTTCCGAGGCAACGGCGCTCGCAAGCGGAGAAAGGGAAACGCCTATACCCATGCCGCCCTGTATGATGGGCGATCTGATCGTTTTCCCTTTTATGCTCAATGAAGGAAGTATCAATATCGGTCCTTTGTGCCGTGAATCAATTTACATCGGGTAATTTTTAGAAAAGAGATATGAATAAAATGAAAACACGACTTGGCAAGTATACCATTAAATGTCCCTGATTACAAAACATTCCTGAATGTATCAACTGGCGCAAGGCCGCAGACCAGGTTTTATCCGATCAATACGGTGGTGGTCGCCGGAAATGTTGCGCAGTTTTAAGCCGGGGTAATACCGCCGGATCATGAATAGGGTGAAAATATGATATAATGAGAACCGGGTTCAAACGAACATGCATACCAGAACGGTTAAGAAGGCAAGACAGTCATTGACGGGGCAAAGAAAAACAGAGAAGGCGCTTTTGAACGCCTTGAAACGTGCCGACCGCAAGATCCTGCAGCTGACCGAACTGGACAAACAGCACAAAATGTCCCGGAAAGAGTTTGAAAAAAGAACGTATGAACTCAATGAACGCGTAAAAGAGCTCAATTGTCTCTACACCATATCGAGCATCGTTGAAAAAGAAGGCGCCACCCTCGAAGAGATATTACAGAAGACCGTCGATATCATCCCTGATGCCTGGCAGTATCCTGCGATAACGAGGGGTCGCATTGTTCTCGGGGAACGCACCTTCTTGAGTGAAGATTTCGTCGAAACCAGGTGGAAACAGTCGCAGAAGATCGTTGTGCATGGAAGGAGTGCGGGGCAATTGGAGGTCTTCTATGCGGAAAAAAGACCCCATGCCGATGAGGGGCCATTTCTCAAGGAAGAGAGGAGCCTCATAAACGTCATTGCCGAACGCATCGGAGAGATAGTAGAGCGCAAGTCCGCGCAGGAGGCCCTTCTGGAAAGTGAGTCGAAGAACCGTGCCCTCCTGGAGGCTATTCCGGACCTTATGTTCCAGATTGACGACGCCGGTAAGATACTCGGCTTGCATACAGGCAGTTTTATCCAGCTGAAGAACCTGGATGAGGAATTCGTCGGGAGGAGCGTCTATTTTTTGTCCGATGAAAAGAGGTTTTTACCGAAGAGGGTCCTTGACCAGGTGATGACCTGCGCCAGGCAGTCCATAATTTCGGGGAAACCGCAGATATTTGAACGCCATATGTCACTGGGGGGTGAAACGCGCGCCTTTGAGGTCCGCATGGTTTCATCAGGGGCGAATAAGGTGCTCGGGATCGTGCGTGATATTACGAGACGAAAAAGGCTTGAAAGGGAAATCCTCGAAATTAGCGGCAGGGAACAACGCAGGATCGGCCAGGACCTTCACGACAGTCTTTGCCAGCATCTTGCCGGTATCGGTTTTATGGGAAAGGTGCTGGAAAGAAAGGTTTCTACCAGCCAGCCTGTTGAACCGGTCGATGTGAGTGAGATCGTGGAGCTCATCGATCAGGCGATCACATTGACGAGGGGGTTCGCGCGCGGTCTCAATCCCGTGAGGCTCGAGGCCGACGGGCTCATGCTGGCCCTTACGGAACTGGCTTCGAACGTGGAAAAGCTGTTCGGGATCACCTGCGGTCTTGAATATAAGGACCCCGTCCTTATCGGGGACAACGCAGTAGCGACACATCTTTACAGGATAGCGCAGGAAGCCTTGAATAATGCCATAAAACATGGTAAGGCAGATAAAGTGACCATCGCCATGAAACAGGAAGGTGAAGCATGCTTGCTGACGGTGGAAGATGACGGGCTCGGGATAGGCAATACGTTGAGCCATGGAAAGGGCATGGGGCTCAACATCATGCAGTACAGGGCCTCCATGATCGGTGCCGTTCTGGATATAAGGAACCGTGAAAGCGGCGGAACCGTCATAAGCTGCGCATTTGCCAACAGGGTCACACCTTATTAACGGTCCATGGAACATGACGATTGTTTTTAAAGAATAAACGGAGGATGACAGTGTCAAAAAGAAAGGTATTGATCGTGGACGATCACCCGATACTCCGTAAAGGATTGACGCTCCTTATCAATCAGGAGCCGGACCTTATCGTCTGCGCAGAAGCGGAGCATGCCCAGATGGCACTGGATGTCATCGACAGCGTGTCGCCTGATATGGCCATCGTTGATATCTCGCTCCCGGGTATAGACGGCATCGAGCTTATCAAGATGCTCAGGCTTCGTCATAAGGACCTGCCGGTCCTTGTCGTTTCCATGCATGATGAGGCCCTCTACGCCGAGCGTTCATTGCGGGCCGGCGCGCGGGGCTACATAATGAAACAGGAGGCCCTGGAGAAGGTGCTTGTGGCGATCAGGAAGGTCCTAGATGGTGAGATCTTTGTTAGCGAACGGGTCACCACCAAGATGCTCGAGAAGTTTGTTTCCACCGAGGGCATCAGGGAAACCACCTCCCCCATTGATCTTTTGAGCAACCGCGAGCTTACGGTTTTCAGACTCATCGGTCAGGGTCACAAGACGCGTCAGATAGCGGAAAAGCTTCACCTCAGCATAAAGACCGTTGAATCGTACCGGGCCCATATCAAGGACAAACTGAAGCTTACAGACGGTACGGACCTTTTGAAATATGCCATCCAGTGGACCCAGACCAGTCCGTGAGCCCCGGCAAAGATAGTGCTATCCCCGAGTCGTTACATACCGCACCGTAAATCGTAAGAGCTTTTTAGAATCTTTTATATTCCGGGCAAGAACAGCCGCAAGTTGTAAGTGCGCTCCCATGAAGGGGAAGAACCACTATCGGGAAAAACACTATACTCATAATAGGGTAATACCCTATACCAAAAACATCCCAACCCTGATTGTAAATTTTGTTTTTATCGGGTTTCATATAGTAGCTTTTTCTCATAACAAAAAGGAGAAAAGAGAAAATCATGGAAAAGAGGCTTGTTCTTATTCAACGCGGAAAGTCGGACGATACCGGGCCGCTTCGGGAAGCCCTAAGTAATTTCGGCTGGAGTCTTGAAACTATTGAGTTGTCTGATGGTGAGCCGTTGCCGAGGAGCCTGGAGAACATTGACGGGCTGATCATCACCGGCAGCGATATCAATGTCTACGAGCAGAGTTCGGCGCCGCTGACAGTCTACTGATGATCCAGGCTGTTGAGGACCGGATTGATTCGGTGACCTGAAACCACACTGCTGTACCAAGACAGGCATTGAAGATGGAAAAACAGGGAGACGGTTCGTAACAAAAGGACCGCTTCCATGGAGAAGAATGCATCAAGAAGATCGGAAAGGATCTTTAGAATAAAAAATAAACAGTAAGCGGAGGGTGTCCATATGTCAGTGATAAGCGATGTAATAGAAAAGATCAAAAAACAGGATCCTCACGAATTTGAGTTCCATCAAGCCACAGAAGAAGTCCTGGATAGTCTGGAGGCGACGGTAAAAAAACATCCGGAATTCGTGAAGGCAAAGATATATGAGCGGATCGTTGAGCCCGACAGGGTCATAATGTTCCGAGTCCCGTGGGTTGATGACAAGGGAGAAGTGAACGTCAACAGGGGTTTTCGCATACAGTATAACAACGCGATAGGGCCTTACAAGGGCGGTACCCGCTTTCACCCTTCAGTGAACCTGGGCATACTCAAATTCCTCGGATTCGAACAGATATTCAAGAATTCGTTGACGACCCTTCCGATGGGGGGCGCAAAAGGCGGCAGCGATTTTGACCCGAAGGGAAAATCAGACACAGAGGTCATGCGTTTCTGTCATGCCTATATGCTGGAGCTTTTCAGGCATATAGGTCCAGACTGTGATGTGCCTGCCGGTGATATCGGTGTCGGCGGTCGTGAGATCGGGTATATGTATGGAATGTATAAGAAGATCATGAACGACCATACGGGTGTTCTCACGGGCAAGGGTCTTTCATTCGGCGGCAGCCTCATCAGGCCTGAAGCGACGGGTTATGGCTGTGTGTATTTCGCGGCCGAGATGCTCGCAACACGCGGGCTCGATTTCAAGGGCAAGACAGTAGCCATAAGCGGTTCCGGTAATGTTGCCCAGTTTGCTGTTGAAAAGGTGAACCAGCTCGGCGGGAAGGTCGTCACCCTGTGCGATTCAAGCTCGACGATCATCGATGACCAGGGCATATCGGGTGAAAAATGCGGCTACGTTATGGACCTCAAGAACGTCCAGAGGGGAAGGATAAGCGAGTATGCCGACCGTTTCAATGGTGCTGTGTGCTATATCGGAGAGAGCGTATGGGATGTTATAAAGAGCCAGGGGCTGAAAATTGACATCGCTCTGCCCTGTGCGACACAGAACGAGATCGACGGAAGCCACGCCGAGGCATTGGTAAAAGGCGGATGCATTTGTGTGGCCGAAGGCTCGAATATGCCGTCAACACCGGAGGCCGTAAAAGTGTTCCAGGACAATAATCTGTTGTTCGGCCCCGGGAAGGCTGCAAATGCCGGAGGCGTTGCGACATCCGGTCTGGAAATGTCACAGAACAGCATGAGATTGTTGTGGTCGCGGGAAGAAGTGGACGCCAGGCTCCTCGGGATCATGAAGAGTATCCACAAGTCATGCCTTGATGCCAGTGAGGCATACGGCAAAAAAGGAGATTACGTTGCAGGCGCGAACATCGCCGGTTTTATGAAGGTTGCAAACGCGATGATGGCCTATGGTGTCCTTTAAAATTGTAAAGGGTCCGGTGATACAGGGAATGGTTTTTATAATATGTTGTTTTTCAACGGAGGGGACGGTACATGAATAAAATCATGTTTGCCGTTCTCTCCGTTCTCGATAAGGCCGGTGCACCTCTTGGTTCCTGTGACATTGCCTTGCATCTTGGCCGGCAGGGGACCGATCTTTCCGAGAGGACCATCAGGTATTATCTTAAGCAGCTCGACGACAAGGGCTATACCGTGACGGACGGCAAAAAAGGCAGAAAGATCACCGTCCAGGGACGTCAGGAACTGAAACAGGGGTATGTTTCGGAAAGGGTGGGTTTTATTATCAACAAGATAAACAATCTCTCTTTTCTTTCAGATTTCGGGCCTGACAATGTGAGAGGAAAAGTGATCCTTAACGTCACGTTCATTCCAGAAGAAAAACTGCAGCACGCCATAGAGATCCTGGGTGTGGTGCTCCGTTCACCTTATTCGATGAGTGACCGTGCGATAATTGCGAAGACAGGCCAGAGGCTGGGGAGTATTGTCGTGCCTGACCGCATGGTTGCCGTCGGAACGATGTGCAGCATCACCCTGAATGGCATGTTCCTTAAGCGCGGCATCCCTGTATCCACAAAACTGGGAGGCCTCGTCGAGGTGATAGACGGAAAACCGGCCCGCTTCACCCAGGTGATCAGTTATGAAGGTTCTTCCGTTCCCCCGCTCGAGATCCTCATCAGGAGCAGGATGACTGATGTTCTGGGGGCGCTGGAGAACGGGTCAGGGCTCATCCTTGGAAGCTACCGCGAGATACCGGAAAACAGTATTGCGGACGCGAAAGATGTCCTTGCCAGGATGGCCCGGCACGGTTTCGGCGGTATTGTGCTTTTCGGCCGCTCCGGTGAATCATTTCTCGGCATTCCGGTCACGGACGGCAAGGCCGGCCTTGTGGTGCTTGGCGGTCTCAATGTGAACGCCGCTCTGGAAGAGGCAGGTGTCAGTAATTCGAGCCAGGCAATGGCAACACTCTGCGAGTATCCAATGTTGAGTTCCGTAGAGTCGTTGGAGAAGGCCTATCTTTCGGAGAAGGCCCCGGCACCGCTTTTTATCACGAAATATTTTTCGAGAACGCGGGAAGATGGTGATGACGGTTACTGGTCGGTCTTAAGGGCGCTGAAGCAGACAACCATCTGAGTTACGATATCGGCGAACAACCTCATTTCATCTTTTTCCGTGTCAACAACCGTTACGATCCCTTCATACCGGGCGCTTTCAGGAACAAGGATGGATAGCAGGTTGTATTTTCTGTCGAGGATCGCCCGATTGAATTGGGAACCTTTATTATCGGGGAAGATGGCCACATAGAAGATCCCCGTTTCGACAAGGTCCTGGAAAAAATGTGTTCCGAAGGAGAGTTCGGGCATCACATTGCCCATGCTGTGGGCCAGTTCGACCAGGACCGCGATATTATTTATTTCAGAGAAACGAACGGGGACACCCAGTGATGGAGTGGTGGTTCCCCATCTGCCGGGACCTATGAGTATCGTCGGAAGCTTTTCCTGACCCGGTATCTGCCTGTTCACCCGGCCGATGAGGCGGGCTATATCATATTTCTCAGACAACGACAATGCTCCGTAGCCTTCAGGATCGACAAAGATGATCCGCTTGATCTGCTCCGTGATATTGCTGCCCATGAAATTACCTGATGACTGGAAAAGGACCTTCCTTGCAGGTATGTTCCGGGGTATCCTTACCCTTTTTTCCTTACCTTTTGTCTGGAGCGGTCTGCACTGCACGAGGTTGATCTGAAAGGTGTCCCTGCCGGTGAAATTGATCGTGAATTCGATATCAACAGGATAATTGTAGTGGGATTCGAGGGTCTTGAGCATTTTATTCATGATCCCGGGAAGAGGTGTGTCGGACATTAGCCTGTCAAATGTCAGGGTCCATGTTTCCTTCACACCAAGCCCCCTCTCCTGCATGAATTGCCTTGCTTCATGGTCCTCCACGGCTATCAGCCCCCTGTCGGCCTTCATCCCGCTGGTTATGATATCGTTCACGGGAACCGTTTCAAGGGTGTTTTTTTCAATGTTGAGGACATCGGCATTATGCTGTGAATATTTTTTTTTGTCGCCTGGCCCGGAATGGGGCCTCATGAGCGGGGCATCAAGGGCGACAATGCGTGGATAATCATGTTCTACGCGATTAACGGCCCTTGTGCCCAGGCCGGCCACAAGCCGGAGCATGCCTGCCCTGGGGTCCATGTCGCGTCTCCAGACAAAGGTATTGTATGAGATTCCCACTCCGGCAAGATCGGGATAAAAGAACCGGTCACGATAGGACCCGGACACCCTTTGCACCAGCAGGGCCATCTGTTCGTCCTGTTGATCGAGCCCTCTCTGGAGTCGATAAGCCAGGGCATCTTCGTTCATGGTGCTGGCGAAAATGTGACGGACATATTCGATAAACTGTTTGTAACGCTGCTCGGGCGCGCCCTGGTTGACGCAGAATATGCTTTCATATTTACCCGCGAAGGCGTTCCCGAAGGCATCTTCCAGGAGACTGCTTGACCGGAGTATTATGGGTGATTGTCCGAAATACTCAATGAGGCGCCAGAACTGTTCTTCGATCTCATCGGGAAATGATCCTTCCAGCATATTCTCGCGCAATGTGCGGGCCACCGCGAAATATCCCTCTTTTGTTTTTTGTTCCATGCGCAGCTTCCACCATCCGTTTTCCACGAGATAGGTGTAGAAGACGTCGGAGCCGATGAAAAACGAATCATGGGGCTCCAGATAGTTTTGCCAGTCAACAGATGCGTCCGATGAGAGTATCTTGCGCGCCAGAAGCATACCCACTGTTTTTCCGCCGATGTAGCCGGTCCCGATCAGACGTGTCTTTATGGCGATAAGATCTTCAAGGGCTAAGTGTTTTTTGGCAAGGGTCAGTATCCTTTCCTCGCGGCCGATCATGATCTTGCAGAGGTGGTCGAGTACGGCCTCTTTTTCTTCCCTGCCGACGTCCCGGCCCATGAGCTCTTCGACGCGGATAAAAAGCCTGTCCCAGTGATCAAGGTTCCTTTTTGCGAGCTCCATCCCTTTTCCGGAGATCCGCGTGAGAAGGCGGCCCGTATCGGCGCTGCTTGTGACAGGGACAAACCTGTCTTCTTTCCGGAGGTGCGGCAGGAACATTGTCGGTGAATGCCTTCCACGGACCTTCAGGGGGTGGACAAAGATGTTCTTATCGACGTTGTAAACATCGATAAGAACCTGGGTGGTCTCCCGGATGCGCGCAACGGTCTTGAAAGAATGGTTGTCTCGCAGAAGCGCGAAATATGCAATAGTGTTGAGCTGATACAGATATGGACAGGATATCACGAAGAAATTGCCGATCATCAGGTCGGTTGCCCAGGCCGACAGGAGATCGGAAAGGGAATCGAAAACGTAATAAACGTCAACCCCTTCTTCGGTTATGATGTTGTATACCTGTGAAGTGAAAGACTCGAAACCGCTTCGTGCGTCAAGGACATGTACCCGGACGTTGCTGTTGCCTTCTATAATGGGTTGATGGCCGGCGAAACGCATATATACGATCTTTCTGCGTTCCTTGATCGCCCGTTCGATAAAAGGCCTCGCGAAGAACAGGTAGTCGTTAATGGAATCCACCTGCCAGACGACATTGTCACCACTTCTCAGACCATCGATGATGTCGTCGATGCCTTTGAGTCCCGTGCTCTCCCGTGTAAGTATCCTCGCCATTGCAGTTGTTTTTTAAGTGTTTATTTTTTTTCCTTTGTAAAAGCTTCCCATTCGCCCCGGCCTTTGAGGACCTCCCTGAAGACCTCAAGCGCTTTATTGACAAGCGGCATTCCCCCGTACGGCGCGAGCTGGAAGAAGACCTCGGCGAGTTTTTTCGGATCGCAGCCGACATTCAGGGCGGCATTGACATGAAGCTTCAATTCGTCGGCTGCGCCGAGGGCTGCAAGCATGGCGCAGGCAGCCATCTGGCGTTCGGGCAGAGTGAGCACCGTCCGTGAATAAAGATTGCCCGTGATGAACATGGAGAGGTCATTCGCCAGGTCCCTGTCGAAGGCTTTCCAGGTGAGGTACGGAGGGTCCATTTTGATGCCGCCGGTCCAGAGTTTTTTCGCTGTTTCCTGGGTTCTTTTTTTTATTTCGTCATCCACTGTGGTCCTCCATTTTTTTCAAGGTTTTATCACGCATCTTTCAGTTGCGTCAAGGGACTGATGGCTTTATTTCGTATCGGAAAGATGGTAGAATGGATGCGATAATGTTAAAAAACAAGGAGGACCTGATGAAACGATCCCTTCTGTACGGGATGATCGCAGTGATGTTGATGATGCTCACCGGCTGCGGCTACAACGAGATCCAGAAGAACGAAGAAACTGTAAAGGCCGCCTGGGGTGATGTGGAAGCCACATATCAGCGCCGCATGGACCTCATACCAAATCTTGTGGAAACCGTGAAAGCCTATGCGAAGCACGAGAGCGAGACCCTTCAGGCTGTGACTGAGGCCAGGTCCAAGGTTGGCAGTGTCCAGGTCTCGAAAGACATGATCGGCAACCCGCAGGCGATGGCACAGTTCCAGCAGGCCCAGGCATCAATGAGCGGTGCCCTCTCAAGGCTCCTTCTTGTTGCAGAGCGCTACCCTGACCTCAAGGCCAGTCAGAATTTCCGCGACCTTCAGAACCAGCTCGAAGGAACGGAGAACAGGATAAATGTGGCCCGTACCCGTT
The DNA here is from genome assembly GCA_022711595.1 of Deltaproteobacteria bacterium. Classification (GTDB taxonomy): domain Bacteria; phylum Desulfobacterota; class Syntrophorhabdia; order Syntrophorhabdales; family Syntrophorhabdaceae; genus Delta-02. Next base: position 46,740 of record JAKLET010000003.1, read on the forward strand.
ATAATAAAGCTGTGCAGGTATTTAACACGTCGATCAGGGTATTTCCCAACAATCTGACCAACAATTTCATTTTAAAGCTGCAGCCCAAGGAGGCATTCAAGGCTGAGGCGGGTGCCGACAAGGCGCCGAAGGTGAAGTTCTGACGGGAAAGATGCTAAAAAACCAGGGGAAGGCAACTGAAACGGTAAAACCCATGGGATACTTTGTGCTGTTTTGCGTGTTCTGCGCCATTGCTCTTGCACATAGTGCCGCGTTTGCCCTCGATGTGCCTCCCCTTAAGGGCCGGGTGAACGATTACGCGAACATGATGTCTCCCGGAATTCGCACGCAGCTCGAGACGGTGCTCAGGGACTTTGAAAAGTCCGACTCGACACAGGTTGTTATTCTTACCATCGATTCCCTTGAGGGGGATACTATCGACCAGTTCGGGATCAGGGTGGGGGAAGCCTGGAAGATCGGCCAGAAGGGAAAAGATAATGGCGTTATCTTTCTTGTGGCAAAAAATGACAGGAAGACCCGAATAGAGGTGGGCCGGGGCCTTGAAGGTAAGCTCACCGACCTGACGGCCGGGCGCATTATTCAGCTTGTCATCAATCCGCAATTCAAGAAAGGTGATTTTGATGCCGGGTTCTCTTCCGGTGTCAAGGCCATCATCGATGCCACGCGAGGCGAGTTCAAGGCTGAAGGCCGCGGCAGGGGCGCAGGTTCCAAAGTGAAGGGCCGCGGAGGCATAATGACCGCCCTGCCATTTCTCATCATCGGGATCATTGTTATCATCTTTATCGGCAGGATGTCCCGTTATGCTGGAGGTGCTGTCGGGCTGGCAGGATTTCCACTGATAGGGTTCTTTGCCGGGTTTTCCTTGCTGGTGATTGTCATAATGGGAATTATCGGTGCCGTTCTGGGTCTGTTCATCCCCCTTCTTTTTGGCCGGTCTTCCGGCGGCGGTACACATAGCGATGGGGGATGGGGCCCCGGCGGCGGCTTCATCGGCAGTTCCGGCGGCGGAGATTTCGGCGGGGGGGACGATTTCGGCGGCGGCGGCGGAGATTTCGGCGGCGGCGGGTCTTCAGACGACTGGTAATGGTTCGCTAAGGCCGCTTTCTTTTTATTCACGTTGCATTCCTTTCCCGTTTACACCTCGCATTTTACCATTCATTGAATTATATTATTTCATGCTTTTCGTGACGGAATGTTTTTAATTTGAGCGGAGAGAGATACAAAACAGTGGAAAAAGACAGAGGGCTTTACCTGAGGCCTACCGAAACCATAGACAGTGGCAGCGATGCGGTCCGCACGGCGGCAGGGAAGCTCACAGGGGGTCTCCATACTGAAGGCGAAAAGGCCCGGGCGCTTTTCTATTTTGTCAGGGACGAGATCCATTACAATGTCTATATGCTTTCGACCTTCATCGAGGATTTCAGGGCAAGTGTTGTTCTGGGTCGAGGGAAGGGATATTGTGTTCAGAAGGCGGTCCTGCTGGCTGCCATGGCGAGGGCGGCGGGCATTCCATCGCGCCTGATCTTCGCGAAGATACGCAACCACAAAGTACCGGTCGAACTGCTGAAACAGACCGGCGTCGACCATTTCCCGAGCCACGGCTATACCCAGCTTTTTATGAACGGAAAATGGATAAGCGTCACACCTGCGTTCGACAAAGCCCTGTGTGAAAAGACAGGTGTGCCCGCATGTGATTTTGACGGCAAACACGATGCGTCGCTGAGCCCCGTTGACCTTGCCGGAAACCCCTACGTGGAATACCTCGAAAAGTATGAACCTCAGGCGGACCTGCCCTTTGACTGGCTCTATGGAAAGATCTCGCCGATATGGGGGCACAAGCGGCCCTGGATGAGTGAAAGGGATTCGAAAGGGCACATAATGCCCCTGTCGGGATACCGCTTTCCGTAAAGGAGTTGTCTATCAAACCAAAGAGCGGTTATTGCATCAACTGTGACAATAAACATGGTTGCAAGTCGAGAACACCCCCCTGTATCGAGGAGATGGCATCTCACAACATCGATGCCCCGTCGGGCAAGCAATACCTTATTGAGAGACACAAGACAGGTCTTTGCAGGGACTGTCCTTTCCTGCGTTCCTGCTGGAAGATGGAAGAGTATAAGAAGATGGCAGGATAAAAACGGCTTGAACGTTAACGGCAAAGGCATCATAAGCCATTATTGCTCCCCGGTCCGGATGGACCATGCTGAAAAGCGCTTCCGGGGAACCAGAAATCCCTGGAAGCGCTTTGTTGTTCCTTAAATGAAGGATCAAAAAATTACAGGTGTGTTCTCTGCCGCTCTTTATGCCTGTCTCGGTATTACGCGGACCTCGACACGCCTGTTCTGCTGCCGGCCGCCTTCGTTATTATTGCTCGCAATCGGCTTGCTTTCGCCGTAGCCGATTGTGGTCAGGCGTGACGGGCTTACCCCCATACCGACAAGAGCATTTTTGACGGCTTCCGCGCGGCGTTCGGAGAGCTTCTGATTGTAACTGTCGGACCCGGTGCTATCGGTGTGACCTGCGATCTGGATATTTGTTTCTGGGTACTGCCTGAGGACGTTTGCGACACGCTGGACTTCATCGTAGGCGCCGGGGAGCAGAGTGGAGGAATTCGTTGCGAAAAGGTAATCCGATTTGAAGGTAACCGTGAGCACATCAACGGATTGTTGCCTGGCTCCAGCGATTATCTCTTGTTCCCGTTTCATCGTCGCGGCCTCGGAATTTGCTATGGCCTGGCGCATGGACTGTTCCTGTTTGTCCATGTAGTGGCCGATGGCAGCGCCTGCAAGTCCTCCCACAACTGTCCCGATGCCTGCGCCGAGAAGGGTCGATTGGGTATCACGTCCGATTGCCTGTCCGACGCCTGCTCCCACTGCGGCGCCAACACCTGCCCCGACGAGCGTTCCTGTCTGTGTATGCGTTGCACAACCGGCAAATCCGACGGCAATAATGGCCATCAAAATAATGAATTTTTTCATTTCTGTATCTCCTCTTTAATTGGTTGTATGTTTTACAGTGTATATAATTATGCAAAACCTTGTCAAGAGTCACTTCTTCTGGCAGTAAAGAGGGACGGTTTTTAGTTATACTTGAGGGACACTTCGTGGTAGATCGACTCGATCGTTGCCGCGTCGAGGCGGTCGAAATCCCGTTCCATGGGGGTGACGATTACGCCGGCCATTTCCATGACTGCGGGACTGACGACGATCCGTTCCTCACCTTCCTTGAAAAAGGCTGCCGGTCGATGGGCCCGGCGGGGAAAAACAAGAAGGCGCCAGCTTTCCCCGTTGAAATGCCCCATAATGTTGACCATGGGTTCTTCTTCCGAAGGAAAAGCCTTTTTTTTCAGTACTTCCAGGTGTTCGCAGAGTGCGTCCCGGACGGTATGGGCCGCTTCGCCTTCGATGATAATAACATCACGCCCAAGACCGATGCCGAGATATTGACGGATCCCGTGGTCGCGGTTTACGGGAAGGAGGTTTTTTTTATCGTTGATCTCGTTTTCGATAGGCATCAGTCCTGACGGCACCGCCTGGAAATGAAGATGGTCCGGTGCGGAGGCGCCGCATCTGGGGCCATTGTAAAGCGTTGTCCAACGGGCGCCAAGCTCCGCTGCGATTTGAAGAAAGTCGTCTGCATGTTCAACGATTCCCTGCGGGCGGTGTTCGAGGCTGGCCAGGGTCAGGTGGGAAGGCACTGCGGGCCTTGGGTTTCCCAGTATGAGATATTTATTGCGGTAGAGGATACCCTTTTGTTGTTCCGGCAAATTTGAGGAGCATAAAAAGCAGGGCCGCTCTCGGATGTCCTGCGGGCCCACAGAAGCAGTTGTGTTTACGGCCCTTCCGGGATTGAAAATAAGGCGGACCGAGAAACCCCTGCAGTGGACATTTCGAAGCCTGACACCTCTCAAGGCCCTGTAGGCATTTCCAAGCTCCAGCCAGGAAACGGTTTGCTGTGCGAGAAGTTCATTGCATAATACAGACAGGCTTTGCACATTGCCGGCGTCGTCGAAGGTTCTGTATATCCGGTCCGCGATCTTTTCCCTGTTCACTTGCCCGGCCCCTTGAGCATCTCCTGTCTCCTCAGGATCTCTTCGGTTCTAATGGAATCCTTGAATGCATCGTTTTTGTTTGCCGCCTCGATGGAGAGCGCCGCGTCGGTGTTGCCCGTCCAGCGCCTGCACAGGTACAGACTTTCGTAGATCCTCCCGATGCGGTATTGCCGGCAAATGTTCAGTGCCGCGGCGTAATCTTCTCCGTAGCTGACGTTGAGAAAGCCGATGGTGCGCATGACGGCCGTGTCGAAGGCACGGGGGGCACCGAGGCCGTTGATTCGCAGCGCATTGTTGTGGCCATTGTCGTCAGTCCATTCGCGGTGGTCTATGAGTCCCGGAGGTATCTGTTCCAGTTTTTCGTTGACTATCGTATAGGAACCTACCACCATGGCGTAGCTGCCTTCCCGGAGGGTATCTACTATCGTACCCAGGACGAGGGGGTTTTCGTAGAGGTCGTCTGAATCAAGCTGTATTGCATAGCGACCGCAGAGATCGCTGAAAAGGGCCTCGTTCCAGCACCCGCCGATACCAAGGTCCTGTCTTGCCGGGATGATGTGTTTAAGTTTCTTTTCCCTGGCTGCGAGGCTGGCAATGATGCGGGATGTTCCGTCCGTGGAATGATTGTCGACAACAATAACGTTGAACGAGAATTCAGTATCCTGCGTAAGTGCGCTTTGCACGGCATCCGCGACCGTTCCCTTCCTGTTCTTGACGGGGATTATGACGGATGCCTCAACGGGAAAGGACTGTCGCCCTGTTTCCCCGGTTTTTTTAAGTCTTTCAGGCGGCAGCCAGGCCCCGATCCTTTTGAGGTGACCGGTAAAGACAGTTTCCATCTCTCTCTGCAGTACCTGGTTGCGAGGGTCGACATAGGCGAAGTGCGGTTCACCATCAAGGCCCTCTTTTTGCGTGATGATGCTGTAGAGTGGTTTTTTTATATGATGGACAATATTTTCAATGGACATCTTGAGGCGAAGATCATACAGCGCTGAGTGCCGGACTGCCGGAGCAGGGCCATATTTTTCCAGCACGCTCCTGACGATCCGGGTATTGAGAAGTATAAGACTGCCAAAGTTAAAGTCGTCTCGAACGCTCCCGGGCTGATAATCATTCAGGGGGTGAAGCGTCTTTTCATTTCCCGTTTCGTCGTAGAAATCAGAGTATGTAAGGCTTGAGCCTGTAGACCTGGCGGCTTCTAAAATCTTCTCCAATGTCTTCGGTCCGATCGATACAGGGTGGGAGGGAGGGATTATGAGGAGATATTCCGTTTGTATCCGGGCCAGGATCACCCTGAGCGTTTCACGGGAAGCAAAGGAACCGGTACTGAGGACGCTGCATCTGGGGATGGTGTCGGGGATAGGTTCATGACCGACAACAAGGACCTCTTCAACCAGTTCCGATCCGGAAAGAAACTTAAGGGCAGGCAGGAAGAACGGCCCTGCTGTGTGTGTGCAAACAACGGCAAGAGGTCTCATGGGCCATATCCTAACATGCTTTTCCCCTAAAGTTCCATTGCCATCCGGCATTCCGTAATAAGGCCTTGAAGCGATGAAAGTGCTGGAACATGGGAGGCGGCGAGACGAAGGTTTTCAAGCCCTGCGGGGACATTGCCGAGAAAGTCTTCGAGTCCTTTCACTTTCCCTAAAAAACCGTACGCACCGAGGGCCTGCATGAGGCGCTGAACAGAGGCTTCCCAGAAGGAGCCCTGAAACGCATCCCAGTCAAGCTCCTGGGAGGAAAGGACATAATAGAACGAGAGAAGGTCTTCCCGCTCATCTTCCGAAAGGGAAACGTAGGGATCGCACAGGAGCGAACCAAGGTCATAGAACGGGCTCCCGAAACGCATTCCCTGGAAATCGATAAGGTAGGTTTCACCGTCCCGGACCATGACATTCCGGGATTGGAGATCGCGATGGATAAGTGAACGCTCCCGGGCGTCCAGTCTCTCTCCAAGCGCGGCAAGCTCTGCTTCCAGCTTTTCCGTGAAGTCAGGGTCGGGGTTGATGTTGCAGAGGCCTTTTACGAAATGGTCAAGGAAATATATTCGTTCAAAGCGATAGAGGTTCGGCCCGAAGCCTTCCATGAGCCTTATCCGCTCCGAAGGGAAATTGTTTTCGGAGATGGAATGGAGTCTTTTGGCGGTGCTCAAGGTCTTTTGGTAAAGCGGCCGTCTTTCGTCCCACGGACGCTCCCTGAACGACCAGAGGTCGTCATTTCCCATGTCTTCCATGATCATAATATGGCGCTCAGGGTCGTGACCGATCAAACGGGGCACAGGTATGCGGCTGCTGCCGAGAAAGGCGGCGATGTCGGCGTAGTACGTGTTCTCCGTTCTACGTGGATCATAGTCGATAACGATGGCAGTTTTATCACCCGACCACGTGAAACGGTAAAAGGTCCTGTCTGACCCCCGCGCAGGAAGCGGTCGCAGCGTGGTTTCAGGGGAAGGTCCGATACCCAGCGCTTCGCGGGCATAGTCTGCCAGATAGGTGAGCTCGGTCATTGATATTCTCCGGTCCTATTAAGATTTGCGTTTAGTTTATTGTATACTTCAATGGAGCCAATATCATGCCACTGTCCTTCGTCGATTACGGTTCCCCGGATGGAGCCGGGGCTGTCGACGATCCTTCTTAAGAAAAGATCGACAACAGATTCGATTCTGCCTGCCTCCATGTGTCCGAGGATCGAGGTTTCGACAGCGTATATACCGGTGAACAGGCAGGTCATGGCCCCCTTTTTTTCAAGAGTGCCGCGCATATCACATATATTTCCTTTTTCGTCAATGTCCACGTTGAGGAGCGGTCCGCTGCTTCTCAGGGCAAGGGTCGCCTCAGGGCGGTTTTGCTCATGCCCTTCGGTCAATCTCTGCAGGGGGATGTCTGAGAGGATATCGCCGTTGTAGCACAGGATGGTTTCGTCCTCCGTGAGGAGGTCTTCGATGTTCTTCAACCCTCCCGCCGTATCGAGCAGTACCGGCTCGTATCTGAAATGGATCGGGGCGCCTTTCCATCGACCGTCCGGGAACGTTTTACTGTATTTATCCGGACTGTGATGCGTATTGATGATGAACCGGTCGACGCCTGCCTGCGCAAGGTGGTCCATGGCGTATGTGATAATGGGACGCCCCCCCACGGACAGAAGGGGTTTGGGACATCTTTCTGTGAGCGGCCGCAGGCGTGTGCCCAATCCCGCGCCCAGGATAAAAGCTGTCTTGTACCGGCGTTTTTTCACAGTTGTTTGATTTCCATGGTCATGATCTGACGTTCACTTTCAGTATATCTTCTTAAGTTCGGCCCCGCTGAAATAGTGTTCCAGGATCTGCCGGGCATTGAATCCCTTCGTTGCCATGACGGCGGCGCCTATCTGGCACAATCCCACCCCGTGCCCCCAGCCTGCGCCATCTATTATGAACCTTTCTATATTGCCGCTGGCTGCACGCTCGGCCGAAACGATAAATGCGCTGCTGTAAAGGTGGCTTCGGGAGAGCCATTTTCGTATCTCGAGCTCCTTGCCGACGACGACACTTCGTTTTGAACCGGTTATTTTAAGACGGAAGATCCGTCCAGACGGACCGCGTTGAAGGGGTATGATCTCTTCGAGCTCTCCAAAGTCCATACCGGAGCGTTCTTTGAGGATGTCTTCGAGCTCTTTGCGGGAATACTCGACCCTCCAGCGGAAAAACGCTGCTGTTTCCCGGTCGAAACCGGGAAGAATGGTGGCGAGAAGTGCGTCGTCCTGTGTGTTGCAATAGGCATCAGGAGAGGATAGTACCCAAAGGGCGGCCTTTTTCTCATCCGTTATCGGTTCATGAGGGATCGGAGAATCGGAGACACTGGTCAGGTAAGGTATTTTCGTGTCTTCCCAGGCTGTTTCATAATTGTCCGTGAGGCCTCCACAGGCTTTATAATACCTGGCATCGCAGACCTTCCCCTTATAGGTGATGACCGTGCCGGCTGTTTCCGCCACCGCTTCTTCAGCATTTTTTGATATGATCTTTGTGATGCCCTGGTAACGCTGGCAGTGATCGTCTGCGCAGACGTCGAAAATATCGTGATCTTCCCTGTTATACCATCGTGTGAATTCCCCTTCTTTTTCGGTGATCTTTGTCTGTCCGGGAAGGACCGTTTTTTGATCGAGCGCGGCAAGAAGCCAACTGCGTGACATGATGGCATGGGCCTTCAAGAATTCTTTTGGTGCCTCGGCGCTCATTTCTGACGATATGACGCTTGAAAGGTAATCTTCGAGAGAGATCTCGTTAATGGCGGCGAGAGTGCCGTCCTCCCTGGCACGAAGGATGAGGTTGCCCATGAAGGCTTGATCTTCTTTTCGCTCCCAGTGGAACTGGATGCCGATGGTCACGCCTGAGAGCCGGAAGGTCGAACCCTGGTCCGAGACGAGCCTTATCGGTGAGCCGCTGATAATGCGCCGGTGGCCTTCGTCAAAAAGTGTTACCGAAGAGCTTTCGATCTTCGCGTGGAAAGGTCCGGACAGAAGACCCGTCCCTTCGATGAGGAAATGGCCGTTGAGGCGACCCGCCACCTCGCTTTGACGGTCTATGATCCCGACGTTGATCACCGGTCCCTGCGGTGTTTTCACATTCATAGCTCCTTTCGTATATTCAGGATTTGTTAACCTTATTACTTTTTTAAGGACATTGTCAATGAATCCCAATTATCGACGATATTGTCGTTCGTACAGATATCTTTCGACACATCTTGCCTTGCCGTTTTATGTCCTGTCATGAAATAATAATTTATATGCTATTAATATCAATATGTTACAGATGATGCTTCTTTTGGTATTGTTCTTGCTGAATATTCATGAATAAAAAATGGATGAAAATAAAGGAATAGTGGAGGGGTTTATGAAAAAGGGAATCTTGATAATACTCGCTTTTGCAATATTGTTTGTGACGTTGTTGCCGGCGATGAGTTACGCGAGAGGTCCGGGTTACCATCATGGATGGGGGCCAAGGCACCACTATCGGGGTCCTGGTCCTGGTTATGGTTGGGGCATTGCCGGAGCGGCCGTTGGCGGACTTGTTCTTGGTACGATAATAGGGAGTACCATATCCGGGCCGGCATACGTGGAACCCCGGCGTGTGTATGTGGCGCCGCCTCCTCCCCCTCCACCTCCGAGGGTATACTATTATTATCCACCGCCCAAAAGGGTATACGTATACCCGTACTGATCAAGAAGGGGCTCAGGGTTTAGAGGTCAGAAAAATCTTTCTGAACCCTTGGTTCCTGAGCCCTGTTTTTATCTTTTGTAATCCCAATCCGCGTCGATCCAGGTTATTGTCGGGGGGCTGTCGATGCGTTTCAATATGCTGCCGTCAAAATATAGATAGTCCTTTATGTAACGCCTGCACCTGGATTCTTCCTTATACCTGGCGGGAGGGACGAAGATAGCCTTGTCCCCTTTTTGTTTTTTCTTTTGATACTCTTCCCATTCGTCTTCGTATTGGCGCCTGAATTCATACTCATCCTTGAGCACCTGGAATTTTTTGCAGTCGTAACCGGGGTATGTCCACTGGCTGCCTCCCCTGTAATAAGGTTCTCCCCAGGCAATATAGACCTGTGTTTGAGTGAAGCCCGTTCTTATCTGTCCGTTCTTTATCAGGGCCTGGACGTCCGGGGGATAGGAATCGAACTCGGCCTGGCGTTCACGGATCCTGTTATCGACAGCTGAACAACCCGAAAGAAGAACAGACAGGAGAAGCAGGACGAAAAGTGCGAAAAAGGGTAAAAACAAGCGCCCCGGTTTCGCCGGGAAAGAACTATTGCAGACCCCTTTTTGGGATCTTCTTCGGTTCGATGCGCAGGACATAAAACCTCCAGAACGTGGATAATTTTTTGCGATATGATCATACGATACCCCTTTTTCGTAATGCGCGCAACAAAAAGAGGGGAAGAAGGCCAACGGCTCGTGTAGCCTGCTTTACCGACAGGACTCTGAAAACGGTGTAAAAAAGCAACTCTCAATAGAAAAATAACGATACAAGGGGGCATGATGAAGAAGCACTGGATAGTTCTTGCTGCGCTCATGATATCTTTTGTTGCGGTATCGTCCGCCCGAGGACTCTGTGTGAAGTCATCCAGGGCCAATCTGCGAACGGGTCCCGGAATGAAGCACAAAGTGGCCTGGCAGGTTTACATGTACATGCCGCTGGAAAGGATCGGACGTTCAACCAACAAATACTGGTATGCTGTCAGGGATGCCGACGGGGATACATTCTGGGTTCACAAGGGTCTGGTAACAGATTCTTACAGGTGTGCCGTTGTCAACGTTGAAAAAGCAAATGTACGGAAGGGGCCCGGAAAAAAGTACTCAACCGTGGAGGACAGTCCCGCTCAGAAGTATTATTCATATAAGGTCATATCAAGGAAAAAGAACTGGATCAAGGTGAGGGATGAATGGGGTGCCGTTGGGTGGATCAGGAAAGATCTGCTCTGGATAAGGTAATAAAGGCAGGTCATAGGTCATGGGCGATGGGTAATAGGTAGCAAGAGGAAAAGCTTTTGTGTTTTTCCAATTACCTATTACCCATCGCCAATTACCTGTCTTTGGTTTACTTTTCCACAATCTTCATGATGTGGATATTCGTCGGTCCGCCGGATGCCTTGGCGGTGATCTGGATGTTCCTCATGTCACCCTTCTTGCCCGTCATGAACATTGCCATCTTCTGGTCACTTGAGGTCTGATCCATGGACTGCTGAACATCCTTCAGATTGGATTTGTAAAACGAGACCACCTTGTCGAAGCTGTCATTGGTGGTCATCATATAGGCGGCCGCCAGACCAGAGGCGGCACCTTTCTTTGACTCGCTGAACTGCCCTGAGGAAACGACCTGCGCGCCGGGATAGACCGGAGCTCCCAGTTCGGCCTCGCTGACCGCCTGAGGTCCTGTTTTGACGGTCACGGACCCTTCTTTCCCTTCGATCTTGACCACTCCTTCTCCCGGGCCCCCTGGTTTTGCAGTTACTGTTACCTTTCCGTCAGGGGTGGAGAAGGTTTTTGTTTCCTCTCTGCCGCACCCCGCCACACATAAAGCGGCCAGGATCACTATCAATGCGCCAAGAACGACACCCTTGCTTTTCATGTTTTCCTCCTTCTTTTCGGTTGTGGACCGGTTTTGTCGTATGCAGCACATTATAAAGCAAGACGGGGGCAAATACAACACACCTTGACGGTGCTTCCCGGGACCTATCTGGCCCTTCCTTTGAGCGGTATGATCTGGCCCACGTCCATGATGAGAAAACGCGACGGATCGAGCTTCTTTTCAACGATCTTCCGTTTCAGTTCCAGTGCCGGATACCCGGGAGGTTCGTCGCCGAGGTGGAAGGTCCCCCACTGGGTGGGTATGAAATACCCGGCATTCAGATCGTGGAAGGCATCTATGGCCTCATCGATGTCCATATGGGCATAGTGCATGAACCATCTCGGCTGGAACGCCGTCGTGGGCATGAGGACGTAGTCGATGCCGGGATAGCGCACGCCTATTTCTCGATACCCTATGAAGTACCCGCTGTCGCCGGCAAAATAGATCTTCAGTTCAGGTGTGGTGATCATAAAGCTTGCCCAGAGCGTTGTGTTCACGTCCTGCCCGATCCTTCTTGACCAATGCTGCATTGGGAGGCAGGCGATCTCTGTGCCGTTTCCGGCATCGGCGGTCTGCCACCAGTCCATCTCAACGACATTGTCTTTGCCGAGACCTTTTATGAATTGTTTCAGTCCGAGGGGTACAAAGAAGCGTGTATCATCAGGCAGGGACTTGATGGTCTCGCTGTCAAGATGATCATAGTGATTGTGGGATATGATCACGTTGAGCCTTTTTGCGCCGAGGTTCTTCAAATCCTGTGTGGTGATCGCGGGCGGGACCTTTCTTTTGGGAAAAAGGGCCCTGTCGGAGAATATGGGGTCTGTAAGCCACAGATCGCCTCTGAGCCTGATCAGAAAGGTGGCGTGGCCCACCCACATGATGAGATCACCATCCGGCATTGATTTAATGCGCCCCGGAGCGTCGGGGACCACGGAAGGCTTGAAATTTTTCTCTTCGTCGGTGTAGTGTTCTTTCCGTGAGAGCTTCCACTTCAGCAATCGCATGAAGCCTTTTTCCTCCCCGGGCATCCAGGGGTTGAAGAAAAGGCCGTCTTTGAAATGAGGCGCGTAAAGATCGGATGACTTTGCAGAGTCTACCTTTTTTCGCCATGCGGTCTCATCAAAACTTTGAGGGCCACTGACACAGCCTGCCGCGACAAAGAATGTAAGTAAAAAGACAACGTGAACCTTAATGGCTATCTTGCGCCAGTCGATTCTTTTTGCCTTTGGTCTCAGGTTGCCCTCCTTCCGATGATCTCGGTGAACAGACGTAAATAGCTGCCGATCTCATCTCCCCTCCGACAGTCGTCGAGGACACGCTGCCTGCCGCGAGCGGCGATCTTCTCGCACAGGTCCGTGCTTCCAAGAAGACGCAGGGCGTTTTGAACAAAGGAGGACCCGTCATGGAAAAAGAAGGCTTCGACTCCGTCTGTTGCCATGCTGCGATGGCCATCGTTTTGAGACAGGAGACAAGGCGTGCCGGCGAGCATGGCCTCACGGACCCCATGCGGCATTCCTTCCGCGATGCTGGCCGATGCGAAAATGGTCCCTGCGCGCAGGAATGAGGTGACCTCATCATGGGGTATGGCCCCGACATGGATGATCCATGGGTTCATGCGGCAGGTATCGAGAAACGATTCCCCGCTTTGCTTATCTATGATCGACCCGGCATGCACATATAGAAGATCGGGGACATGTCTTTTGAGCTCCGACAGGTGGTCTATCAGTGTGGTTATCCCCTTTATCGGACGGATGCCTGCAAGGCCCACAACAACAGGGGCCTTCCGGGGCAGGCCAAGCTTCGCCCTGTAATCTCCGTCTGGTGGAGGCAGGGAGAGGCCGTTGGGAATGATGCGGACCTTTCGGGGGAGAGAAAGCTTGTTTTGCGTGAGTATGCTGCCCATGGAACTATTGAATACAGTTATACGATTGGCAAGCCGGAGGATATCTGCGATCACGGGTGCCCTTTCGGCGTCATTTATCATCTCGTTAATATCGGTTCCCCGCAATGAGACAACGATCGGTATTTTGTCAAGGGAGGTAATTCCGAAAAATGCTTCGCTGCAGCGCCAGCCATGCATGACTAGGGACACGTCGGGGCCAAAAAGCGCGGTCTCTTCCCTGGCCTCGTTCCTGGATATGTTCGAACAGTCTTCAATGAGGCGCACATCGTGGCCATACCGGATGAACCCGTCACGCAGCCGGGCCGCTGCGATGCTGTTGCCGCAAAGCGTTTCGAGGCAATATGGCGTACAGATGAGAATCTTCATTGATGGTTTCTCCACCATGCGGCGACGCTTTTCGCCATTGGACCGGCAAGATCAAGTCCGGCAAGGGCTTCGTAATATAACCGCGGCGCAGAATTGACCTCGAGTACCAGGCATGAGCCTCTGCTCTCGATGATATCCACGCTGCCCGCGGCGAGACCCAGGGTTTCAAGGGCCCGTGTAGCCATAACGGCCATATCTGGCCGGCATTCCACCAGGACCGGAGGCGCCCCTTCAGAGCAGTTGAAGATAAAATCGCTTCCCTGTGAATCGGTCCTCAGTGCCGCGATGACCATACCACCGGCTGCGGCGACGGTGAAGGTCCTGTCATGTGTGATACAGGGCTGGACGATGTAGAGGGCCCGGTTTTCTCTCGGGATGTCTTCCGTGTTCTCAATGAGCCTTATGCCACGGCCCCCCCAGCCGATTCGAGGCTTGACGACAACGGGCCGGTCACCCGGCGGCAAATTGTCTAGCATGAAGGAGTCGACCGTGGCAACACCGGCGTATCGAAGGGCCGAAAATGTTTCCCATTTGTCCTCTGCCAGGACTATCGATTGGGAAGAAGGAAAGACATGATGCCCCTTTTTTTCGAGGGATGCGGCAAGACCGTGCACAAAGTCCAGGTCTTCACGGCAGCGCAGGTCATAGCGGAGCCACACAAAAGGAAAGTGATCGTGGGAGGCCATGTTTTTCGCGAGCTCTACCAGGGCAACGCGGAAACCAAGTCTTTCAGCGCCCGCGCGAATGAGGGCGTCACTCATGGCGTCTATCTCGTTTCCGTATACACTGTAGTCCGCGATTTCCATATTCATAGCGGTATTTCCACTCCAAAAAAGGCTTCGCGGAAATTTGTGAGCCTCAATCCCGCCAGAAGTTCTTTGGTCCTTCCGGAAAGAAGGGCCTTGCGTTCAGTATCGCGCTGCGCGACATACCTTAAACCTTCGATGGGCCCCGTTTTCCTGCCTGGATGGCACATCATTTCCGTTATCCCCGGTAAAAGGCCCGAAAGCTCGTCTGCTATCCGGTCTTCCGTCCAGTAAGGGGCTGGGTCGACAGCGCCGATAAAATGGTCGGCCGTGGCTACGCCGGCTCGACGGCAATGATGTTTCATCATGTCGGTAGGGCACCTCAATGGTATACCCAGTTCCCCGGCTGCCTCCAGCATGATCGTAAAAATGGCCCCGTCTCTGCGGTGGAGGTGCTTGTGGGCATCGAGATGGCTCGGCCTCGCCCCTGCAATATCGATGAATCTCGCGAGCTGGGCCCCCAGTTCTTTGTGAACGTCGCGTTCGTTAAAACTTTCAAGCCGTTCGTGGCCGTCACAGAAAAAGGCCCCGTTCTTATCCACGAGACTGGCCGGAACCGGATCAGAACAGGGATGTCCCTGCGTCAGGTTGAAATGAAGGCCCAGTGAGACGCCTGCGTCCAGAAAAGGTATGATATCAGGGACGTACGGTCCGTTCACGAAAAGGCTTATCGATGTCACTGTTCCTGCCGTGACGGCATCGAGTATCCCGGCATCGATATCGGGATGGAGCCCGGCATCATCGGCGTTGATAATAAGGAAACTGTTGCTCATCGAAGAGTTCCTTTCCAGAGACGGGCCATGAAGTATGGGCCCTTTTCATCTTCGAAGAATTCCGACATCCCTTTTTCTCTCAATCTCACGATATATTCGAACATTCCCTCCGTAAGGGAGTTGAATTCTTCACGTGTGAAATAGCGTTTTTTTTCGGAGATCATCTGTGTCTCAAAACCTTCACGGAAAATTGTAAGCACTTTTTTCGGGTTTGCAATACTATTGAGATAAAGATACAGGGTGCCGCCCGGTGCAAGCTTCGCACGCGCCGAAAGGATCAAAGGGACAAGGTGTTCCGTTCCGTCCTCTCCCCCGTAATAGCGGTGATCGAAGGGGTGCGGCGCCGGTTTATGCGGAAGGAGGGCGGCGATAAGATCGACGGGTCCATTCACAGGTTCAAGCAGGCTGCCTTCAAGAAATTCAACGTTGCCCGTGTTGTTGATGGTGGAATTGTACCTGGCTGCTTCAAGTGATTCCTTGTCTATATCGGTCCCTGATACCCGAGAAGCACCTGCGAGGGCCATGTAGATCCCCAGAACACCCGTCCCGCAACCCGCGTCAACGGCACGGGCTCCCCGTGGAACATCCATGTGGAGCATCATGAACGCCGTTGCGTGATCAGACAGCTTGGCGCGGGGCCCCCATTCGCGTATGATGCCCGCCGGTGTGTCCAGGATGGCCTCCTGCCAGTCGTCAGGTTTCTTGAGCTTCATTGTCAGTTCAGTTTAACATTCGGGCAATCCCCGCGCAACTGGTCCCGGTATACAGATCACAAGAGATTCTCTGATTTTCATGATCTTTTCACGGTCTTTTCAAAATTATTTCACTGCAGCCGTGTAATCTGAAGGCGTGTTGACAGACCACATGACAATTGGCGCGCAGGGTGATACAATGTGCATCGAAACCGCAACGGGGGGTGGAACAGATATCATGAGAACAAGGATACTGATCGTTGATGATGAACCTGCCATAGTGGATACCATACAGTATGCCCTTGAGACGGACGGTTTTGAGACCGTGTGCCTTTTCTCCGGGGAATCGCTGATGGATGTCATTGCACAGCAGCGGATCGACCTCGTTGTCCTCGATATCGGGCTTCCCGATATAAGCGGGCTCGAGCTGTGCAAGGAGATAAGAAAGACGCGTGATGTCCCCGTCATTTTCCTCACGGCAAGGACCGATGAGATCGACCGTGTCGTGGGTCTTGAGATAGGGGCGGATGATTACATCACAAAGCCCTTCAGTCCAAGAGAGCTCGCGGCAAGGGTAAAAGCGGTTCTCAGGAGGACGAACAGCAACTATAATAAGACCTCCTTCACGGAGGCTTTCAGAGTGAACGAATCAAAAAAACAGATCACCTATTACGGTGAGGCCCTTGATCTGTCCAGGTATGAATACGAGATCCTGAAAACGTTCATCCGCCGCCCGGGCCATGTTTTTTCACGTGACCACCTTATGGACCTTGTGTGGGAACAGCCGGACACCAGCCTTGACCGGACGGTCGATGCCCACATCAAGAACATAAGGGCAAAGCTGAAGGCCGTAAAACCTGAACTGGAAGCGATCGTAACACACCGCGGCATGGGCTATTCGCTGAGGGACGACCTATGAGGCTGGGCACCCGCGTCTTTATCGCCTACCTGGTTATTTCTGTGATCTGCTTCTACTATCCTGTCCGGTACATCGTCAAGGAACTTCGTACTTTTTTCAGTGAAAGCGTGGAAGATTCCCTTGCCGACCAGGCAAATATCCTCGCATCCATTGTCGGCACACAGATGGAGGCGGGCCGTTTTAAACCGGATGACCTCTATAGGGCCTTCGAAACCGTTTACAAACGGTCGTTGAAGGCGAAGATACATGATTTTATGAAGACCAGTGTGGACCAGAGGGTCTACATCACGGACACAAACGGCAAGGTTGTCTTCGATTCGGAAGACAGGGCAAATATCGGTGCCGATTACTCCCGATGGAGAGATGTGGCGCAGACCCTGGGCGGCGAGTATGGCGCGCGCGCTTCCAGGAAGAACCTGAAAGACCCGACAACATCCGTTTTCTTTGTTGCCGCGCCGATAGTAGTCCACGGAAAGACGGCCGGTGTCCTGACGGTGGCAAAACCGACCACGAACATCAACGCCTTTTTCGAAAAGGAAAAGCCGAAGATCCTTGGCTTGTGGTCCATCTTTGGTGCTCTTGCCATTGTGCTCGCTTTTTTACTGTCCCTGTGGATCGCCCGGCCCATCAAACGTCTCACGGAATACGCCAACGATGTGCGCGAAGGCAAGAGGGTTTCGCTGCCCGAGCTTCCCCGCAGCGAGCTTCGAGATATGGGGCGGGCCCTCGAGAACATGCGGGAGTCACTGGAGGGCAAGAAGTATGTCGAGGAATATATCAACACGATGACTCATGAGATCAAAAGCCCTCTTTCCGCCATCAGGGGAGCGGCTGAATTGATGGAAGAGCAGATGCCGGACGAGCAGCGCGCACGGTTCCTTGCAAACATACGCAGTGAGACGAACCGTATCCAGGCGATCGTTGACCGTATGCTCGAACTGTCGGAACTGGAGAACCGCAAGACCCTTCAGACGGCCGAACCGGTATCTCTCGGTGCCACCCTCAAGACTGTCATAGAGGGCAAGGAACCTCTTTTGTCCAGGAAAGGCTTGTCCCAAAGGATTGATATCGCAGAGGATGTGATAGTGAAGGGGGACGCCTTCCTCCTGTACCAGGCGGTATCTAACCTGATACAGAACGCCATAGATTTCAGTCCTCCCGGCGGCCGCATCACACTTACTGCCTGTGTCCGGGACAGGAATGTTCTTTGCACGATCGAAGATGAGGGTCCCGGGATACCGGATTACGCGAAGGGCAAGGTCTTTGAAAAGTTCTATTCACTCCAAAGGCCCGATACGGGTAAAAAGAGCACCGGTCTGGGACTGAACTTCGTTAAAGAAGCGGCTGCATTGCACGGCGGGGAAGTGAAACTCGAGAACCTCTCCGAAGGGGGATTGCGGGCGACATTTACCTTGCCTCTCTGACAGGAGAGACAGTGAATGCGTCACTAAATGTGAAGATAAGTCCCTGCCGTCGAAACGAAAGTTTTTTGATAGTTTTATTAAAATACCATTCTTGCCACTGCATTGACGCTATGGGCGATGTAGCTGCTCTCGCCTAACTGGGCATCGTAACCGATCTGGAATGACAGGCCGTTGTTCATGAACATTGATACGCCTGCACCGCAGAGAAGGAAATTCCTGTCGGGGGAGGGGGTTTCTATGCTGAACGGAGAGCTCCCTTGGGCCAGCCTCGAAATGATATTGCGGCTGTCCCTCAGGAACTCACGTCCATATGACGCGCGTATACCCGGCATAATAACGCCCTTGCCGGTTTCCCATGTGTAATAAAGCTTTCCCCCGATGTTTCCCTGGAGGGACTCGGCTTTCTGCCTGTCCACGTTGAGGCTCAGCGCGCCCGCTCCTGATTCGGTGTAGCCGTCTATATCGAGCTTGATATACTGGAGCGAGAGCGTCGGTACTATCATCCACTTGTTTATGTTCAGTTCGTAACCCGTGCCTCCATAAAGGGTGAACTGGCGCCCTGTTGGACTGGAGGATGCGCTGCGGTCAAGACCGGGGAAGACTATGCGGCGGGTGTTCTTGTAGTCCGACCAGCCGTAGCCCGCCTGGCCGTCCACGAAAAATCCCTTTGTGTACCAGGTCCCGTATACGCCCAGCGTGTAGCCGTCCATCTTCACCTTGCTGCCGAAATCGTCAATGTCCGCCCGTGAGCCGGTGTACCCTAAAAGAAGACCGGCCGCCAGATTGTTTGTGAACCGATAATCAATGCCGACGGTCATCCCCGCGCTGGTGAAGCCGTATCCCACCTGATCGGAAGTGTCTCTCTGGTCGCCGGAGATGGCGTTGCCTTTCACGAAAATACCCCATTTCTCATCTTCGACCCCGGGAAGCATACCGGTAAGGTCAGAGCCTGTGCTGGCGATCAGCAGGGGTTTGTCTTTTCCGTCACGTATGAAGCCATTGTTCCGGAAGACGGCCCCGCCGGGGTTTGTCCCCCGGACACCGCGTCTTATGTCGCTCAATCGCTCGGAGATGTTGCCCGATTGAAATATGATGCCGCTGATACCCATGCTGAAGGCCGCTTCGCTTTCCTTCGGTGCTATCTGGTCATAGGCGTGGGCGACCTGGCCGTATGTGGGTATGGCGTCGATGGCGTCAAGGACCGTGTCGAGGTCACCCGTCGCCGACGGGGCAACGGAGTTGAGCATGGTGCCCACCGACCTCTGGTTGGCATTGAGGTATGCAATGAGGACCTGGTTCATGTAGTCGCGTTCCACCACCAGGTAAACCTGGTTTGCGACATCGTATTTTGGTTTAAAGACAACGGTTGGCATGATGTTGGTGAGCAGGCTTGTGAACTGTCCTGTCACACCTGTGGCGGCGGTCAGAAATGTCCCGAAGACGGTCCCGATGGCCGGGGTTGCACCGCCCAGCCATGAGGTCTGAAGGACACCGTTCAAGGATGCGCTTCCGGTGATCGCGAGAAGGTCATTGCTTGTCGGTGAGGCAACCTCTATGAGAAGTTTGCCTGCCGCTGCCTGGGTGTAACTGCCGGCCAGGGTGAGGGTGCCGATGGAATTGCCGGGGCTTACGGTGCCGCCTGTGTTGTAGAGGCCCCTTGATGCATGAATTGTACCTGTGCCGCCCACTGTTCCCGAATAAAGCCTGAACAGGTTGCCGAACGACCCCGCAGCCTCGGTGAGCTGACCGTTGACTATGAGCGTGCCCCCGTCGACAATAACATTTCTGCTCACCTGGAAGGTCCTGCCCGCCGGGATCAGATATGTGGTGGCGGAATTCATAACGGTCAGGGACAGCGCGTTGATGTCGACGCCCTGTATCATGGTACCCGGTGTGAGCATGACCATCTCACCCATGAGGAAGGTCACGTTGTAGCCAAGCCATGTGCCGGTGTTTCCCGCGTCGATGTCAGCCACATTGAGCGTCCAGGTGCCCGTGCCATTCTCTCCCCAGAAGGCATTGGTGAGGAAGGTCCAGCTTTTGTTGGTGAAAGAGGTTGTGTCCTGCTGAGCAGGGTCAAGGTGTGATGTCGAGTAGAGTATCTTGCTGGCCATCGTCGAAGGTGAGGTGATGGTTGCAGTGAGATCGCCCGCCTTGGCGTGTGTCAATGTGAGCCCCACCTCGACGCCTTCAAGGTGCTGGTTCGCCTCTGCCGCGGTGAGGTTGAATGTCTGGCTAACACCGGCGGGGTCATCATCGGGGATCGCAAGGCTGAATGCCGCGCTCTTTGTCACCGAGGTCTGTTCGGTCACGTAGGCAACGTTATGGACCTTTTGAACGAAGGCGCCGGCGTTGATGTTTCCGAAACCGTAGTTGGGATTGAACCGGTTACCCGCCCCGTTTTTGCGCCAGCCGCCGAAGCTGCTGTCGGAGGTGTCGGACGCGTCTACGACCGTGCTGGTCTTGACGAGGGCGTGCTTGGCCATTCGTATCTCCATCTCCGGGTTGGCTTCTTTCCCCAGGGCCATGATGCCCGAGACAAGCGGGGTCGACGATGATGTGCCCCCGAAACCGCTGGCGTAGCTCGTATCCGGGAAGAGATCGTCCCTGTCGCCCGAAGTGTTTGTTGCCGAATAAGCGTTGTAGCCAAGGCCGGCCCCGGTGCGGTCCGTCGTCGTGATGCCGAACCCTGTGTAGTCGCTGCGGTTCGAAGGCGCCGTGACGAAGATGCTCGAACCGAAGTTGCTGTAGTTGGTGTACTTGCCGTCGCTCCCCAGGGCAGCTACAGTGATTACGCTGGAATTGTCATGGTCGGCATCCCTGTTCGCGTCTTCTGTTTTTGTACCGCGTTCGTTCCCTGCGGCAAACACGTGTATGACACCGTTGGCGGCGGTGCGCTTCAAGGCGAGGGTCACGGCAGCGCTCTGGCCGGCGAAAGGCACTTCGCTGCTGTAACTGTGGTTCTTCACCTGGATCTCCGAAACTCCTTCTATTGTCCCTGTGGTCGGGTTGACGCCGCTCTTCCAGTAATAAGCATCAAGGACGTTTTGTTCAGATGATACCGGATCACCTGCTGTCGCAGTCTCGTTCAAACGCAGACCGGCGATCTGGGCGTACGGAGCGGCGCCGGTTCCGCCTATGCCGTTGCCGCCGCGGGCGGCGGCCACACCGGCGACGGATGTACCGTGGTTGTCGCCTATTTTCTGCGGGCCCTGGGGGGAGTTTGCGATGGATGCGTTGTCGCTGAAGTTCCTGCTCAGGTCGGCCCGATAATTTGGGGCGATGTCGTAATTGCCGCCGTCGACACCGTCGTCGACGATGCCTATGACCACCCCCTTTCCTGTGTAACCGAGGCTCCAGGCCCCCAACAGCCCGGCATCGATGCCGGAATTGACCATCAGGGTAGTGGTGCCGGACTGGACAGAGCGAAAACTTATGCTTGAAGGTGCCTGGTTAACGAGGTGCCACTGACCGGGGAAATATGGTCTCGCCGTGGCGTTGTAAAAGAAATAAGGATCGTTGGGGTAGAATGGGTCAAGGTCCTCGCGGCCGGATGCGACAAATGGGGCCAGAACGATGAGCAGGGCGGCAAGGAGGGTTTTTAAATTGAACCTGTTCATTTCATGATCTCCGGCGTGCCGCTTTCATAGATTGACGTGAAATGCATGTTATTAACAGAACTGAAGGAAGAACTGCAGAAAGTGCTGCAAGACAATCGCTACAGTTCTTTCTTCGTGATGCAAACCAGATGATGTGCTATTACAATGTAATAAATACCGGGACATAAATCAAGAAAAGAGATGGGGTGGTTTTAGGGTTTAGGTGGACCCGCGGGCTTGTTGGCAGATTCCCTGGCCTTGTGGGCAAGGTCGATGGATTGGCCGAGAATATTAAGCGTCTGCGAGGGATTATGGAACCCCATGCTGTTCTCGGCGGCAACGAAGTCCCAGTACCACTGCGCCTTCCTGAGATTTTCCTTTGCCTTTTCAAGTTCATCCTTGTTTGCTCCGGGGGCGGCCAGTGCCTTCCCGATGGCCTCGTGGGCCCTTGCGATGAGTGTTCCCGCCATATGCTGGAGTCCCCAGACATTTTTCTGGGTTGTCTTGACGCGGTCAAGAAGCCATTTTTCCTCTTCGGGATGACACCGCCTGCAGGAGGCGTCTATGTGTTTCATGGGACTTGTGACCCAGTGAGAAGTGTATTTTTTACCCTTCTCACGCATGTATGGCATATGGCAATCGGCGCAGGAGATGCCGGCCTTCGCGTGCGTGCTTCCGGCCCATGTCTCAAATTCAGGGTGCTGCGCCTTGAGCATCATTGCCTGCGAGTCGGGATGGAGCCAGTCGCCCTCAAAGCCTTTTGGTTTTTCCGTGTAGTAGGTGTAGACCTGCTCGGGATGGAACCCCTTGTCCCAGGGCAGGATGACCTTTGTTGTTTCAGGTTCAAAATAGTACTCCGTGTGGCACTGGCCGCAGACGTAACTTCGCATCTCCTCCCTGGTTGCTTTCGTAACATCCACGCCCTTTCGCTGCATGGCCTCGATAAATGCGGGATTTACTACGCGCAGCTCCATGTTTGACGGGTTGTGGCAATTAGCGCATGTGATGGAGTGTTTCATTTTGGCGAAAAGCTGTCCAAGAGGCGTTTTCGCATAGGACCATCCCATGCTTTTATATATGTCGATGAGATGGGCTGATTTGCACGTCATGCAGGCACCGGGGCTCTGCAGGGTGATCCGTTTTGTTTCCTTGAGATCCGTAAGGGCGTAAGGGTGTCCCCTGTCCTCCATGTAGTCCTTGCTGAAGGCCATTCCCTTGAAGTTCGTCAGTATTTCCGGCTGTCTGAGGGAGTGCTGGAACTTGACGGAGCCCCCGAAATCGGTGGCAGACGCGGACATTTGGAGGTTCTTCTGAAAGCTCCCGTATTGGAGGGGGTAATAGCGGCCCCACACGGCAGGGTCGTATTCACCCTCGGGGATGGCTGATATCCGTGTTTTGTCCGAGGGTTTTAGAAAAAAAGATCGCACTGTGGCTATGAGTGCAAAGACGCATACGATGGCGATCACGGCAATCAATACGGTTCTTTTATTCAATGCTGAGCCCTCCCTGCCCTGCGGGACGTCCGTGGACGAGAAATTTATGGCATTTCATACAATCCCCGCCGTCTTTTGCCATCGGCGTGTCCTCGACGGTCGAGAAATGACACCGGAAACAGTTCACATTTGCTATGCTGCGGGCCTGTTTCGTAAGCCTGATCGTGTACGGGTATGAACGGGTCGTTTCGCCCGCGATGTCACGGATGCCGGCGTAGGTCTTATAAACGAAGGTGTGTGCGATATTGCCGTGCGGAAGATGGCACTCTATGCAGGCAAACTGCTTGTGCCTCGATACCCGCCAGGAAAAAAAATTGTTCTCCATGCTGTGACAGGAGCCGCAAAAAAGCGAGATGCCGCCGAAATGGTAACCAGAGAAAACAAGGACCGTGATGACAAAGCCGCAGGCCGCTCCAATACCGATGAGCCTCCAGACATGTTTTTTTATCACCACGTCGAAATCAGTTCTTCCTTCGTCCTCTTTCGGGGCCATCTTCATTTCTTTCCTGGAATGGGGTCTTTAAGAGAGTTTAGTACGGCAGGGGGCTGACGTCAACGAAAAATCAGGACGTGCTCAGGGCGTACATGATCCTGTCCGGCGCCGTGTATCATTTTAGTACAGGCAGGGCGCCGGCGGCTGGAACCATATTTATGATGACGCGCATGCCTTTGCCAGGCGGCATGTTAACGCTCACGGGCTGGAGGGCCGCTTCATTCTTTTCATTTACCCCTTTTACGCGGTACCTTCCGATGAGCATCTCCATGACGCCGGCCATGTAAGATATTTCAACGGTGTCGCCGGGCTTGAGCTTCAGGGGTTCACCGGCGCGGACCGTCAGGTCCCCGGAGGCGGCGATGCCGGATATCTCGCCCGTGGCAGCGTGCAGCGGGCATGCATAAAAGATCATGGCCGACAAAAGCACAAGGTAAAATGGCAATAACTTTTTGAATGATGCCGTTCCCTTCATGTTGCACCTCTCTGGCTTGCGGCAGCCGTCCCTGCCGGTGCGTTGCCGCTGCCGCGGGGACGGCCATATCTTCTTCATATCACCGCAGTCATGTTCCTGTCAATCCATCACGGCGGTTTTTATTTTCGCTGCCTCTCCATGACGCGCCGTCCATTTTTTTTATGCTGAACCAATCGATGCGCCTGGTGAGGTACATGACCAGCGAGAGGATTATAAAGAGTCCGACGCTTCCCATGAGCAGCGCATAGTCCTCAAGCTGGAGTGTCACAAAGAGAAAGAGGTACATGGAGGTGAGCACGCAGCCGATGACAGCGGCGGCCTTTTTAGTTTTCAGGACGCTTTTGGCATACATTGAGACAAGCAGTGTGGTGCTTGTGCTTGAAATGGCGTAAGCGGTGTTAAAGGGCATGTGTTCTGAAAGCGACAGGAGGATGACGTAATAAAGGACGATGGCGAGACCCGTCAAAGTGTATTGGATCGGATGGACGGCCGCCGCCGAGAAAAGCTCCGTGAGGAAAAAGGCAAGGAAGGTAAGCGTGATGAACATCAGGGCGTACTTTACCGCCCGCGTCACTTTCTGGTATTCATCGACAGGCAGATGGAGTTTGACGCCAAGATTGGAATTGCCGAAATTATGCGTATTGCCTGTCCAGGCCTGAGGGAAATTTCTGTTGAAATGCCGTGTCTTCCAGAGGGCCTTAAAACCGTCGGGTCCGATCCGGCGTTGTTCGGGGAGGGAGCTTCCGATAAAACTGGGGCACGTCCATGTTGATGATATGTCTGTAATGGTTTCTTTTCCGACCGGCGTAATGTTTAATGCGCCGCTGCCGTTGAGATCGATCTCTGTTGAAAAGGCAAGATTGGCTTTAACAGATGTGATAGCGGGCAATACGGTCAATCCGGTCTGTATGATACCCGTCGTTTTAGCTCCGGGATCTACGGGAAGCCTGGCGCCGTTCAGGTCGAACATAACGGCGTTTCTGATCCCGTGGAGATCCGTTATGCCCATTGTGATAAAAGCCTCATTGAGCAAAAGATGTTCCGGTGCGATGCGGTGCTCATCGAGTTTTGGAAGGGTGAAGTTTCCTTCGAGTTTAACAGATGCACTGTAAAGGACGACCTCGTATATCCCCCGCCGGCGTACCTCCGGTTTCATGCGGGCAAGCACATGGAGGGTGTCGGGCAGGATATGGAGATGGTCGATCGAAAAAGAGATCTCGTTTTTGTCGTTTTTTTCCGGTTTCTTGAACGGAATGGTCAGGATGGGTCCTGTAAGCGTCTGGACCCCGCCCCATTTCTGGCTTACTTCCTGGGCGGCCGCATTCCGGCGGCCCTCACGTTCGGAGATCAGGGACCGGATGAAAGTTGCGGGGATGAGAAGCAGGAGCGCCATAAACATTGTCACGAACAGCCTGAGCATAACCGAAGACCTGAGCTTACCGTCAGCCATTTTTGTCCTCCTTGTTGAACAGTACGTGAAATGAGAGCAAATTATTTAGCGTGCCGCAAAAGGCCATGATCATAATTCCAAAAAATGCAAGCCTCCTCCATATCCTGCGCATCGTTCCTCCTCCCGATGATGCTTCGGTTTGTTGAACGTATTTCAAAGGATGCCATAGCCGTGTGAATCGGCTGTGAAATGAGTATGAATAATTAATGAAAAATGGTCCGCGTTGACAATACCCGTCAGGGAACGTTACGTTGTGAAAGCGGACATGATTGCAAAATTCCGGATCTTATTGACGGTTCTTATCATGTGGGCTGGTCCGGCGGAATGGGGCGGTTTTATCGGTTTTGGGACCGACATCTTCGTGGAGCTGATCATGGCGTCGGTCAAGTCAGGTGTTTTTATCCGGCAGCCGTAAGAAGGCTATGACCCGGATCCCGTTCCCTTCACCACCGGCAGGCCTTCAGATTTCCACCGTACAATGTCGCCGGCGAAGCGCAGGATGTTCGTGAAACCGATTCTCACCATAACGCTTACCGTATCGGCACTGCGCCTGCCTGTCCTGCAATAGACCAGGTATTGCCTGTTTTTATCAAGCTTGTCAAGGCTTGCAACGAAGTCCTCGGAATGATAGTTGATGTTGACCGCTCCTTCTATATGCCCGCTTTCGAACTCTTCGGGGGTGCGAACGTCAAGTATGACAAACCCTGCGCTGCCCTTGTTTTTCTGTATCAACGCCTGCGCTTCTTTCGGTTCAAGTATATTGATCGTGACGGTCCTGCCTGCTGTTGAGACTGTCTGCTGCCCCGGCACGCTCTGCGAACAGGCTGCGGCAAAGAAGGCAAGAAGCAGACATGAAATAATGGCCCCCGATGTCTTCATATACTCCTCCTGGGTGGATTTGATCGGCATATGAGGTTTATAGGTCATCTGGCCCGATAAGTCAACCCATGGTCTCCTTGCCGGTGTTGCTGCATGAACAGCTAATTGCTTGACGAACTGTGTATTCGCACTATAATTGAATTATGGAGTTCCCTTTGAGGCTTTCATTCCGCGGATATTATGACGGCCATTTTTAACGGGTTAAATAATATATCGATTAGTCAAGGGGGTGTTGCATGACAACAAAGAAGGCGGTGAAGGGCAAAAGCAAGACAGTCCGGAAAAGCCCCGGGAAAGCAGCCATCGACAAAAGTTTTGTACTGGCATTAAAAAACATTGAAGACATGGCCAGGGAGCAGATCAGCAGCGCGAGCGACCCGTTCAAGGTGGGTATAAAGATAGTGGATGCGATTAAGAAGATGACCACGCGCCTCGAAAATGAAATAGAGTATGATTCAAGGGATCTGACAGAGGCGTTCGGTTCCGATCCCGGCGTGGTTGGTGTGGGCATAGGTGTTTTTTAGATAATATCGATTTACCCATAAAGAGGTGTAATAAGGCCTTTGATCACCGCGGAGCCCCCGGGTTTCGAGTTGTTCGTGAACTCCTCGAAGGCCTGGCGGGATGCCCGGCGATCACAAAACGGCCGAAAATAATCCAGGGGGAGCAGCTGATGATACGGATTGCGGCAAAAGGGGCGCATGGATCCATTCTTTTTTTGTTTTTTCTTATCTGCTGGCCCTGTTTTTCGTACGGAGCAGGACAGGCAGTCCGCTTTCCCGTGACAATAGACTATACTTTTATCAAACAGGCCTTTATCAAACAGGCCTTCAATCAGCCCGGTGAACGGGCAGTTCCCGTCAATACAGCCGATGGGTGTACACGGATGGACCTCTGGGATCCGGAACTGCAGCCGGGTGAGTCCGCCTTAAAGCTGATCAGCAACATCAAGCTCCAGACCGGGCTCCCCGTGGGCAAGACATGCTTAAAACTGGGTGAATGGCAGGGGAAGATCGATGTGCTTCAGCAGCTTGTGGCCGATCCGAAGACTATGAAACTCGGCATGCGGCCCGCAGGTTATAACACGTATAGCCCCGGCAAAACCACGACTTCCCTTGACATGGTTTTCACCAATCTTATCCAGACATACCTCACCCCCTATCTTGGCAAAGTAAGCCTTGATTTTAGCGGTGCCGTGAAGGGGGTTCAGGGTTTTCTCCCGGGTTTTTTTGAACCGGGGGCAAAGACGCAGGTCAATTCATGGCTTTCGACGCTTCGCATAGACAACATCAGGACCGGTCCCCAGGGTGTGATACTTGATATGGTCATGAATGTCGACGCAGCGCCGAAGACTCCAGACAAAGGACCGCAATCACCCGATGCCATAGGGCGCCTTACGAAGAACTGGGAGGATTGGGATTCTTTCCTGGTTTACCAGATACAGGCATTGACGGGGCAAACCGTACCTGAGAACGAACGTTCGAGCATCCTGGAGAACCTCCTCGACAGCCGCTATGGTTTTGTGCAGGCGCTCGAAGAGGGGACACTGAACCAGGATCTGATCTTTAACCAGTTTGTCACTACATGGCAGGACCTGGGTTCTGTGTTCAAAAAGCAGTTTGCCGGGAAATTCACGGGTTCCCCCACGGATTACCTTGCCCTCATCGCCACATCCGATGCGCTGGCGGCCCTGAGCGCCGTCGGTCTTTCGGCACGGCCGGAGATTAACGGCGGCGCCCTGCTTCAACTCGCGAAGCTCATGAGCCCGGCGGGCGTCACGCCGACACTTGCTTACACCCCCTCTGTGAATAATGACCTGAGGAAGTTCTTTGGTTTCACCGAAACCATCGACGACTCGGGACCTTCATTCCCTGTGATGGAGATCGACGATCCCGAAGGCCGGGAGAGCGGGAGGATTCCCTCGCAGCTCATGTCTTTTGTACCCTTTGTTGCCATCCCCGCCAATGCGGCCCAGACAACGCCGTCCGTCAGCGCGATAAAGCTCTGGCTTGTTTCAAAGAGCAACATCGAACCTTATCTGGAACGTGTGAAGAAAGGACTCGATCAGGGCGCCGGTGAGATCTTTGCCAGGAAGGTCCTGGCGGAACGTTATCATAATGTTTTTCAGAAAATGGTCTACGCGACTGCGTGGCAGGAGAGCTGCTGGCGGCAGTTCGTCAGCTCCAAAGGAAAAGTGCGGCCCCTTATGTCATACAACCAGAGTTCCGTGGGGATGATGCAGATCAACGAAAGGGTATGGCGCGGCATATACAAGGTGGACAGCCTGCGATGGAACGTGAGCTATAACATACGCGTGGGATGCGAGATCCTCGATCTCTACCTGCGCAGGTACGCTCTCAAGAAACCGGAGGCAAAGACCCTCGACGACGACACCCTTGCGAGGGCCCTGTATGCTATGTACAACGGAGGGCCGGGTCAGTTCAAAAAGTTCCTGGCGAGGAATAAAAGCAAAAGCTTCTGGAAGATAGACAGGCTTTTCTGGGAGAAATACTCGATGGTCAAAGCGGGGGAGATGGGAAAGGTTTCCGTCTGTCTCATCGGCAGATAGCAGAACCGTCCGATGTGAACGTATGAGGAACAGCGGGATCATATTGACACCAGAGGAATTGGAAAATGCCCTTAGCCTGCCCTTGCCTGGGCATGACGCCCAGCAGCGCATGGCCCCTTCGCACAGGGAATTCATGCCTCCCCCGGGGGCGGCACAGCCCGGGGTGGGCGGGGTGCTCCTTCTGCTTTACCCGGGCAACGAATCACAAGAGCTCTTTCTCGTTCTCACGGTCCGAACCGATACGGTGGCGGTCCATAAGGGACAGGTCAGCCTTCCCGGCGGCGCCCGCGAGCCCGGTGATATATCGATCGCGCACACTGCAATTCGCGAAACCTGTGAGGAGATAGGTGTGTGCGGTACGGATATAAGGATCATCGGCGGCCTGACGCCCCTTTATATCGGACCGAGCAATTTCTGCGTTCACCCCTATGTTGCCCATATCCCCTACAGGCCGTCCTTTGTCCTGCAGACATCAGAGGTGTCAAAGGCGCTCGAGGTGCCGGTCTTGCATTTCCTTGACGGGAAGAACGTTGTCGTTGAGGACTGGCAGATGGAGGACGCGCTGCGGCGAGTGCCTTACTTCGATGTTTACGGCCATAAAGTATGGGGCGCGACGGCGATCATCATCAGTGAATTTGTCGCTGTCCTCGAAGGACTTGATTCCCAGGGGAAAAAATGGGAGTGATATAGCTGACATGCCTGTCAGGGTGAACGAAAAGGAGTTCGACCGGATCGTGGCGCGGGCCGTGGACCGGATCCCCCCCGAGATCAGGGAGCACCTCGACAATATCGTGATCTCGGTGAAGAAACGCCCTTCACCGCAGATGATGCACGAACTGGGAGCACACCCCGACGATCCGCCGCTCGGCCTTTTCGAAGGTGTCCCGCTCATAGAGCGCTCCGCGACTATGCCCCCGCTCTACCCCGACATGATCTACCTTTTTCAGGAACCTCTTGAAGAGTTCTGTGAAACGAAGGAAGAACTGGAAGAGGAGATAGAGATTACCCTGGTGCACGAGGTGGCGCACTATATCGGGATGACGGAAGAACGGCTCGCCGAGCTGGGGTATGATTGACGAAAGAACAGCTTGAACCGCTTGAATGCTTGAGCGGCTTGAACGAAAAAACAATCAAAAG
The DNA here is from genome assembly GCA_022711595.1 of Deltaproteobacteria bacterium. GTDB lineage: Bacteria > Desulfobacterota > Syntrophorhabdia > Syntrophorhabdales > Syntrophorhabdaceae > Delta-02. The sequence goes on from JAKLET010000003.1 coordinate 76,874, forward strand.
GTATTTAATTACGAGGTGACCTGAATAAAATGGCTTTTTGAGAAGGCCTTGCCCATGCTATAATTGATCTGTATGTCATACAGCTCAGGCCGACACGAAAACATCCGGGTATTTCACGACATTGCCCGGGTGGCAGTTTCTCTTCCGGGGGATCATGAAAAAATCAATTGCCCCTGAACAAAATACTCTTGCTGCACGTCAGAAACGGGCCGAGGTTACTATTTACCCTGCGGTAGCAGACAGCGTTGATCTGCCCGATCTCTTATTCCTTAGGAACAAAGGCGAAGATGTATTTATTCTGCTCACAGAAGCGGAGCAGCAGCCGCTTCTCAAGAAAAATGCGGCGGTTGCCGACAGGGTGAGGGTGTTGGACGATATGCGGTTAAAGACACTGTTTGCACCTGTCCTGTCCGGGTGCGCAGGTTCAACCGTCACCATCAAAATAGTCGGCCGGCGTTCGGCACTATTAAAGGTCACTCTGAATGGGATGAATGTTATCGTTGAAGCACACTGGAGTCTATTCATCCCGTATTTTTATCACATAAAACCGATTCCTTTCGTCCATCCGGAGATACTGGACATTTTTGCCACTGCGGTCTTGAGCTACGCGGCCCTTGCCATGGATCAGCCGAAGACCGCCAGGAACGAATCATGGAAGCGCGTGATCGACTCGTACGGGGCCAGGCCCGAGCTTTTACTGGCTTCGCTGGATATTTTCAATAAACCCAATGTTTACCACATCCGTCCGACAAGGATCTGGCTCAACAGGATCTTTGCAGCCAATGACGAGCATCGTCTGGAGATCGACGTTTCCGCAGACGCCCCGCCTGTAAACCCGGGGTTCCTGAACGAGCTTGCAGGTTTTGTTCACCGTGTCGTGAAAAATTATGCTTTCCGTTACGGGGATTACCTGTGGACGCAACGATACAGAATAAACTTCAGCGACCGCTGCGGGCAGGGCATGATAGAGTGTGAAGGGAAAAATATTGTCATCAATATTCATCCTTTGCTTAATAAGACCGATTGGAAGCCCGCCGTCTATTTAGGCCTGGGGTATGCGATCATGTTTGCCATGCTCCAGTCATCAGGGAGAGGCGATAAAGAAAAAAACATGCATCTGGCCATGATGAAAACATGGAATCGTTATTTAAGCTTTGACGAATCCATGGAGCAACAGGGTGTGCGTGAGCTTTATGAGTTTCCCCGATCAACCGCAGAACAACAGTGCCGCTGCCTGTCGGAATCCATGATCGGCAAAGAAGGCCAGGAGCGCGTTGATGATTTTATCATGCTCGTGAACTATTCCTTCAAAGAGACGTTCATGGAAAGGCTGGAAGCTTTGAACGAGCGTTATGGAGGGAAAACAGTCGTTTATTTTGAACAGCTATCGAATGCGGTCCGGAGCCTGAACACCACCTTGATGAGAAATAACATTAATCACGGCAAATTGATCGAGGCCTTGCGCAGTGACGGCTTCGATCATATGCAGCTGGCGGATTTTCTGCGTACAGGCAGCCTGGACAACAGGTGTGTTGTGGATGTGAGCGAATGGCTTTTGTTGAGGACGCTCCTGTATGACCTGATCAACGCCCCGAAGGTCTTCAAGAACGATTACAAAATGCTTTTGAAGGTCCTGACAAAAGTGAACAAGAGCCTTCTCGTTTATATTTGGACGCTGGGCCTTGAGAACGACGCGCGCTATGAAATCGTCAATGCATACATATCAAAAGTGATGAACGATATTTTCGTGTTCGACCGCGTGAAGATATACGAGATCGTGTCAGATCCCGTCGAGTGCCTGGAGGCCGAGGCCGTGACTGGATACCTTTTGAACTGGGCAGGCTTTTCACCTGAAACACGGCGTTCGATCATTGAAAGGATCCTGTCGGACCTGCCGCGCAACGTGGTTGCTCAATTAAAGGTCCAGACAACGGGCGATGTGGACGGAATGATCCGGGTGATGGGAACACGTGCCAGCGGGCTCATCGGTTTTTGTCTGCATCAGGCATACCGTTGGGGAAGTACGCAGGATGAACTTACCAATAGAATCCGTTCCTATTTCCCAAAACTGCTTAAACAGGCCCAGCTGGCCATGCTTCCCACAGAGACGATCAGGGGAGGGACGATGCTCCTTTTGCTTTTGGCCCAGATAGTTTCTGACGAGCGCGACGGGTTTGTCGGAAATATTGTCATATCGGAAGGAGAAAGACAGACCGTCCGCGACCTTATCAAACAATGCGTCGATTGGGACCAGAGGCATTTTGTAATGATGGTCGCGGGCATAGCGGCCGGTTATATGGGCAGTATCGACGGATGGGCACTTCAGCAATTTGACAAGCTGCTGGCGCGTTATGATGGCGGGGACCGCGTGATGCTGCGCAGTGTTGTTCAGTTTGATGTCGAGAGAATGATAGAGCGCACCCTGTTAACGGCAAAGGACGGAGAGGAGAGCGCATTGCTGAAGAAGGTCCAGCTTCTCCGTTTCAGGGTTGACCCCGTTGTCAGCGATGAGGCGAACAGATTCCTCAGGGCTTTGGCTATCCACTGTGGTGTCGAACCGCCGGAAGTCGACCCGAAGAGAAGAGATATCAGTGAGCTTGTGCTTGCCTTGTCACGGTGCATGAAATCACAAAATATGCAGACGTAAAAAGCGCTGCCTTTAGTGACAGCGAAGCGCCAGGCACGAAATCCAACCGCGGCCCTGCAAGCGCTTTCATTGATTCGCAATATCGATTGGCTTCAGGACCCGATTCAATTCAGTTCCTGCAACCAGCATGATCAGCGGTCTTCTGAATGTCCCAGGCTCCATAGAGCAATGCCTGACGCTTGGTATTTCTTCAACTTGTGTTGTATAATCAACTATCAGCAGGGTTGGTGAGGGAAAAGCAGGAACGAAGTTAAGCTGTGCCAAGAACCGTCTTTAATGTATGGAAAACAGATTGCCCCTTCTGGAAAGTGAGCGATACTCACTGGAGAACCTTGTGGACCTTAACAGAAAACAGATCGGGAGATTACTTAAATTGTCCGAGGAACATGTTGTCATCGATAGGGCGGTGTATGACCCGGTTTACCCAAACGATCTTAAGATCCATAAATTGTTGGCAAAAGACGATATTGATTTTTCAAGCCATATCCCGGGCTATCAAATTTATCCGAATTATGCCATCGTGAAAATATTGAACCAGGGGATAAGGCTCCTGGTCCGTCTTCTATACCCGGACCTTAGGGATATTCCAGTTGGCATGATAGAACATACCAAATTGAGAGGGCAGCTCTACCCGGATGACGAGATGAATGTGTTGATTAAAAAGTGGCAGGATAGAAGCAAGACAGCAAAGTTTGAAATTGCCATCGAGAACCAAAAGGGGGTATTGGTATACGAATCGACAGTCTATGGCACCATAATCAAGAAAAAAAGAAATTGATACGTGCCGATGAATACCTGCTTTCCCTCGTAGTATCTGTTGGTTGCGCAATATTGTTCTTTCCCATATTTTTGGGTTGTTCAGGATCATCCATGCCAGTGTTCTTCGTCCGGCAAGCGTTTTTCCACTTGTAATCTTGTCGTAATTGCAGGAAAATGAATCGGCTGGCGGAGAACGATAAGCCAATCAGCGCCAGAATGGCAAGACGCGCGATCGGATGTCCAATGCAAAATGAACGTATATCATCGGAGAAGCAAGAATGTTCAAGAAGCCTGTTTTGCCGGTTGTTGCGGCCGTTTTTCTCGCGGCAGGCGGCACGGCCAGAAGCCTATCGTAAAGTGAAGAAAGGTGGCAGCTATTAAAGGCAGCACGATGACCGTTCTGCGGCGGGCATCAAAATAGAGCGGAACGAGTGGCGTGAAGAAGGCCGCGGCAAGGGATTAAGAACAAGAGACAGGAGAACAAAGGTGAAGGGTTATAAGGTGACTGCTCTTAACAAGCAAGTGAAACGCCCGCACACGAGTGGATGAAAAGTATATTCTATTTCAAATAATAAAACATAAGGGGAATGATAATGAAAATCACTATTCGTATCCTGGCAAGCGTTGTGTGTCTGTTGCTTCTGGCTGTCGGAGTTGCCTTCAGCCAGGAGAAAGATGTTAAAGGTTGCAAGGACCATCCTTTGATTTCAAGAATGAACAATTACTATATCAGCAGCTGCAAGAAAGACTTCAACTCCTTCGATTTTTATGTGAAAGAGGGTAACAAAACCATAGAAGGAGAGATGACAAAGATCTCATATTCTCTGCGAGAGGGATCGACCCAGCCGAGTTTCCTGCAGGTCCGCCGCAATTACGGCAATGCTGTAAAAAATATCGGAGGGATGGTTGTTTTTGATGAAGACCGACGGAGCACATTCAGGGTGACCAGGGGAGGAAAGGAGGCCTGGATTGCGCTTGAGGTCTTCAACGAGGGGCGCAACTATGATCTGGTCGTGCTTGAAATAGCACCCATGGCTCAGGAAGTGACAGCGGATGCCATGTACAGCGCGCTGAAGAAAGACGGCTTCATGGCCCTTTATATCAATTTCGACACGGGCAAGTCCGTTATCAAACCCGAGTCCATGCCGATCATCGGACAGATAGCAGCACTTCTCAAAGCTCATCCGGAGCTCAAGGTAAGCATCGAGGGTCACACCGACAATGTGGGAACACCTCAGAGCAACAAAACCCTCTCCACGCAGCGCGCCAAATCGGTCATGAGCGCTGTTGTCCAAAAGGGGATTGCCGCGACCAGGCTGACAGCTCTTGGTTGGGGGCAGGAGAAGCCGGTTGCGGATAATCGCTCCGAAGATGGCAGGGCCAAGAACCGGCGCGTCGAGATCGTCAAGAAATAAGCGATCAGTAGTTGGGCCAATTGTCGAAGGGCAAAGGCAGGGTAAGAATGACCCTGCCTTTGCCCTTCGACACATCAACCTGCAACAGGTACAGCCGTCGCTCGAGAGAGATTGCCACCAAATAATACCGGGATTTGCATTGTTTATAAGTTTTTGCCTTTGGCATTAAAGCGACTCAAGCCTTCAAGCGGTTAAAACTATTTTTTCTGGTATGGTTCCCCGAATGCATCGAGGAACACGATCTCTGAAAGCGGTTTGCGGGGGGTTTCCCTTGGTGTTTCGTCGAAATAGCCAACGGGGGTCATCTCGGTGATACTGTAACCTTCCGGTATCTTCAGTGCTTCCTCGGCTTTTTTTGCGTCAAAGCTTCCCACGTGAACGGTGCCGAGCCCGAAATTCCAGGCGGCCAGCACTATATGTTCCATCGCGATGCCCGAGTCGAACATGAACCAGTCGCCCTTGTCCGTTGCAGGAGTGCCTTTATGACAGCCCGAAACCCCTCTTTTCGCGGCGACGCAAATGACGACAGGGGCATCGACAATGGCTGCCCTGGCCGGGTTTGTGGGACTGAGTGCGTCGCGCAGATCTTCCTTGACCTTCTGGTCTTTAACGACTATGAATCGCCACACCTGGGTGTTTGCCCACGAAGGCGAGCGCCGTGCCGCCTCGAGGATCTCGCCCAGTATTTCGTCGGGGATATTGTCAGACCTGTACTTTCTGACGCTCCTTCTTTCGTTGATTGCCTTTAAAAGATCCACGTTATCATTATGCGATGCGGGAGGAAACTTTGTCAATCATTAATCATTATCTTCCCGGTTCTTCAGTTTTCATTGCAGCGGGCCATTTATTGCATCAGGTCCATTTATAGACCCGGTTGCGCGGAACATACCGGGCGGGTACTGACACTTTCTATTATGACATTATATAAATAGAAAATAATATAACTAAGAAATATACAATGTGGTATTTAAATAGAACATATAATGCTATTAATAATATCTTGGATTTATTTGTTTACAGTTTTACAAGTCCGTTGTTTTCCCGAACACAGGTCTTAAAAAGGCGTGACGAAAACCAATTGAGGCGCGATATATAGTTAAATAACAGACTAATTAATATCTAAAATGGTTATATAAATGAAATGTAATATAAGTATATAAATAATCGTTGTTGTCCCCGACTATTTCCCGTTGACAGTCACTGCCATGTTATATAGGATTCACTATGTATTTTTATGCTTGATAAGGGGCTGTCAATGAATATAAGCGATAGGCTGGAAAGGGCCGGGAAGATCATTGGAGCCGGTATTGATGAAAAGGGCACTGCCGAGATACTGGGTTTCATGGGGGTTAGTAATTTTCCTGTTGAGACCCTTGGAGAGCTCGCACTATACAGCGAGCTTCTTCCGAAAGTTGTCGATTACGGTTACACGAACAGCCAGCGCCTGCTGCATTTCCTCTGGGATGCGCTGGACAGGAGCCCTATCTGCCTGAACGTCAGTTTTTCCATCCCCATGCGGCGCATTATTGCCGGGGCCCTTTTCAAAAGGTGCGGCAGGAACCTTATCGCCGAAGAGGGCGTTCGTTTCAATTTCGGTCAGGGCATCGAGCTGGGCGATGATGTCTTTTTCAATCGCGGTGTCTATCTCGACTCAAAAGGAGGCATAGAGATCGGCAGCTGTTCGGGTTTTGCCGAAAACGTGCAGGTGTTCACCCATACACACTCCGAGTCGGACCACACCAGGCGTACCTATGGGAAGGTGACCGTGGGGAATTACGTCGTAGTTTATGCCGGATCGGTAATATTGTCCGGCGTGACGATCGGCGATGAGGCCCTCGTTGCAGCGAGATCACTCGTTGCCCGGGACGTCGAACCCGGTATGATGGTAAGCGGCGTGCCCGCCCTGCCGGTGCGCCAGCGGCGCAGTGAAGGCAGGCGCGGACGGGGGCTGAACCATCTGTGGCTGAAGGACGGCGCCTACCAGGACAAATAGTTCCAACTTCAGATCAAAGGCCATACCTTTGCTGTTTTTCCTCGCTGCCTCCCTATATATTTCCAACCGCCTTGCTAAAGCTGGCCAGGACTTAAGAAAAGCCTGCGTCAGGCTCTCATCTGCGCCACGGCATTGTCTTTGATATGGAAACGTAAATGGGCATCGCCATTCTTTACTTTGACGGGGGTCTCTGTTAGAATTAGCTTCAATTGCGCCCATGGTGAATAAAAAGGTCTTTATCTGTTTCATCTGTCTCTTTCTTTTCCTCTCCTGCGGCAAGAAAAGGGACGCCGCCTTCTACGAAGATCCCGGGAAGCCTGCACACGGTGACATGATCATCACGGGTTCCATCGGGGAACCGTCGAACCTTATCCCCATCCTGTCCAGTGATTCCTCATCTCACGAGATCGCATCCTATATCTATAACGGCCTCGTCAAGTACGACAAGGACCTCAACATCGTGGGCGACCTTGCCGAATCATGGGAGGTGTCGAAAGACAGCTTGACTATCACCTTCCGGTTGCGCAAGGGCGTCAAATGGCACGACGGAGAGCCGTTTTCCGCCAGGGATGTCATGTACACATATAAGGTCACCATCGACCCTAAAACTCCGACACCATATTCAGGCGATTTCAAGCTTGTCAAGAAGGCGGAGATGCCCGACGATCACACATTCAAGGTCACCTACGACAAACCATTCGCCCCGGCGCTCATCAGCTGGTCAGTCGCGGTCCTGCCCCGCCATCTCCTCGAAGGGAAGGACATCACGAATTCCCCGCTCAAGAGGAGACCCGTCGGTACCGGGCCTTTCATCTTCAGCGAATGGGTCCCCGGAGACCGGGTCATCCTCACGGCGAACCCTGATTATTTCGAGGGCAAACCTTACATTGACCGGTACATGATGAAGATCATTCCTGACAGCGCCACCATGTTCCTGGAGTTGAAGAACAATTCCATCGACATGATGGGTCTGACGCCGCTGCAGTATGTTAAACAGACCGATTACCCGGCGTTCAGACGGGAGTTCAACAGGTACAAATACCTTGCCGCCGCTTATACCTACATCGGGTACAACCTCCGACACGGTTTTTTCAAGGATAAAAAAGTTCGCCAGGCAATGGCCTGCGCGATCAACAAACAGGAGATCATAGATGGAATACTGCTTGGTCAGGGGGTGGAGGCGACGGGTCCTTTCAAGCCCGACATGTGGGCGCATAACGGTAACGTGAAAAGATACGAATACAATCCGGAGAGGGCGCTGGCTCTTTTGAAAGAGGCCGGATTCGAACGGGGCACCGACGGTGTTTTACGCAAGAACGGGGCGCCTTTTGAGTTCACCATCCTTGTCAATCAGGGCAACACGGTGCGCATCCAGAGCGCGGAACTCATCCAGCGCAGACTTTCCGCTGTCGGTATTACGATGAAGATACGTGTCCTTGAATGGGCGACCCTTGTCAACGATTTTATCGACAAAAGGAATTTCGAGGCTGTCCTGCTCGGCTGGACGATACCCAACGACCCGGACCCCTTCGATGTCTGGCACTCATCAAAACAGGGCCCAAAGGAACTTAATTTCACTTCCTTCGAGAACAGGGAAGTGGATGAAGTGCTTGTGAAGGCCCGCCATACCCTTGACAGACCGGAAAGGAAGAAGTGCCTGGACCGCTTCCAGGAGATACTGGCCGAAGAGCAGCCGTACACCTTTCTTTTTGTCCCCTATAGCACAGTGGCGCTGCATAAACGTTTCAAGGCCGTCGAACCTGCGCCCGCCGGCATCATGTACAATTTTATCAAATGGTATGTACCCGAGAACCAGGTGAGGTATAAGTCGAATGCTGCGATATCTCGTTAAGCGCCTTTTTTTCATGATCCCCATGGTCTTCGGGATCACCCTGATCTCTTTCGCGGTGATACACCTTGTGCCGGGTGAGCCGGGGATGCTCGAGGCGGAGATGAACCCGAAGGTCACAAAAGAGGCCAGGGAACGCATCCGCGCCATTTACGGCCTGGACAAACCTCTGCACGTCCAGTACTGGACCTGGCTCAAAAGGATCGTCAGGCTCGATTTCGGCACCTCTTTCGCGACCGACAGGCGCCCCGTGATGGATAAGATAAAGGAGCGCCTGCCCATCACGATCGTTATCAACCTGCTCGCCATGGGCCTTATCTTCATCTTCGGCATACCCATAGGGATATATTGCGCACGCTACAAGGATACGATCATGGACAAGCTCCTCACATCCTTCGTTTTCGCGGGGTATGCCGCGCCCACTTTCTGGGTGGCGCTCCTTGCCATGATCTTTTTCGGGGTCTACCTGGAGCTTTTTCCCGTGTCGGGGATCAAATCATATGACTACGGTGAAATGAACGTGTTTGAAAAGATCTTTGATATATCGAGGCACCTTGTGCTTCCTGTTTGTATCTCTGCCGTGGGAAGCCTTGCTGGTATCTCGCGGTATATGAAGAACAGCCTCCTCGAGGTCCTGAGGCAGGAATACATTACGACGGCGTACGCGAAGGGCCTCCCGGAAAGCATGGTCCTCAAGAAACATGCCCTGCGCAATGCGCTGTTGCCCGTTATAACGATCCTGGGCCTCTCGGTCCCGGGCCTCATCGGAGGCAGCGTCATCTTCGAGAGCATCTTTTCCATACCCGGCATGGGACAGCTTTTCTATTCCAGCGTCATGGCCCGCGATTACCCAACCATCATGGGCATTCTCGTCATCGGGGCGTTCCTGACGCTCATCGGCAACCTCGTTGCGGACGTCTCCTACGCGGTGGCAGACCCGAGGATAAGGATAGGGTGAAAGATAGTTTCAATGTTTGAAAGTTTTTGAAGCGTCTTAAAAAAGAAACCTTTCTTTTCCCTGAAACGGTTCATAAACATTCAAACTCTGAAAAAGTTTGGTCTTACGCTTCACGGTTTCAGTTGAGCGGGCGTGAGGCATGCTTTTTGTTTTTCCAGATAATTCTTTGATTTGAAATGGGAATGGGATAATCTGGTCTGAACAGTTTATTATGGTTAAGACGGTAATAGAAAAGATGGCCGGGGGCCGCATCAGCATGAAGGGATTCACCGGCCTGACGAAGAAGCTTTTTAAAAAATACCAGGCGGACCACGCCAATATTATCGTATCGTCAATCTCTTTTTATATACTGCTCACATTTATACCCTTCACGCTCTTTTCATTCTTTATCCTCAGCTACGTCATCGATCTGGGCCACCCGGCGGGGAACCTGGAAAGGTACATTGCCAATGTCATTCCGGCGCCCTATAATGCGGTCATCGTCAAGAAGCTGCTCAGGGAGCTCAATGTCATATCGTTGTCAAAAAGACTTTCAGGGCCCCTGGGTCTTATCTTCCTTTTTATCTTCACGTCCCGGCTGTTCGCCGTGCTTCGCCCTTCTTTCCAGTTGATGTTCGGCAAAAGCCCCAAGGGATTCATAAAGAGCAAACAGGAGGAATTCCTGCTCACCCTGGCATTTGCCTTCATTCAGACCCTCATTTTTTTCAGCTTCATCTTCTCCGTCATCATCCAGGGGAGATTGGTGAAGGCCTTTGGCGGGATCATCACAAGGGCTTCGGTGGTGCAGTTCTTTTCCGTTTTGGATCTTTTTCTGGTCGCCGGCATGTTCTTTTTTCTGTATTATTTCCTGACGCCGGTGAGGCAGGGCAGGAAGCTTGTTTTCGTGTCCCTGGCCGGCGCGGTCCTCTGGCACCTGGGAAAGTATTTTTTCCAGTATTTTGTTCTCTACATAGGCAGGTTCACGGCCTTTTTCGGTACCTATGGAGTGTTCATAGCCTTTCTCTTCTGGGTTTATTTCTCAGTCTTTGTTTTTGTGACCTGCGCAGAACTGCTCGCTGTTGTTTCCGATTATCCTAAGAGTGGGCCTCGGCCCAACTATGCCCCGTTCCGATGGAAACAGTGAGGGGTACGTCAAGGGAGATCACGTTTTCCATCTCGTCCCTGACCAGCTTTTCCATGATGTCGGTTTCATCCCGGACGACTTCGAAGAGAAGTTCGTCATGAATCTGCAGGATGAGTTTTGAAGAGAGCCCGCGCTGTCTTAAAGCATGATGGATGTTTATCATCGCCAGCTTGATGATGTCCGCCGCGGTGCCCTGGATGGGGGTATTCATGGCCGCCCGTTCACCGAGCTGGCGTACGGCCTGATCGTTGTTGTTTATCTCCGGTATGAAGCGTGTTCTTCCGAAAAGCGTTTTCACGTATCCCTGCCGGCGGGCCTGATCGATGATGTCGTTCATGAAGGCCCTCACTGCCGAGTGCCTTTCGAAGTACCCGTCAATGTAATGCTGGGCCTCTCTCTGGGTCACGCCGAGCTCTTTCGCAAGGCCGAAAGCGCTCATGCCGTAGATGATGCCGAAGTTGATGACCTTGGCGACTCGCCGCATGTCCTGCGTGACGCCGTCAATGCCGACCCCGAAGACTCCCTGGGCTACGGTGGAATGGATGTCCTCATTCCCGTGGAAGGTCTTGATGAGTTCGGGGTCTTTGGAAAGGTGCGCCAGGACGCGAAGCTCTATCTGGGAATAGTCTGAAGAGAGCAGCGTACAGCCTTCACCTGGCACAAAGGATTGGCGTATCTTGGGGCCTTCTTCCCCGCGTATGGGAATGTTCTGAAGATTGGGGTCGCTGCTGGAGAGCCTGCCAGTTGCCACCACCATCTGGTTGAAGGTGGTGTGGATCCTTCCCGTGTGAGGATTTATGAGTTCAGGAAGCACATCGATATAAGTGTTCTTGAGCTTCGTGAGCGTCCGGTATTCCAGGACTTTGCCCGGCAGAGGATGATTTACGGAAAGTGTTTCCAGGACTTCCGTGTCCGTCGAAAAACCTGTTTTTGTTTTCTTGACAGGGATCAACCCAAGGGTATCAAAAAGGACGCGGGAGAGCTGCTGCGGCGAATTGATATTGAAGGGTTCCCCGGAATGGCTGTATATCTCCTTCACGATACCCGTGAGGCGCCCGTCGAATTCTCTCGACAGCTCTCCGAGTTTTTTTCTGTCCACCCTGACCCCGGCCAGTTCCATATCGGCGAGGACCTCGACCAGGGGCATCTCCGTCCTGAAAAAAAGACCGGTGAGCGCCAGCGGCTCCATCTTTAAAAGGAGGGTATCGGCAAGGCCGCAGATATAAGGTGCCGTGTCGCGAAGAGACGGCACCATACCGTCCGCCGTGATGCCGGAGTCGGAATACTCCTCCAGGATGGTCGCGAGCGAGTAATCTTTGCGCATGGGGTTCACGAGATATGCCGCAAGCATGGTGTCAAAGATCTTTTTTCCGCGAAGCGATTCACCGGCTATGATAAAAAAAGGCTTCGCGTTGTGCACGATAACTTCCCGGGCGGCGGAAAGGACGGCAGACAGATCATCCATTCCGGCTGAGAGAAAAACGCCCTCTCCGTCGGAGGCGGCAAAGGCCTCGAGGCAGAGGTTGCCTGCATTTTTCCCCTGGAATGATGCCGCGACGGCAACACGGCCCATGTTCAACTCCGCAAGAGTTTTCTCTCTCACTTCTTTTCGGGCGGCCCCTTCGATCCTGATCTCTCTGTAGAGAGCGGTGAATTCGAGCTCACGATATATGCCGCGCAGCGCCTCGGGGTTTTCGGCACGCTGCGAAAGGTTTTCAACGCCTGTATCGATGGGAACGTCGTACCTGAGCGTGGCAAGTTTTTTACTAAGCTCGGCTTTGTCTTTGCCGGCGATCAGTTTTTCTTTGACAGATTTTCTGCTGACGGCATCGAGGTTGCCGTATATGTCCTCGACCGATCCCATGGTGCTGACAAGTTCGCGGGCGGTTTTTCCGCCGATCCCGGGTACGCCGGGAATGTTGTCGGAGCTGTCACCGCAGAGCGAGAGGTAATCGACGATGTTGACCGGAGAGACACCGAACTTTTCTATGACCTCAGCCTCGCCTATGAGAAGGTTCTTCATGGAATCGAGGATGCGCACCCTGTTCCCGACAAGCTGCATCATGTCTTTATCGCTCGTTACGATGGAGATTGTCACGTCATCGTGTGTTTTGAAATGTTCCGTGATGGTCGCAATGATATCGTCCGCCTCGAAACCCTCCTTCTCGATGACCGGCAGCCCCATGGCATCGATGATCCTTTTCACGTAAGGTATCTGAAGGGACAGGTTGTCCGGCATGGGGGGACGCTGGGCTTTATATTCCTTTGAGATCTCCTCCCTGAACGACGGCCCCCTGGAGTCGAACACGATGATAAGCGTGTCCGGGCTCTCACTGCTTCGAAGCTTTTTTATCATGCTCACAAACGCGTATATGGCGTTCGTGGGTGTCCCTTTCGAGTTGGAAAGATGGGGGGTGGCGTAGAATGCCCGGTACAGATAAGAATTGCCGTCCACGAGGTAGACGCTTTTATTTGTTTCCTTCTCAGTGCTTTCGGTCATTGCCCTTTCCGTTCTATTCCCGGCTGTCATTTCAGGATAAAGTGTGTCTTTATCTTAAAGGTCCGCTTTTCGGGGAACCGGTATATTTTAATAGAATATGTTTTTTCGAGGTCCGCAATAAATCTGTTGATGTCATTTTTCGCCTTCATCGTGACGGTGAACCACAGATTCAGCTCGCCGTCGCGTTCGTAATTGTGGGTGACCGAGCTCTCGGCGCTCACTGCCAGGGCGATTTCTTCAAGGTGTTCAGGCGGGATCGCGGCAGCGCACAGCAGGCTTGTATAACCCATTTTTTTCGGGTCCAGCACGGGGCCGATCCTGCGGATGATACCATCCTGTTTCAGCCTCAGCACTCTTTCCATGGTCTGCATGCCGGTCAGACCCACTTTTTTCCCGATCTCTTCGAAGGGTTTTTCGACGAATGGCAGCTGTTCCTGAAGCATATTCAGGATCTTTTTATCAATATTGTCCATGGATACCCGGGTCTTTTTATTCACGGCTTACCTTGACCGTCAAAGAAAGCGCTCAAAACGCTCTTTTGAGGCTTTGCAGATAGGGCAAGTTCCCGGGGGTTCCTCGCGGCCGCAGAGGTATCCGCAGACCCTGCATCTCCATACGGGAAGCGGGGGTTTTATTGTTGCGCCCGTCGCCTCGCCGGTTCTTTTACGATAATTCTTGTCGGGTCTGCGTTCCGGTATTGAAGAAAGGCCCTTGTCGCCCTTCAGTACGGCTTCCGTCACATAGAGAGCGCAGAAGCAGCATCCGTATTCACCAAGGTCTGCGTCGCGGTAATCGCATGGACAGATGATATCGATGTCCTCTTCCTTTTTTCCGGAGGCCAGTCTGCAGGGACAGCAGGCATAGCCGTAGCGGTTCAGATTGGTCAAAAGGCCTGTGACGAGGGCCTTGGAGAAACCGGTATCGGGATTGAGGTGATATCCCGATCTTTCCGCTTCTTCGAAGAGCTTTTCGTAATAGAGATCGATGTTCTTTGAATCGCCGTTTCCGTTGCCGCTCATAGCTTCAACGCTTCCTTTACATTGTTTTCGTTGAAACCTATGACGCATTTTTCACCGTTCACAACGAGCGACGGGAAGGAGCATTTCGGGTTCCAGTACCTCAGGTCGCTGAGCGCCTTTGCCTTGTCTTCATCACCAAGGATATCGACGTCAACATAATCATATCCGATACCGGTTTTAGCGAGAAAGTCCTTCATCATCCTGCACCAGATGCATGTGCTCAGGGTATAAAGAACGAGGCTGCCGTGGTCCTTTCCGTCAACGTGGTTCATCGTCATTTCCGGGTCCTCCTTCAAACATAATAGTACCACAGCGGGGGCGCACAAAAATAGAAATTTCTTTTCAGCCTTGCATGAAAGTTGTATCTTTAAAAATACCGGTTTCAGGGCCCTTCACAAAGGGGACGCTCATTGACCGGCTGAGATGGAAAGAAGCAAAAAAGGAGGCATACCATGAAGATCATCAGGGTTATTTCCATCGTTTTCGTGCTCGCCGCTTTTTTCTGTTCGCCGGCGGCCATGGCGCAGACGGTTATCTCAACAAACACAACAGTTACACCCGGCACAGGCGATGCCGCAGTTGATAGAAGATTGTCTGCAATAAACGAGCAGGCGAAGGGCGATCTCAAGAGTTTTGTGACCAGGACCTCAAGTCATTTCGGGGTCCCCTCCGAAATCGTAGAGGGTCTGCTTAACAGAAAGATGCCCCCCGCAGATGCGTACATGACCATCCTCCTTTCGCACATAACAAAAAAACCTGTTGATAATGTCGTTGAGGTTTACGATGCCAACAAAGGAAAGGGCTGGGGTGTCATAGCGAAACAGATGGGCATCAAGCCCGGCTCAGCCGGGTTCCACGCCCTTAAAAAGGACAATTTTGCGTTGAAAGATAAAGGAAAAGGAAAGGGCAAAGAAAAGGCAAAGGGCAAAGGCAAAAGTAAGGGAAAGTGGGCAGACGGTGATGATTAAAGAAGGATCCCAGGTCAAGCGGCGGGATCATTTATATCCATCGGATACAAATTTGAAAGTATAAGGAGCTTATGATGAGAAGAACGTTTATCTTGACGGCTGCTTTCTTTATTTGTTTCGGGACCGCTGCTGCAGGGTTCGCAGGGGAAACGGGCAAACCCCAGCAGCAGAGCCCGACTTTTTCGTGTCCCCGCAGCATTGCCGTGGATGTTACCATAAAGACCTCCGCGGCCGTCGCCGGTTGGGACTCGATACCCGCCCAGAGCAAGTTCTCTCTTTCAATAAAAGAGAATGCGGTGCGCGGCAATGCCATGTTCTGCCATTACAGCAACGGTACCGTCGACTACAATATCCACAGGGTTTTTCCAAAGGGCAGGACATGCTATATAGCCCCCAACCAGTCATTCATATGCCAGTGAGAAGACGGCCTGAATGCTTGAACCGCTTGAGCGGGAAAAAAGGAAAGACATAAAGATCATAGTTGCAGCCGTTTGAATCGTTTCACGGCCTGTTGATAAACTCCTTTTGCCGTCATCCCGGCGAAGGCCGGGATCTAGGTTTTTTTTCGATGCGGTTGTCCTGGGATAAAAAAGGTTTCTTCAGTTTCTTTGGTTATTAACCAGACAAACCGAACAAACCATACAAACCGGATAAACCGTATTTGTTTCCCGGACCCGTTCCTTTCGCTTCCTTGGCTTCAGACCACACCCGCCTAAGCGCTCCGGCTCGCATCGAAGCTTATTACGTACACAGGTCAGCCACGGTTTTTCTTGTTTCTCTGGTTTATTCAGTTTGTTTGGTTTCTAAGGTCAAAATTGCAAACCTGATTGTAAAACCCTGGTCTGGGGGCAGACCGTTTCCATCTTTTTTGTTTTTGGCGTTCAAACGGCTCAAGCATTCGAGCTGTTCAAACCGCCTTAAGCGATTAAGCCGTTTTTGTGTCCACTCAAGGGACGGGTCCATGAGACCGGAGGTTGTGTACACCTACTATTCAAACATTCGATCTGTCATTAAAATTGCGAATTATCGTTTATAATGTAGTATTGATATAAAATATTGCCGTCAAATCTACGAGATTGGCTGTAAGGTTTTTTAGGGTAGTTCTTATCTTCACATTTCAGCATTATCCCTTTTTTTACTTGCTAGAAGAAATGGGACTTACCAATCCTCGCTGTCCATCGATTCGCACCTTATCTCCATTCTGTAGAATGGACAGGGCGCCCCGGACAAACATTACTGCCGGAATACCCAATTCACGGGCCGTTACCGCCCCATGTGAAAGAGGACCTCCTGATTCGGTAATGAGGCCTTTGCATTTGTAAAAAAGAGGTGTCCATGAAGGGTTTGTTGTCCGCGCTACCAGAATCGCATCCTGAGGAACATTAGGAAAATCATCCACACCCCGCACTAAATAGACACTTCCCTCTGTAGTGCCTGGGCTTCCTGGTACCCCCTTCAATTCATTACCGCCAGGCTCAGACTGGCCGCCAGCGAGTGTTGACAGATCCCATTTTGGTTCAGTTACCGTTGCCTCCTGATATGCCTTTTTTCGACTGTTTATAGCTACCCTCATTTCTTCGGGAAGATCGAAGGTGGTTAAAGATTCGAGCTCGTTTTTCGTAAGAAAGAAGAGATCATATTCATCATCGAGGTGGAAACGTCTTCCAAATGCGGCAATTACTCTCCGTACAAGAAGATTTATCCTTGTTGTTTCAAAATGCTCCAGGTCGTCAAGCCATGTAAAAGTACCCGCGAGACGGATCAATTCATGGACAAAAACATGCAGGTCCGGTGGTGAGGCAGACATGACGGATTGTATGGCTTCAACACGGCGCTTCCTGTTCTGTATCTCTTTATCGATCGGCCTGTCCTGATTCGATTCGGCAATAACCAGGATCAGCGAAAGCACTACTTCAGGCGCTTCCGCCCATGTAGGCTTGTAATAATCAAAAGTGGTTTCGCGATGACCGTAGTGAGCTACAAATCCTCTAAATTGCCTGGAAAACTCAGGAAACATATCCATACACCTCAGAACCTGTCTGGCATCCTTTTCGATAAGTGCCCGAAGCTCGCCATTTTTCCTAACCTCCTGGGCCAATTTGTACAATTCTCTGTTGATCTGGCCGGTTTTTGTGCCGTTGTCCGTGAGTATGCTTTTCACCAGGGTTTGAGCGCGGAACATATCGCCCGTCACGAGAATGAGATACTCGAAGAGCGTTCTGGTGAGAAAGGATTGGGTCATGGAGATGGCGATGTTGGGTTTAAAGTAGTCGCAGGACACCTTAAAAAGACTTTGAAAATATTTCTGAAAATCCTCGATATCAAATTTATCAAATATGACAGAGGATAACCGTCCCATTTCAAGAAGGTATCGATCCAGGTCGCGCAACCATTGGTGAGGCAGATCTATGACCCACTGGAATCTTTCCCTGATCTCAGCTATATGTTTCCTGATCGCTTCCATACTCGACATATCAACCGGCCGATAAAGACCAAGAAGCTGGACCGCATTCTGATTACCGTACACATATCCATCGGAACAGTAAAACCACGGTCTTGTGGGAAGGCTGATTCCCATGAGCTTGAGTGAATGATCCAGGGAAATATTGAAGGCCTCATCCACATAGGACCATGTAAGAGGAGTGAGAGGTTCGGGAAATCTTTCAGCCGATTCGTCGCGGGTAAATCGTGGTGGAATGCTGGTTTGAGGCCTTGCTTGGAGAATATGAAGGTCGTTGCCGGTATAGGCCCACTCCACATCCTGCGGAGCGCCGAATGTCGATTCAATCTTCTTAACCATCTCAGCTATGGAGAATATTTTAGCATCATCCAATGAAGGGCTTTCCTGTTTGTCTGATGAAAGGGCTTCGACTTGTGTTCCGCCGGTATTAGCGAGGGTTACCTTTGTTTCTTTTCTTCCAATCCTTCGTTCGAGTATTTCCTTCTTCTGCATGTCTACTATCCACGAATCAGTGAGAGATTCCCCCGATACGACAGACTCTCCAACACCAAAATTGCTTTCTATGAGGACGTGTCCCAGGTTGCCTCCCACAGGATCGACAGAAAAGGCGACACCCGAAATGTCAGAATCGACCATAACCTGCACGACCACCGCCATGGACGCGCTTTCCTGATCAAAGCCGTTATGATGCCGATAGAGTACGGCATGTTTGAGCCAGAGCGAGGCAAAACACTCCCTTGCCTTTCCGGGAACGTCATTCAAATCGACGTTCAGAAACGTATCGTGCTGACCGGCAAAGGCGGCCGACGAGAGGTCTTCGAAGGGCGAGGACGACCGGACCGCAAAACGTTTTCCCTCACCGAACCGTTTCAACTCTTCGAGAATGAGCTTCTTGGCGGATTGATCGAATTCCCGGGCCAGTACACTATTGCGCATCTCTCGGCATTGTTTCTCGAGAAGGGTATCGTTATCGAAATCGAATGCAGGGTAGACAGGGTAGTTATCCCTGTAGAAGGAAGCCCTGATCACGATTCCGTCTGGAACATTGTAGCCTTTGGATATGAGGCGCTTCAGATTGTACCCTTTGCCACCATCTTCGTGAATGCTGCCATCCTCACTTAGCCGGCTGAAAATCATAATCTTCCTCCCTTGAAATACTGTGGTCTTCCGTAAACCCGATGCGTTTTGCAAATACGACACTTCCCCAATAGCAAAGGGCACCGAGAGGTGCACCGCACAGAATATCCGTCACGTAGTGATAGCGAAGATAGACCGTGGAAATGGTAAGCAGAATAAATGGGACCAGATATGCATGATATAGAGACCTGCTCCAACGGCGGAAAAAGAGAAGCAGATATAACCCAACCCCCACATGGAGACTGGGAAAAACATCGAACCGCGACGATCCCAGTTTAACCATAAGGGCGTTCAATGACGTAAATAAATATCCTTCGATAGGCTTTGAATACAACTCGGCGAAATGCACATAAGGCCCCTCCGCCGGGACGATTGTATAGCCTGAAATCCCAATCCCGTATAGGGAAAAAATCCCCACACAAAAAACGGTAAGCCTTCTTATGTCACCCGATCCGTAGTAGAGGAATGCGAAGGAAAGGAAGACGATAAAGAGCATGTATCCCAGGCTCATGATCTCTGTCAATGGTTTTGAGTAAACCGTCTGGGCTAATATGCTCAAGTCCTGGCCGATAATGAAAACATCTATATTTGCGAGCGCGCTGTCACTAATTGGTGCGCCAATTAGCGGGACAATCGATTTGATACTGGTGAAAGCAAAATTCATGGCAATCACGTTCCATAATAAACGTATTCGGTAAAAGACCGGATTCTTATTTGCCTTCCCAAATCTGATCAATAGACCATAAACGAGAATGCAAAAAAAATAAGCCATGGCCCATTCGAACCTTCCAGAATGAAAGATCAACCTTATCGCGATCTGGAGACACATCGCACACATCAAGACTTCGTGGATCATGATGGAAGTCAAAGAAATATTTTCTGCTATGTTAGCTGGCTTAGCCATATCTTTATCCTGCGGTTGAGAATAAGAGCATCTTTTCTTCGGGCTGAACACATGGTGAGAAATTGCCTCGCCCCATCCTTCCATTGCCGATATATTTTCATGGCCAGAAGCGAGAGGCCGGCATAGATCGCTGCCATTAAAAAGGATGACAGCGAAGGCAATATCAACAACAAAAGTAAACACGCAATTATCTGAAAAACCAGTAACGAGCCTCCTGCAATAATTCGCCAAAGGGAAATTGTATTATCATCATCGGCAAAACGACGGGCGGCCAGAAACGCTCCGAACAAAGGAACGGTATTTAGGGCGAAACCGGCAGCAACGAGAGGTGTCAGGATCAAAAGCAACACAACCTGCAGCGCCATAGAATGCTGAAATGCTGCCGGTGGACGGGGATGTCTTGCAGAGCCTGTTAGTCTGGATATTTCCGATAGTAGTTCCGGGGGGATTCCCCCCTTCGTATATTGGATACAAATGTTACGATGAGACATTGATGGTGATATATGAAGGACCGTATCTGCAAATAGCTCTCCAAGTTTCTGATTCGCTTCATCGGGAAAGGTTACCGCAACCTCTTTTAGTAGCGATTCGACAAGCGCCTTCAGCTCGTCCAGATTTTTGTATTGTTTGCGAGTGATCGTTCTGGCTGGACCAAAGTATATCTCCACATCGCTCCGAAACTCATATCCGCGTGAGTAATGAAGTCCGACAGGAATAACTCTAAGGCTGGCTTCCGGTAAGATTTTCAGGGTAAGGGCGATGAGGTGCGCAACACCAACTTGGACCGGCAAAAGAGTGGGCCCGAGCTTACTTGTGCCTTCTGGAAAAATAACTATTTTCTCACCCTTTTCGATCAGTTCCGCGGTATATTTCAATTGCATCAGATTTTCTTTTTGTTGCGCGATTGAGCGTGGGTGACGGTATACGTCTATGTTATTGTTAAAAAGAAGTTTAACTATGGGGGACTTTGAAATATTCTTCCCTATTATTAAGCGGGCATCCTTTATTGCTTTTGATAGTACAAATCCATCAACAGCGCCGTTGCGATGGATTGCCACAAACAATACTGGATCATTAAGAGGAATATTCCCCTTTCCGGTTATGACGACCTTATTAAAATACGTCCACGCGATAGCCTTGCTGATAAGACCACTTACAAACCCTGAACCAGGTTTCATTCGCCCCCATTTTTTACAACTCCGTCTTTGCTGCCGTTATAGAAATGCGACCAGCAACACAATATACGATGGTCTTTTTTTCGAATTTACTGGTTATCATACAGGGCATATTATGAAATAGCAAGTAATAATAAATAATGATTACCATGTGTAAACTATAATATCTTTAAAAGTAACAATTTTCTTTCTGCACAGGAAGAAGCAAATGAGATCCCTTATCCATCTTTTCCAAATCCATGCCGGTGCTAAAAAACTTCCAGTTCCACCTTCAAATCAAGAGTATGGCCTTTTTGTAAAAAGCACAGGTTACGGGATATAACATAATAGTTTCCATAACGATGCTATTTTAATCGCTATAATTGCGGGAAACAGTGATCAGTAGAAAGTCAAAAAGGAGTATGTCGAGAACTCTTAATTTTTGTTAACATCTTTTCTCTCCCATAAGAACGTATCCGGTGATTCGGGAAAGATCTTCATTGAATAGTTGTTTGTATCCTTTTCAGTCTTCAATCTGTAGTGAATTTCCCGGGTGTTATAAATACCGGAAAAATGATACTTCTTTCCATCGGTACAGGAAATCCTTAAAAACGAACCATAAAGGGTATTGATAACAAACACCTTTTCAATTGTGTCGAGGGGAACGTCTTGCGTGAGCGGATTGAATACGTTTTTCCAGATGCAAATACGCTTGTCTACGATCGCCGCTCCTGCCAGCAGGCGTTTGCGTATGAAGAGCAAGATAAACAAAATGTCGATCAAAAGCAGCGATATCACCATAAACCCCACTTCGAATCTTTGGATAGTACCTTTAACGATAGACATATACAAAAAGAAACAGAAGAGGGTAAAGAAAAAAGAGTGCCCTATCATCCGCATGTAAGGCAATATATGAAAAGGCAGGCAAAGATGTTCTCTTTCCTGAACGGAAGGATAATATGCAACTAAAAAGCCATCGATGTTCTTTCGCCGAAGGTGTATCAGATACAGGAAAAATATAATAACCAGGGCTATCGATCCTAAGAAGGCTGCCGCATTTAAAGGATTTACCCCCGAAGTGCAGATGATGATGACAAAAAGACTCAAGAAACTGAAAAGTGCAAAAAAAGCGATTGCAATTTTATCTGTCATTTAGAGATCACCCTGTTTACCTGTAGCAGTCTATGGATGTCCTCCACTATTTTGCCGATAACCCCCATCTAATATGTCAACTCTATCACGAAGTGGACGAACACAAAAGTTGGCTGGGTTATTGGGGAGGTCAACACAATTTTTTCTCATCAAGCAATATCCTACTGTTCCTTTTTTTGAACCAACGCTTGGAAAACTGGCGATATCGATCAAGCCCGTTCCATCGCTGTTGTGATCTGCCGCCGACCTCCGGTCAAATTGGTCCTTGTTTTGGGGGATTTGTTTTGTGATATCGTGTTGTTGGTTGCCCGCCCGTAACTGCTTATCCATTTTCTCTAAATCTTCACCGTTATGCAATAGAAAAACTGTTCATTACCGCATAAAAGCTTGTATAGTGCGAAGTTTGTCAGATTTGTGGATTTCAGGAAGTAATGGAGCGCGGGGCCTCATCCCTTTAAGAGGACGCAAGCGCTCGGCCGGGTGTGGTCAGAAGCGTGGGAGCAAAAGGGATGAGGCCCCGCGGATGCGGGACATTGGATCCGTGCGCGGGGAGCGACGAACAAATATACCATCTCCGGGCTCTTCGTTACGCATGACCTGTCTTTTTTCATATCTTTGCATCTCAAGCACTCAAGCTATTCTTTCAATGATTTTTTACGCTCAAGCGGTTCAAGCTATTCAAGCGGTTCAAGCCATCTTTTTAGTGGAATCCCGACCAGTTTGCCCGAAGGCTGTTGATGTCCTTGTAAACCGTGGTGTGCCTTTTTTTGTCGTATTCAAGGACGTAATCGACGAATGTGGGGAGATATCCCTGAATCTTCAAGGTACCGATGATGTTGCCTATATAGGTTTCAAGTATCTCCCGGGGATTGTCGGGCACAAGATTAAAGGTGCCCGTCCTGAAACGTTTGATGAGCCCTTCGATAACAGCCACGAAAATGATGACAACCTTGCTGGGTATGAGGATGTGGCTGCCATGCAGTTCAAGCTCCTTGAGCAGGTTGTCGAGGAACTTGACGATCGTCTCGTTGTCCGCCGTTCTGAGAAGGGTTTCGATGAAGAATATAAAGGTATTGATGTACTTGTCGATATCGTCGACATGGGATTTGAGCATTTCTTCAAAATACATGGTGTCGACTATTTGCCTGAGAGATCCTTCCTTTGGCAGCAGGAGAAGCTTCTTATCTTCATATCCCCGTTTTGGCAGGTATTCCACGTATTCAACATAATCGATATTTTTTCTCAGGGCGGCGCATTCCTTTCCGGGATCGAAAAAGATGTCATCAAGGACAATCCCGGAAATGTTCAGCGTTGATTCGAGTTTGTAGGCCTTGAGGTAACCCTCGCCGAGGAAGGGAAGTATGATCCTGTTCTCGTTGATGACCCCCGAGAAATCGAGACCGGTTACGTCGCCGCGGGCAATGCCCCCCCGCAGCCAGAAGTCGTTGAGGATGCCCCATGTGTAAATGGAGCGTGTCGTTTCCCTTACCTTCTTGAACGATTCAGAGACAACCACGATACTGTCGGAAAAAAGGAAATAGGTGACGTCCCTGTCGTTCAATTCATCGATGGCAGCTATGAGCTTTTCATAGCGGTGCATGAGATCGCCGGAAATGAACCGCGAAGTGAATCCGAGGACATCGAAGTACGAAACATATGCATTCTTGATCGTGTCTGTTTCCATGGCTGTAACCGCCTACACATTATAAAGAGTGCCTGCGCTGAAATCAACCTCCTCTTTTTTCACGCCGTTCGGTTATACGATGGATCAGTTTTTCAGCCTCAACCGCAAAGAACACCAGCGATGAAATACCGATACACAGCAGGAGCTCGGCGATGCTCAGGGGCTGGGTCCTAAAAATGGCGTTCAATGGTACAATGTAAATAACTGCAAGCTGCATGAGGATAGACAGTAAAACGGCGCCAAGGAGTGCCTTGTTCGAAAAAAGTCCTTGTTTGAAGAGGGATTTTCTGTCGGACCGGATCGCGAGGGCGTTGGCAAGCTGGGTAAAACAAAGCACTGTAAAGACCATCGTCTGCCATTCCCCGGTATTTGTTTTAATGGATACGTACTGAACGGCAAGGACAAGGAAGGCCATGAACGCGCCCGCCCAGACCGTCTGTATGCCAAGCCCGTGGGAAAAGATACTCTCTTTCGGATTTCTTGGAGGGCGGCGCATAACATCATCCTCGGCAGGCTCCACTGAAAGGGCAAGGGCGGGCAGACTGTCGGTGACGAGGTTGATCCAGAGGATGTGTATCGGCAGAAGAGGAATAGGGAAACCAAGAAGCTGCGCGAAAAAGATGGTCATGATCTCGCCGGTGTTGGTTGTCAGGAGGTATCTGATGAACTTTCGAATGTTGTCGTATATCTTCCTTCCTTCCTTCACCGCCTGGACGATCGTTGAAAAATTGTCATCCAGGAGTATCATGTGGGCGGCCTCCTTGGAAACATCCGTGCCGGTAATTCCCATGGCGACACCGATATCGGAGCGTTTAAGGGCGGGGGCGTCGTTTACTCCGTCACCGGTCATGGCGACAAACTGGTGTCTTTCCTGGAGCGCCTTGACGATCTTCAGCTTTTGCTCGGGCGCGACCCTTGCGTATGCGCGGATATGCTCAACCTTTGTAGCAAATTCTTCATCGCTTAGCCCGGCCAGGGCCGCACCGGTTATGATACCGTCGTTTTCGCCGAGTATCCCGATCCGTTTTGCGATGGCCGAGGCTGTGACCGGATGGTCTCCGGTGATCATCACGGGTTTGATCCCGGCGCTCTTGCAGAGTGCGACGGCTTCCCTTGCTTCATCCCGAGGCGGGTCCATCATTCCGACAAGGCCAAGGATGATGAGATCGTTCTCGACAACATCCACCCGGCACACGTCGGGCATAAAGTCCCATTTCTTCATGGCTATGCAGAGGACGCGAAGGCCCCTGGCGGCCATCTCTTCGTTGGCCGCAAGCAGGTCCGGCCTTCGTATTTCCGCCGGTTTTCCATCTGACCATACCGAGGATGCCTTTTCAATGAGTATGTCGGGTGCCCCTTTTGTGAAGGACAGGTAGCTCCCGTCGCTTTGCCGGTGAATTGTGGTCATTGATTTGCGGTCGGAGTCGAAGGGCACCTCTCCTACCCTGGGGAATTCCGTCTCCAGTTTGCCCCTGTGGTATCCGTGCTCCATCGCGACACGGCAGAGGGCCACCTCCGTCGGATCGCCGATGAAGGCCCCTTCCGCGTTCTCCTGCGAATCGTTGTTAAGTGCGATGCCCGTCATGAAATAGGTGAGACCTCGCGCCGCCTTGTCGCCAGCCTTTATCAACCTGCCGTCTGTGTACAGTTCCTCAACGGTCATGCGGTTGTACGTTAGCGTGCCGGTCTTGTCGGAACATATGTAGGTCACCGAGCCCAGCGTTTCAACGGCGGGAAGCTTTCTTATTAAGGCGTTCTTTTTGACCATTTTCTTGGCGCCCAGGGCCAGCGAGATGGTGATCACTGCGGGCAGCGCCTCGGGAATGGCTGCAACGGCAAGAGAGATGGAGGTGAGGAGCATGAGCAGGGGCTTCTCGCCTCTGAGCAGGCCTATGCCGAAAACGATGGCGCAGATGAAAAGGATGGCAATGGCAAGGTTCTTGCCGAAGACGGTCAGCCTTTTCTGCAGGGGCGTTCTTACCTCCGCCTCGTCCTGCAGCATGGAGGCGATCTTGCCGAGCTCTGTTTGCATTCCCGTTGCGACAGCAATGCCCGATCCTCTGCCGTACGTTACGATTGTTCCTTTGTAGACCATATTGGTCCTGTCACCGATGGAGAGCCCCGGGTCGGACAGTTCACAGACCGCTTTCTCGACGGGGACCGATTCTCCGGTAAGCGCCGCCTCGTCTATCCTCAGCTGGGCGGATTCAATTATCCTCATATCCACAGGCACTATGGTTCCGGCTTCGAGTAGAACTATATCGCCGGGCACGATCACCTTCGAGTTGACGGAGTGCACGGACCCGTCCCGTATGACGTTTGCCATGGGAGCTGCCATCTGCTTCAATGCCTCAATTGCCCTCTCGGCGCGGTATTCCTGAATGAACCCGATCACTGCGTTGGCAATGACAATGGCAATGATGACAAGCGTATCGGTGAGTTCTCCGATGATGCCCGCCACAACTGCTGCCCCGATGAGGATAAGGATCATGAAATCCTTGAACTGGTCAAGGAACATGAAAAAGGGTGTTTTTTTCTTTTTTGCCTTTAGTTCGTTCGGGCCGTACTTTGCGAGTCTTTTTTCCGCTTCCGCAGCGCTCAGGCCGTCTGCCGTTGTATCAAGGTGTTCATAGATCGACTCCATCCGCTGCTGGTGATAACATTGATCGTTCATCGTTTTCTCCTTTCCGGTGATGCAGCGAGCCGGCGCCTCAAAGGCTTACCGGATCGTGGTCCTGGTAAAGGTCTCGCTCGTTAGCATATCTAACCGGCATACCGGTCGGTGTGACGCCGACGTATTGACGATGGTGCCGATAAAAGCTACTCCCCTTTATACTGGCCAACTCACACTTATATTATTCCATTTCCAAAGGAACTGCAAAACCTTGAGTTTGGTTCCAGTTCTTTTCCCTGAAGACCATAATAAAAAAGCGAAACGCTTCGGCATCATGCCAAAGGTCTCGCTTATCGGCATCTTCAGTCCCGGGCCGATGCTTGTTCTCTTTGGGGGCCCGGGTCAGTCGCCAACGATAAGGCCAGGAGTTACACTCCGAACTGTTGACCCTATCTTTATCAGCTACTCCCCTTCAGGGTTGTCGTTATTATAAATCAAGAGCAGTAAAAATTCAACCCGGTGGGTTGGAAAGAACCATATCGATGACCTTCCGGAGTTGTTCCAGAGAATACGGCTTCGCCACAACGCCGGAAAACCCAAATCTTTTGTAATCATCAACAATGGGATCATTGACATAACCGCTTGAAACGACAGCTTTTATATTGGGGTTGATAGCGAGGAGGTTCTGCATCGCCTCGCGGCCTCCCATACCGCCCGGCACGGTGAGATCGAGTATGACAAGATCGAATGCGCCTCCCGAAGAGAACTCTTTTTTAAAGAGCGCGATAGCTTCGGCGCCGTCGCGTGCAAACTCCACCTCATACCCTATGTGTTTGAGGATCTGTCCGGCCATGTCCCGGACCTGTTCCTCGTCATCCATATAAAGGATCTTTTTTCTTTTTTTGGTATATACAGGGGCCTGATTGGGCTCTATGTCCTCCAGCAGGACCCGTGCCGGAAGATAGACGTAAACTGTCGTACCAATACCTTTTTTGGATTTGACAGTTATATATCCGTGATGGTTCTTGACTATGGAGTAGCAGATCGCCAGGCCCAGGCCCATGCCCTTTTCGCTCCCCATTTCCTTGGTGGTAAAATAGGGGTCGAAGATGCGTTCGAGTGATTTCTCATCGATACCGGTACCCGTGTCTTCAACGGATATACAGATGTAATTGCCGGGAGGCAGAGGTATCCCGTTCGGACGCGCAAGATCGATGTTCTCCGCCCGTATGGTAATGTTTCCCCCCTCGGGCATGGCTTCCCGTGCATTCATGACAAGATTATGGATGACCTGCCGTACCTGTCCTTCATCGACTTCGGCCTTGTAAAGATCGTCGGGGATTTCGAAGACACATCGCGTTGTTGAGCCGGCCAGGGTGATATCCACTGCGTCATAGATAAGTTCATCGAGAACAGTGAGTTTCTTGACCGGTGTGCCTCCCCTGGCAAATGTGAGCAGTTTATATGAAAGGTCTTTGCCCCTGACGGTAGCCCTCTCTGCTTCGTCAAGTCTTTTCATGGCTTTTTCGTCGGCATTGAGGAGCATTTTCGCGAAGGATATATTGCCGAGGATGACAGCGAGAAGGTTGTTAAAGTCATGGGCGATGCCGCCCGCAAGAGTGCCGATGGATTCGAGCTTGCGTATCTTCAGGAGTTCATCCTCCATCCTGCGCTGTTCAGTGATATCGCGGAACACGATGACGACACCTATGAGAGTGGCGTCTTCGCTTCGGATCGGCGAAGCGCTTCTCGATATGAAATGCTCCGTCCCGTAACGGCTTACGAGCGTGCCCGATATGGAAAGCGAGAGGGCCTGTCCGGTTTCGAGGATAGTCCGGACAGGGTCATTGCCAGCGGCTGTTTCCTGGTCTTTCATCGTGAAAATATCGCCCAGGGGTTTACCGCGAGCCTCTTCCTGTGAGAATCCGGTGAGCTGTTCGGCCGCCTTGTTGATAAGGATGACCCTGCCGTTCGTATCAATCGTAATGACACCGTCACCGATTGACCTGAGTGTTACCGCAAGCCGCTCCTTTTCCGTGGCGAGGGCTTTTTCCGCCAGAGATCGTATGGCGATCTCGTTTCTTAAGTCCCCATTGGCCTCGACAAGCCTCTTTTCGCTCTCTTGGAGCAGTTCTTTTGAAACCGTGGTTTCTTTCAGACGGCCCACCATGCTGTTGAAATCTTCCATCAGTTTTCTGATCTCTCCTGACAGCACCGGTTTCACGGATACATTGAAATCGCCGTCATTGATCTTTTTTGTTGCATCACTTAAACGTGAGATCCCGCGCGAAAAGTACATGCCGATGGCAAGGGCGATAAAGGAGACCAGGAGGATGCCCATTCCCATAAAGATGAAACCTCTGTCGCGAAAAGAACCGAAAAGGCTCCCGGCAGTGCCGGTCAGGTTCGTGGCAGTTCTTTTCTGGATAGCCTTTGCTTCGCGGGTGGGACTGGTAAATTCATCAAGGTGGGCAGTGACAAAAACGCTCAGACGTACCCCGTCGGAGGTCGACTGCGAAAGGGGCACGATGTACATATATTTTTTAGAAACCGTCCCGTTTTCTTCGATCCAATCAAAATAACCACCCGCAGGTTTGCCGCTTCGGTTTGTCTTGATGATCTCCCAGTATGCAGGGAGAGATTGTTCATATTTTTCTGTACCGGTATTCTCCAGCTTGCGCTCTTTATGGAAACGTATGACTCCTGTTTTTGTTTCCTGCAGGCCGGTGTACCCCGTTTTGCCTATGCGCTGGACAGCCAGGTTGCGGAATTTTTTATCACGGCGAAGATCGTTCAGGGTCATGTAGGAATGTGACTGGAGCGTGAGGTCGAGCTGTGCGGCTATATCATATGCCTTCTGGCGTATCGATGTTTCGCTTATCCTTGTGAGGAGCGTGGAACTTCTGGCCCAGCCATCCTCATATCCTTCCTGTATGGCCTGCTGTACCTCGTCCTGAAATTTGGTTCCGTATGTTTCGATGAGAATGCTGAAGATCGCGATGGGAATGAGCCCAGCAATGAGCGTCATGATAAAGAGGCGTGACCCAAAACTTTTCGGGAAAATGCCAGGCAGCTTCATAATCTCAATACATCCCCCTTAACCATAGTATATAACATTAATACTCATTGCGGGTAAAGTCGATGATTAATGTCACAAGGGACGGGGAAGGCCGTTTTTGTCGGTATTATAGGAAGAGGGTTTCTTTGTTGTCGGGGGAGTCGACAAAGAAACGTATGATAAGTCCCTTTTCACCTACTGCTTCATATGCCAGCGGTTGCTGGGAATATATGCCGTCGAAGACATATGTGTCGTAAAAAAGGTCATAAAAATGAGCGGCATATACAGAACCTGAAGGATCGGGCGTTCCTATCATGTCAAATGCCTTGATGTCACTTTGGAAATGTGTCTGTTGATAAAGATCGTCGCTGAACGACCGGGCATTTTCGTAATTTGAAAATATCCCGAACACACCGCGTCCAAGGATTGATCTGTCCATCACCACGAAAAATTCCATAACTGTCATCTTTCCTTTCTTTGCCGGATAAATATAATATTCAATTAATGCAAATGGAAGGAGAAATCAAGTGTTTTGACATCTTCTTGTAACCACCCCATAATATGCGGTAGAATAACGACGTTTTTACGGGGAAATTGTTTAAGAGACAGGTTGAAGGAGCTGTTTTATGAGTCTAAGGGGTAAAACTGCATTGATAACCGGAGCCGGGCAGGGTATCGGAAGGGCCTGCGCAGAGGTTTTTGCCGATAAAGGGGCCACGCTCATTCTTCTCGATAAGAACAAAAATACATTGCCCCGCGTCGCGCATGAGCTCGAAGCAGGGGGGGCTGGCGTGGTTTTCAGGGTCATAGACCTGACTCTCACGCAACCCCTCCTGAAGGTCATTCACGACCTTCTCGCCCTTTCAAGGATCGATATCCTTATCAATAATGCCGGTTTCGACAAGCCCGGTGTGACATCGAAGATCGACAAGTATGATTATAATGCAGTTCTCTCCATTCATCTCGGTGTGCCCTTCCTGCTTTCAAAACTTCTGCTTCCACACATGCGTGCCAACGGATGGGGCCGAATAGTAAATGTCAGTTCCATCTACGGGCTCATGGGCGCCAAGGGCGAGGTTGCGTATTCAGCCGCAAAGGCCGGCGTGCTTGGACTGACCAAGACGCTCGCGAGAGAGGGCGGAAGAGATGGCGTGACGGTGAACGCCGTTGTACCCGGGATGATCCGTACCCCGCCCATCATCAGGATGCCTGACAAATATAAAGACCCCATTATCGCCGAGAGTATGCTCGGCAGGATAGGCGAACCCGAAGAGGTGGCCCGCGCAGTTGCCTTTCTGGCCTCCGACGACGCTTCGTATATAACCGGTACGGAGATCAGGGTGTCAGGAGGGTGGGGTGTTTAAATAACAGTTTCAGCATTTCAGCCGTTTAAAAACCGTTTCAAAGGTATAAAAAAACTGTCAAACTTTAAACTTTGAAACTTTTGAACGGTTTTTAGAGGTTTTGCAGTATCTCGTCGAGCATCTTCCCCAGTTTTGTTTCTTCCGTTTCATTGGCGTATTTCGGGCGTTCTATATCAGGGAAAAGGCCGAAGATCCCATTCATGATCACCTCGGCGTGAGGAGGGCAGCCGGGCAGGTGCTTTCCCGATGAGGCGTTATGCTGTTGGCATATGCCCAGGAAGATGTTTGTTTCCAGGGGATCGATCCCCTTCTTTGTCGAAGGGCCCAGGAAGATATTGACCTTTTTTTCGAAAGGCCGGTCAATCACAGACCTGTTCGGGTCAGAAGGATCGGGTCTTCGAAGCTTGGAGAGGACAAAATGGAGGTACCCCCTGCAGCCCGGACAGGCATCATCTGCGTGGATATCAATGTACTTGCCGCCGGAGATGTCGATGAGGGGCTGTTTGAAATTTTTTGCCACATCACCGATGGCGCTGCCGACAACATTGATCTTTTTTTCTTCGATGGGCCCCAGGCCTTGCATCCATGCGAGAAAAACGGGCGGAGATATCTTTGGTTCAAGCCCCATTGCCCGCATTGCCACTGCGTCTACGGCGACCGGATTGGTACCCCCGATAAGGATGTCCATTTTTTTTGGAGTTCCCGATATGGGACCGAAATCCTCAAGCCCGGTAAGACCGTCGACGATGATCAGTTTCGGTTTTACGAGATGGTGGATATTGACAAGGTTCTGCCAAAGGCCGAAGAAATGTGTCATGTATTTCTCCAGGGGAGGCATGGCGCCCTGGAGGTTTTTGATGCTAAGAGATACCGCGGCCGCAAAATGGATCTTCATGACAGGCATGTTTATGATGACGTCAACCTTTTCAAGAATTGCCGGGACCTTGCGTGACGTCATGCGTTTGCCGCCGGGGACCTGTTTTTCCACGAGCATGCCGGTGTTAAGATCAACAAGGCTTACGCGGTCCGGGTCAAGGGCAACTATCTCATCGTAGCCGTAATGCTGAAACATTTTTGTCGTTTCACTGCGGTTGATCGAAGACCCTTCAGTGATGAAGACACGGGATGCCAGGGGGAGCAAAAGATCCACCAGCGCTTTGACGAGGCGGGTATCCGTGACTATGCCGCCGACGGTCTCCCCATCTTTGAGGCCATGATCGCTCACGATGTTCGGCTTGATCGCAACTGATTGTCCGGGCTTCACGAACTTTTTAAGTCCGCCGAGCCGGTCAATAAGATTGGTGAGCCCGTCCTTTATCTCTTCATAAGTTTGTGTTCCGGGTATTTTTTCTATTGCAACCCGTTCCGTTTTCCGCCAGGCGTGGAAAGGTTTCTTCTTGATCGTTTTTTTCAGGAGCACCGATGCGCTCAGGTCCATCGTTATCATGTCGAAGCCGTCCTGTTTGAATGCGCGGGTGGGACGAAAGCCGTAGTCAAGAAAGAAGCGGTATTTTTCGGTATCTTTCTTGACAAGCGAAACGGCAATAAGACTTTCACGGCTGATGAACGCGTCCATCATGGCGGCTGAGGGATTTTTGCCTTTCCAGAGGTTCCCGGCGAGCATTTCCTCTACGGTGCTGGTAGTTTTGTCATAAAAGATCCAGCCGACGACCCTGTTGTTTCTCACGGCCCTGAACACTTCGATAGATGGTCTTTTTCCCCATTCCTGCCATTTGAAGGTGATGTACCGGTCATCAATGCCCTTTTGCCGGTAATGGTTTTCAAGAAGCTTTAAAAGAGTGGAGGTGCGCCTGCCTTTCCTGAATGTTACCGATTGTGCCATCCCTGTGGTCTCCTCTTTAGGCTGAAGGATGATGCCTGTGCCGGTTCGCTGTCACGGAACATGAAGATTATATCAGTTTATCAGGCGGGTGAAAAGCAGGATTAATGGAACGGAAACAGCAGGCAGGGAGTAGAAATAGCCGCTCTGCTGCGTATTGATCATTGCCCTGATCACGGGTATCAAACATAGATATCGATGTTTGATCCCAGAAAAGAGGGGCCGGATGTGCTTTGCATGATCTGTTCGATGTTCTGCGCGGCTTCCATGATGGCCTGTGCCACCGCCGCCTCCGCCTCCATCCTGTTTTTGGCAATGGACATGGCGGCATCTGAACGGGCCACAACATAACTGAATATTGATGAAACAGGGTCGATCATAGCTCTCTCTGAAAGTGTTATCGACGGGTATGTAAGAAACTTAATAAAAATTACCCCGTTGACAAGGAACGCAGAACATCGTATACATATAAACAGTTCATATCTAAACAATAAGAGGTGATCATGGGGCTTACGGAGGAACTGGGTCTCGACCGTCAAATAGATACCGTGGAGCATGAAAGCCTGCTCAATATCGTTTACACCGGAACAATGATAGCCAGGGCGTCATTCAGGTATTTCCAGGGTCACAAGTTGACCGACGCACAATTCAACGTGCTCATGCAGCTCAGGTATGCCGGTGAGAAGACCCTTTCACAGGCTGTATTGGGCCGGCGGCTTGTCGTCAACAAGGCGGACATGACAGGGATAATAGACAGGCTTGAAAGGCAGGGGCTTGTCAGGCGACAGGCCCATCCAGAGGACAGAAGAGTTAACATGATCGAAATTACAGAGAAGGGCGCGCAGGTGGCAGAAGAATTGGAGCCGGGATATTTCGAGGGTGTCAGGCAGTTGATGTCGGGGATACCTCCTGCGGAGCTGAAAAACCTGAATGGTATTCTTGAGAGAGTGCGCGGCAATATAAGGGGAATACTGGTATCCCGGCCGGAAAAAGGATGAGGTGGAGGGTGAACAAAAAACGCGGGTTATTGAGGGCCATATTCGAAGAAGGGGTCAGGACAATATTCAAATTGTACTTCACTCTTTTGCACAGGATCAGGGTTGAGGGACACGAAAGACTTCCCCGCGATGTCGACAAGCTTATCGTCATATCGAACCATGCGAGTCTTCTCGACGGGATCATTCTCTGGACTTATATAGACATAGATCTCAAAATACTTGTCAACCGTGTCAGGGCCAGGGAATTGCTGCTTCGGCCATTTATGCAAAACCGCTATACCGTTCAGATCGACACCATGAACCCCTATTCGCTCAAGGGGATCATCGAAGAAGTGAACCGCGGCATCGCCCTTCTGGTATTTCCCGAGGGCCGCATCACCGGGACCGGGAATCTCATGAAGATTTATGAGGGTACTGGTTTTGTGGCATACAAAACCGGGGCAAGGATACTTCCTGTTCACCTTGGAAACACGTACGAGACGATCTACTCTAAAAAGCGAAAGGGAAGGAAGGTGTTTGCGCCCATCACGCTGACCATAGGGGAGGTTCGCGCTCCTATTGATGTCGAGCGTTTCCAGCCCCGGGACAGGAAACGCGAAGCTGCCAGGGCGATTTACGAGATGCTCTGTGAGATGTTCTATGAGGCACACTACCGCCCGTCGACGCTCGGCCGAGAATTCATGCGCATCTGTAAAGAACAGGGTAAAAAAACACTTTTCAAAGATGCCACCGGCGCGCAAGTGAGCTATAGAAAAGGCCTCATGGGGGCCCTTGTTCTGGGAAGAAAGTTTTCCGCATTTCCCGTTTCGAACATCGGTGTTTTCCTGCCGAACCTTGTAGCCACAGCGTTGCTTATTTTCGGGCTCGAGATATACCGGAAGGTGCCGGTACTTCTCAATTATTCCAGCGGCCCCGGCGCGCTTAAGCACGCGATGGATCTCGCGGATCTGGAGGTGATCGTAACGTCCAGAACGTTTTTGGAACGCATAAAGGTGCAGCCGTCACTTTTTGAAGGAAAACAGGTCGTTTATGTCGAGGATCTCAGGCGGACTATAGGCGTTGCAGACAGGATCGGCGGGATTCTCAAAGCCGTATTCCCCGGTACGCTCACGCGGATAGACCCCGGGCAGCACAGGGAAACGGCAGTTATCCTGTTCACATCAGGGTCTGAAGGGGTACCCAAGGGTGTCTGCCTGTCACATGACAACATAATCGCGAACATCTGGCAGTCTCTTTCCCGTATTGATGTGGGAGGCGGCGATTATTTTCTCAATGCCCTCCCCATGTTCCACAGTTTCGGACTCACCGTCGGCACCATACTCCCCGTATTCGCGGGGGCCCGCTCTTTCCTGTACGTCAGTCCCCTCCACTACAGGATCGTACCGGAGATCGCCTATGACGAGGGGTGCACCATATTGATGGGTACCAATACGTTCCTGAGCGGTTACGGCAGGAAGGCCCACCCTTACGATTTCCACGGGATGCGCTACATATTCTGCGGCGCCGAGGCGCTCAGCGATACCGTCTTTGAACGCTACGCGAAGGTTTTCGGCATTCGTGTCATGTCCGGATACGGCGTGACCGAGTGCGCCCCCGTTGTCTGCATGAACAGCGCTCTCGAACATGAATACGGGACTGTAGGCAAGGTGCTCCCCGGTATTGAATACAAGCTGATGCCCGTAGCGGGGATCGACAACAAGGAAGGCCGCTCCGGCCGTCTGTTTGTAAAAGGCCGCAACATCATGAAGGGGTACCTCAAGAACGAAGCGGCGAACAGGAAGTATCTTGTCGAGGATGAAGGCTGGTATGATACGGGCGATATAGTCGAGGTCGATGAGAGCGGTTTCGTGAAGATAGTGGGGAGGCTGAAGA
Source organism: Deltaproteobacteria bacterium (assembly GCA_022711595.1). Lineage (GTDB taxonomy): Bacteria > Desulfobacterota > Syntrophorhabdia > Syntrophorhabdales > Syntrophorhabdaceae > Delta-02. The sequence goes on from JAKLET010000003.1 coordinate 112,343, forward strand.
GGTTTTCCAAGATAAGCGGCGAGATGATATCTCTGACGGCCGTGGAAGAGGCACTCTCCGGCCTTTTCGGCGAGCGCAAGGAAACGGCAATAATGGCCGTCTCCGATGAAAGAAAAGGTGAAAAGCTCGTCCTCGTCACGAACAGCAAGGAAGCCGATCTTAAAAAGGCCCGTGAAAGGCTGCGCGAGCGCGGCCTGCCCGACCTTGCCTCACCGCGCGAAATTGCCTACATGAGGGAGATCCCCAAGCTTGGTACCGGCAAGGTGGATTACGTGAAGCTCGGGGAATTCCTGCTTAAAGAAAATGGTCGATGACCAGATCTCAATAACCGAACATAGAGATAATGACCAATGACCGGATAAACCAAATGAACAAGGCTGCCATGATACCGGGAGATGCCGCTCTTTAATTGGTAATTGTCATTTTTTTCCCATGCAGACGAAATAGACCTCTGAACTGACGCTTCGTGATGCGGCCGGTTTGTACGTGGAAACCTTCTCGAATCGCCTTTTTAATTCATCGGTTATGTTTTTCTGAACGGTGGTGAAGAATGATTTGATGATGAAATGGCCGCCCGGTTTCAGCCCGCCCTCAACAGTCTTGACAACCGACCCGAAAAGCTCTTCAATGCGTGCGTCGTCCACCTCCCGGATACCCGAAAGGTTCGGAGCGATGTCGCACGTGATCACATCAAAGGAGGTGAACGGGAGTCCCGAAAGAATTGCGCTGATATCTGTTTCCCTGATATCTCCCTGGATGGCGGTGATGTTTTTTGCCGGCAGGGGGGGTGTTGGCAGTATGTCGATGCCCACCACGGTCCCTTTTTCACCGACCATCTCCGAGAGTACCTGGAGGAAGCTCCCCGGAGAGCAGCCGAGGTCAAGGACGGCGCCGCCTTTTCTCACAATATGGAACTTTGTTTCTATCTCCTTGAGCTTGTAGGCGCTCCTCGCCCTGAAGCCTTCTTGTTTCGCCTTTTTATAAAATGTATCTTTGAGTACGAACCTACCCATAGGGATTGATTATGAGGCCGTTTTCGACCGGTTTATCCTCCGCCGCTTCAAGGGTCTTTCTGAGGAAATGGGCGAGGACATCTGTGAAGGTCCTGCTGCCTTTGATCAACGCGATGGTCTCAAGATAAAGTGCATAGTTTCCCATGGCATGAAAGAAATAGGCATAATCTTCAAGCATGCGTTTGAGGAAGGGCTCCTGGGACCTGATGTCGCTGCGTTCTGAAAGGTTCGCGATAAAGGCCGATCTCTTTTCTTCTATTATATGCCCGGGCAGGACGATGGTTGTTCCCGACTCGCTGCTGTACTTTTTTTTGTCTTCCCCGGCTTTTTCCCAGTTGAGGAAAAACGGTTTGAACATGGGGTGATTCAGTACGTCTTCCATGGAAACATGCTCATCCTGGTCTGGTACCTTCAGATGGTATATGTCTTCAGGTCTGTGTACGGTGTCTTTCAGGTGGGCCGCAAAGGATTTAAGGGGCTTTATTCCGTCAGTGAAACGGCCCGAACGGTTTGCTCCCTCCTCGACTATGAAGGCGGCGTAGGCGGGTGATATCTCCGTCAGGAACATGGGCTCCCTGGTATCGGCCTTGTAAGAGGCTATGATCTTTTCCAGGTCCTTGCGGTGAACGGGCGCGCTCATGAGTTCACGCAGCCCTTCGCTGAAATGTATCTCGCCGTTCAAGAAAACGAAGGTGTTCTTCTTGATCTCGTACGCGGCCATGACAAGCCTTGATTGCGAGATGTCGAAATTGGTCATGAAGCCCCGGTTTTCACGTGCTTCATCTACCTTTTTAAGGCTCGTCCCTCCTGTCGACCTCGGTTCTTCCACCTTCACTCCCGACGACCTCAGTAGGAAGATGAGCTTACGGATCAGTTTTTGTATATCCTTATCATGTTCTTCAGGATAGATGGCATTCAGAAAAAGACCGATGTCCCCGCTTTTTTCCTTCTTTAGGCCTTCGAGGAGCGAGCGTTTTTCATCATCGGGCATGGTGAAGTAGTATTCAACCTTTTTTTCGAGATCAGCGGCGCTGTCTATCACTTTGATTATATCGACCATAGATGCCTTTCGACGAAAGGATTTTAAGATTTTACGGTAAAACCGGCTTTTTCTACGGCGCTCTTAAAATCTTTTTCCGTTGCCTTAGACTCGTCGTACACCACGAGCGCGCTCCCTATTTCCACATCACTTGATGTGACCCCGGAGATGCCGCCCAGGGCTTTTTTAACGGCCATCACGCAATGCTGGCAGCTCATTCCCTCTATCTTCATTTTCATCTCGGCCATGGGAACCTCCTTTTTTTTGATCATTATAACACACAGAAAAAGTAGTTCCAGCCGTTTCAACGGTTTCAGCCGTTTAAGCCGCTAAAAGCCTCAGATCCTTTTTTTAGTTTTTCCGTTCAAACGGTTCAAGCGGTTGAAACGGCTGAAACCATTCTTTTAATCATCCTCCAGCCCGTCGACGAGCTGTGCGATGAGGCGGCAATGGTCCGATATCCTTTCGAGATTGACGAGCATGTCCACGTAGATCGGGCCGGATTCTGCTATGCAGAGTTTTTTATAGAACCTTTCGAGGTGTCGTTCAATGGCGTTCTTTATCTTGATATCGATCCTGCGCTCCCGTTCAAAAACGACCCGTATGCGCATGATGTCTTTCTGCTCTATGAGAAATGCGGCGTCTGACAGGTTCTCCATAACCAGCGTGCCTATGTCGAGGAACTCTTCTTTGGCGGCCTGCGTGAAATGGGCCTTGCGCTTGTGTTTTTGCTCGGCCAGTTCGGCGAGGTTGACGGACCTGTCGCCCATGCGTTCGATGTCATAGGCGAAAGCGGAAAAGGCAAATAGCCTTTTCGTAAGCGGCTGGGAGAGTTCACCGCAGGAAATCCCCCAGAGATATTTGGTGATCTCTGCCTGCAGGTTGTCCATGACGAGTTCCATGTACATGATACTGCGCTGCCGGCTCTCTCTGTAATTATGGGCAAGGTCCAGACTTTCCTTGAGCATTCTCTGCGCCAGTTTTATTTCGCGGGTCAATTCCTTTTTTACGCAGACGAGGGCGGCATCGGGATTTATGAGGCATCTCTCGTCAAGGTTCTCGGGCCACAGGGAGAGGGTCTCGTTATCGCCGGGGATGATACGGGCGATGGCCCGGGAAAAAGGCGACAGGATAAAAAAGAAGAGCAAAACAATGATTAAATTGATTAAAAAGTGGCCCAAGGCGACCTGCTGGGCTATGCTTGATGATGCCATTTTGAGGATCCACAGGAAAGGTGAGAGAAATACAAAACAGACCAACCCCCCGAAGAATTTGAAGACAAGATGGGCAATAGCGGTTCTTTTTCCGTTGGCGTCGCTGGCGACACACCCGATGAGGGCAGTTGCCGTGGTGCCTATGTTGGCCCCGACAATAATGGGAATGGCATTCTCTATGGAAACAAGCCCCTGCTGGCCGAGTATGACGAGCACTCCTATAGGGATTGCCGACGCCTGGACTATCGCCGTAAATACAAGGCCTATGAGGAGTCCTATGAAGGGGTTTTGGGCTTTCAGGAAATAATCTATGAAGATGGGGCTGTTCTTCAGAGGCGCCGTCGCATCGCCGATGAGGCTGAGCCCGTAAAAGATCGTTCCAAAATATACAAGGGCCTCGCCGATAATCTTCAAGCGGCCCCTGGCGGCAAAGAACAGCACTATACCGCAAAAGAGAAAGAGCGGCGAGATGTCGGTGACCTTCCAGACAACGAGCTGAATAGTCAGCGTTGTGCCAATGTCGGCACCGAGGAGGATGCCCAGTGAATGATAAAAACTTATCAGGCCGGCGCTGACGAGACCCATGGCGAGCAGGGTTGTCGCGGAACTGCTCTGGAACAGCATGGTCGTGGCAAGTCCCGTAATGAGGCTGTAAAAAGGTTTTCTGACGGAAAAGCGTATATATTCCCGGATGCGTGAACTGAAGACGCTTTGCATCTGCGAGCTCAGCTTCAGCATGCCCAGGAGGAAAAGGGCAAGGCCCGCTAAAAAAAGAAGGATATGGTGGATCATTCCCTATGAGATCTTGCTGCCGTTCGGGACCGTCTTGTCGAGTGTCAGCAATACCACGGACGACTTGTCATCATTTGATGCCGCAAGGAGCATGCCGTGCGACATGATCCCCCGCAGTTTGCGCGGTTCCAGATTGGCCACAACGGCTATTCGTTTGCCTATGAGCTCCTCTTTGGAGTAGTACTGTTTGATGCCGGCAACTATGAGCCTCTCTTCGCCCATATCGATGGTGAGCTTGTAAAGCTTGTCGGCTCCTTCTATGTCCTCACAGGCCTTGATCTCGGCAACCCGGAGATCTATCTTGAGAAAATCGTCAAATATGATGTTTTCCATAACGGCTCCTTTAGGCGCCGGCCTTGTCGCCGGCTATAAGATGTTCATGGCGCTGCCGCCGTGACTGTATTTTTTAATATGCCGATGCCTTCGATCTCCACCTCTACTGTATCACCGGGGAGAAGGCCGCCCACACCCGGCGGGGTCCCTGTGATGATCACATCGCCTGGAAGGAGGGTCATGATCCCGGAAATGAAGGAAAGCAGTTCGTAAACATTGAAGATCATATTGGCGGTCGTTGAATACTGCTTCATCTGACCGTTGACGCGTGTCTGGATCCTCAAAGCCTCGGGGTTTATATTGTCTGCAATACGCGGTCCAAGAGGGCAGAAGGTGTCGAATGATTTTGCTCTTGTCCATTGTCCGTCCATTCTCTGCAGGTCCCTTGCGGTCACATCGTTGGCGCAGGTATAGCCGGCGATGTACCGGTGTGCCGCCGCGCTTGGGACGTTTTTCGCTTTTTCACCGATGACGATGGCCAGCTCTCCTTCATAATGAAGCTCTTTTGTCTGAGGAGGGAAAACGATCTCATCGCCGTGGCCTATGACCGATGTGGATGGTTTCATGAAGATAAGGGGGTAATCGGGGAGTTCCATGCCCAATTCTTTCGCGTGGTCGCGGTAATTGAGTCCCACGGCGATGATCTTGGACGGATCCGTGAATTTGTCCATCATGCCTCCTGTAAATGGCGGTGTTGTTCTATTTTATGCTTTCCCCGTGACGGACTGTCAAGTATTTTCATTCACTGAAAAAAGTAGCGTCAGTGGATAAAATGTAACATAACCCGACATAAGACGAAAGCAGTTTACGCCCGTGCTGTTTTTCAGGTTTTGAGCTTCTTCCCCACTTTTTCTTCCAACGAGGCGATCTTTCCTTCAAGTCTTCCCGTAGCTCCCTTGCGGATGTCCAGCTTGATCGCCGAGTAGATCCGGTTGCAGTCGGGTTCAAGTTGTTCATGGCAATTCCTGATGATGGAAAAGGCCTCATCGATGGTGTCCACCTCGATAATGGTGCCCATGGGAGTCAGGCGATAAGAGGCGCCTGACTCATCAACGACCTTCAAAAGCCTTGATACGTAAGCGCTCACACTTTCCCCCTTGTCTGTGGGGAACATGGCAAACTCGAACAGAACTGACATAATAACGGCCTCCTTTCTTTTCCTTGTCTTCCATTGTTCCTGTCTTCACTGTATAATAGTATAAAACATTACAGAGGGGATGAGAAAGATGCCGGAAAAAGGTAAACGAAAAAGAATCATCGTTATTTCATTACTGGCGTTTGTCTGTCTTGTTCTGGCGGCAGTCCTTGTTCTCGCGAAATACTCCAATGCTATCGTTAAGAGCGGCATTGAGAGCGCTCTGGGCAAGGATTTTTCCATTGGCAGCATTGAACTGAAATGGGGGAGCGTCGAGGTTTCGAACCTGGTGATGAAAAACAAGGCGGGCAGGGAGATCGTAAAGGCTGAAAACCTTATCGTCAAGGCCAATTTTATGAGCCTTCTCAGGAAGGAATATATCATCTCCAGTGTTCTCGTTAAAAACCCTTATATGTACGTTGAGGTAGACGAAAAAGGAAATCTTGCAAGCCCTGTCTTTCCAACAGATGAGAAGAAGACCGGAAAGGAAAAGAAAAAGGAAGAGGGGAAGAAGAAAGAAGGAAAGAAAGCCGATATCCCGGCTGCGGCCCCGGTTGTTTTTAAAAAGATAGTAGTGGTAGGCGGCAGCGTAGATTATCTGGACAGAAAGTCTCCCAGACCTCCGGTTTTGACAAAGGTGCGGGACATAAACCTCGAGATGAATGACATCACCGTGCCTTTCGCGGACAACTTCACCCGGTATATCGTGACCGCGAGTGTTCCCGCCGAACATGGCAAGGCGAGTGTGAAAAGCGACGGCAAGATCAGGCCCAGGAATAAAGACCTTGAATGCAAGGCCACGGTCAGGGGGCTCGATATCACCCATTTTAAACCTTATTTGCACACAAGCGAAAGCGCCAGCGTCGCCAGGGGATTTCTTGATCTGGACATCACGGCGAAGATCGTCTCGAACAGGATCAACGCTCCGGGGAAGGCGGTGATCAAGGACCTCGAATTCAAAAGCGGCCAGGGTCTCGGCAGCAAGTTCATGGGCGTGCCTGTTTCGCTTGTCGTTTCCTTTTTGAAGGAGAAAGGCGGTCAGATACCTGTCGATTTTGTCATATCAGGCGACCTTGACAGCCCAAAGTTCAACATAACGGAAGATTTCAAGAGAAAGCTGGCCATCGGGATCGCCGCAAAACTCGGCTTTTCAATTATCGACGTCGGCAAGTCCGTGTTCGGCGTAGGGACCGAGGGCACACAAAAAACCGGCGAGGGTGTCATGGGAATAGGCGGAGGGTTGAAGAAGATATTCGGAAAATAGAGCAGGAGAGAGGGGACCTGTTTGTTTGGTTTGTTCAGTTTCTTTTATATTTCTCGTTCAGCACCCTCTTGAACCTTGGGGCGTAGATAATATCGAAGGTCTCTTCCTTACCGGGAAATAGCTTGAGTGCCTGCTTTCGCACCCCATCCACTATGTTCATTGCATGATCATGTGTGATGTCCTGTGTGCTGATGAACATCAAGGCGAAGTCCACAACAAAACGAAGTCTTTTCAGTTTCTTTTCTTCTTCGAGGAGTTTGTCTTCCATGCTGTGTCCTGGTGTCCGCGCGTTACGCCATAAGGGTGCGTGTAAAACCGGTTAAGCAGTTTTTTTGCTGCCCGGTAAGAGCTCGGTAAGGAAAAGGAGCCCGATCCCTATCGTCAGTGCGATGTCGGCTACGTTGAAGGCGGGCCAGTGGTGCGTTCCGTAATAAAAATCAAGGAAATCAACAACATTACCGTATGCGAACCGGTCGTATATATTTCCCGCGGCCCCGGCAAGAACGAGGCACAGTGCAAGGGTCTTTGCCATGGTCATGCGGTATCGCAGCAGGATATAGACTATGGCAAGAGCGACAAGGACGGGCAGGATGGTGAAGATATATTTTGCATAGGAGCTTTGATGAAGAACCCCGAAGACACCGCCGAGGTTCCGGACGTGGACAATGGAAAAGAAGGAGGTCATCTTTATTTCACCAAGCACCGGCAGGCGGTCTAAAATGAGTCCTTTTGTGACCCTGTCGAGGGCGAATATGACGGGTACTAAAGCAAGGAGAGCGTATCGGCGCATCGTTTGCACACGTTGGGGAATTTCCCGTCTTTGGGGATGCCGGTCTCATATTGCCAGCAACGCTCACACTTGTCTCCTTCGGCCCTGAGGACGGTTACATCGAGATCGGGCGCTTTGCGCAGCTCTATCTGGGAAACGATGAAAACGTCCTTCAGTTCGTCGCCAAGCCCTGTCAGGCAGTCATAATCTTCGTCGGGGGCATTGATTACCAGTTTTGTGTCGAGTGAATGCCCGATTTCTTTTGCCGTGCGTTTCTCCTCGATCTTTTTGTTGGCAAGCTCGCGGACCTTCCATATCCTGTCCCACCTGGCTTCGATCGCCTCGTCAATCCTGGTTTTGTCTGCCTCGGGGAATTGTGTCAGGAACACGCTTTCTTCCGTGACGTACCCATTCTTCAGGTAAGACCACATTTCGTCGGCGGTTGACGAGAGCACGGGGGCTATGAGCTTGAGAAGGGTTACGATCGTCTCGTAGATGACGGTCTGCGATGCCCTGCGTTTCAAGGCGTCCTTGTGCTCCACGTAGATCCTGTCCTTGACTATATCGAGGTAGAGGGCGCTGAGATCGACGGCACAGAAATTATGGATGGCATGGTAGATCGCATGGAACGTGTATGCGCCGTAGGCCTCCCTTACCCGTTCGGTCAGCCTGGTCAGCCTGGAGAGGAGCCATTTGTCGAGAGAAGACATTTTTTCATAGGCAATGGCGTCGCGCCCGGGTTCGAAATCCTCGTTGATATTTGCGTGGAGGAACCTGAGGGTGTTTCTGATTCTCCGGTATGTCTCTACAAGGCGGTTGATGATGTCCTTTGATATCTTGATGTCATCCCGGTAATCCTCGTAGATAACCCAGAGCCGCAAGATCTCCGCGCCGAATTTTTCTATGATCTCGTTGGGTGCGATTATGTTGCCCAGCGATTTGGACATCTTCCTGCCTGACCCGTCAACGACGAAGCCGTGTGTCAGGACCGCTTTGTAAGGGGCATGGCCTTCGTTGGCAACGCAGGTGAGCAGTGAACTGTGGAACCAGCCTCTGTGCTGGTCGCTGCCTTCAAGGTACAGGTCGGCCGGGAATTTGAGCTCCGGTCTTTTTTTACAGACCGCGGCCCAGCTGACACCGGAATCGAACCATACATCGAGGATGTCCTGTTCCCTGGAGAAAGTTGTATTACCGCAACGGGCGCACTTTGCATCCTCGGGAAGAAAGCGGGCGGCGTCCTTCTCGAACCAGATGTCTGCGCCATGCTGCTTTACGGAGTCTATTACCCTGGCAAAGGAGGCTTCGCTCCAATGGGGTTCGCGGCATTTATCGCAATAGAAGATAGTGATCGGGATGCCCCAGTTGCGCTGTCTTGAAATACACCAATCGGGACGCACGGCAAGCATGTTGTAGATGCGGTCTCGGCCCCAGGCAGGGATCCATTGTGTTGCATCTATCTCGGCAAGGCCCTTTTGCCTGAGCCCCTGGTTGTCCATGGAGATGAACCACTGTTCCGTTGCCCGGAATATGACCGGTTTCTTGCAGCGCCAGCAATGAGGATAGGAGTGCTCTATTTCTTCCGTGTGAAGGAGCCGGCCCAGTTCTTTAAGCTTTTCTATGACCTTCGGATTGCTGTCGAAGACATTCATGCCCCTGAAGAACTCCACCTCGTCGATGAAAACACCTTTTTCATTGACGGGAGAATAGATATCGAGACCGTAATGGAGGCCCGTTTCGTAGTCTTCCTCACCGTGGCCCGGCGCGGTGTGAACTGCCCCCGTGCCCGTATCTGCGGCAACGTAATCTGCAAATACGACAACTGACTGCCTGTCTATGAAGGGGTGCCTGAAAGTGAGGCTTTTGAGCGTTTCAGGGTCTATGTTTCCGATAATACGGTATTCGGTGATGCCGGCACGCTTCACGATATCCTCTACGAGGTCTTTGAGGACAATGTAGATCTCTTTGTCTGTCTCCAGGGAAACATATGTAAAGTCGGGATGGATGGCGATTGCAAGATTCGCAGGAAGGGTCCAGGGGGTTGTCGTCCAGATGAGCATGTACACAGGTTTGTCGGGGTAGCCGGCAAAGGCCGTTTCCCTGTTGCCCGTGTATGGAAATTTCACATAGATCGAACTGGACCGCTTGGTATCGTATTCTATCTCGGCCTCCGCGAGGGCCGTCATGCAGTTCACGCACCAGTAAACAGGTTTTTTCTTACGGTATGCCTCGCCCCGGAGAAAGAACTTTGCCATTTCCCCGATGATAGTTGCCTGGTATTCATGGTCCATTGTGATGTAGGGGTGGTCCCAGTCGCCGATGCCGCCGAGTCGCTTGAACTCTTCCCGCTGTATATCGATCCAGCCATTCGCGTAGGAACGGCAGCGCTTGCGCGTCTCGATCCTGGATGGATCGACCTTTTTTTGCTTGTACTCTTTTTCGACCTGGTGTTCGATGGGGAGCCCATGGCAATCCCACCCGGGAACGTAATCCGCCCTGAAGCCGGACATGAATTTTGATTTGACTATGATGTCCTTGAGTATCTTGTTGAGCGCCGTACCGAGGTGTATATTGCCGTTGGCGTAAGGGGGGCCGTCGTGGAGGATGAATTCCGGGCCGTCTTTCCTTGCCTGGACCATCCTGTGATAGAGGCCCATCTCTTGCCAGCGTGCAAGCATCTCCTTTTCTTTGACGGGCAGATTGCCCCTCATGGGGAAGGGCGTCCTGGGGAGGTTCAATGTGTCTTTGTAATCCATGGGGTAACTGTCCTTGTTCAGATCGAAAGTAACCCGGCAGGCGATGATCAGCTCGCGACGTATTTTTATGATCAATGAAGGAGCTTCACGTCTTAAGGCTGTCGGAAACCGGCTGGATTCTGTTAATCAAATTAACATAAAGCTGGTATCTGTTCAAGAAGAATGGAGAAAGTGAGAAAAAGGGACCATGAGGATGGAAATGGCTGATGATCAAATTCCAATAACCGAATAAAATAAAGAGAATGACCAACGTAGCCCGGCCCCGATCCTTGTTGTTTACCTTGTTTGGTTGCTGAAATACGGTTATTGTCTTTTTGGAGGAACTGTTTCCTTAATAAAATCTATTAGTTCCCCTTCTTTTCCGGCGTAGAAGTGGGTGGTGTCTATGACCTTGAGATGCTTGTTCGTGACGGGAAGGCCTTTGTATAGCTCGAGAAGGTCATCCAGGGGGGCGATATCGTCATATGTGCCGCCGACGATAAAGATTTCTTTGCTGAAGGTCTTCAAATGGTCAGATTTATAGATAAGGCATGGAAATGAAACAAGAAAAAGGCTATCGAACCTCTTTGCCTCAAGGGCGGACCTGCTTACCACCCAGGCCCCAAAGGAATAACCGGCAAGTGTGATATGCGCATCGTCTTCGAGATGCCGCGCGAGCAGTTCGTACGCGGCGGCCGCGTCACGGACTTCCCCCTCACCCTCGTCATACTCGCCTTTGCTGTCGCCTACACCGCGGAAATTGAAGATCAGCGTCGTATAGCCCTGCGCGGAATATCCATCCTCGATAGCGCTCACGACGTTGTTGTACATATTGCCGCCGTAGAGCGGGTGAGGGTGGCATATGATCACCCCGGCTTTTTTGCTCTGCTGGCGGAGCATCCCTTCAAGTTCGTGGTCCGAGGCTATATTGACCCTTTCTATTGACATGGACATACTTATTTTGGTAGTTTTTCAACAAAAATTCAACAGGAAAAGTAATGGGATTATTCAAAAAAAAGGATAAGGAGAAAAAACCTTACCGCGAAATAGACATACAGAAAGAGATATCAAAGGCAGAGAAAGAGGAATCACTCTGGAAAAAGTGCAATTCCTGCCAGGAACTGCTCTACAGGAAAGAAGTTGAGCGCAACCAGCATGTCTGCCCGAAATGCTTCTACCATTTCCCCATTACCGTGGAGGACAGGATCGCCCTCACCTTTGACCGGGGGAGTTTCAGCGAACTTCATAGCGGTGTGGAACCTGTCGATTTTCTGAGGTTCAAAGACACGAAACCTTATAAAACAAGATTGGCCGAGACGCAGGAATCGGCAAAGAGAAACGATGCCCTGGTATGCGGCAGTGCCAAGATAGGGGGTATATCGATCCTGGCGGCCATTTTCGACTTCAATTTCATGGGTGGTTCTCTTGGCAGTGTTGTCGGGGAAAAGATTACCAGGACCCTTGAAGAAGGCGCCGGGCAAAGATTGCCGGTCATTCTTTTCTGCTCCTCCGGCGGGGCCAGGATGCAGGAGGGCATTATGTCCCTCATGCAGATGTCCAAAGTTTCCGGGGCCATATATAATCTGAAGAGCAGCAGGGTCCCTTATATCACTGTCCTTACCGATCCGACGCTCGGAGGCGTGTCTGCAAGCATGGGTATGCTTGGCGACGTCATTATCGCCGAACCGAAGGCAATGATCGGATTTGCCGGAGAGCGGGTCATCAGGGAGACCATAAAGGCCAAACTCCCCCCGGGGTTCCAACGGGCCGAGTACCTCCTGGAGCATGGCATGATCGATATGATCTCCTCCCGTAAAGAGTTAAAACAGAAGCTTTACACACTGCTCTCTCTAATTACATGAATAATGATTCCTATGAAAGCTCTCTGAAATACCTTTACGGTCTGGAGAAGTTCGGCATGGTCTTCGGCCTCGGTAATGTGCGCCGGCTCCTTGAAAGTATTGGCGACCCGCACAGGCCGCTCAGGACGGTCCACATAGCGGGGACGAACGGCAAGGGTTCTGCGGCCAGAATGATCTCCTGCATCCTTAAGGAGGCCGGCTTCAGGGTCGGCAAATATACTTCGCCTCACCTCGTTTCGTTCACCGAGAGGATCACCGTCGATGAGGAGGAGATCAGCGAAGAGGACGTGGCGTCCCTGACAGATTATATCAGGACCAGGGCGGATGCCGGGTGCCCCGGGGGTTTTTATACGTTCTTTGATTTTACTACCGCCCTTGCTTTTGAGTATTTTAAGAGAAAAAAGGTCGACATTGCCGTTATCGAAACAGGTCTCGGCGGCAGGCTCGATTCAACGAATGTCATCACCCCGCTGGCAAGTGCTATAACCAATGTGGCCTTCGACCACATGGGAGAACTGGGCGCTACCCTGGGGAAGATCGCGGCGGAAAAGGCCGGGATCATAAAGAAAGGCGTTCCCGTAGTGACCGGTGCCGCCGGCATGGCCCTCGGGGTCATTAAAAAAAAGGCCGCCGAACTGGCAAGTCCTCTTTTTGTTCTCGGGAAGGATTTTTTTTTCGAAAAGACCGGCGATAATCGCCTTTCATACAGGGGCATCATGGAAAATTACAGCGATGTTCCTGTAAATCTAAACGGTGATCACCAGCTTGCCAATGCTTCGCTGGCATTGTGTGTGATAGAGATATTGTCACGGAAAGGGTTCATCGTCCGTGAGTCCGATGTTTGCGGTGCATTGAAGTGTGTCACCTGGCAGGGTCGTCTTGAGATGGTCAGGGAGCGGCCGCTCGTTTTTCTTGACGGCGCCCATAATGTATCCGGTATCCGGGCGATTGCGCAGTTTCTCATGTCCCGGTACCGTGACCGCAGGAAAGTCCTTGTTTTCGGCGTGATGAAGGACAAGGAGTACGGCAGGATGCTTGAGGAACTGGACAGTTGCGTGGACATGGCCATCCTCACGAGGCCCGTCACAGACCGGGCGCTGGCTCCGGAGGCCATGAAGGGATATACACGCAATACCATCGTTGTCAAGGACACGAAGAGCGCTCTCGAGGAAGCTCGAAGGCTTACCGGAGAAAAAGACCTTATACTTGTCACCGGTTCATTCTATACGATCGGAGAGGCTAAACAGGCCGTTAATGAGATCTTTTAGCATTTTTATCATCATAATGATGATCGTCGCAGCCGGCTGCCCGCTGCTCGCGGAAGGTGCGGCCGAGATAGGGTTCGGCGGAGGCGAGATAAAGGGACCCGTTGATATCACGGCGGAACGGGTTGAACACGACAGCGCCGAGAACACCTATACCGCCATAGGAAATGTGGAGATGAGGGACGCCACCCGCACCCTCTTCGCTGATTACGTTTTCCTCGATGACAATACGCATGACGTCACCGCGATAGGTAACGTTGTGTTCGAGGACGAGGGTGACAGGGTCGAGTGCGACAGGATGGACCTCAATCTCGAGACAAGGAAAGGGACGCTCGAAAAAGCGAGGATATTCATAAAGAAAGGAAACGTCTACATCTCGGGCCAGGATGTTCAGAAAACCGGCGATTCCCAGTACAAGATCAAAAAAGGGAAGTTCACTACCTGCGGATGGGATAAACCGGAGTGGACGTTCACTTCAGAAGACGTTGACGTGACAATGGAAGGATACGCGAAAACAAAGAGCACTACATTTTATATCCTCGGCGTTCCGGTCTTTTACATACCCCGCGGGGTGTTTCCCGTCAAATCGGAGCGGCAATCGGGATTTCTCATGCCGGAGTTCACCCTTTCATCGAGCGACGGCGTGAAATTCAAACAGTCTTACTTCTGGGCGATTTCCAAGGACAAGGATGCCACGATGTTTGCCGAGTTCATTGAGAACAGGGGTATCAACGTTGGCGGGCAGTTCAGATACGCCATCAAGGAAGACCTGAAGGGTGAATGGGAATCGGCGATAATCGACGACAGGGATTACGGCCACACAAGGTATAATATCAAAGGCAAGCATGAGCAGGTTTTTTTCAAGGACCTCCAGTTCAAGGCGAATGTCTGGCATGTTTCCGACAAGGATTACCTCAAGGATTTCGGCAAGGATGTTCAGGAACGCAGCGAGAACATGATCAAGTCGTCGGTGTTTGTGGAAAAGCCGTTTACCAGATCGCTTTTTACCGCGGAGATGGCTGCCTTCAGGAACCTCATGGTTAAAGACAACGATTCGACGTTTCAGTATTTCCCCGAGGTATCGTATTTCACTGAATTCATCCCGGTGTTCGGTGGAAAGATGTATTTCGACCTCAACAGCAACCTTACCAATTTTTACCGCGAGAAAGGGAGCACCTTTACCCGTTTTGGTGTGGACCCGTCGCTGAGGCTGCCTTATTCCTTTAAGGGGATCAACACACTGGTCAGCGCCACCGCCTATGAGACGGCGTACCTTGTCAACCGTGGTGATACCATAAGCAACGGTACGAAACAGCGCCAGGTCTTCCGTCTTGAAGGCGACGTGAACACGCAGTTCATGAGGAGCTACAACCCGCAGCTTTCCTGGCTCGAATCGGCCCAGAGCATTATCAAGCCCAGCATTAAATACAATTTCATCCCCGGCACGTCGTTCAAGGACCTGCCGCAGATCGACGAACGGGACAAGATGGATGATGTGAACACCATTACCTATTCGATCAACCATTACCTCTTCGAGACTTCCAGCGACGGCAAGAGCAGCCGCGAGGTCTCGTACCTGGAGGTTTCCCAGACCTACGGCATCTCCGGTGACCTGGAAGAATCCTTCATTTACAAGGGCTACGGTTCGCGGTTCTCCGATATCGATGTCAGGTTTACGTTCAACCCGACGGATAACTTCAGCTTCGCCCATGAGAGCGTGATCAGCGTGAGCGGTCAAGGGGCCAGGACGCTGAGGAACGGGTTCACCTACAAGGTGCCCAACAGTTATTACGTCGTTGTGGCCCACAACTACAACAAGGACGCCAACAACGACATTTATCTTGACTTCGGCGGGGCATATAAAGTTTTTGAAGGAGGCTACCAGATACGGTATTCTTTCATGGAGAAGGAATGGATAGATACCCTGTACAGCCTCAGATACAGGCCGGGGTGCTGGTCAACGACACTGTCGTTGTCACAGACGAAAAGGCCGAGGGACACAAGCTTCAAGATCTCCTTTGACCTTACGGGCATCACATCGAAATAAAAGGAGGGCGGTTATATGAAGGGAATTATACTGGCGGGCGGACTAGGCAGCAGGCTTGCCCCGCTGACGCGCATTACCAACAAACACTTGCTCCCCGTCTATGACAAGCCCATGATCTATTACCCGATCCAGACGCTCATCAACGCGGGTATTACCGATATCATGATCGTGACGGGCGGCAACCACGCGGGTGATTTTTTAAGGCTCATGGGCAATGGGAAAGACTTCGGCCTCAAGCACCTCAATTATACCTATCAGGAAGGTGAAGGCGGCATAGCCGCCGCCCTTTCCCTTGCGGAGTATTTTGCCGACGGAGAGTCGATCTGTGTTGTCCTTGGCGATAATATCATAGAGAAAAACATCATCAGGGCAGTTGAAGATTTCAAAAAACAGGGGAAAGGCGCAAAGATAATGCTCAAGGAGGTACCCGATCCGGAGAGGTTCGGCGTGGCCGAGATAAATGACGGAAGGCTCGTCAGCATAGTCGAAAAGCCGAAACACCCCAGGAGCAATCTTGCCGTCATAGGTATTTACCTTTATGACGCTGAGGTGTTCAATATCGTTAAGACATTAAAGCCCTCGGACAGGGGAGAACTTGAGATCACCGACGTGAACAACGCATATGTCAGGGAAGGCACAATGACCTGGGAGATGCTCGACGGATGGTGGACGGACGCAGGTACCTTCGAATCGCTCCTTCGCGCGAGCGTTCTCGTTGCCCAGTCCGGTGCAAACAACAAGTGACCAGGGGGAATGTATATGATCAACGGCGTTGCAGTAAAAATATTGAAATTCATACCCGATGAACGGGGAAGGCTCATGGAGATCCTTCGCAGCGACGATGAGATGTTCACGCGCTTCGGCCAGGTCTATATGACAACGACATATCCCCATGTGGTCAAGGCCTGGCATTTCCACAGGAAGCAGGATGACCTCATCACCTGCGTCCGGGGGATGATAAAGCTCGTTCTTTATGATGACCGAAAAGGGTCGCCGACGAAGGGCGAGGTTAACGAGTTCTACATGGGCGACCACCAGCCCATGCTCATCATGGTGCCGAAAATGGTCTATCACGGCTGGAAATGTGTGAGCCAGGAGGAAGCGATCATAATCAATACCGTCACGGTACCCTATAACCACAAAAAACCGGACGAGTTCAGGATCGACCCCCATGTCAACGACATACCGTACAAGTGGGAGAGGAAAGATGGCTGAAACTATTCTCGTCACCGGCGGATGTGGTTTTATCGGGACCAATTTCGTCCGCCACATGCTTGGCAAATATGATTACCATATCATCAACCTCGACAAATTGACCTACGCGGGCAATCTCGAGAACCTTCAAGACATTACCGGAGATGACCGGTACACCTTCGTGAAGGGTGACATAGCCGATACGGCCGATCTTGAGCGGGTCTTTGAAAGAACCATCGATGTGATCGTCAATTTTGCCGCCGAATCCCACGTGGACAGAAGCATCATAGACCCTGATGCCTTCATAAAGACCAACATAAACGGCACCTTCAACCTTCTTGAAATGGCGAGAAAGAAGAAGGTGAGGCGATTTGTACAGATCTCCACGGACGAGGTCTACGGTTCCCTTGGTGCAACGGGGGCCTTTCGCGAGGACACCCCGCTGGCGCCGAACAGCCCTTATTCGGCCTCAAAGACGTCTGCCGATATCCTTGCCATCGCATATTTCAAGACATACGGCATGCCTGTCCTCGTTACCCGCTGTTCCAATAATTATGGACCCTACCAGTTTCCCGAGAAGCTCATTCCCCTCATGATCACAAATGCCCTTGCCGGCATGGAATTGCCTGTTTACGGGGACGGTCTCAACGTCCGCGACTGGATCCACGTGATAGACCACTGCGCGGCCATCGATCTTGTGCTTCACCGGGGAGAGGACGGCAACGTCTACAATATCGGCGCGGGAAAAGAAAAGACCAATATTGATATCGTCAGGCTTGTCCTTGAGATACTGGGGAGGCCCGAGTCCCTCATAAGGTATGTGAAGGACAGGCCGGGCCACGACAGGCGCTACGCTATAGATTCAGGGAAGATCACCAAAAACCTGGGTTTCAGGCCGTCCGTTGATTTTGCCGAAGGAATGCGCCAGACAGTGCAATGGTATGTTGAAAACAAAGGCTGGTGGGAGCGGATAAAGACGGGGGCGTATCTCGATTATTACGAAAAGATGTACGGGAACCGATGAAGATACTTATTGCCGGCGCGAATGGATTGCTCGGTGCCAGTATTGTTCCCCTCCTTGCCGAGCGTTTCGATCTTTGGGTTCACGATGTAGATTCATGGGACATCACCTGCGGCCCGGCCGGGGAGGAACTGGTCTGCCGCTATCGGCCTGACGTGGTTCTGAACCTTGCGGCCATGACCGATGTCGACGGTTGTGAAGGGGCATCGGAGCTTGCGGAAAAGGTCAACGCACAAGGGGCGGCGATCGTGGCTGACCTTTGCGGAAAAGCGGGGACGAAGCTCATACATGTCAGTACGGATTATGTTTTTGACGGCAAGAAAGGCCTGCCTTATTGTGAGGACGATGAACCAAACCCGGCTTCAGTGTACGGAAGGACCAAACTCGAGGGTGAAAGGATGGTCTTTGAGAAGCTTCCTTCGGCTGTTGTTATCAGGACGCAGTGGCTCTATGGAAAGACGGGGGCCAGCTTTGTCGAAAAGATCATAAGGGCTGCCGGAGAGCAGGGGAGCGTGCGCGTTGTCAACGATCAGACGGGTTCTCCGACGTATGCGAAGGACCTTGCCGTGCCCATTATGGCCGTCATAGAGAAAGGGCTGACGGGAATCGTCCATGTGTCGAACAGCGGTTCCTGTACCTGGTATGAGTTCGCAAGGGCGATCTTTTCCTTAAAGGGCATGGATGTGGAGGTAAGTCCTATCACCACGCGGGAACTGGGACGTGCGGCGCCGCGTCCCCCATACTCTGTTTTCGATCTGTCAAGGCTGGAGCGTGACACAGGGGTCAGGATGCGTCATTGGATGGAAGCGCTGAAAGAATATCTGGCCTGACACAAACCGCCCGCTGTCTTGCTTGGGCAGCCGGCAATGGAGAGATCCCCCCTGAAGATCATTTTTTTCTCTGATACCCATATCAGCCGCAGGAGCGATGACAGGATAGTCCTTTTCCTGCGTTTTATCGCCGACCATTGCGCCGACGCCGATATGATCTTTATACTGGGAGACCTCTTCGAGTTCTACCATGGTTATGACGACTATATATACCCCTGGTTCAACCCTGTAGCCGGTGCCCTGAAAGACCTGGCGGCACGGGGCAAGATCATCTATTTCCTGGAAGGCAACCATGAGTTCTCCATGGGAAAATACTTCGGAGATCATACAGGTGTCAAATGCGCGAGAGAACTGACCATTGAGATCGACGGAAAGAAGGTCTATGCCGCCCACGGCGACGGGCTTTCCCGTTTTTCCCTGGCCCGGTTCCTGAAGCGTCCTCTTTTTTACGGGCTTATGGACCGTCTCGGGCCTGCGGCTACGTGGAACATCGCCATGCTCATGCACCCCCTGCTTTCGCGGCGCAGGAAAGGGCACAGCGAGGCCGTCAGGGGCGCTTTCAGGGCATTCGCGCAAACAAAGTTCTCCGAAGGGTATGATGTGGTCTTGCTCGCCCATTCTCATATACCCGATGTTTTCGAGACCAATGACGGCGCGGCTGAAAAAATATACCTCAATACAGGCGATCTCATCACGAGTGAGAGTTTTGTTTTTTATGAAACCTCTTCCGGTTTTTCTCTCAGGACATTTTCTCGGGCAGACAAACAGACCAATCTGTAAAAAGTGATTGCCAATTCACTGTATCATCACTATATATAATAGTATCCTTTTGGTTAATGGGGAGGCGCAATGGCGGATAGTGAAAAAACCGGGTTCGACGAAAGGGATTTGGAAGGCATACAGCTCTTCAAGAATGTGCATCTAGCGTCCATAAAGGGCCTCATAGATGTGTGCAGGACTCAGGTCCTTGAACCGGGCGCAGTGCTGATATCGCCGGGACGACTTAACAAAAAGATATACTTCGTAATGGAGGGCAGCCTGAGGGTCCACCTCGAATCTCCTGAAAGTGAACCGATTGCGACATTGGGCCCCGGTGAGAGCGTGGGAGAGATATCGGTCATCGATAATCAGGCCGCGAGCGCCTATGTGGTGGCAGATGAGCGCTGCCGGCTTCTCGTGATGGAGGAAGATGTCCTATGGTCACTCATCCAGGCGTCCCACGCGGCGGCCTGCAACCTTCTTTTCGTTCTTGCGAAGCGTCTTCGCCAGACAGACTGCATTATTGTCGAAGGGGCGCAGCTTGAACAGGATTTTCAGCATTACGGGAGCGTAGATGCCCTGACGGGACTTCACAACCGTTATTGGTTCGATACCGTGTACAAAAGGCAATTTGCGCGCTCGATAGCCTCGGGCAGGCCTTTTTCTCTTATTATGGCCGACATTGACCACTTCAAGGAGGTAAACGATACATACGGCCATCTCGTCGGCGACAGGGTGCTCTATAGTATTGCGCGGATCATTACCAACTACATTCGCGCCACCGAGGTGGTCGCCCGCTATGGCGGGGACGAGTTCGTGATCATTCTTGCAGACCAGGGCCTTGACACGGCCAGGACCGTTGCCGAACGGCTCCTGCTTGCCGCCAGGGATGCCCTTCCTATACGGATAGGGGACAAGACCATCACCCACCCCACCCTGTCGGTCGGCATTGCTGAAATAAATGTGGGTGAGAGTCCTGATGAACTTATCCGCAGGGCCGATGAAGCGCTCTATAGGAGCAAGATCGGCGGCAGAGACTGCGTTGCCGATTAGAAAACTATAACAGGAAAGGAGAATATCATGCAGATCTTCAACCCCGGCGATGTCCTGCAATTTGCCATCCGCATCGAGGAAGATGGAGAGATCTTCTATCACAAGGCAGCCCTCAATGCCGAAGACAAAGAAGTGAGGGACCTCTTCAACAATCTTGCCGACGAAGAGATAAGACACAAAAGGGTCTTTCAGGAAATGCTCTCCCGCATTGAGGTGAACCCGCAGGCGGAAAGCTATCGCGGAGAGTATGGCGCCTATCTGCGCGATTACATCGACGGAAAGGTTGTATTCACCAGGAAGACCGGCGCCGAGGCCGCAGGCGATACCAAAGACGCGCTGTCGGCGATAGTTTTTGCCATGAATCGCGAGGCCGACTCCATACTGTACTACCATGAGGTGAAACAATTCGTGGACGAAAAAAATTACAGAGAGATCGATAAGGTCATTGAGGAGGAGCGCAAGCATTTCCTGAAACTCTCCGCGGCGGCGAAGAAGTATAGAGACGGGTAATGGGTGATAGGTAATAGGTGATGGGGCGTAGGTGAAAAAGCAAAAGCTGCTTGAACTGCTTGAGCCGCTTAAACCGCTTGAACGTTAAGTTTAAAAGAAAGGTGGTTTTCCCTATGACCTATAACCCATTACCCATGACCTATCTTTTAAAGAAAAGGTCGTAACCTAATTTTATGATGAGGCAGGAGACGACGATGAGGAAAAAAACCCTCACGAAGCGGCTTCCTTTCAGTATGGCGAGCCTGGTTCCTGCCACGGCGCCGAGGATATTGCACAGGGCCATGAATATTGCAGTTTTGTAGAGAATATTATCCGTGGCGGCAAAGTACAGGACGGCTGAGAGGTTTGTAGCGAAATTGATCACCTTCGATGATGCGGAAGCGGCGAGGAAACTGAAACCGAACATGCCGATGAACACAAAGATGAGAAAACTCCCCGTACCCGGACCGAAAAATCCGTCGTAAAAACCAAGCACCGCGCCTGTGGCGACACTGACGAAGGACCGTTTGACGCCATCGAGTTTCGGTGCATGGAGAGAACCGAAGTCTTTCTTGATGAAGGTGTAGATAGCGATTGCGATGAGCATGAAGAGGACGAGGGGCCTCATGACGGCGGGGTTCATGAGAGTAACGGTCCTGGCACCCAGAAACGAGAAAAGGAGCGCCGCCATCGTGGCTGGCATGGTCGACCTCCAGTCTATGCGGATGTGTCTGGCATACTGGAGCGTCGCGATCGATGTTCCTGCGATGGAGGCAAGTTTGTTCGTGCCGAAGAGTGCTGCCACCGGAAGGCCGGGAAGTACGATAAAGAGCGCCGGCAATTGAATGAGGCCACCCCCTCCCGCAACGGAATCGATGAGGCCCGCGAGAAAGGCAAAAAAGCAAAGAATGGCTGTTTCTATCAATCAACCTCTCGGTGAATGCGAAACACCCTCCGTTTACCATGAACGTTTCCGGAGGGTGTTTTGTGAGCGGCAGCGGTATTTCAGAGCACAAGGCACCAACCGAAGGGATCGGCCTTCTCGCCGTACTGCATACCGGTGATCTCGTCGTAGAGCCGTTGTGAAACCGGTCCGATCTCACCGTTGTGGATGGTGATCGTGTTGTCATTGTGCTGGATCCAGCCGACAGGTGAAATAACGGCTGCGGTCCCGGTACCGAAAACCTCCTGGAGACGTTCTTTCTTTGCTTCCGACATGACCTCGTCGATGGTGATCTTTCTTTCTTCCAGGGGGAGCCCCCAGTGTTTTGCCAGCGAGATGACGGAGTTGCGCGTGACGCCGGGAAGTATGGAGCCTTCAAGGGGCGGTGTCACAAGCGTGCCGTCTATAACGAACATGATGTTCATCGTCCCTACTTCTTCAATGTAGCGGTTCTCGATGCCGTCAAGCCAGAGGACCTGCGTGAAACCTTTCTTTTTCGCGACCTCTCCTGGATAGAGGGAGGCGGCATAGTTTGCGGGTGTTTTAACAGCCCCCAGCCCGCCCTTGACGGCACGGACGAATTCCCCCGAAGTGATGAGCTTGACAGGGTTGAGCCCTTCCTTGTAATAAGCCCCGACAGGCGAAGCGATGATCATAAACCGGTACGTGTAGGAAACCCGGACGCCAAGGAAGTTGTCCGTTGCGAAGACGAATGGCCTGATGTATAGCGAACAGCCTCGTTTTTCCGGAACCCAGGCATGGTCCAGTTCCACAAGTTTCTTAATGCCTTCCAGAAAGAGTTCGTATGAGATGGCGGGTATGCACATGCGTTCGCACGACATGTTATGGCGTTCATGGTTCTTATCGGGCCTGAAGAGCCTTATCTTTCCATCGATCCCGCGAAATGCCTTGAGCCCTTCGAATACAGCCTGACCATAGTGGAGCGTAGAAAGGGCGGGGTACATCTTCATCGGGCCGTATGGTTCGATGTGAGGTGTGCCCCATTTACCGTTTTCGTAGTCCACGAAATACATATGATCGGAGAAATGGACACCGAACTCGAGGTTGTCGAAATCCACCTCGTTCCTTGTGGTTTTTTTGCTTTTTCTGACGCTTATCTTCACGGCCGGTCCTCTTGTTTTATTTTTTCGTTGCCGGGCATGGCCCCAGACGTTTTCCGCTCATTTTTGTTGTGATCTCCTGGGGTTTTGCACCCTTGCCGGTGATGGTCGTTTTGGTTGTCCCATCGAAGCTGTCGCCTTTATAGGTGATCGAGCCCTTGCCTTCAATGGTACCGTCCTTTTCTTTACAGACCATCGTCCAGGTCACCGTGTCCCCGCTTACTTTTTGATCGACCATCTTGCAGTTCGATTTGGGGTCCTTGTTCTGCGGGACACTTTCTTTTTTGGTGAGGCACTGTTTCATTACGTTGGCCGGTATCTTGCCGGGCATCCCCTTCATCTCTGTTTTTGTTGTGATCTCCCAGAGCCCGTCTTTCATGTTGGGTTCCGCGGCGTGTGAAGCGGTGAGCCACATCAGCGCGAGAACAATGACCAGTGCTGCAAAAATACCCCGTTTCATGTAACCTCCTGTTTTTTTCCGGATGGTGTTGATACGGAAAAAAATATCATTAATAAAGCGGTCGGGTCAAATTAAAAAAACAGTTTCGACTGTTTCACCATCAAAGGCAAATGAAAAGGCGGTAAAAAAAGTTTTATGAGGGTCCAACTGTTCAAGCAAAATCTTTTCCGGAATAAAAATGAAAAAGATCTTTGTACTGAAACAGTTGAAAATGTCTTTAATCGCTTGTCCCTGCTGGCCTCATGAGTTAGAATAGATCTGCCAGCCCATTCTTTTGTGAAGAAGGAGACATGTATGAAGAGAGCCGGTCTTTTTGTTGCCACGATACTGTCTACCCTTATCTTTTGTTCCGTGATTATTTTGCCGTTGTACGGGCAGGAGGGGAAGCAGGATTTCAGCACCCTGTACAGGAATTATTTCAAGACGATCATTGACGGGAATTATTCCGGAGCGTGGGATGGTTTGACCGGTGAAAGCAAGCTCGCTTTAGCCAGGCTTATAGCCCGTGAAGCAAAGATCGAACCCTCAAGGGCCCTCCAGATGCTCAATGATAATGAACAGGGCGTCAGGGACGAGTATTTCAAGGCCTTCCGGGAGAACATCCGGGAAATTCTGGACAATCTCTATGAAAAAGGCAAATACACCATCAGGAGCACAGGCGCGGAGTTTGCCGTTATTACCATCGAGATCGAGAACGAACCGAAGGACTTCAAGATCCTCAAGCAGGACGGCAAGTGGAAGGTAAACTTCTTCCAGGATTTGCTGGAAGGAAATTGAGAAGCGGTTTTTCTGGTTTCTATGGTTTCTTCAGTTTATCTGGTTTGAATAACAAAAGAAACTGAAGAAACCATAGAAACCAGAAAAACCATAGAAACCAGAAAAACTGAAGAAACCGTATAAACCGTTCAAGGCCGTGTTCCCAATCCGGCCTTGCTGACGATCTCCGGGACCGCCTGTTCCCATTCGATGGCCATGATGTGAATTCCTGCAACACCCTTGATGGCACGCAGCCGTTCGATGGTTTCAACGCAGATCGAGATGCCTTCCTCCCGGTACTTTTCTTTCGACACGGCGCTCATGCGTTCGATAAGATCGTCGGGAACGTCCATGCCCGGAACGGAGCCTTTCATGTATCGCGCCATGGCCGGCGACTTCATAGGCGTGACACCTGCAAGTATGAAGGCCTTTTCGTGAAGACCGAGATCGCGGACCATCTCCATCCACTGCACAAACTTTTCTACATTGAAGACACACTGCGTCTGAACGAACTGTGCGCCCGCCTTCACCTTTTTCGCGAGGCGCAGCGCCCTTATATCGAAAGGGTCGGCAAAGGGGTTCTCGACGCAGCCGATAAAAAGGTCCGGTCTGCCCTTGATCTCTTCGCCGCTCAGAAACTTTCCCTCGTCACGCATACCCCTCACCGTGTCAATGAGCTGAATGGAGTCGATGTCGTAAACATTTTTTGCACCCCTGTGGTCGCCGAAGGACTGGTGGTCCCCGGAGAGGCACAGCACGTTTTTGATCCCCAGCGCAGAAGCGCCAAGGATATCGCTCTGGAGCGCTATGCGGTTCCTGTCCCGGACGGTCATCTGGAGGACCGTATCGAATCCCATCTCTTTGAGGACCACACAGGCGGCGAGGCTTGACATCCTGACAACGGCGGTCTGGTTGTCGGTGACATTTACGGCATCGACAACGTCTTTCAGGCAGTTGCCTTTTTTCCTGACGGATTCGGGATCAGCGCCGCGGGGCGGCCCGCACTCGGCCGTCACGGCAAAATGCCCGCCCCTGAGGACCCTCTCCAGGTTACCTGTCGCGGTCATATTTTAATATCCTCTCTTACCCTTTTGCGGGGACCTGCGTCGCGCGATGCGGACCAGTCCTTCGGTTTTTCTATATCGAGATATCTGTCGAGTTCTCCGCGCGCCTTAAGCCGTTCGATAATAAGGTGCCAGGCGCAGGGGGTTTCATTTTTCAATTCGCACAGTCCGCCGTGTGAACCGCCGCAGGGACCGTTCATGATGCTCTTGGCGCATCGTGCGACGGGGCAGATCCCGCATGTCCTGTCGAGGACGCAGTCCCCGCAGCCCTGGCAGCGTTCGGACCACACGCCGTGCTGCTCGGTTACCCCCATGAAGCGGGTGTTCACGCCAGGCAAGACCGTTTTCTCAGGATAGGTCTCCGCGATGAACTGGACACCGCAGCCGCAGGCGATGGAAAGTACGGCATCATAGTCTGCGATAACCGGGGCGAGCGCCTGTGCATATTCGGGATCGCACTGGCGCTCCAATGTCTTTTCGTCGACCTCGACAGGCACGCCGTCGCCCTGTCTTTTCAAACGGATCTGCGAGGCGAGGAGTGCAACCTCTTTTGTTCCTCCGACGGCACAAACGGTGACGCATTCGTTGCACCCGATGAGGAGTATCCTCCCGTAGGGGGCGATCATGTTAATGATCTCATTGAATGGTTTCCTGTCGGCAACGATCATATCGAACTCCTTTGGCAGCAGGCAGCAGGTGTTTCCCTGATCCCTTTGGTTTCTCTTGTTTCTTTGGTTTGTTCAGTTTCTTTGGTTAATAAAACCAGACAAACCAGACAAACTGAAGAAACAATGTTTTTTCCATAACCCATGACCTATAACCTATCACCCGTTTTCTTAACTGTTTTTATCGGATTTGGCCCCAGCTTCCGGACTCTTTCTGTGATCTCCCGGGTCACCTGCGCGAACCTTCTGCCGTCCGCGGAGGACAGGTTATACATCTCGAGGCGTTCTCCCCCGATGCCCGCTTCATCAAGGAGCACCCGTGTGTATTCGACACGCTTGCGCGCCCTTATGTTGCCCGTCATGAAATGGCAATCCCCTTCAAGGCACCCCACGAGGCAGACGCCGTCCGCTCCTCCTTCGAAGGCCTGCAGGATATGGATGGCATCGACCCTGCCCGTACAGGGGACCTTGACGATCTTTACCGATGCCGGGTAGGAAAGCCTCATCGAACCTGCCAGGTCCGCCGCGGTATAACCTCAGTATTCACAGCAAAAAGCGATGATCTGCGGATTAAAATACTGCATTCTTTCCTCTTCTCGTAAAGCATGAGGCGTCAGGCGCGAGGAGATAAAGATCAATATTGTCAGATCGCTCCCTGCATTTGTGCCCCACGTTTAGCACTGTGTTGTTTTTCTTCTCCTTACGTTTCACGCCTTACGCCTTACGGTTTTATTAACGCTTCACGGTTCTTACCGCTGCCCTCGTTTTTGCGATGATCTGCCTGTCCCGGTAGTGCATGATGTCTATGGCCTTTGCGGGACATTCGGCGGCGCAGCTGCCGCAGCCCTTGCATTTGCTCGTGTCGATGACGGCCTTCCCTTCGTCGCTTATCACGGGTACGCCGAAGGGGCAGATGCGCACGCATGTCAGGCAGGCGGCGCATTTTTCCGCGTCGACGGCCGCCACGATACCGCCGACCATAATGGAATCCTTCGCGAGGATCGTTAAGGCCCGCGCCGCCGCTCCCTCGGCCTGGACAATGCTCTCGCGTATATTCCTGGGGGAGTGGCAGGCTCCCGCCAGATAGAGACCGTCGGTTGCGAAATCGATGGGTTTCAGTTTCATGTGTGCCTCGAGGAAGAACCCTTCACGGGTCCTGGGGACCTTGAAGATGCCTGCCAGGACCCCCGTGTCGTTCGGGACCGTGGCGCTTGCCAGTATGACCATGCCGGCCTTGTATTCGATGGTTTCGCCGAGAGTGCGGTCTTCACAGCGCACCAGGAGTCCGTCAGCCGACCTTTCGATAACGGGAGGGTTTTCGGGTTTGAAGCGGATGAATCGTATCCCCATTGTTCTGGCCAGGGTGTAGTATTTTTCATAGAAGCCGTACGTCATCATATCGCGGAATATAACGGTGATCTCCGTGCGGGGCCAAAGCTTTTTTAAGGAGATGGCGTTCTTCAGAGCTGTTATGCAGCAGGTCCTGCTGCAGTATTGTCTTTCTTCAACGCGGGAGCCGACACACTGGATCATGGTGCATTGATCGACGGGCGGGAGCGTTTTATCGTGAAGTGCCTTCTCGAGCTCCAGCTGTGTCATGACACGTTTATCTTCTCCGTAAAGGTAATGGCCGACGGGTTTGTATTCGGAGGCGCCCGTGGCCAGGATCGTAATGGCATGCTTGATCTCCATCGGTTCCGTGCGGCCGGCGGCCATGATCTCCGTTATGAAGTTTCCCTTGAAGCCTTCCGACCCGATGATCTCTGTGTCCGTGTGGACGTGGATGCGGCGGTGACGTCTGACCTTTTCGATCGTGTCAGAGAGGAAACCCTGGATGTCAATTCCCTCGATAGTATGAAAAATGTTGACGAGGTTCCCCCCGAGCCGCGGCTCTTTTTCGACGAGATACACTATGAAGCCCTGGTCGGCAAGACGAAGCGCCGAAGTCATGCCGGCAATCCCTCCGCCTGCGACAAGGGCGCTTTTTTCCACGGGCAACATGGACTCCGTGAGCGGTTCGATGTGATGGGCGTTGGCAACGGCCATTTTGACAAGGTCCTTGGCTTTTTCCGTCGCGTCGGATCTTTCGTGCATGTGGACCCACGAACACTGGTCCCTGATGTTGGCCATTTCAAAGAGATATTTGTTCAACCCCGCGTCGCGGATAAGGCTGCGGAAGATAGGTTCATGGGTCCTCGTGGAACAGGAGGCGACGATAACACGGTTGAGCCCTTTCTCATAGATGATCTTTTTGATCTTTTCCTGGGTGTCCTGGGAACAGGTGAAGAGATATTCGTCGGCGAAGACGACATTCGGGAGGCCCTGGGCGTAGTTTTTTACCTCGGGGACGTTGACGATTCCCCCTATGTTGAC
The DNA here is from genome assembly GCA_022711595.1 of Deltaproteobacteria bacterium. Taxonomy (GTDB): domain Bacteria; phylum Desulfobacterota; class Syntrophorhabdia; order Syntrophorhabdales; family Syntrophorhabdaceae; genus Delta-02. The sequence goes on from JAKLET010000003.1 coordinate 140,536, forward strand.
GCCGCAGTTGCATATGAATACGCCGATCCTCGGTGCCTGCCCGGCGACGTTTAACTCGTCGGGCAGGGTGTGTATTTTTATATCGTGCCAGCGCTTATCGGTGAGCTCCAGGGTTGCCTCACAAGCAGCGGCGGAGCCGTCAACGACTGTTTCCGATATGTCCTTGGGTGATTCTGAACCGCCGCAGACGTATATGCCCTCCCGCGAGGTCACAAGCGGTGAAAGGGGTCCCGTGTCGATGAAACCGTGATCGTTGAGCTTGACGCCGATGATCCCGGCGAGCCCGCCGAGTTGTTTCGATGGTCTCAGACCGACGGCGAGGACGACGAGATCGAAGGTCTCCGTCGTGACGGTGCCTTCATCGTCAGTGTAGGTAAGGTCCAGGTCTTTCGTTTGGGGGTGCTCGTAGATCTTGGAGATCGATGACCTTATGTAGCGTATCCCGTATTCCTTCTTCGCGTGCTCGTAGTGTTCGTCATAGCCCTTACCGAAAGTTCTCGTGTCCATGTAGAAGACCGTGGACTCGATATCGCGGTGGTGCTCCCTTGAGATGATCGCCTCTTCCATGGCGAACATGCAGCAGATCGATGAACAATAGGGGTTTTTCGTATTCCTGCTTCCGACACACTGGATGAAGGCGATCTTCTTCGGTATCTTCCCGTCCGATGGGCGCATGACAACGGCGCCTGTCGGCCCCGTGGCTGAAAGGACCCTCTCGTAGTCAACGCTGGTGAGCACGTTGGCACAGGAATGGTATCCCAGCTCTTTCATGTTCGCGGCGTCGAATTCATCAAAACCGCTGGCTATTATGATGCTCCCAACCTCGAGGACTTGTTCCGCGGGGCCCTGGGTGTATTCAACAGCCTCCGGTTTGCATGATTCCCCGCAGATACCGCAGCCGAGACAGCGCCTGCAGCTCAGGCACCGCCTGGCCTCGGTCACGGCGCTTTTTTCGTCAAGGGTCCTCACTGTTTCCACGAAGCCGGTGCGTTCCCCGGCGGGCACCCTGGGGATGTTGACACGCGTTCTTTGAGGGACGGGGAAGGGGACCTCGTCGAGTATCTTGTCGTCCTCCGCGAGGCGCCCCTCAAGGAGATCATACCCTTCGAGGTAACGGATGATGGAGTCTGCGGCCCTTTTCCCCTGGGCTATGGCATCAATGGCGCTGCGGGGGCCGGTCACCGCGTTTCCCCCGGCGAAGACACCTCTCTGCGTTGTTTCGAGGGAAACCGGGTCTACCTTTATCCTGCCGTCATCATGGCGCTCGATCGTCTCCGATGCCGCGATATATGCCGTGTCAATGGTTTCGTAGATCACGAGAATGAGGGTGTCCATTTCGAATGTGACCGTTACCGATGGGTCATATGCGGGATCGAAGGATCCTTTTTCATCATAGACCCTGACGCATCGGGCAAGCTCCATACCAACTAGTGTATCGCCGTTGGCCAGGATCCGCCTTGGGCCCCAGGCGTTGTGAAAGGTGATGCCTTCCTCTATGGCCTGGTCGATCTCCCAGCGGTGTGCGGGCATGGCATCCCATGTTTCCAGGGCAACGATGTGGACGTCCGCAACACCGAGACGTCTTGCCGTTATTGCGGTGTCCATAGCGACATTGCCGCCGCCGACCACGAATACCCTTTTTCCCAGGGTGACCGGTTTTCCCGTGTTGACCGCCTTCAGAAAATCAAGGGCCGTGAGCACGCCCCGGGCCTCCTCGTTTTCAAGGCCAAGCTTCCTTCTCCCGTGGGCTCCCGAGGCGATGAACGTGGAGTCATAAGAGCCCAGGACGCTTTCGAGGGAAACGTCTTTGCCTATCCGCGTGCTGCATCGCATCTCCACTCCCATCCGTTCCGCGATGGAGAATTCCCGTTTCAGGACATCTCTGGGAAGCCTGTAGGCGGGTACTCCCGCAAAGAGCATGCCGCCCGGTTTTTCATTGGCATCAAAGACCGTTACGGAGTAACCTGCCTTGCGAAGTTCGATGGCGCAGGTTACTCCTGCAGGGCCCGCGCCGATGACGGCGACCTTTTTGTCCTTCATACTCCCCGTTACGGGCAGGGGGGGCTCACGAACTCCGGTCTCGTGATCGGCGACGAAACGTTTCAGCGCGCATATGGCAATGGGCTGATCGACCTGCCTGCCCCGCAGGCATGCGTTTTCGCACGGGTGGGCGCAGATCCTCCCGATGATACCGGGGAAGGGAAGCTTTTCCCGTATAAGGTCAAGCGCTTTAAGGAACTCTCCCTCGGCGATGAGGCCGATGTAATCACGGGCATTGAGGTTGATGGGGCAGGTATAGATACAGGGAGACAACTGCCGGTCGATCATGTAGGTCGAAGGTATGGCCTGGGGAAAGTTTATGAAAGCGGCGCTGCGGAGCGACATCTCTTCGTTGTATACGTTGCCGACCTCCAGCGGGCAGGCCTCGCCGCACGCGCCGCAGGAGGTGCATTTTTCCGGCAGCACCCGTCTCGGTCTTGTCCGGAGGGTTACCCTGAAACGGCCCGCCTCTCCCTCGAGGCGTACGATTTCGGAATTCATAAGGAGTTCAATGTTGGGGTTTTTGCCCACCTCGACGAGTTTGGGGGCCATGACGCACATGGAGCAATCGTTGGTGGGGAATATCTTGTCAAGCTGGGCCATGTTCCCGCCGATGTTCGGTTTGCGGTCGGCGAGATAGACCTTGAAACCCGCCTCGACGAGGTTAAGGGATGCCTCCATCCCTGCGATGCCGCCTCCGACGACGAGGACCTTTCCTGTTTTGCCAGTTCCGTTGTTCTCTGCGGATGCGCGGCCCGGTTTCAAGGTGTCTTATTTTCTCCTGTAAAGCGCGTTGCGCTCTTCGTATTCCGCGATCTCCACAAGGTCCCGGCGCAGGAGTTCTTTCATGTGATCGAAGACGATGTCCGCCGGCAGCCCCAATTCCCGGGCAAGCACCGGAACGGACATCGCGCGGCGCCCGATACTTTCGAGTATCCTGGCCCGCTCTACGGCCCTTTTTAGCAGCGGATCGAAAACAAGGGAGAACTGCCTTTGGGTGAAGCGTTCATGGTACACATTTTCTTTCATAAGGGACCCTTTCTTTTCCAGGAGCTTTTCGAGCTTCTGTGCGCCCTCAGGGTCCAGGGACCTCACATATGCGAGCATCTCATCGGGACTGTCCCCTGTTGTTTTGTCCTTTACCCGGGCGCTCATGCTACATCATCCCCCGGTGTTCCGATGGACTTGAGAATGTCGTCGACGGGTATGAGGTGTCTTTTGCCCCACTCGATGGCGCCAAAAAGGGCAAGCTCGAAGATCTCCGTCAGGAAAAAGACCGGGAGCTTTGCGGAATCCTTTTTGAGGTGGGGCGTAAGGTCAAGATTGAGCTGGCACAGCGGGCAGGTGGTGACGACCGCATTGGCGCCGGCCGCGGCCGCCATGTCCATGATGTGCCCGGAGAGGGAGGCGGTCATTTTTTTGTTTGTAATGGTTGCTCCCGCGCCGCAGCACTCTGTTTTATGCTGCCAGGCAACGGGGTCTGCGCCGAGACATCGCAGGATAATGTCCATGCCGACGGGATCTTCAATGTCATCGGAAGGAGGAGCGCCCGTGGTGCGGGTCAGGACGCACCCGTAATACGCTGCGGCCCTGACCGTCCCGAGGTCGTACACGGCGGAATCAGAAATACGCTCGGTTCCGATATATTCCAGGAAGACCTCGATAACGTTCCTTACTTCCAAGGAACCGGTGCATACAAGGGGCGAGATGGCCCTGTTGACCATTTCCCTCGTTTCCCTGTCCTGCTGTATCCTTGATGCGGCCACCTTTGTCCGCGCATAACACGCGGAACAGGGAGCCACAAGATGGAGGCCTTCACGCTCCGCGATGGCGATATTTCTTGCTCCCAGGACATCAGTTATCTTATCGTTTATCGTGGGGGCGGCCGATGCCCCGCAGCACGACCAGTCATCGAGCTCTTTCAGTTCGATGCCGTAAAAGGACAGTATCTTTCTGAGTGAATGTTCATAGAAACTGCTCGATGTCTTCAGGGAACATCCGGGATAATATGAGAGCGTGGTCATATTTTTACCTTTCCAGCCATTTCTCTCATCACCTTTCCCAGTTTTTTCCTGTCCCTGATGTTGTGGGGGGTAAGGCCAATCCTCCCTTTTCTCATCATGGCAAGGCCCATGTCGGCGTCCCCGAAGAACTCCTTTTTGTGAAGCCGGTAGCGCATCACCGCCTCCATTTCATAAAGACGGCCATGCTTGGAAATGTTTTCGATGAAGATCTCGTCGAAGAGCCGTGTGTCCATTGCAGTGGCCAGATGTGCTTCAACAGAGAGGACCCGCAGCGTTTCAAAGACGCGGGCGACATCGATGCCGTTGGGACAGCGGACGCTGCAGGTTGCGCAATTAAGGCATGTCCAGATCGTTCCCGACGACAGGGCCTTTTCCCGCTCACCGTCGATGATGTAACGGATGAGCCTGTGGGGGACAATATCCATGTCCTGCGCGACGGGGCACCCGTTGGTGCACCGGCAGCACTGGTAACAGGAGGATATCCCTGCTTTCGATACCGTCTCTATCTCGTTGAGGAAGGAAAATTGAGGCATCTTTCAACTTTAATTTTTAAATTTTATTCTTCTTATGTCAAATGGATTTTCCCGCGGTCTTCCATCTTTCTTTTTGTTATGGTATATCATTTGCCATGGAAAAACCAAAACTGCGTTTTATCGAAGCGGTCCCTTTTGTCCAGGATGAACAGGAGCTCATACTTCTTCGTGATGCCGAGGGTGTTGTGGAACAGGCCCTTGCCGTGACGAGAGAGGTGGCGTTCATGATATCGCTCATGGACGGCAGCCGTACGCTGCGCGAGATCCAGGCGGATTTCATGCGCGCCACGGGTGAAATGGTCTACATGGAGCGTATTGAAGAGCTCGTCCGCCTGATGGATGAGAACCTCATGTTTCAGGGTGACCGCTATTATTCATACATGAAAGGCCTCCGTGATGAGTACGACCGAAGGCCGGCGAGAGAGGCCCACCTTGCGGGCAAGAGCTATTCGTCGAATCCCATAGAGCTCCTTGCCTTTCTCGAAGATATGTTCGAGAGCGCAAAAGACGGTATTGTGCCTTCGGGAGAGATAACAGGTATCCTGGCGCCCCATATCGACTATCAGAGAGGTGCGGGTGTATACAGACAGGTCTACCGGTATCTCAAGCATGCCGGCAAGCCGCTTATTGTCATTTTCGGAACATGCCACCGCCCCACTGACCGGTTGTGGAGCATATCGCTGAAGGATTTTGAAACGCCGCTGGAGACCATTCCCTGCGGTCAGGGATTGCGTGATCTTGTCAGGCAGAACAGCGTGCTCAACCGGTACATCGACGAGTGGCCGCACCGCACGGAACATTCCATTGAGCTGCAATTGCCGCTCATTCAGTTCATGGTGCAGGAGGATTTCGAGATCCTGCCCATACTGACGGGTTCCATGCACGAATTTATCGAAGGCGGCAGGGATACTGACGACGAAGAGGTGGGGCTGCTCATCGGGGGCTTGAAAGATGTCCTTGGAAGTTATGGAAGGCCCTGTTGTATTCTTGCCGGGGCCGACCTTGCCCATATCGGGGACCAGTTCGGCGACAGCTATCCCCTTGACCGCGTAGCGCTCCAGGGATCAAGGGAAAAGGACGAACAGATCCTGTCTCATATAAGGAACGTCGACGGGGAGGGTTTTTTCAGGGTCATAGAGGCAGAGAAGGACAGCAGGAGGATCTGCGGCCTGACGCCCATATATTTTCAGCTCAAGCTCCTCGAGGGGTGCAGGGCCGATATCGTCGGCTATGATCAATGGACGGACGGCAGGTCTTCAGTGAGCTTTGCAGGCGGTGTTTTTTACCGGTAAGAGGGAAAAGGATATACGTATACGGGGGTAAGTGCCGTGGAAAAGAGTAATGGTGAAGCCGCGCTTGATTCGATAAAAAGACCTGCGCAGACAGCTTTTGTGCCTGAACTGGCCGGTTTTGTCCGCGCCATGGCCAGGGAGTGCGGATACAGCGACAACACTATAAAAGAACTCGGCCTTGCCACGGAAGAGGCGGCCGGCAACATCATACGTTTTGCATGCAGCGAAGAGGAAGGAGAGATTGAAATATCTTGTAGTGTCCACGACAACGGGGCGCTCTATATCACGATCACCGATACCGGTGTGCCTTTCAACATGCTGCTGGCCGGCACGTTCCCCGAGACGGATGATTTTTTCGTGCCCGGGGAGAAACCATCTACAAAGGTCATGAAAAGGGCTGCGCGGAACATCGAGTACAAGCGCAACTCTGACAGGAATATCCTCATTTTCACCGTTTCCCACGACCCGGGAGGGATAAGAAGGTAGAGAAGAAAGGTCATGGGTCATGGGAAAGACCAGAGAAACCCCATCACCTAAGACCTATGACCGATTACCCGTTATTTTGATGTTATGGTCACCGTGGTGCCCGGGGCGGCATTGACCTTCTGGTTATCCCACTTGAGTATCCCATCATCCGAGAAATAGGTCACCAGCTGATGTCCCGGGAGAACGGCTACCTTTATCTGGAGAAACTTCCCGTCATCTGACAGGAGCATGAACGTATGTTCGCCCGGTTGTATCTGCAGGGAATCCAGCGATCCCGTATAGGCATCTTCTTCGGGGATATCGCGGTGCCCCGGTGGCAGAGTGACATTGTAAATGCCGTCTATGTAGAGTTTGCCGTCTTTTTTGATGAGGGTCTGTATGAATTTTCCGGCAGGTTTTCCATCAATGGACACAGATGCGTCAGAGAACAGTTCCCCCTCGACGTTGAAGATGATTTTGGCTGGATCGGGCTTTTTGCATCCCGGGATAAACAAGAGAGGCGTCATAATAGCAAAACACAGCAGGAGTGTTGCGTATTTTTTTCCCAATGAGCGTGAACGAATGGAAGACACGGATATCATAAAAGGCTCTTTTCGTTGGCCGTTAACTGATAATGTTCTTGCTTTGTTCCAGTATATTCCATTTCTGCCGCGGCGTACAATGAAAAAACAGGGACAGGTGAAAAGGTTAATAAAGAAAAGCCTCGGGTTCAAAACACAGGATTCTGTCCATGAAATGAACTAAGAATGAATTAAATAGAACACATGTGTCGATAAAATAGTATTACCGGAGAATAATTTAATGATTTCCTTTGATGCCAATGGAGATAGCGCCGAGGCTTGAATAAATCTATTAAAATAATAGATATGAATATAATAATAAGTATATGTTCTATATAAATAATGTTATTGGTATTTAATACAACGAATACAATAACCTCTTATCAAATATCAGTCCTTTTGATCGTTGGGGTTTGAATACTGTAAGTTGTTGTTCATTCTCCCATCATTTGTATGATCACCAGCCGCTTGCGGGGGCGGTTGTCGAACTCTGCAAGGACTACCTGTTGCCATGTCCCGAGAAGAGGCCGGCCGGATTCGAAAGGGACGGTGAAGGACTGTCCCGTCAAGGCGGCACGAAGGTGGCTGAAACCGTTGGCATCTCCCCAGGTCTCATCGTGGTGGTAGCTTCGATCCGATGGGACCATCCTTTCGTGGAATTCCTTCACATCACTTATCAGGCCTGGTTCGTATTCGAAGGTGGTTATACCTGCCGTTGAGCCCTGAACGAATACCAGTATGCTGCCGGTCGCGAGGTTCGAATTTGATAAGGCGCGAATGATATCCCCGGTGATGTCGATAAGGTCTCCGCTCCCCTTTGTTGAGAACTCCCTGTGTTCATTGACAATCTTCATTCTTCACCTTTCCTGTCATTGTTCCAGAAGAAGCTCCGGGAGGGGCTTGCGCTGCCCGTCCTCGATGTTTCCTGCCGGATAGCCCATGGCTATGACCGCCATGATCTCGAGGCTGTCGGCGAGCTTGAGATAGCGGGCCACCTCCTCTTTCCTGTTAATGATCTCTCCGAGCCAGCAGGTTCCAAGGCCCAACGAGCAGGCGCACAGGAGGATGTTCTGTATTGCGGCGCCGACGGCCATGACGTCCTTGTCCCGATTATAACTCGAATCGTGATCAAGACATGCAATTATCGACACCGGTGCGCCAAGAATGATACCGGAATATTTCGTGAATCCTGCCAGCCCTTCTTTCGTTTCAGTGTCCCGGACAACAAGGAATCTCCAGGGCTGGTTATTGAGCCCCGACGGCGCCCATCGGGCAGCTTCAAGGGTCTTCATTATGGTTCTCTCATCGGGAGGTTTTTCACTGAATTCCCTGACGGAACGCCGTTTTCTTATTGTTTCTATCATGTCCATACTTTTACCTCCCCCAAAGAAGGTTTCAACCGCTTGAACCGTTTCAGCCGATCAGGCGTTCAAGCATTCAAGCGGTTGAAACCTTCTTTGCAAACTCCATTATCTTTTCCGCACACTCTGCCGGTCTTGTCTGCAGAAGACAGTGGGGTGCTTCGAACCGGGCGAGTTCGAAGGATGTGAAATGTCCGGCGAACCACTGTGCCGCATGCTTTGGGACAAGGCGGTCGCGTGACGCCTGAAGATACAGGCAGGGGACATCGAACCTTTCATCCAGAAATGGGTACCCCAGGGCTATGAGTTCCGCCCTGTGCCTCAGGATATCCGGGGAGAGCCGTACAAGTGTTTCACGCAGCAGTTCCTTTAACTCCTTGTTGGCATAAGGTCCGAAAAGCAAAAAGTTCATGGCTGACGCCGGCATTCTCAGGACCATTGAAGGTGTAGCGGCGATTGAAGAGGAAATGGTGATGAATAAATGATGGAGCGGTTCCGCAAAGGCCGCGCTGAAGACAACGCCCCGTACATTCACCGGCCGTTCATGAAGGAGCATGAGGGCCACAAGGCCTGAGAAAGATTCGGCAACAAGCACAACATCGTCCTCGGGCAGCTGCCCCCCGACAAAGCGCGCATATTCGGCAAGGGAAAACCTCTCTTCGGCAGGATATGTTATGACATAGGGAGATACGCCCGATACAAGGGAACGAATAATAGGCCGGAAGAACATTCCCGTACCGTCGAGGCCGGGCATTAGCACAAGGCGGGGCGATCTCATGGATATTCAGGTCCCTTTTCCGCGTTAAAATCCTGCAAACATGGCACGCAGTAATATAATAAATTGTAGCAGGGAATTGACAATGATGCTACTAATTGAAGCGGTGAAATGGTCGGGATGACTGGATTTGAACCAGCGGCCTCTTGCTCCCGAAGCAAGCGCTCTACACCATGCTGAGCTACATCCCGCAGCCATTACAATAACAGACTTGCCCGAAAATATCCATTGATTTTTAATAATGGGCGTGATACTAATTCGCACTTCTGCCGAGGAGGTCAACGGTGATGGAGAAAAAGCCTGTCAGGGTTACTGACCTTACATTAAGGGATGGTCACCAGTCGCTTTTCGCTACGAGAATGAAGACAGAGGACATGCTGCCCATCGCTGACATGATGGATTCCATCGGGTTTTACTCTATGGAGGTCTGGGGCGGGGCCACCTTCGACGTGATGACCCGTTTTCTCAACGAAGACCCATGGGAACGCGTCAGGCTCCTGAAGGAGAGAATGCCCAATACGAAGTTCCAGATGCTGCTTCGGGGACAGAACCTTGTGGGATACCGCAATTACGCCGACGATGTCGTGGAGGCCTTTGTAGAGAAGAGTTGTGAAGTGGGGATCGATATCTTCCGGGTCTTCGATGCCTTGAACGACGAGCGCAATTTCATTGCGGCCTTCAGGGCGATTAAAAAATGCGGCAGACACATTCAGGGGGCCATCTCCTATTCGCTGACCGAAAAGAGGCTTGGCGGCCCTATATTCAATATTGATTACTACATATCAAAAGCGAAAAAGATCGAGGATATGGGTGCCGATTCGCTGTGCATTAAGGATATGGCCGGCATCATATCCCCCTACGATGCCTACGAGCTTGTGTCCCGGCTCAAAGAGGTCCTCTCGATACCCGTGCACCTGCATACACACTATACGAGCGGTATGGCTTCAATGTCCCTTCTGAAGGCGATAGAGGCCGGTGCTGACGGCATAGATACCTGTCTGGCACCCTTTGCGCTGCGCTCGTCCCATTCGGCCGGGGAACCTTTCGTCATCGCGCTGAAAGGCACGCCTTACGATCCAGGACTGGATATTGAAAAGATGTCCGAGGCAGGCAAGTACCTTGAGGAGATAATTCCGGTAAAATTGCAATCCTTTGCGGACGGGACGAGGTATTCGGTGATCGATACGGGTGTTCTCATGCACCAGATACCCGGCGGCATGATCTCGAACCTCGTGGGCCAGCTTAAACAGGCCAGGGCCCTTCACAGGCTGACGGAGGTCTACGGAGAGATACCAAGGACAAGGCAAGATATGGGTTTCCCTCCCCTCGTCACGCCTACGAGCCAGATCGTTGGTGTCCAGGCGGTATTTAATGTGATCGCCGGAAGATACAGCATGATCTCAAACGAGGTTAAGGATTATTTTTTTGGCCTGTACGGAAGACCGCCCGCGCCTGTGAACGAAGAGATACGTGCGAAAGCGCTCAAAGGGTATCACAATGGCACGACGCCCATAGATGTGAGGCCCGGCGACATCCTTGAACCAGAGATGCAAAAGGCCGCGGAGGCGTTGAAGGGCATCAGCGAGGATATGGGTGATATTCTTACCTACGCTCTTTATCCCATGACCGGCCTTGAGTTCCTGAAGAAAAAATACGGTGTCGAGGAAACGAAAGGTAAATAGCCGCAAGGGGGGGGGTCAGGCAACAGATCCCAATTTATTATTGGTCATTTCTGTTCCGATCTTTGTTCCCCGTCTCTTCCCTTGAAAATTACCTGTTCCTGATGTAATCTTAACCTCACATGAAAGAACTGCTTGTTGCAATCGGATCGAAAGAGAACATCCTTGAGGATATCCATGTTCTGGCCCGCAGATATACCGGCCAGCCGGATATAGCAATAGTTCAGGGAAAAGACCTGAGACAGGCGGTCATCGAAAAGGCTTCCAACCTTTTTCTTGCCGAAAACCTTGTTGTTGCCGTCGTAGATCCCGGAGCGGCGGATGCCGCCGCGATCAAAGACCACCTTTACGTTTTGAAGGAAAGGATCGGTGTGATCGTCTACCTCACGTCTGATGCGAAGGATGTGCAGGGGATCCTTGGAGGGAAAACGGTCGTTCTCGAAAAGGACAAGGACAAACGGATCAGGGAAAGAGTCAGGATGACATTGAAAGGCAACGGAAAAAAGATGACCGATAAGGCCTTTGCTCTTTTAACAACAAGGATCAGGGACGAAGCGATCCTGGATCAGGAGGTGCTCAAGCTTATCGGGTATGTCGGGGACAGGGCGACGATAGAATCAAAAGACATCAACGCCGTGGTGGCCGAAACACACGAAGAGAGTCTCATGGCCCTCTTCGATGCCTTCTCGAAGATGGACAGGAAAGAGGTGCTGGGCATCTTCGAGGGACTGCTCGAAAACGGCCAGCATATCCTCGTCATTCAGAGCTATCTCGTCAACCAGATGCGCCTTCTTATCCAGGCAAAAGACCTTGAGCCGCATATCGTGGATGTCAGGGCCTACCCGGCCTTTGCCACAGTTTTTAAAAAATGGAAAGAAAAGACCGCCGTGGAAACGTCAGGTAAAAAACGTTACCTGCCCTACCAGCATCCTTATTACGCCTTCAAACTTTCCGGTACGTCTCGCAGGATCCCGAAGCAAAGCCTCATCGAATTCTACGAATTTCTTTGTTTCCTGGACGCGAAGATCAAGAGGGGGACGAAACACGACCGGGCCCTCATGGAGTACGGACTTCTGAAGGTCTGATGATTTACCTGCATGTCCTCCTTTTTCTCCTGACGATTGCGTCCACGGTCTTTGTGGGCGGGTTTCTCTACAGTCTTGCGATTATGACGATCCTTCTCTCCCACGAGATGGGTCACTATGTCATGAGCAGACGCTACGGTATTCCGGCGACGCTTCCTTTTTTCATACCTCTCCCCCTGCCGCCCTTCGGGACCTTCGGCGCAGTCATCAAGATGAAAGGGATCATCGTCAACAAGAGGGCGCTTTTCGATGTGGGCGTGGCGGGACCGCTCTGCGGGTTCATTGTGGCCGTGCCCTTTATCATGGCAGGGATCAGGCTCTCCGCCGTGGTGTCCCTTGCAGACATACCGGCTTCTTCAATGCAGCTGGGCAACCCTCTCCTGTTCCGCGTCCTCCAGTTTTTCCTCGTGGGGGATATCCCGGACGGGTACGATCTCGTGCTCCACCCTTTTGCCTATGCCGGCTGGGTGGGGCTCTTTGTGACCTCTCTCAACCTTCTTCCTGTCGGCCAGCTCGACGGCGGACATGTCGTGTACGCGGTTTTTGGTGATAAAAGCAGGTGGGCTTATCTGGGGACCGTCATATTTCTCGGAGTGCTGACCATACTTTGCAATGTGGGATGGCTCACCCTTGTAATCCTTCTCATCATCTTCGGGATGCGCCACCCCCGCCCTTTCGATGACGAAACACAGCTTGATGGAAGAAGGAAAAAACTGGCTCTTGCCGTCCTCATCGTTTTTGTCCTTTCATTTATACCATCGCCTTTTCCCGGTATGGACATAATGCATTTGCTTGAAAAAGCGGGTCTCTTCCAATAATAAAGACAGTTCCAGGTTCAAAGTTCCAGGCAAAAAACATTCTTTTTTTATTAAGTCTTTCCCTTTCAAGCGGTTGAAACGGTTGAAACCTTTTTTACCAGCCGGAGACCTTCCGAAGCGGAGATCGAAATGACAGACAAAAAAAAGTCCCCCTTTAAGCCGCTGAGCCGGCTCAAAGGGGGTTGCTGACTTTCAAACTCTGGAACTTTGAACTGTCTTTAAAAGACCGGCCTGATTGCCTGTGCCGGTTTCAGTTCAAGACTGGTCATGACCTCTGACTGGTCGATCGCCTCAACGAGGCTCATCTTTCCGTCAAGATAGTTCTTGGCGGCGTTTTTCGGGAAAAAGATATAGAGGTATTCTATGTGGCCGCCGTAAGTGTCGCACTGGGAAAAGTCTCTGGCTGCCCAGTAAATACCGAAGGCAAGGCCTTCGATGCCGTCCTGGTCGAGGTCGCGGCTCTTAATGGTTTTAATGTGTTTTGGAACGAAATCACGTATTATCCTGGTGACGCGCTCAATGGGCTTGGTGGAGTTGACGTCGAATGACGCATCCATTGGCCTAACGTAGACCATGAGGTAGTGGAGCTTTTCTTTGCTGTTCGTATCGTCGAGTGTCGTAATACCGATCCCGTCAGTGTATACCCCCACATTGTAGGAGTTGTACCTCGTATAGATATCCTTGAAAAGGGCCTTGTTCTTATTGTAGAGTTCCTGGGTCTTTTTGTCGCTGTAGGTGTGCTTGATGCTGTCCGATTCTCCTTTGGCAACGTACACGGGGCCAGGGTTACAGGATAACAGGGAAAAGGAAAGTAGGGCCAAGATAAAGGCGGTAAAGATTTTCATTTTTTCTCCTCTTTTTTTAACATTGCTACGAGTTCGGTCAATTCTTCCCGGATCTCGTTCAGAATACGCTTGTGGTTTGCAAGATATTGCTTTGCTCCATCGATGGTAAACCTTTTTTCATGCAGGAGTTTCTTTATGGTGAATATGATCTCGAGATCTTTCTTTTTGTAGAGCCTCTGCCCGGTGGGGCTTTTGACCGGTTTGATGTCTTTGAACTCCTGTTCCCAGTAACGCAGAACATGAGGTTTCAGACCTGTCAAGGTACAGACCTCTTTGATGCGGTAAAAGACCCGATCGGGTATTTCTTTGCTATTCATTACTGCCTTCTGTCGTTAATCTCGTCCTTCAGCACCTGGCTCAACCTGAAACTCAGTACCTTACGTTCAGTGATCTTGATCTCTTCGCCTGTTTGCGGATTTCTTCCCCTGCGTGCTTTTTTCTTTCTTACGAAGAAATTGCCGAAACCCGATATCTTTACGTTCTCGTCATTGGCGAGAGTCTCCTTTATGATCTCAAAGAACCGGTCAACGATGTGTGCGCACTCCCGCTTTGAGAATCCGAGTTTTTCGTAAAGATCGGTCACTATATCTATCTTCGTCATAGCTCCTCCTTATGCCCTTAACGAAATTCCGTCAATATTGGTAAGCTCGCCGATGATCTGTTCCTGCAATGCATTGACCCGTTCATCGGTAAGTGTGTCTTCATATGATTGGAATACCACCCGTATGGATACGCTCCTGGTCTCTTTCCGGAACATATCGAATATCCCCACGGACACGATAAGGGGTGAGATGCCCTTGATCTTATCAACGAGCATGGATATGGGTATCCTGTCATCCGCATGGAACGAAAAATCCCTTATCATCTGTGGATAACGGGGTATCGGTCTGTATTGTAGTGCCAGGTTCCCTTTTTTTAAGATTATATCAAATTGTAATTCAGCGCAATAAATACTTTGTTCTATCTCGTAGACCCTGAGGATGTCGTCGCGGATGGCGCCGACCCACCCGGCATTTACGCCATCGATGGCAATATTCGCGCTTCGTGCAGGGTCGAGAAAGGGTTCGGTGCATTCTACCACGGTGCAGTCTGCGCCTAAAGCCTCCATCAGCCCCTCTATCACGCCTTTTATGTCGAACAGGTCATATTCCGGATATTTTTCTCTCCAGAAATACTCTTTCTCTCTCCCCGTCATGGCAAAGCAGAGGATTGTTTCTTCACGGATACGGTCTGCGTTCTCCTGAAAAAAGACTTTTCCCTTTTCGAAGAACCTCAGGTTTTTGGCACCCCTGTTAAGGTTGTATGCCATGCATTTGAGCACGGCAGGCGTCATGAACGTCCGCATGACACCCCAGTCACGTGAAATGGGGTTCATGATAGGTACGCATTTTGTACGGTCGTCACTCTGGGGAATGAGAAAATTCTCGACATCTTTCGTTGAAAAGAAGGAGAAATTGATGATCTCATAAAAACCAGTTGCCTTGAAGTATTCCTTCGCCATGTCGAGGAAGCGTCCCTTCCTTTCCGATATTTGAGGTTTCAAGACTGAAACGGGGCTGGTATCCGGGATGTGCTCGAACCCGTGGACCCTCGATATCTCCTCTATGACGTCGGCTGCTTCATCAATGTCGTGCCTGAAGTTTGGTACCGATATGACGAGACCGTTCTCGTCCTCTTTCATGATATGCAGGTCGATGGAGCGCAGCGCCCTTGTGATCTCATGCTGACCGATGTGGGTGCCCAGCAGACCGTTGATGTTGCTGTAGGATATGTATATGGTCTTTGTTTCCTTCTTTTCGAATATCTCCCGTTCGCCTTTTACCGGTGTTCCGCCTGCAACCTGCTGCATAAGGTGAATGGCCCGCTCGGCCGCATATCCGGAATTGTCGATATCAATGCCTTTTTCGAACCGCAGCGATGCTTCGGACTTGATGCCGAGCCGCCGCGCCGTTGCCCTGATCGAGAAAGGGTTGAAATAGGCGCTCTCAAGCGCCATGTCCCGGGTGGTATCGGTGATTTCGGAATTCTCGCCCCCCATGATGCCGGCGATGGCGACGGGGCCGGAGCCGTCGCAGATGAGGATGTCGCCTTTTTCCAGGCCACGGTCAATGCTGTCAAGGGTGCGGAACACAGATGGGCCTTCGGCGACCTTAACCTCAATCCTTGCATCCGTCAGGCGGTCAAGATCGAAAGCGTGCAGGGGCTGACCGAGTTCAAGCATGACGTAGTTGGTAACATCGACGATATTGTTGATGGGCCGCATGCCGGAACGTGTGATCCTCCTTCTCATCCAGAACGGGGATGGACCGATCGATATCCCTTTTATCAGCTTGAGGACATAGCGGGGGCAGGCTGCGGTGTCGTGTATTTCAAGGGCGATCTCGTCCCTGACATTGTCTTTTCCACCGGCTTCGAGCTTGAAGCCCGGGAGCTTAGCTTTTTGATTGAGTATGCTTGCGACTTCCCTTGCTATACCGAATACGCTGAGGCAATCGCCCCGGTTCGGGGGTACATTGATGTCGAAGACGACGTCCCTGGCAAGGGACAGGCCGGCAATCTCGCTTCCCGGTGTGACATCGTCGGGAAGAATGAAGATGCCGCTATGATCATCGGAAAGGCCAAGCTCTTTTTCGGAACAAAGCATACCGAAGGACTCAATGCCGCGGAGCTTTCGTTTTTCAATGTTGAAATTTCCCAGCACAGCCCCCACTTTGGCAAGGGGCACCCTGTCGTTCACGGCGATATTGGGAGCGCCGCAGACAACAGCAAGCTCTTCGCTCCCGGTATCGATCATACAGATATGAAGGTTGTCGGCGTTGGGGTGCGCGTCGATCTTTGTAATAACTCCCGCAACGACACCGGTGAAACCGGGTCTTAACACCTCAAGGCCTTCAACTTCAAGCCCGCGCATTGTGAGGCGCCTGGCGAGGTCTTCCGGTTCTATGTCGATTACGACGAATTCGCTTAGCCACTCAAGGGGTACTTTCAATTACACTCACCTCAGAACTGCGAAAGAAACCTGATATCGTTATAATAGAACTGACGTATGTCGTCTATGCCGTACCTGATCATTGCGATGCGCTCGACCCCCATGCCGAAGGCAAATCCGGTGATTTCTTCCTGATCGTAGCCGACATTGCGGAAGACCTGGGGATGGACCATGCCCGAGCCTAGTATCTCAAGCCAGCCCGTGTCTTTGCAGACCCTGCATCCTTTGCCGGCGCATATGACGCAGCCTATGTCGACCTCGGCCGACGGTTCGGTGAAGGGGAAATAGCTCGGGCGGAACCGTAGCGGCGTGTCCGGCCCGAACATCTCGTGAATGAATATGCTGAGGATCCCTTTCAGATCGGAAAAACGTACGTTCTTGTCGACCATGAGCCCTTCAACCTGGTGGAACATAGGTGTATGAGAGATGTCATTGTCGCAGCGGTAGACGCATCCGGGTGCGATGATCTTTACAGGGGGGAGCTGTGATTCCATGACCCGTATCTGAACCGGGGATGTGTGGGTCCTCAAGACGACGCCTGGTCTGATGTAAAAGGTATCCTGCATATCTCTGGCAGGATGGTCTGACGGGATGTTCAATGCCTCGAAGTTGTAATATTCGGCCTCGATGTCGGGGCCTTCGGCCACGGCAAAACCAAGGGATCCGAAGATCCTGATGATCTCTTCCAGTGTCTGGGTCAGGGGGTGTTTTTTGCCGAAAAGGGGCTTCTTGCCAGGCATGGTGATATCGATAAGCGATGCCTGTTCACGCTTTTTCTTTTCGATCTCCTCGAAACGCCTCTCCAGCTCGCCCAGTCGCTCCTCGGCCCAGGATTTCACCTCGTTGATGGTTTTCCCGGCCTCGCGGCGCAACTCTTTGTCGAGGGTTTTGAGCTTGTCGATGTAGTCGGTGAAGGTTCCCTTCCGTCCGAGGACGGACACCCTGATCCGCTTCAGATCTTCAATATTTCGGATCGAGGATATTTCGTTTTCGATTTTTTCTCTCAGCCCGCTTATATCCAAGCGTCACCCTATTGTATCACCACTTCTTTGACTTTTGCCACGACCTGTTCGAATGCGGCAGGATCGTTGACCGCCATATCGGCGAGTGATTTTCTGTTCAGGGCTATGTTGGCAACCTTGAGCCCGTTCATGAAACGGTTGTAAGGGATGCCGTAAGATCTGCACGCGGCGTTTATACGGACTATCCACAGCGATCTGAAGTCCCGCTTGCGCTCCTTGCGCCCGCTATATGCGTTCTTGAGGGCCTTGAAGACGCTTCTTTTCGCCACGCTGTAAACATTCTTTCTGCGTGCCGTCATGCCCTTCGCGAGCTTGAATATCTTTTTCCTTCTTTGCCTTGCCTTAAATCCTCGTTTTGCCCTTGGCATGTTACTGTACCTCTCTCTACATTTCTATGAATATGGCAGTAATGATTTGAGCCGTTTTGCGTCGGCCGGATGGATCGTATCGGCTTTTGAAAGCCTTCTTTTCATCTTCGGTGTCTTTGAAGAAAGAAGATGACTGTGAAAGGCCTTGCCGCGCTTGATCTTGCCGCTGGCGGTCACCTTCACGCGCTTCGCGAGTCCCCGGTGAGTTTTTATCTTCGGCATATGAACCTCCTTGGTATTACAGGGGGGCAAAAATCATAACAATGTTTCTGCCGTCGAACCGGGACTTTTGTTCCAGTTCCCCTACATCTTTCAATGATTCTATAACCTTCTGGGCCAACTTCTCACCCATGTCAACGTGAAGTATCTCTCTTCCCCTGAACATGATGATGACCTTTAGTTTGTGGCCCTCTTCAAGGAATTCCCTGAGGTGTTTCATCTTGAACTGGAGATCATGCTCCTCGATCTTGAGCCCCAGTTTCATTTCCTTGATCTGTATTATGGTCTGTTTCTTTTTCGCCTCTTGCGCCTTTTTTGCAAGCTGATATTTGTACTTGCCGTAGTCCATTATCTTGCAGACCGGCGGGGATGATTTACCCGATACTTCCACAAGATCAAGCTCACGCTCCCTGGCAAGCCTTAGTGCGTCGACCGTGGGGACGATACCGAGCTGTTCGCCGTTCTCATCTATGAGCCGCACTTCCCGGACCCGGATCTTTTCATTGACACTGGTATCTTTGAAGTCTTTACCTGCTATAAGGCTCACCTCCTTGTTGTATTTTCATCCTTTACCCGGTTGATGAAATCCTCAAGACTGATATCTTTCAGTTCGCCGCCGTCACGCACCCGGACGGTGAGGGTCTTGCTTTCCATCTCTTTTTTCCCTGCAATGATCATGTAGGGGATTTTCTTTACCACACTTTCACGGATTTTTAAACTGAGTTTTTCGTTCCTCAGGTCTGTTTCGGCCCTGACACCTTCCCTGATAAGGGCATCAAAGATATCCTTCACATATGGGCCCTGGTCGTCGGTGATGTTCATGACCATTACCTGGACAGGTGCCAGCCAGAGGGGAAATTTTCCCCCGAAGTGTTCTATGAGGACACCCATGAATCTTTCCAATGCGCCGAGAACCACGCGGTGAAGCATAACGGGACGCTTGCGCAGGCCGTCGGAATCGGTATAGTGAAGATCGAAGCGCTCCGGCAGGGCGAAATCACATTGTATGGTGGCGCATTGCCACTTTCTGCCGATCGCATCCTTGAGCTTGATGTCTATCTTGGGCCCGTAGAAGGCCCCGTCGCCGGCATTTATCTCGTATGGCAGACCTTCGCTGTCGAGGACCTCCTGAAGCGCCTTTTCCGCTCTTTCCCAATCCTCATCACTGCCGATGGACTTGGCGGGCCTGGTGCTTATCTCCATCTCGAACTGGAATCCGAAGATGGCCATCACATCCTGCACGAAGCGGATGATGCCGAGGATCTCCTCGTGGAGCTGGTCGGGGCGCAGGAAAATGTGGGCGTCATCCTGGGTGAATTCCCTGACCCTCATGAGTCCGTGGAGAACACCGGATTTCTCGTGACGGCATACCGTGCCGAGTTCGAAGTACCGAAGCGGCAGTTCGCGGTAGCTCCGCACCTGCGATTTGTAGACCATGATGTGGGAGAGGCAGTTCATCGGCTTGATGCCGTATTCCACTTCATCGACCTTTGTGAAGTACATATTCTCTCGATAGTTTTCGAAATGGCCGGACTTTTTCCACATGTCGAGCTTCAGGATGTGGGGACCGACGACGAAGTGGTATCCCCTTTTCAGGTGCTCCCTACGTTCGAAATCCTCCAGGAGCCAGCGAAGGAGCGCGCCCTTGGGGTGATAGATGACGAGTCCGGCTCCGACCTCATCGGATATGCTGAAGAGGTCGAGGTCTTTTCCGAGCCTGCGGTGGTCTCTCTTTTTGACCTCTTCGAGGAAGGTCAGGTAATCTTTGAGGGACTTCTCGTCTGGGAACGCGGTGCCGTAGATGCGGGTGAGCATCTTGTTGTGCTCGTCACCCCTCCAATAGGCGCCGGCAAGGCTCAGGAGCTTGAAGGCCTTGATCTCGCCCGTTGAGGCCAGATGGGGACCGCGGCAGAGATCGGTGAATGTACCCTGCGTGTATGTGCTCACCTCGTCATCGGTGATGCTTTCCAGGAGGTCTACCTTATACAGCTCACCCATCTTTGTGAACATGTCGATCGCGTCCTGCCTTTTCATGACCTTTCGTTCGATGGGGATGTTCGCCGCGGCGATCTCGTGCATGCGTTTCTCGATCTTTTCCAGATCTTCCTCGGTGAAGCCGGGTTCATAATCGAAATCATAATAGAAACCCGTTTCGATGGAAGGGCCTATGGCCACCTTGACGCCGGGATAGAGGTCTTTGACGGCCTGTGCCATGAGATGTGATGTGCTGTGGCGCACTGTTTCGAGGTTTTTATCCATATCAGGGTCCTTCAATTACCGCACTGCTTTCACAAGCAACCTGAGCAACATTGTCTGAACAGAAAGATATTATTACCATTTTTGTGTTTATCTTGTCAATTTTAATAGTGAAAAAGATGAAGGAAAAATTAAAACCGGTCATAGGCCATTGGTCGCAGGCTTGGATTACCTCTCCTGATTTTCTTTTGCTTTTCAAACTCAGGCGGTCTGAGCGGCTGAAACGGCCCAAACTCTTCTTTTAAAGTTTTACCTCACGCCTGTTATTATGAAATCCTGGCCGAAGTTTCTTATGAGCGGTTCCTGCTGTCCCCGAGAGGCGGTTTTCATGCTTCGGGTGAGATAGGGGTTCATCTCCATGACGCTCACCTTTTTGTCTTTGTTGAGGTCCGCCTTTCCTGCAAAGCCTTTCAGAAGGAAATGCGTGAAAAGGCCATTGCCCTCAAAGTTGTCGATGGCCTGCTGGTAGGTCTTGGAACCGGCAAGGATGTGCATGCCCAGGGACCTGGCGAGGACAGAGAGGCGGGAATCATAAAGCCCGGAAACAATTGAACTCACTCCGCCGGCATGACATGTGTCGAGGATGTATACCTGACGCAAAGAAGGGACGGCCTTGGAGTATTCCATAAGTTCAATAGAGGAGACGGAGGTCTGCTTGTCGATTGAATTCCCATCGAAATCAGACGTGAAGATATAATACAGGTCGTCCTGTGCCGCCCCGTGGCTTGCCGCATAGAAAATGAACACGTCCTCGGGGTACATCTTTGCCGCGATAGCGTTAAGGTCCTCCACAAGCCGCGCCTTTGTCGCGTCGGCGCGAACCTCGACGAAGACATTTTCAAAAAGAGGGCCCGAATATCGCCTGATAAGCTCAGCGAGATCTTTCGCATCTTTTACCGCGAAGGTCAGATCGATCTTTTTGTCCTTGAAATGGTTATTTCCGATAATGAGCGCAAAGAGGCGAGGCTGGCGCGCGGACACATCAGCCTCGACTGTGATCGTCCGGAGGGAACTCATGACCGTATTCGTGCCGTTGAATGCAGACAGGGATATCGTGTTCTGTCCGTGGATGAGATCGACATCGCAGGTCATCTCCCTTGTCCCGTGTTCGGGCGGCGATTGTACGAAATCCATTTCCCCCGGAACCCTGCTCCGTTTTGCAGATATTGTTTCCACCCCGCGCATGGCGATGCTATAAGGGCTGGAAGCCGGCCCCTTTTCTTTTGGCCCATTCCCTGCCGCCGGAATCCTGGCTATTCGATAGACACCCCTGGAGTTGACAAGCTTTCCGTTGTTAAAGATCCTGATATCCCCGATGCCCCCGCCGGAATCGCTGACCCTGGTCCTGACCGTGATGCGCCTCTGGCTCACTTTTGTATCCCGGACAGGCGCAACTATAGAGACGGCAGGCGGAGGATTCTTCAATGCCTCACCGATGCTGAGTCCCAGGGTGTAACGGGAGATGTCCTCCCCTCTGAGCTTCATCTCAACAAGGTCCGGACGATAGAAGACATCGTAGAACTGGTTGAAACCGTAAACTTCCGTGCTTCTGACGAAATGAATGTCCCTGTCAAATTCGCCGCTTCCGGCGAAAAAGCCCTCAGGGGTCAACGTGACCGCGCTTTTCATGAATGTATAAATGGACACCCGCTCCCTGCCGTCGGGAAGACCCATTATCCTGATGCCTCCGTCATGGGTCTGGTATGCGTGTATCCCTCCACCGGGGCTGATGGATGTGGAATGGCCGCCGCCTGTGTAAAAAGACCCAGGAGACCTTCCGGAAAGATCTGAAGGGGTCTTGATGGCTGCCACTTGCCTGCCGTCTGATACCCTGAAGACCTTTCTGCCGGCAAGGATCTCGTTGCCATCGGAACTGAAGGCCAGGATGTCCGTTGCGAGTACCTGTCTTTCGAGGGACCGTGCGGAATCCCGGCTGCCGTATTGCCCCGCATCGATCGTTCTTACCGGTCTCTTTCCTTCTATGTCCCATATTTCAACAATCATATGTTCCACATAGAGAGGGCCGTCCTCTGAACCGCCGGCCCGCACGCTCCGGGTGAGGGATTTTGCCACATACCTGCCATCAGGACTGAACGCCATGGCTTCGGTCTGAAACTTCCGTTCCCCAGATATGTTCCTTTCCAGCCTCGTAACACACGCGCCGTCTGATACCCTGAAGAGGCACGCCGCCGGTCTGAGCGGGGTTTTGGCGTCGACGGCTGCAAAGAACCTGCCGTCAGGGCTGATCGCTATACCGCTGCTGAACTTGTCGTAGGCCACTTCAATTTTCTTGATCAATTTCCCTTCAGGCATCTCCCATATGCAGACCGCCTCCGTGTCCCTCGATATGAGATATCTTCCGCTGTGGGAATAACCGATGTCCTTGAAGCGGTCGCCTTCTTCATTTGTTTTTTCCCAGATCAGCTTTCCGTCGTGGAGACTCAGCAGTTTGAGACGCGACAGGACAATGTCGTTACCGTCCTCATCACCGGATGGCCCCCTTTGTTCATTGAGGACAAGGTATTTCCCGTCGGGGGATATGGCGATGTGGTCGGTCCACTTCCCTTCTTCGTAGATCGGTCTTCTCGATCCGCGCCTTACGTCATGCAGGGTTACGAGATATGTAACGTAGTAGCTTCCGCTCCCCATCAGGCCGCCGGCACCCTCTGCGATATACCGGGCGGTGGGGCTCACCGCCGTGGATCTTCTCGTGTCCAGCTTTCCTTCGTATACAGCCTTCCAGTCCGTGGTGTCCAGCACCCGCACCATTTCAGTCTTTTTATCGGCGGCCATACCGGGATAGACGAAACGCTTTCCGTCTGTACTGAACCGGCAGGGGTGATCGGAATCTGCGGCCAGCATGGATTTCAGCAAAGACATGTCGCGACTGCGGCGTATCTCGATGATTGCCTGCGTTTTCACCCCGGACTGCCCCATGTCGTTTCGCTTGAGGGCGATAAGGCTTCCATCGTCGCTTATCGCCAGGGCACGCATCCTGGATGATAACCTTTGTGCCGCGGACTGCTTGTTGTCAAATGAACTTGACTGAACGACAGACCCGCTGCGGGTGTGCCATATCTCAAGGGAAGAACCCTCTGCTGCCAGTCTGAGGCAACCGAGAATGCTGCCGGAAGGTGAAAGAAGGACATCACATGGACCGGCCGCAGGGAAGGAGCGTACCGGTTCTCCTTTACCGATGTCCCAGACCTCGATCCCGGGTTTGAGCGGGGTTTTCCCGTCGGTGCCCGCGAAGGTCCACATGGCAAGAATTGCACCGTTGGGACTTACAACGTAGTATTCGTCACCGCCAGGTGGCAGCTTCATCCTTTGAACTTCCTTGCCCGAAATGGGGTCCCAACGGGTAAGGAAGTTGTTTTCCATCATGACGAGATGGCCAGTGTCGTCAAAGATGAACACCTTATTCCCATTGCTGCCTTCGCTTTTTTTCTTGCCCGCTGCCTGCCAGAAGTTTATCAGCCGTCCCTCGGGCAACTGCCAGATTTTGATCCTGTTGATGTCGTCCAGGGAAGCGAAGATGCTCTCATCCCTCGCGAAGGCAACGAAAGCAACATCGATATTGTGACCGCTCTGCACGACGGTCCTTATGGGTGCGTCAGAAGGTTGTCCTGAAGCTGTCCGCACGGCGCAAAAGCCGAAAAGAAGGACTAAGACAAAGAGATGGAACAGGAAAGATCGTTGCCGAAAACACCTGGTGCGCCGCCCGGACCGTCGAAACATGCAATCCTCCTTTTTGCCGCTCGTTATTGTATTATAGTATGTTTTTTCATTCTCCGCATCAGGGTATTGGTGTCGGTTATGCGTGGCCTTCCATTGACAGTTGCCACATACCTTGATAGGATTTGCCGTGGCCGCGGCGATATCAAACATGCCCGGGGATGTTCATCGAAGGATACGGGCCCTGGGAAACGAAGAAAAGGCAAAGATTCTGCAAAGATTCTTCAAGACCGGGCCCGGCCAGTACGGTGAGGGCGACAGGTTCCTGGGTGTTGCCGTGCCGCAGCTCAGGAGGCTCGCCGCTTCGTTTCCCGCGCTTGCAGAAGATGAAATCGCGGCGGTCCTCCATTCACCCTTTCATGAAGAAAGACTGTTCGCCCTCCTTTGCATGATGGCCATTTTTAAAAAAGCCGACGGAAAACTGCAGCGGCGCATTTACGATATGTATCTTGCCAATACCCGTTACATCAATAACTGGGATCTCGTAGACATCTCGGCGCCGCATATTGTCGGCGCCTTTTTGCAGGAGAGGCAAAGGGACCCGCTCTATCGTCTTGCTGTTTCAGAGAGCCTCTGGGAGAGGCGCATTGCGATCATCGCGACACTTCATTTTATCCGCAGGAGCGATCTCGCCGATACCTTCGGGATAGCACGGCTTCTTCTCGGGGACCGGGAGGACCTCATTCGCAAGGCGGTGGGGTGGATGCTCCGCGAGGCCGGGAAGCGCGATCTCGGCGCGGAGGAATCTTTTCTCGAACAGCATGCCGGCAGCATGCCGAGAACGATGCTGCGTTACGCCATCGAAAGGCTCCCAGAAGCAAGAAGGCTGCACTGGCTTAAAAGGAAAGGCCCGAACACTCTCTTCGTGTAACAGGGGGGGGGAGGGAAATTACCTTGCGTCCTTAAGGCTGCCTTTTCTCTTGTAGAGATCTTCCAGGGGGTTCACATGTTCGACATCTATCGTCAGGTTTTTAACGTCTATGGGAAGCAGCCTGACTGCAAGAGTGAGGATCGCCACTTCGCGCTGCGACCGCGTCAGGTCGCGGGAAAAGAAGTATCTCAGGAATGGTATCCTTGACAGATAGGGGAGTCCTATCTGGGTCTTGTACTGGGCGTCATTGACGAAGGTGCCCACGATGTAGCGTTCGTTGTTGGCCTTGAGTATTCTGGTGGTCGCAAATGTTTTTGTCGTGTATTCCGGTGCCGACGCGTCTCCGTAACTGTGTGTGCCGGTTATGACGCTGATCTTTACCAGCACGTCAACGCGGACCTGGCTCTCTTCAGGCTTGTCCTTCCGGTAATCAACTGTGGTGGGGATGACGTCAACGCTTGTTTCGAGCTGCTGATAGGCGGTCATGACGTTCTTGTTGGAGTCCGTACTGAATATGGGGACCTGCTGCACGTTCGTCAGGAGCGCCTTGGTGCCGTTGCGCGTGTAGACCTCGCTGGAAACAAGGACCTTGCTCCTGTCGAGGGCTTCCTGGAGCCGCACGATGTTCGAAACAGGCACGGCCAAAAGGTCAACTGAACCGGAGAACATGTAGTCGGCTATCTGGGAGGACTGCTTGTTCATTTGCCCGGAGGTTGTGATGGTGGCGCCAATGATGTCGGGGCTCAGGGTGAGCCCGATGTTCATCGCGTCGTCATCCATCAATTCCCGCAGGCTGGCGGCTATGACGACCATATGGGCCTGGCTCTGGTCGGGCATGAATTCCTTGAAGAGCGCTATCTTCCGGAGCAGTTCCTCTTTTTCTCCTATGAGGATGAGCATCGGTGTGAAACCAGCCGCGGAGTAGACTATCCCCTTCACCTTTCCCATGTGCCCGCTCTGTTCGAGCTGGGTGATGAGGAGCTTCATCGCCTCCACGCTCTCCCGGTCGAAAAGTATGGTGGCAACCGTGCCGTCCCGGCTGAGCTTGAAATTGAGAGGGTTGTATTCGGCAGGCGGGGCTGACGGGTCCGATGCTGTGTCCCCCGGTGCCTTTGAAGGTTCAGCCGTTTTGGTGTCAACAGGTGTTGTTGCTGTCCCGGCCCCCCCGGTGTTCCCGGCCGGTTTTGCGTTCCCGGGTGCCGTCTTCAGGCCGCCGGGCGGCTGCGCCTGAGGGGTTGCAGCTTTGCTCTCCGGAGGGGTTACCGGCGAGGAAGCACCCGCGCCCGCGGACGGGTTTGCCGGAGAAGCGGTCTGGGACATGCCTTCGAAGGCTGCCGGCGGCAGCAGAAGGAAGAACGTCAGAATGAAAAAAACTGTCCCGTACGTTCGCACGGTCAGGCTGCCTCCAGATCAACAGGATGTTTTTTTATATGATATTTTGACAAGATGAACGACCGTGCTTTGTTGAATACCATAGGTGATTGAAGATACCGGTAAAATTATGGTAGGCGCTAGGGGTATTGAACCCCTGACCTCTACCGCGTCAAGGTAGCGCTCTCCCACTGAGCTAAGCGCCTACAGCAATCCATTTATATCAGCAACGTCGAGGCAAAGTCAAGACAAACTTTGGAAGGGGGCGGGCCTGAGAACGCCGCATAGGCGCGCTCAGGCCCCTTCGTATAAAGCCTATTTCCTGAAGGTCACGTCGCCTTTTTCATCTGCATCGACGATGACAATGTCGCCATCCTTGACCTCGCCTTTCAGGATCATGAGCGCCAGCACGTCCTGGACCTTTTTCTGGATGAGGCGCTTGAGCGGTCTCGCGCCGTAGGCGGGATCGTAGCCTTCTTTTGAGATCAGTTCTTTCAGGCTGTCCGTGAAATCAAGTTCGATATCACGCTGAAGGGCTCGCCTGGCCATGATGTCGAGCTGGAGCCTGACTATTTCCCTGATGTTGTCCTCTGAGAGGGACTTGAAGATGATGATATCATCGATGCGGTTGATGAACTCCGGCTTGAAGTGTGTTTTGACCGCCTCCGTGACGCGGTCTTTCATCTCATCGTAGTCCTTGTCGGTGAGGTCTGTTATCCACTGGCTGCCGATGTTGGAGGTCATGATGATGACAGAGTTCTTGAAGTCGACGGTGCGGCCCTGACCGTCAGTTAAACGGCCGTCGTCGAGTACCTGGAGAAGCACGTTGAAGACCTCGGGATGGGCCTTTTCCACCTCGTCAAGGAGTATAATGGAATATGGCCGCCTGCGGACGGCCTCTGTGAGGTAGCCGCCTTCCTCGTACCCCACGTATCCGGGAGGTGCACCGATGAGGCGCGAAACCGAGTGTTTTTCCATGAACTCGCTCATGTCGATGCGCACGATGGCCTGTTCATCGTCGAAGAGGAATTCCGCCAATGCCCGGGCGAGCTCAGTCTTGCCCACGCCGGTGGGGCCCAGGAATAGGAAAGACCCGAGGGGGCGGTTTGGGTCCTGCAGTCCTGCCCGCGCACGCCGTATGGTGTTGGAAACGGCGTTTATGGCCTCATCCTGGCCGATGACCCGAAGGTGTATGCGCTCTTCCATTCGGACGAGCTTGTCCATCTCGCCTTCAAGCATCTTGGAT
The DNA here is from genome assembly GCA_022711595.1 of Deltaproteobacteria bacterium. Taxonomy (GTDB): domain Bacteria; phylum Desulfobacterota; class Syntrophorhabdia; order Syntrophorhabdales; family Syntrophorhabdaceae; genus Delta-02. The sequence continues at coordinate 168,111 of JAKLET010000003.1, forward strand.
ACGGGGATACCGGTCCACTTGGAAACAACCCTTGCGATGTCCTCCTCATCCACTTCTTCCTTGAGCATTTTCTTGCCTTTCTGCAGGGCGGCAAGCTCATCGTTCTTCTCTTTCAGCTCCTGTTCCAGTGTGGAGATGGTGCCGTATCGGATCTCGGCGACCCTGCCGAAATCGCCCTTGCGCTCAAGCTCTTCCGCCTGCGTCCTGGCGTGCTCGATCCTTTCTTTTGTCTCGGTGATTCCCGTGATAAAGGCCTTTTCCTGTTCCCAGTGTTTGCGTTTTTCGGCCACCTCGTCCTTGAGCCCGGTCAGTTCCTCTTCGAGCTTTTTTTTGCGGTCTTTAGACGCCTCGTCCTTTTCCTTTTTCATGGCTTCGATCTCGATCTGGGACTGGATGATCTTCCTTTCGATCTCGTCGATCTCGGTGGGCACGCTGTCGATCTCCATGCGAAGCCTCGACGATGCCTCGTCCACGAGGTCGATGGCCTTGTCAGGGAGGAACCGGTCCGTGATGTACCGGTGAGAGAGCGTGGCCGCGGCTATAAGCGCAGGGTCCTTGATGCGGACCCCGTGGTGGAGCTCGTATTTCTCCTTTAGGCCGCGAAGGATAGCGATGGTTTCCTCAACGGAGGGTTCGCCGACATAGACAGGCTGAAAACGCCTCTCGAGGGCGGCGTCCTTCTCTATGTACTTTCTGTATTCATCGAGGGTCGTGGCTCCGATACAGCGAAGCTCTCCCCGGGCAAGGGCGGGTTTGAGCATGTTCGACGCGTCGACGGCGCCCTGCGCCCCGCCTGCGCCGACGATGGTGTGGAGTTCGTCGATGAAGAGGATGATCGTGCCCGCCGCTTCGTCTATCTCTTTGAGCACTGCCTTGAGCCTGTCTTCGAACTCGCCGCGGTATTTCGCGCCCGCCAGCAGCGATCCCAGATCGAGGGAGAGGACGCGTTTATTCCTGAGGGTTTCCGGGATATCGCCTGATATGATGCGCTGGGCGAGGCCTTCCACGATGGCTGTCTTGCCGACCCCGGGCTCGCCGATGATGACGGGGTTGTTCTTTGTTCTGCGGGTGAGGACCTGCATGACTCTGCGGACCTCCTCGTCGCGGCCGATGACGGGGTCGAGCCTGCCCTTTCTTGCCTCTTCGGTCAGGTCGCGGCAGTAGCGCTGAAGGGCCTGGTATTTTTCCTCCGGGGCCTGATCGGTCACGCGCTGCGTCCCCCGTATGTCCTTAAGCACCGCGTATATGTTGTCCTTTGTTATCCCGTAGATCCTCAGGATTGCCGCAGCGGGCCCTTCCTTGCCGTCGGCGATGCCGATGAGGATGTGTTCGGTGCTGACGAACTCGTCCTTGAGGCGCCCAGCCTCATTGAAGGCCGTGTCCAGGGTCTGTTTGAACCTCGGGGAAATGTATGTTTCCGTTGCGCCGTCGACGCGGGGTATTTTGACAAGTTCCCTGTCCAGGTCCCGCGCGATAATGTCAGACTTTGCCCCGAGCTTGTCCAGTATGGGTTTTATGACACCTTCTTTCTGCGTGATGAGGGCAAAAAGCAGGTGTTCGTTCTCAATGCTCTGATGGCCCAGCGACTCAGCCTTTTTCTGTGCCTCCTGAATGGCTTCCTGGGCCTTGATGGTCAGTTTTTCCCAGTTCATATCTCCACCCCTCGTATTAAGGTATTATATGGATCAGCGCTCACCGGCATGACCGTTTAAATGGACCGAACAATTAACTGAGCGTGGCGGCCGCTGAATACTGGGTAAAATATAATCACGATATGGCAGGAATCAACCGGGCGCGCCTTATGCGGGGAGGCCTCACGGAACAAAACAGGGAATGGCGGATCTTTGTGAAATGTAAAGCGATACAAAGATATGCCTTGTGAATGCCATTTAATCTTGATAGATTAGCGAAGCGTTTTAAATCATCCAGGAGGCTGTCATAATGAAAAAAGCTTTTGTGGTTTCAGGTTTGTTGGTTTTGGCCGTGCTCATCGGCAGCGTGTGCGACGCGGATGCAGCGGCAAAACAGAAGAGAGTGGTGATCAAGAACCAGCAGTCGTCATCCGTCACGGCAAGTATCAGTTTCGCGGCCGATTCCGAGGTCAACGCGCAGACTCTCGGCACCTTTTGCAAGTCTTCAACGGGTAAGCTCAATTGCGTGTTTGATGTTCCGGCGAACGGCAGCAAGGAGATACCCAACCCCGGGTATAAATACCTGAACATGGCGTTGGCTTTCAAGGCCAATGTAGGTTGCGGCTCAACCAAGGCAGAGGTCACCGTCAACAACCCCAAGTGGTATGATGTGCTGGATGTCAGCCTTGTTGACGGTTTCAATGAAAAGATACAGATAAATGTCACGCCCGCCGGGGGAAAGGCGACCGTTCTGGGGCCGCCGAAGGGAAAATCAGGGAATCAGAAGGTTTTTGGCGTTTTCCCCGAAGGATGCGATGTGTGCGTGGAAAGGAGAAACCCTCCATGCGGCTATTCGAAGGGCAAAAGTCCTGAATGCAAGGCCGGGACAGAGATGAAACCTGATGTTGTGTGCCAGTACCAGGACAACTCGAACAATGGCATGATAGAGGTCATCCTGGTGCCGTGACCCTTTGGTTGACAGGGAATCGCAAGGGGCGGGCCCATGGCCGGCCCCTTTTTTATCCGTCCCGTGATGGTTGTGGAAAGGACATTTGTCGTTATTCAGGCTCTTTTGACATCACCCCTCCGTTGTGCTAAGAAATAGCCATGAAAGTCAATTGGGAGGGCAGGGAATACACATTTGAAAAACCCATGCTCGTCTCCCGGCTTCTTGATGAGCTTGAGGTAAGCAAAGAAGCGCATCTCGTTGTTGCCAACAACCGGCTCGTTACCGAGGACCACAAGCTCGGAGCGGACGATAACGTGAAGGTCATACGGGTCATATCGGGCGGATGAAGTGCAGGATCTGCGGACAGACGGCGAGTATCAGCCTGCGATCTCACAAGACCGCTTTTTGCGATGCAGATTTTCTCCGTTTTTTTGAAAGACGGGTTGCTGTGACCATCAGGAAATACCGTCTAATCGGCAAGGATGACAGGCCTGTCGTGGCTGTTTCGGGAGGCAAGGACTCTCTGTCCCTCTGGCATCTTCTCAACAGCACGGGTATCGCATCAGACGGCATCTACGTGGATCTCGGCATCGGCGATTATTCCCGGATCTCGCTCGAGAAGATCAAGGCTGTAGCCGACAGGCTCGGCAGAAAGGTCTTTATCTTCCATGTCGGGGACATCTTCCAGAGGGGGATTAACGAAGTTGCGAGGGCCATACGGAGGGTCCCATGCTCGGCATGCGGCATGATCAAGCGCTACGTAATGAACAGGGTCTGCATGGACAAAGGGTACAACCTGCTTCTCACGGGTCACAACCTCGACGACGAGGCGGCGGCCCTTTTCGGCAATGTTCTTTACTGGAAGAAGGAATATCTGTGGAGGAAAGACATTGTCCTTGACGAAGAGGAGGGGCACCTTTCGCGAAAGGCAAAGCCTTTCTTTTTGTGTTCGGAACGGGAGGTGGCCGCCTACGCGATCATCTCCGGCATCGACTATGTCTACGAGGAGTGCCCCTTTTCGAAGGGCGCCAAGACCCTTGCCTATAAGGGGATACTCAACAAACTCGAGGAATCGTCGCCCGGTACGAAGCTCATGTTCATCAAGGGGTATCTGGGTGAACTGAAACAGATGAAGGCACGGGACAAGGCCGCCGATGACGTGAGGGGAGCGGCTTACTGCGACACCTGCGGTTATCCCACTCTCGGGGGGCGCTGCGGGTTCTGCCTGACGCTTCAAAAACTGGATCTTCCATACCGTGCGGAATTCGAGCAGTACGGTTGATATTCAATTGACAGTGAACAGCCGGTAATGACATAATTCGGGTATAGGAATGATCGACGGACTTTCTCAGCTTATCTTCAATATCTACGAGGCGTTTACCGTGGCTCTCTATGTGAGGGAGGACGACAGGCTGAACTGCCTCTCGTCGGTAACATTCGCAAGGAGCTTCGACAGCAAAAAGAGTATTCCCATCGAGGGTACCCTGCCCGGATGGGTCATCAAGCACAACGCTCCCCTGATCATACCCAATTTCGACCGTGATGAAGGCGCCCTCGGTTACTACGGGAGCAACGAGGGGATCAAATCCTTCATGGGGTATCCCATGGACAGCAAAGGCGTCATCATAGTCGACAGCAAGAAGAAGTATGTTTTCACCGACAAGGAGAAGAAGATACTGGGTTCCTTCGTTTCCGTGATCGACGAAGAGCTTGAGAGGGAAAAGAGGACCCTCCATACGGAGGAGACCATTGAGGAGCTTTACGCGGAGAAGCGCATCCTGAACCTGCTGAGCGCCCTTAATACTTCTAAAATATCCATTCACGGGGTGCTGACGGAAATACTCGGCCTCTCGGGAGGTAATTTTTGCTTTATTGGAATGGAAAAAAAAGGACACCTTGTTATCCAGGATGTTGTCGGTGTAGAGTACGCTGATGCCATTAAGAAGGAATGCTATCCCGGCGAAAGCATAGCCTCGGTGGTCCTTGAAGGGGGCAGGGAACTGCTCTTGCCTCATGGGAGCGGGTATCTCCGCGAAAAACCTCTTTTTTTTCCAAACGAGCCCTTGAAGGCCCGGCAGTTCTTCGGTTTTCCCCTCATCACCGAGGACACGGCCTTCGGTGTCATAGGTTTTGTTTCGCTCTACGACCGTGAACTCAAGGAAAGCTCCATCGCGGCGCTGAGAAACCTTTCATCCCTTCTGTCCCTCTATTACACGGCCCAGTGGATGCGTGATCACCTGGACAGGATAAAGGACTTCGATCCGGTCACGGGCGCAGTGCAGTTCCCCGTGTTCCTGGGCATTGTTGAAAAGATGGCACGAAAAAACGAGCGTTTTTCCATTCTTTGTGTCAAACTGGGGAACATCGGTCTTTATAATAAAAGGTTGGGTTCTGAAGGCACGAACGACTTTTTGAGGAGGATCTGCCAGGTCATAAGGTACTGTGCGGGCGGCAAGGCATTTGTGACGCGCAAGGGAGGCGGGCGCTTCTTTGTCCTGCTCAAAGGCGGCGAGACCTTCGAGACGCGCAACATGATGAAACTCCTTTATCACGCGATAGGCAAAAGCCTGGCCGAAGAAGGGCTTTCGGCAAGCGCAGGGGTGATCGAACTGGGAACGGCGAGCTTTCCTGACGATTCACCGGACCTGTGGGAGCTTTTCGACAGGATAGAGGAAAAGAAGATACGAAAATTCATTGAATAAGGAGGAGGGGGAATGGGTTTTTTCAAGCAATTGTTTGGGATGTTTTCCACGCATCTTGCCATGGACCTTGGCACCGCAAATACGTTGATTTACATGAAGGGAGAGGGTATTGTGCTAAACCAGCCTTCCGTCGTTGCCATAGATAACAATTCCGGCAAGGTGATCGCCGTCGGGAAGGAAGCGAAGGAATACATCGGCAGGACCCCTCCGAACATAAGCGCGATAAGGCCGTTGAAGGACGGAGTGATCGCCGATTTCGACGTCGCGAAGGCCATGATCAAATACTTTCTCAAGGTTGTCAGCAGCGAACGGAAGATATCGAAGCCGAGGATGGTGGTAGGGGTTCCCTCGGGAATCACGCAGGTGGAGAAAAAAGCAGTCATCGACGCCTGTTTCCAGGTGGGGATCAGGGACGTTTATCTCATCGAAGAACCCATGGCAGCTTCCATAGGTGCCGGCATGCCCATCGAGCTGCCCAGGGGGAACATGATCGTCGACATAGGAGGCGGCACGACAGAGGTTGCCATCATAAGCCTTTCAGCCGTGGCATACAGCGAGTCGCTCAGGGTTGCCGGGGACGAGCTCGACGAGGCGATCGTCCGGTATCTCCAGAAAAAGCACCAGCTTGCCATTGGCGTCATTGCCGCGGAAAAGATCAAGATCGAGGGGGCATCGGCATACCCCATAGATTCCATCAGCGACTCCATCAACGTGGTGGGTAAGGATCTCCTGACAAGCATACCCAGGAGCATCAAGATCTCCAAGGAAGAGGTCAGGGAGGCCATCGAGGAGCCGGTATCGGCCATACTGGACTCCGTCAGGAGGGCGCTGGAAAAACTGCCCGCCGAATTCGTTTCCGACCTCAATGAAACCGGTATGGTCCTGACGGGTGGCGGCGCGCTCCTCAAGGGTCTGGAGCAGAGGATCGAGAGCGAAACGGGTATAACCGTCATCGTCGCAGACGACCCTCTCGTCTCGGTGACCATGGGTTGCGGCAAGTCCCTGGAAGAGATGCCGAAGTACAAGAAGGTGTTCATAAACTGAAGAGAAGACGGGTGATGGGTTATAGGTTATAGGTGATAGGAAAAACAAAAAGACGGGTGATGGGTCATAGGTTATAGGAAAAAGAGCTTGAGAGGCTATGGTCTTTCCCATAACCCATAACCTATAACCCCTCACCTATGACCTTTTTTCAGTATTCGCTTATAGACCATTCCTCGTAGCGATTACCGTCGAGCTCTGTGAGGAAACGGGATGGGCGCATGATGATATGCCCTGCCTGCCTGTCAAAAGCGAGGATCGGGTAGCACAGGTACAATTCATCCATGGCGCGCGTCGAGGCGACATAGAAAAGCCGCCTCTCCTCTTCGATGGCCCCTTCCTCTAAGGCCTTGGGGTTGGGGAACCTTCCTTCAGCGCACCAGATAATGAAAACGATGTGCCATTCAAGGCCCTTTGCCTGGTGTATTGTGCTCAGGACCACCCGCTCTTCGTCCGTGTCGCCCGCGGCTATGATCTCTTCACCGCTTAAGCCGCTCATAAGGGAGAGCTCGCTCAGAAAGGTATCCAGGGAATGGTATCTGGTGGAGAAATTGATGAGCTGTCCCAGGTCTTCAAGGCGCGCCTCGTAGTTGGGGTAGGTGAATTTCAGGTATTCAATGTAGCCATGCTTGAGGACGGCGGAGATCATGTCTCCCGGGGCCTCGTCGTTCCTTAAGTTTTTCAGCTCGCTGAAAAGCTCCGACCATGTTTCGACATTCTCTTTCCTGATACTCTTGAAGGTCTCGGCTATCTTCTTCGAGATAAGGGGGTCGAAGGGGTCTTCGCATTCCTTGATGTACGTGTATATATGATCGGCGGTCTTCTTCCCGATGCGGGGGAAGATCTTGAACATACGCTTCCACGATATCTCATCGTTGGGGTTCGACATGACACGCAGGAAAGAAACGACGTCCTTGATGTGGGCCTGCTCAAAGAAACGCAGCCCGCTTCTGATCTCGAAGGGGATGCCGCGCCGGGTCAGCTCCATTTGCACTTCCATCGAGTGGTAATGCGCCCGGTAAAGGACCGATATGCGGTCGAGGGTCACACCCTCGTCGGAGAGTTCCAGGATACGCTGGGCAACGAACTCGGCCTGTTGTATGACGTCCCGCGACGGGGCAATGACGGGGATGACGCCGCTTTTCTTGACGCTCCGCAGGGTCTTTTCGAACTGGCTCATGTTGTGGGAGATGGAGTTGTTTGCAAGTTCGAGGATCTCCGGGGTGCTGCGGTAATTTGTTTCCAGTTTGAATATCCTTGCTTCTTCGTAATTTTTCGGGAAATCGAGGATGTTCTGGAAATTGGCCCCCCGGAAGGAGTAGATACTCTGCGCGTCGTCGCCGACGACCATGACGTTGCGGTTGATGACCCCCATGAAGTCGACGATCTCCGACTGGATGCGGTTGGTGTCCTGGTATTCGTCGACGAGGATATGACGGAAGGTCATCGCATAGAGTTTGCGCAGTTCTTCGTCTTCGGCAAGTATCCTGTGCCAGCACGTGAGCAGGTCGTCGAAGTCCATGGCGTTCGTTTCGCGTTTCTTTTGAGTGTATAGTTTATGGATGGTCGCAATTTCTCCGGCAAGGTCGTAAAAGAAGGGGCTTTTCTCGTGTATGGCCTCCTCAATTGTCTGCATTGTATTGGCGGCATAGCTAAAGAGTTCCTTCAATACCCCGCCTTTCGGGAACATCCTGCTTTTGGTGTCGATCTTCGATTCTTTGACGGCAAGTTCCACGACGTCCTTGGCATCCTCGTTGTCAAGGATGGTGAAGTTCCTGCGATAGCCGACGCGCTCGGCGTGCTGGCGGAGGATCATATTGCCGATGTGATGGAAGGTCCCTCCCCAGATATAACGCGTGTCCATCTTGACCAGGTGCTCCACCCTGTGCAGCATCTCGCGGGCCGCTTTGTTCGTGAAGGTCAGAAGCAATATGCCTCCGGGAGGGACGCCCTTTTCGAGAAGGCGGGCCACCCGGTAGGTAACGACCCGTGTCTTGCCGCTGCCCGCCCCGGCGATGACAAGGATGGGTCCGTCCTCGCTGAGGACCACATTGAGCTGTTCCTCGTTGAGCTCCCGGGCATAATCGATGATTGCCTTTACGGGGGATATATCGCGATGGATGGTATATTTTTTCATCGGGTTACATTATGCCCCTGCCGTGCGCACCATGTCAAGCCGCCTTAGGCATAAGAAAGGGACAGGGAGTTTTTGTCGGTGATTTTTTTGCTTTTTTTTGGTAAACTCAGGGAAATTTTGTGTCCGATCATTAATCACGCAAAGGAGGATCTATCATGCGTATCGTATTATTGGGAGCACCGGGAGCCGGCAAGGGTACAGTGGCAAAATCGTTGACGGATTTTGACGGTTCGGTACAGATCTCCACGGGAGACATACTGCGCAATGCCGTCAAGGCGGGTTCGGAGTTGGGCAAGAAGGCGAAAGGCTACATGGAACGGGGCGAACTCGTACCCGACGACCTCATCATGGACATAATGGAGGTGCGGATGAAAGAGCCGGACTGCCAGAAAGGCTTTCTCCTGGATGGTTTCCCCAGGACCATCCCCCAGGCTGAGGCATTGAAGAAGCTCCTTGAGAAGATCGGCATGAAGCTCGACGCGGCGATCAATCTCGACGTGCCCACCGATGTTATCCTCGACAGGCTGACAACCAGGCGGACATGCTCCAACCCCGATTGCCAGGAGATCTACAACATAAAGAGCAAACCGCCGAAAGCGGACGGTACCTGTTTCAAGTGCGGGTCCCCCGCCGTTCAGCGCGCCGACGAAACCGAGGAAGCCATCAAGCAGAGGCTTGCCACATACAATGAAAAGACGGCCCCCCTGATCGATTTCTACAAGAACGAAGGACTGCTGAAGACCATCAGCTCATTGAGCAGCCAGGAAATAGTGGACCAGGTAAAGGCAGCGGTGAAGAAGTAAACAATACAGGTCATGGGTGAGGGGCCGGTTTTTCCTGTTTCTTTGGTTTCTTTAGTTTGTCTGTCTATTTATTGACCAAACAAACCAGATGAACCAGAAGAACAAAAGAAACCGGTTCCTTACCTGTTGCCTATAAACTATCACCCATAACCAGTCTTCCATGCACTTCGGATTTTCCACATATTTTCTCACCAATAAGAAACTGGATGGCGTGATCGACGCCATTCTCGCCTCGGGGCTCAGGACGGTCGAGCTTTCCTATGAGCCGCCGCATCTTTTTTCCATGGATGAAAGGTTCGCCGGAGAGGCCCTGCGGCTTGGCCGCGAGGGCGTCAAGTTCTCCATGCACGGCCCGTTTATTGAGATCAATCTCGGAAGCTATCTTGATGAGATAAGAGACCTGTCAATACGGCGGGTCATGGACGCCCTGCGCCTTGCCGCAAGGCTCGGTGCCGATCCGCTCGTCGTTCATCCGGGATATTCTTTTTTCCGAAAGCTCAAGGAGTTCGACGCAAGGCTGCGGTCCCGTTTCCTTGAGGACCTGGGAACCATCGGGAAGGAGGCGGGGAGGCTCGGCGTCAGAGTGGCCCTGGAGAACGTCTATATGTCCTATTTTTATTTTCAGGAACTTGACGGATTTGATGCTATAAGGGAGGCGGTTCCCGGCATCGGCGTAACTCTCGATGTGGGGCACGCATTCATATCTAAACGGACGGCAAAACACCCCGAGCCGGAAGAGGCCATCATCGATGACGTCCGCCGCATGGGCATCGAGCACCTCTTCCATGTCCACCTGCACAACAATGACGGTACACGCGACGACCACGATCTCATCAATGGTTCCATCGATATGGGAAAGGTGCTGCGGGGCCTTGGGGAACTGGGCTATGACGGCAAGGTCATCATAGAGACCCTCGACGCAGAGCGCTTCGGTTTCGGCCCGGTAATGGAAAAGCTCCGGAAAATAATGCCCTGAAAGCTGCTTGAACCGCTTAAATGTTTGATTGCTTGAGCGTCAGAAGCACATTCCTTGAAAAACGATTTTAAAAGATCCTTGTACATTCAAGCATTCGGGCCGCCTTTCAGCGCTCAAGCCGCCCTTAAGATCCACATCCACACTACATAGGTAAATGGGGAAACAAGGGTTGTCAGTGTGATTGCGCCGGAGGCAAGCCGGGTGTCACCGCCCAGTTCTCGGGCCATTATGTAGGACGTGGTGGCTACGGGTGTCGCCAGCAGGATGATGACGGGGAGAGATTCCTGACTGTTTAAAGAGAAGAAGCGGCATAAGAGAGCGGCCAACCCGGGCAGGACGATTGCCTTGAGGATGGTCGAGATAACGGAAAAGTGGAGCGTTCTTTTGAGCATCTCAAGAGAAATGGACCCTCCAATGATAATGAGCGCCATGGGCAGGGCGATATTCGCGACGATCGAGATGCTTCTCATGATCACCCCGGGGATCCTTATCCCGAGGAATAGACAGAACATGCCCGCAAGGGTGGCGATGATCACCGGGTTGGTCAGCATCGAAAGCAGGGTCCTGAGTATGTTGGGATATGTCCCTGATGACAGGGCAAGGAGAAATACCGCCAGTGCGTTGTTGAGAAGGATGAGTATCCCGACGAGGAGGCTTCCTTTTTCCAGGCCTGTCTCACCGAGAAGATAAAAGAGCACGGCAAGACCGATATAGGTTACGTTGCCGTGGAATGAAGTCTGTAAGAACGTACCCAGCCTGCCGCCCTTGAGACCGGCGATGACCGCTATGACAAAGGCGGTGAGGATCACGGTGAATGTCGGTACTGTTATCGTAAGTATGGATTGGACCCCGATGTCCCTGATATTCGCCTTGATAATACCGGTGAATATCAGGAAGGGGAGGGGGAAGAGAAAAACGAAACGGTTTGCCTCGGAAATGAAACCTTCTGAAAGCACCCCCCTGCTCTTGAGGACATACCCGAAGGCGATGATGGCGAAGATGGGCGCTATGGTCTCTATGATCGCCATGGAAGACCTGCACAGGGGGTGTTCCGGGCTGTGTTTTGTTCACCCGGTATCATTTTGTTCACTATGGAAAACATTATGATTGTTTACCATTTTTTTTCATCGGCCCGCAAGGCTTTACTGTAGCAAAATACTTGATATCAAGGGGGTTTCGCCCCTCTTTTTTCATTGACAAGACTCGATGGAAAAAGATATAAGAAAGTGAAATTAGGAACAATATCAAAATCGTTTTCAAGGGGGTACGTGGATGTTAAAAGAATCTTTGATAAGTGAATTTCAAAAGATTGTCGGTAAAGAGAATGTCCTCACCTCACCCGAGGCACTGAAGGCCTATTCCTATGATGGAACGACAAGCTGGATCAAAGAGCCCGACGTGGTGATCTTTCCCAAATCGACAAGCGAAGTATCGCAGATAATGAAATTGGCCAACGCCGAAAAAATACCCGTTACCCCCAGGGGCGGCGGCACAAACGTCAGCGGCGGTTCCGTTCCCTGGCATGGCGGCATTGTTCTGGCCATGACAAAGTTCAACCAGATCGTCAAGATCGACAAAGAGAACCTTACCGCCACCGTTGAACCGGGTGTCGTTCTCCAGGATCTGACATTGCGGCTCATGAAGGACGGACTCTTTTTCCCGCCCGATCCCCAGAGCTTTTTAGGCGCGACCATGGGCGGCATCATATCCGAGAATGCCGGCGGTCCCGCATGCGTGAAATACGGCGTGACGAAACAGTACATCCTCGGCATCGAGGTTGTCCTCCCCACCGGCGAAGTAGTTCATCTTGGCGGCCGGACACTGAAGAACGTTGTTGGTTACGACCTCCTTCACATATTCATCAGCGCTGAAGGCACCCTCGGCGTTATCACGCAGGCCGAACTGAAGCTGAACCCCATACCTCCGGCAAAGAAAACACTCTGTGTTGTCTATGACGATGTGGCCATTGCCGGCGAGAGCGTTTACCATGTCCTCGAGAATGGCGTCATCCCGGACAAGATCGAGCTTATCGACAACTGGGTCATCAACAGGATCGAGGAGATGATGCCCATCGGTCTTCCGAAAGACGCTGACGCCTGTCTGCTCTTCGAGGTTGACGGTATACCCGAGGCCGTTGAGAAAGAGGCCGAGAAAATTGCCGAGATCACGAAGAAATTCGGTGCAAAAGAGGTCCGCGTGGCAAAGGACGCAGATGATGCCAACAAATACTGGATGGCGCGCCGGGCCGGTTTCGCAGCCGTTTTCGGCAAGGCGAAGACCGTTTTCGCGGAAGACGTCACGGTACCCCGCGGCAATATCCCCAAGCTCATCAACAGGTGCAAGGAGCTTGCAAAGAAATACAACCTTGAGATCGTTGTCCTCGGCCATGCCGGGGACGGGAACCTCCACCCGGCCATTCTCACGGACATCAGCAACAAAGACCACTATGACCGCGCCGTGAAAGCAATGGACGAGATCATTGAAGGGGCGGTGGAGTTCGGCGGCGTACTCTCCGGCGAGCACGGAGTCGGCCTTGAAAAGCAGAAATTCATGAAGAAGGTTACAGAACCGGCGGTGATAAACATGATGAAGAACATCAAGGCCATTATCGATCCGAACAACATCATGAACCCGGGCAAGATCTGGGAGTAGCCTATACAAGGGGGTTTTAGAGTGAAAGACCTGAAAGAGCTTAAAAAGATAGAACAATTTGCTGACCAGTGCATGAAGTGCGGCTTTTGCAGCTTTTTTTGCCCCGTGTACCAGGAAGAGAAGATGGAACAATCCGTCGCCCGCGGCAAGAACTATCTCGTTAAACAGATACTTGCCGGGAACCAGGAATTCACCCCGGAAATGGCGGACATTATCGGAAAATGCCTCCTCTGTAAACGCTGTGCGGCGAACTGTCCCGCCAAGACCCAGATAGACCGGGTCGTTGTTGCTGCGCGTGCGCAGATGGTCAAAGAAAAGGGGCTCGGAGCTATCAAGAACTTTGCCTTCCGTAAGGTCATGGCCGACAGGAAGGCTTTCGGGCGTTACGCAAAGCTCATGCAGGCGTTCCAGTGGATGATGCCGAAGACGGAAGGCAAGATACGCCACCTTCCCGATTTCGTGAAAAACCTGGGTAGAAGGAATTTCCCGGAACTTGCAAAGACGTTTCTGCGGGACCAGGTGAAACCGTTGTATAAACCCCAGGACGGCCAGCAGCCCAAAATGCGGGTAGGTTTCTTCACGGGATGTGCAACGGATTTTGTTTATCCCGATTTCGGTCTCAAATTCATTGATTTCCTGACCCGTCATGGTGTGGAAGTAGTGGTTCCCGATACCCAGAATTGCTGCGGCGCCGCGATCTATTTCAGCGGCGATTTCGAGACGGGCCGAATGCTGGCGGATCTTAACGTGAAGGCCTTCAAGGACCTGAACGTGGATTATATCGTCACCACGTGTGCGACCTGCAGTTCAACGCTCAAGGACTATCAGAAATATCTTCCCGATAACGAGGAACAGAAGCAGCGTTACGAGGAATTCGAAAAGAAGATCAAGGATAGTATGGAGTTCATCATAGATATCCTGAAGATCAAACCAGAAGACTTTAAACTGAAAAAGGAGTTCGAAGGCAAAACAGTAACATGGCATGACCCCTGCCATCTTGTCAGGTACCAGAACATCAAGGATCAGCCGAGGGCGATCCTCAAAGCGCTTAAGGGTATTAAGTATGTGGAAATGCCTAACGCAGACCTGTGTTGTGGGATGGGTGGTTCGTTCAGCGTCTACCATTACGATCTGACCAAGAAAATAGCGGGCAAGAAAATGGACGGCATCAAAGCGACCGGTGCGGATATCGTTGTGACCGCTTGCCCAGGCTGTATGATCAACCTCATCGACAATGTTTTATTAAACAAAATGCCGCAAAAGGTGCATCATCTCCTGGAGCTTGTAGAGTAACAGACTGATATCTCGAATACCAACTGCACATCTACATTTCTAACTCACAGGAGGAGTATACCATGAAGAACGGCCACTGGATGACAGCGAAAGATGTTCTAAGAATTCAGGCATTTAAGTACCCGGACAAGATTGGCGCAAAAGATCTTTACAAGGCTTTTACATTCAAAGAATGGAATGAAAGAACCTGCAGGCTCGCCAATGCCCTTGCAGACCTGGGCATGAAGAAAGGCGATCGTTTCGCGGTTCTCGCATACAACTGTGTTGAATGGATGGATTTTTATGGCGCAGCAGCAAAGGGCGGTTTTCTTTGCGTACCGTTAATGTTCAGGCTTGCGGCACCGGAGATGGAATATATCACCAACCACTGCGAGGCAAAGGTCTTCATCGTTCAGAGCGGCAAGGACCCGGCGGATGGCAAGGACTTCCCCTGGATCGAACAGGTCAACGGCATGAAAAAGAACCTTAAGACCGTTGAGCACTACATCAACTTTGCTGTTGACAGCCCCAGCTATGACGGATACATCAACTACGAGCAGATGCTCGCGAAGGCAAGCCCTGAGGAGCCGGCGGTGGAAGTGACACCGGACGATATCTGGGTCATCATGTACACCGGCGGAACGACGGGCCTTCCCAAGGGCGTTATGAAAAGCCACGCGAACCTGTTCTCCCAGTATTTCATCATGATCTATGACCATGAGTTCAATTTCGACGACACTATTCTGCTCGTCATGCCCTGCTGCCACGTCAACTCCCTCTTCTATTCATTCGTCGTGACCTGGGTCGGCGGCACTGTTATGTGCTACAACATGGTCTCATTCAACCCTGAAAATCTCATCAAGACCTTCTCGGACCACGGGGTCACCTTCACATCCCTCGTCCCGACACACTACATCATGATGCTGGCCCTTCCCGACGAAGTGAAGGCCAAATACAACCTCGGCGCTATCAAGAAACTGCTCTGCTCCTCGGCTCCCGCAAGGCGCGATACGAAGCAGGGTATCCTCGCGATGTTCCCCAACTCAAGGCTCTTTGAGGCCTACGGATCCACCGAGGCAGGCTGTGTGACGATCCTGAAACCGGAAGAACAGATGAAAAAACTCGGTTCCATAGGGCGCGAAGCCATCGGGACCGACATCATCCAGATATACGACGAAGACGGCAAACTTATAACCGAGCCCAACAAGATCGGCGAGCTCTATTCCCGCAGCCCCATGATCTTCGAGAGCTACTGGAAAGACCCGGAAAAGACGGCAAACGCCATGAAGGGACAGTACTTCAGCGCTGGCGACATGGGTTACCGTGACGAGGAAGGTTACTATTACCTCGTTGACAGAAAAGCCAACATGATTATCTCCGGCGGTGAGAACGTTTTCCCGTCAGAGGTCGAGAATTGTGTCGGCGGACACCCCGACATTAAAGACGTGGCCGTTATCGGCATACCTCATGAGAAATGGGGCGAACAGGTAACCGCAGTCGTCGTTCTCCACGAAGGCAAGAAGATGGAGCCCAAAGAAGTAACCGAATGGTGCAAGGGCAAGATCGCCGGCTTCAAGGTTCCCAAGAACATTTACATAATCCCCGACGAAGAGATGCCGAGATCAGGCGCGGGCAAGATCCTCCACAGGATCCTCCGTGAGCGTTACGGCAAATGGGGCGACAACCAGTAAGATAGTAATGGATAGCAGCAGATATCCTTGAGAAATTAAAAAAAGCGGGGGCTTTTAAGTCCCCGCTTTTTCTTTTTCATTTTGCAGCCTGATCACAATGGGGATATGTGAAATATTTCGTCATCACGCCCGTCGAATGGCATTTTAATGTTGAAAAAAAATATCGTCTAAGGTAAATAAGTATAGTTTCCGGAATAAGGGGTTACGTGAGAAGCTGTAAATGTGCTACTTCCATTGCTGATTCTGTTTCTGACGGTACATCATCGTATCCATTCTCAAGCATCACCATGTTCATACGGCATTGCGAATTTTGTCTTGTTTTTCAGGAAAATGCTGACCGCCGGCACCTCGTGCATGGGGCAGCATTAAATTACAGGGATTTTCATCAATCACATTAAGGAGGGTTTTTATGAAGAACGGTCATTGGATGACGGCAAAGGATGTGTTAAGGGTAAATGCGTTCAAGTGGCCCGACAAGGTGGGCATCAAGGACCTTTACAAGGCCCATACCTTCAAGGAGTGGAATGAGAGGGCATGCAGGCTCGCAAACGCTCTTGCGGACCTGGGAATGAAAAAAGGCGATCGTTTTGCGGTACTTGCATACAATTGCGTGGAGTGGCTGGAGTTCTACGCGGCGGCGGCAAAGGGCGGTTTCCTTTGCGTACCTCTCATGTTCAGGCTTGCTACCCCGGAGATGGAATACATAATCAACCACTGCGAGGCGAAGGTCTTTATCGTTCAGAGCGGCCAGGACAAAGCGGACGGTAAGGATTTCCCCTGGATCGATCAGGTCAACGGGATGAAGAAGAACATACCCACAGTCCAGCATTACGTGAATTTCGCGGTTGACAGCCCGAGCTATGACGGATTCATCAATTACGAGCAGATGCTCGCCAAGGCGAGTGCGGCGGAGCCGGATGTTGTAGTAGAGCCGGACGATATCTGGGTCATCATGTACACCGGCGGAACGACGGGCCTTCCCAAGGGCGTTATGAAAAGCCACGCCAACCTGTTCTCCCAGTACTTCATCATGATCTACGATCACAACTTTAACTTCGATGACTGCAACCTGCTCGTCATGCCCTGCTGCCACGTCAACTCCCTCTTCTATTCATTCGTCGTGACATGGGTCGGCGGCACCGTTATGGCTTATAACATGGTTTCCTTCAATCCCGAAGACCTCATCAAGACATTTGCGGATTTCGGGGTCACCTTCACATCCCTCGTTCCGACGCACTACATCATGATGCTCGCGCTTCCCGACGAGGTGAAGGCGAAATACAACCTCAATGCCATCAAGAAGCTCCTGTGCTCTTCGGCACCGGCACGGCGTGACACGAAACAGGGCATCCTCAAGATGTTCCCCAACTCAGCACTGTATGAGGCCTACGGCTCCACCGAGGCTGGCATCGTTACGATCCTCAAACCACACGAACAGATGACGAAGCTTGGCTCCATAGGCCGCGAGGTTGTCGGTACCGATATCCTGCAGCTTTATGATGAAGACGGAAACCTTATCGACAAGCCAAACGTGGTTGGCGAGCTCTATTCCCGCAGCCCCCAGATCTTCGAGCAGTACTGGAAAGACCCGGAAAAGACCAAAGCTGCCATGAAGGGCGAGTATTTCAGTGCCGGCGACATGGCAATGAGAGATGAAGACGGGTATTATACCCTCGTCGACAGAAAGGCCAACATGATCATCTCCGGCGGTGAGAACGTCTTCCCGTCAGAAGTCGAGAACTGCGTGGGCGGACACCCCGACATCAAGGACGTGGCCGTCATCGGCGTGCCTCATGAAAAATGGGGTGAACAGGTAACGGCAGTTATCGTCCTGCACGAAGGCAAGACCATGGACGCGAAAGATGTCGGCGCATGGTGCAAGGGCAAGATCGCCGGTTTCAAGGTTCCCAAGAACATCGTTTTCATCAAGGACGAAGAGATGCCGAGATCAGGCGCAGGAAAGATCCTCCACAGGATCCTCCGTGAGCGTTACGGCAAATGGGGCGATCATCAGTAAGATCGCCAAAAAAAGCACAAAAAAAGGGGACCTTATCGGTCCCCTTTTTTTGTGCGGGTGATAGGTCATGGGTCATGGGTGATAGGCAAAACCATTTTTTAATGACCTGTAATCCATGACCCATGACACGTCTTCTCGTTTTTCCCATGACCCATGACCTATCACCCATGACCCGTTTTATTGTTCCCCCGCCTGTTTTATGATATGCTTACCCCATGATAGCCGATTATTCGCTGTACCTGCAGGTTGGCGATCATGTTTACCACAAGCGGTTCACCAGGTGGGGGATGGGGACAGTGGTAGAAGAGCGCCGTTCTGAACTGCCCGGCGGGTTCTGTTATGTCCGCATCAGTTTTCAGGACGGCAAGGTCCGAGTTTTCGATAATAATTTCAAGAGTGTGAACTGCTGCTACTATGCGGGGATCGAAAAGCTTGAGCCAAAATATGTCGCCGTCGATGAACCCCGGCCTGCGAAAAAAAAATCAAAAAGGATGCTCCCGCCTTGAGGCAGCATTTTGCACACATAGATAATATGAAAGGAATGAAGGGGAAATGGACGAGGGATTGACAAAATTTGTCCGCGGCGGAGGGTGAGCGTCGAAGATAGGTCCGGGTGACCTGGCGAACATTCTCTGCGGGATCGAGATCCCGGCGGATGAAAATGTGATGGTTGGTATCGAAGGCTTTGAGGACGCAGGTGTCTACAAAGTAACGGACGATATCGCCCTTGTTCAGACCGTGGACTTTTTCACCCCCGTTGTGGATGACCCTTACTGGTTCGGCCAGATAGCCGCCGCCAACGCGCTGAGCGACATCTATGCCATGGGGGCCGTGCCGAAGACAGCCCTGAACCTCGTCTGCTTTTCACCGAAAAAATTTGATATATCCATCCTGAAGGAGATCATACGGGGCGGAGCAGACAAGATCCGCGAGGCGGGTGTGAGCCTCCTTGGCGGCCACAGCGTGGAGGATGAAGAGATCAAGTACGGTCTGTCCATCACGGGGGTTGTCCACCCAGACAGGGTGCTGCTCAATGAAGGGGCAAGGCCGGGCGACCTTCTTGTTCTTACGAAACCCCTCGGAACGGGTATTATGAACACCGCCATCAAGGGGAACCTGCTCGATGCTGATGCCGTGACAGATCTTATCAGGGTCATGGCCATGCTCAACAGGAACGCGGCAGAGGCGATGCTCACCGTGGGGCCCCACGCATGCACCGACGTGACCGGTTTCGGCCTCGCGGGTCATCTGAAGGAGATGATAAAAGAGTCACTGGGTGTGGAAATAATCGCGGAGCGGCTTCCATATTTCCGGGAAGCGGTGGAATTTACCTCGTCGGGGTTTGTCCCCGGCGGTCTTTACCGCAACAGGGATTTTTACGGAGAGCACGTGGCGGCCTCGCGGTCGGATTTCTTTTTCGATATCATATTCGACCCTCAGACGTCCGGAGGGCTCCTTATCGCCATCGATCCCGCGGACAGGGCAAAGTTCGAAAGCGAGGCAATGCGCCTCGGCGTGGACCATCATGTGATTGGGACGTTCCTGGCGGAACCAAAAGGGAAGATCCTTCTCAAGTAAAGGACCGTTTGAACCGCTCGAACAGCTTGAGCCGCTTGAACGGGAAAGACAAAACGGGATACAACAGATCAGATTCCCTGAAGCTGTCCGGTGCAGTTCATTCAGACAATCTTACCGACTGACCGTCGAAGCACAAGCGGACGTTCCCGGATTCCCTGCAAAGTCTCTGGTATTTAGACGTTCGAGCGGTTCAAGCTGTTCGAGCGGTTCAAACTGTTTTTACAAGAGGATAGTTCCTGTCCGTCCAGCCGTGGATGCCGTATTCGAGGTTTTTCACGTTTCGGTATCCGTAAGCCCGAAGGTATATGGCCGCATGGGATGACCGTGCGCCGCTTGCGCAATAGACCACGATGGGGGTGTCGAGGTTTCCGGGGAACTCGCTTACCCTTTTTGCCACCTCCCTGACGGGTATGTTCATCGCGCCTTCGATGAAACCGGTCTCCTTCAGCTCTTTTGGCTCACGCACATCAACAATAAAGACGCTTTCCCTTGCCTTTATCTTTTGAAGCACCTCTTCCGGCTGTATAAGCGTTTCACCGTGAGGTGATGTGAGGTAGCTTTCCATGGAGATACACATGCTTTTCATGAGGGGGCCAAGCTCGCCGGTGTCCGCCGAAGGTTCCATGCTCAGCCCGCACTGGAGCTTGCCTGTTTGCGCATTAAGCGGAGGAAAGAGACCCTTTAAAAACCGCCCGAACTCCTCCACGGTCCGTTTCGTTCCCAGACAGACATTGTTTATTTTTTCATATCCAAGGGACGAGTTTATGTTGCCCTTGTAGTCGTGGGCGGGATAGACGATGAGGTCGTCGGAAAGGGGCATGATCTTTCCAAAGAGGCTCTCGAACATATCTTCAGAACTTCCTCCCGGCAGGTCGGTCCTGCCGCACTGTCCGATGATGAGGGTGTCTCCCGTGAAGATCCTGTCCTGGACGAGAAGGCATATGTGGTCCTGCGTGTGCCCCTTTGTGTGGATGACCGTAAGCGTGATCTTCCCGATCTCTATCTTGTCCCCGTTATCGAGATAGATGTCGATGCGTTTGCGCGCGTTCTCGGCGAGTATCTTCTCGATGCCGAAGAGGTCTGTGACTGTTGCCCCTATGGCCCGCTGGGAGGGGGTATTCACGTTCATGACCGTTTTGGCCCCGAGCACATCGGCAAGCTCAGGTGCGAGGGAGACATGGTCGACGTGCGTGTGCGTGTCGATGATGTGGGTGATGGTGATTCCCTCGGACTCGACGAAATCCAGAAATGGTCCCGTTTCATGGGAGGGGTCGATAATGATGCCCGTTTTTTCTTTTTCGCAGGCCATGACATACCCGAGGCACCCGTCAAAGTTGAATTGCCTGAATATCATATCAAACCTCGTCAGAAAATTTTTTCATAGCGGTCTTCAGGATCCTTCCGGCGGCGAGTTTTGAAATGACGACGATGTCCTCCAGGGGCAGGTAACCCGTTATGGAAGGGTCGAAAAGCGCTTTGGCCGATGGCGGGAACTCACCGTCACCCTCCCAGACGATGAAGGTTATGGGTATCTTCGGGAAGGCAAAAAGCGTCAGGGAGGCGTCGCCGAACTGCTCTTCTTTTGCCCCCATATCCCGCCCTGCTTCAAGAAAGGCATATTTGTCGTAGCCGAAGGCATTGATAAGGGGCCTTAGGACCCTTTTTTCAAAAACGGGGTCATAATGCATGCATGCAGGTATGTCCCCGTAGGCCACTTTTTCGCCGCTCAAGGGTATTCCCGAGGCGGTGTTTATATAATGGAGGATGACGATCTTCGCGACAAGAGTGACATTGGCACCCCTGGAGCTTGAGAAAGAGAAGGCAGGTATGGAGAGCTTGATCGTTTCATCGAAATATGGGACATGCACCTCGAAACCGCTGCCTCTGGGTTCATGCCTGAGCCCGGCGAGGAAGAACTTTTCCTCCATCGCGCTGCCGATCAACTGCTGCCTGGCCCTGTCAAATACACCTTTATATGTTTTTTGTCTTTTCAGTTCCATTCATTATCGGCCGATCTTGTTTCTGACCTCTTCGATCTTTTTCCGGTAGTCGCCGCTATGGAATATCTCGGTTCCCATTACGAGAATGTTCCCGCCCGCTTCGACAACCTCTTTGGCATTGACAGCCTTGATGCCTCCATCGATCTCAAGGTCTATATAACGGCCGGCTTTATCTATCTTCTTTTTTGCCTCGGAGATCTTTTCGGCCATGGAGGGGATGTATTTCTGACCGCCGAACCCGGGGTTGACAGTCATTATGAGAACAAGATCGACAATTTGGATGACATGATCGAGAAGGCAGATGGGTGTCGCCGGGTTGAAGGATATGCCCGCTTTTGCCCCTGATTCCTTGATGACATCAAGGGTTCTGAAAAGATGATTGTCTGCCTCGGCGTGAATGGTTATGATATCCGACCCGGCGCGGGCGAACTCCTGTACGTATTGGGCGGGGTTGTCTATCATCAGGTGGACATCGAGAGGTTTTTTGTTGATCCTCCGCAGGGCCTCGACAAACATGGGGCCTATGGTTATGTTTGGAACGAAATGACCGTCCATGACGTCAATGTGGATAAGGTCCGCGCCTGCTTCCTCGACATCCCGTATCTCGTCGCCGAGACGCAGGAAATCGCAGGAAAGGATGGAGGGCGCGATGAGGATATCTTTCATATAAGCCTCCATGGTCAATAGATATTTATAACAATCTCTTCGGTGGAACTGAATATTGTCCTGGGCAGCACTGAATATTCGATGCCGTTTCTCGATGCCGCCTGGTCGCCTCTGGCGTAGTTGACCCTGTATCTGATCCTCTTGGCATCAAGCTCGTCCGCCAGTTCGTTGTAATTGATGTTTTTTGTGTCGGCCATGAAATAATAATACCTGATCTCAGATCCGACGAAAAAAGTAATTCGGCCATATTCCAGGATATCGCTTCCGGAAGAGGGGACCTGCGCGATTATCTTGCCTGCTTTTTCGTGGGGGACCATGACAGTTTTTTCCAGGACGAGGTGTTTTTCTGACAGCACGAGCTGCGCCTGCTCGGGGGTGAGTCCGACGAAAGACGGCACCTTCATCAGCTCGGGCCCTTCGGAGACGATCACGTAAACAACTCTGCCTTTTTTTGTGGAGATGTTTGCGTCGGGTTTCTGGACCGTTATATGGTTGTATGGCACGTCGTTGCGCCGTTCATAGCGCATTACAACAAGAGAAAGGCCCTTGTCTTTGATAAGTTCCCGCGCTTCTTCCACGGTTTTTCCCCGGACGTCCGGGCAGATGGTTGTCTGCTGAAATTTGAGTGTAAGGCTGATCGTCAGATACGTCGAAAGGCCGAACACCGCAATAGGTGCCAGAACATAGAGTAATATCTTTATCAGTTTCATAGCTTTTTCATTCGCGCTATAAAGAAACCGTCCATAGCTGTTTCATGAGGCAAAGAAAGGAAATAATCCTTATTAAACAGGAACGGCAGGGGTTTTTCAAGTACAAACTTCTTTTCTTTTGCCAGGTTGTCTATGACCTGGAGGGTTTCTTCAGGTTCAAAGGAACACACGCTGTATATGATCTGCCCTCCTCTTTTCAGGAGGTCCCAGATGGACTGGAGAAGGGAAAACTGGTAAGCCCCGAACTCGGTTATGTCCCTTTCGCCGCGCCTCCACTTGATCTCCGGATGCTTGCGAATGATGCCCAGCGATGAACAGGGGGCATCGACAAGGATGGTGTCGAAGCTGGCGGCCTTGAAGGGCGCCCTGAAGGCGTCAGCGCAGATGACATTGCCCGGGGATGATGACAGGCTGAGACGTTTCAAGTCGTTATCCATGGAAAAGACGCATGCGTCAGGACGAAGCAGGCCTATCTGTTTCGATTTGGTCCTGGACCCTGCGCAGGCGTCGAGGATGACCCGTCCTTTCGCCGCGCTCACCGCCATGCCTGCAAGCTGTGAGGCCTCGTCCTGGACGCTGATGAGTCCTTCGCTAAAGAGGGTGCTTTTTATGACCGGCGAGAGCTTCTCCGCAATAACGGCGGACGGCGAAAAACGACCGCTGCGTGCGGCAATGCCAATATCGCCGAGACGGCGTATTGCCTCGTCAGCGGTGATCCTGGAAGTGTCGACCCTGAGGGCGAACTCGGGTTCAGTGTTGAGCTTCGAGAGAAGCTTTTTCGTTTCGTCTTCACCAAACCGCAGCAGCCATCGCTTCGCGAGCCATTCAGGGAAAGTGAGTTCCAGGAACTCGTCACGGTGAAGACCGTGGATCTCCTTATCGTTTGCAAACTTCCGCAGGACAGCATTCACAAATCCGGCGACGAATTTCCCCCTTGCCTTCTTTGCGTAGTCCACGGCCTCTTTGATAACATGGTAGTGGGCTTTTTTCATAAAGCCCACCTGATAGATGCTCATCCACAGCAGGTACCTGATGTCACTGTCGATCGGTTTCGCGGTATAACGGGAGAGAACATGTTCAAGGTAACCGCGCCAGCGGACCACCCCGGATGTGATCTGGTAGATAAGGGACTGTTTTCCTTCGTCAAGGTGTGAGCGGGAAAAAATGCTGTCGATGGTTTCATCGAGAAACCTTCCCGATTCAACATCTTTGATAATACTTATCGAAATGGCCCGCAAGAGGTGTCCGAAATTATCGGTGATAGGCCATCTCCTCCAGTCTCTTTATCCTTTCTTCGACAGGCGGATGGGTGCTGAAAAGAGAAAGGACGCCTCCCGCGCTGAAAGGGTTCATGATAAAAAGAGGTGCCGTGGAAGGGTTGGCGTCATTCATCGGGTTTCTCGCGATACCGGCATGAAGTTTGCGAAGCGCTCCTGCCAGGTAGAGGGGGTTGCCGGATAAGGACGCGCCCCCTTCATCGGCAAGGTACTCACGCGAACGGGAGATAGCAAGCTGTATGAGCATCGCGGCAAAAGCGGCTATAACGGAGAAAAGGATAACAGCAAGGATGTTGCCGCCGCCTTCATCATCATCACTGCCGCCCCCGAAGAATGCCGCAAAGCGTGCCCAGCTGGCGATCATGGTGATGGCACCCGCCAGGGTTGCGGCTACGCTCTGGATGAGGATATCGCGGTGTTTGATGTGGGAGAGCTCATGGGCGAGTACGCCTTCAAGCTCCTGGTCCGTCGTGATGCGCATGATCCCGGTGGTTACCGCAACGACGCCGTGTTCCGGATTACGGCCGGTCGCGAATGCATTGGGACTGTCGCTTTCTATTAAAAAAACCTTCGGCATGGGGATGGAGGCCCTCTGGGCGAGGGATGCCACCGTGCGGTAGAGCGCCGGGGCGTCCTGTTCGGAAACCTGCTTTGCGCCGTACATGGCGAGGACGATCCTGTCGCAGAACCAGTAGCTTATAAAATTCATGACCAGTGCCACCATAAAAGCGATCATCGCGCCCGATTGCCCTCCGATGATGCTTCCAAGTCCGACAAGAATGACTGTCAGGACGGTCATGAGAAAAAAAGTCTTGAATCTGTTCATAAAACCCCCGGTCAAATCAATATGCATAGATTATAAACATTCTGACGGTTTTATCAAGGTCTGCCATGTTCTGAAAACCTTGCCTTTTTGGGCGGAAAGGTCATAAAATAAACGGGCAATTTGAGAATCATCCATGATTGGACGATAATCATCAGCAAACCCGTATTTTTGCAGAAAAAGCGCCCCGGTGAGTGTAGCCGTGCGGGAGTATAAAGTCGGCCCTATCGATGAACGACGGTAATAATAAGAATATAAAAGATGCTCTCAGGGAGAGCGAAGAGACCGCACGCGCACTTCTGAATGCGCCGCCGGACGCGGCGTTCCTCGTCGACATGGAAGGTACGCTGATCACGGTCAATGAGAACCTTGCAAGGCGCTTTGGAAAAAAAGCGGACGAGATGACGGGCCGGAACATTTTCGACTACATCGCCGGTGAGCTTATCGGGAGCCGAAAGGCCCATCTGCATGAGGTTTTCCGCACCGGCCGGCCCTGTTCTTTTGTTGATTTCAGGGACGGACTGTGTCTTGAGAACCACTATTACCCTTTGTTCGACGGCGGGGACAAGGTGGCAAGAATAGCCGTTTACAGCCGCGACATCACCGAAAGCAGGCGCGCTCAGGAGGCCCTCAAGGAATCCGAGGAGCGTTACCGGTCGGCCATAGAGAATTCCAATGACGGCGTTGCCATAATGCGGGGCGGGATCCATCTCCATGTGAATAAAAAATTTGTCGAGATTTTCGGATACGACGAACCGGGGGACATTATCGGCAAACCCCAGTCGATGGTCGTTCATTCCGATGATTACGAAAGGGTGAAGGACCTGACGGACCGCAGGCAGAAAGGGGAGAACGTACCTGACCGTTACGAGTTCAAAGGGATAAGAAAAAATGGCGAAACCATATTTCTCGAAGTTTCGGCCACTGCAATAACCTACCGTTATCAGCCGGTCGCGCTGGTTTACATGAGGGATGTCACGGCCCGGAGAAAGACGGAAGAGGACCTCTGGCTTACCCATTTTTCAATAGATCACTGTTCTGAATCGATCTTCTGGATCAAGCCGGACGGGCGCTTCATTTACGTCAATGAAGCCGCCTGTGCGAGACTTGGATATTCCAGGGACGAACTGCTTGCGCTGTCCATTATGAATGTAGACCCGAAATACACGAAAAGGCAGTTCTCCGCCCTCGGCAGGATCATGAAGAAGAAAGGCTCCACGAAATTCAGGTCCGACCATAAGACGAAAGACGGAGCGGTATTTCCCGTGGAGATCATTGCCAATTATATTCGCTACAATGATGAAGAGTTGATCTTTTGCTTTGCCAGGGACATCTCCGAGAAGGAACTGGCGGAAGAAAGACTGAGTACTGAGAGGCACAGGTTCCAGGTCCTCATAGAGAACGCTCCCTTCGGAATGGCCATGTTTGACAGCGGCGGGAAATATCTTTATTGCAACCCTAAATTCACGGAGATATTCGGTTACGATCTTTCCGATATCCCGGATCGGGAAGCCTGGTTCGACAGGGCCTACCCCGATGAGGCCGTCAGAAGGACTGCCTGGAGTTCCTGGCAGTATGACGCGGCCGTGAAAGAAGCCGGGGAAAAGATGCCCAGGACCTTTCCCATAGTGTGCAAGAACGGGGAGATGAGGTTTATTAATATCATAACCGTGCGTCTCGAAAATGGTGATTATGTCGTAAGTTATGAAGATATAACAAGGAGGCGCCATGCCGAGGAGGCCCTCGCCGACGAAAAGGAACGCCTCGCCGTCACGCTTCGTTCAATCGGGGACGGGGTGATCGCGACAGACCGCTCCGGAAGGGTAGTTCTCATCAATTCAGTCGCCGAGGAACTGACCGGCTGGAAACAGGAAGAGGCGGAGGGTAAAGACCTCAACGAAGTTTTTCACATCATCAACGAAAAGACCCGCGAGAGATGTGAAAACCCCGTCGTAAAGGTATTGCGGATGGGGACAGTGGTCGGTCTCGCGAACCATACGGTCCTTGTATCGCGAGGCGGCAGGGAACTCGTGATAGCCGACAGCGGGGCGCCTATCAGGGGCAAGGATAAAAACATCGTCGGTGTTGTCCTCGTCTTTCGCGATGTGACAGAAAAGAAAAAAATGGACGAGGAGCTCCAGAAGATGAGCAAACTTGAATCCGTGGGGATCCTCGCGGGCGGCATCGCCCATGACTTCAACAATATCCTCGCGGCCATCCTCGGCAATATCTCTCTTGCCAGGCTGCATGTGAAGGTCCAGGATGAAAAGGTATACAAACGTCTTCTCGATGCGGAACAGGCAATCCTCAGGGCCAAGGATCTTACCCAGCAGCTCCTTACGTTTTCAAAAGGCGGATCGCCTATCAAGAAAACAACATCCATCGAAAATATCCTGAAAGAGACGGCAGGTTTTGCCCTGACAGGTTCACGGGTAAAATGCGAGTTTTCTATCGGCAAGGATCTGTATTCAGTTGACATTGACGAAGGACAGATAAGCCAGGTTCTCAACAATCTTTTCATCAATGCACAACAGGCCATGCCGGGAGGAGGGGTCATTACCGTTGGGGCCGACAACATCGTCGCGAAACAGGGCATTATCGAACACGGTGTTTTCCTTCAACCCGGCGGGTATGTCCGGATATCGGTGCAGGACCATGGGGTAGGTATCCATAGCAATCATGTCGACAAGGTGTTTGACCCTTATTTTACGACGAAGCAGAAGGGCAGCGGTCTTGGTCTTGCCACATCCTACTCGATCATCAAGAACCACGGCGGTCATATAACCCTGGAATCAAGACTTGGTGCAGGTACAACCTTCTTCATTTACCTGAAAGCGGCGAAACACGGCAGGAAGCATGTAAAAAACAGTAAAGAAGACCTTATGCTGACGAAGATGAAGGGGAGGGTCCTGCTCATGGATGATGAAGAGATGATCCTTCGTTCCTCGAGTGAGATGCTCAGAAGTCTTGGATATGAAGTAGAGTGTGTCACGGAAGGCAATGAGGCTATTGAAAGCTATATTAAGGCCCGAAACGCCGGAACCCCTTTCGATGTGATCATCCTTGATCTTACAATCCCGGGAGGCATGGGCGGCAAGGATACCATGAAGAAACTCTTCACCATGGATCCCGATGTAAAGGTGATCGTTTCCAGCGGTTATTCGAACGATCCCATCATGGCCAGGTTTCATAAATACGGGTTTAAAGGTGTGATCGCCAAGCCCTACCTCATGGAGGAACTGGGTGAGGTGATCATTCATGTCATTCGCGGCAGCGAAGTGATCTGAAGACGGTTTGAGCCGTTTTAACTGCTCGAACCGTTTGAACGTTAAGAAGCCTGGAAAAACAAAAAAGGTCTTTGTCTTTAAGCGCTCAAGCGGTTCAAGCTGCTCGAGCGGCTCAAGCTTTCTTTCGGGCGAAGACCTCGATGGCGGAGCGGCCCTCGAGGGGGCACTTGTTCTCGCAGATGCCGCACCCGTTGCACAGTTCATCGATGACATACGGTCTTTTCAGGATGACCTTTCTGCCCTGATAGTCGACGTCGCTCACGGTCTCGAACCTGATTGCCTTTTCAGGGATCGGGCAGTGTTCCTCACAGACGATGCAGTTGAGCTTTTTCGCGTAAGGCAGGCAGAGGTTCCTGTCAATGACTGCGGTCCCAATGATGCTCTTTTTTTTCTTCTCGGGAGAGAGCCCCGGTATGGCGCCCGTTGGGCAGACCTGACCGCAGAGCGTGCAGTTGTATTCGCAGTATCCCAATCTGGGGATGATGACGGGCATGAAAATACCCGTTATACCCGCCCTCATAAGGTCAGGATACAGGGCACTTCGCAGACAGACCTTCATGCATTCGCCGCATCGGACGCATTTCTTCAGGAACTCGCTTTCGCTGGTAACGCCTGGAGGGCGGAGGAGGCGATGGTCTTTTTCGGGCCGACGGAACGAGAATGCCTTTGAGAGAAAAATGCCGGAAAAGAGGCTTCCCAGCAATATCCTTTTAGACAGGACAGGCTGTTTCCCCGTGCCGGCGGCGGATGCAAAGGCTTTTTTTACCTTGAAGGGGAACACAACTCTGTCGAAGCGGCACTTTACCCTGCACTGCATGCATCGGATACAGCCGTCGGCCTGAAAGATCTCTTCGTCGAACGCGGTGGCACAGTGGTCTTTGCATTCGCCGCAATCCTTGCAGATCCGCCCAGGCATTCTGCTGAAGATCGAAAAGCGTCCCAAAAGGCCAAGGAGCGTGCCCAAAGGGCAGATGTTCCTGCACCAGTTCCTTTTTTCGAACCTTTCGAGGAAGAGGATAAAAAGGAAGATGGCAAGCGACAGGAATGCTAGGGGGTAGAAGGTCTCCCGGAAGGGAAGGACATAATCGCGCAGAAAATGGTAAACAAACCCGACGTGGTCCCGCCCGCCCCCGGCCAGTCCGTACAGGCCCGACCATCCTGCACGTGCAGTGTAACCCAGAAGGGGATACAAGAAAAAGGTGAGCGCCCTGATGAGGATCGCGAGGGGGTCAAATACGCCCGATATATTGACGGAGAAGAGGGACATGACGAGGAGCGTGAATAGGATGTAATATTTCAAAGGGCCCTTGAGGAAGCGTATCGGAGCGCTCCTTCGCATCTTTTTTGTGAGAAGGTCGATGATGGTCCCGAGAGGGCAGATCCAGCCGCAGAAGAACCTCCCCAGGATCACGGTGAACACCGCCGTGAGAATGGCGGGGATGAGAAGCGCCGTGAAACCCTTCACGGCGAAGAGATAGCTTGCGAGAACGAGAGGATTGGCCCTGAAGAAACTGTTCACGGCCACGGAGATCTCGTCCTTGCCCCGGTAGTCGGTGATGATGAAGAGGAACAGGAAGAGGGCCAGGAAGAACAATTGGGAGATGCGGGAGGCTGTTACCTTCATAAGAAATATAAGATTATTTCAATGTTTGCGGTGCGTTTCAAAGATCTCATTTGTTCCAGCCATTTTTTGATGATGAAGGCATTGAAGGTGTGCTTTTTGTCTTTCCGGCTGAAACAGTTGAAACGGCTGGAACTGTTTCCGGGTTCACGCTTTTATCACCTTTATCTTGTTCAGATCCATCTCCCCGAGGCCGCGTTTGTGTGCGGTGACTGTTGTAGAGAGGTCCCGGGGGTTCATGCCGAAAAGGGTTGTAGCGTATGCGTCGGCGGCAACGATGTCCCGCGAGGCGATGACCTTGTTCAAGACCTTGACGTCCTTCAGGCTGCCGCCTTGAGGGCCATGGGCTGTGAGGACGCGTGTCGCATCGATAATGACAAGATGGCTCTTGACCCTGCTGTTCACGTCTGCCAGGGCATCCTCAATGCTGCGGTGGATGTGTCCCCTGTTTTCGCCCATGATGCCCATCAGGTTCTTGAGTCCGAGTGTGAGTCCTGTAAGGCTATGGTGCTTTGCGATGGGCACGTTGATGAAGACGTCGGCCGCGAGGGCCTCGTCATAGAGAGGCCAGTCCTTCAGAAAGCGGCCGTTGAGAGTTGTTTTTTTGAAGCGTTCATTCTCGACATGCTTGACTTCGACGTTCTTCATGCCTTTCAGAATTGCCGGAATGCCGCTGTTTTCGTAGCAGCGCCGCGGGTCGGCACAGGTGTTGTCGAAGATCTTTACTTTTTTTGCACCGGCGGCAAGGCATTCTTCTATAACGGCCTTAATCACCACCGGATTGGTGTTCGCGGCATATTCGGGTTTCCTGTCCCAGCCGATGTTAGGTTTGACCACGACGGTGTTGCCCGGCTTAACGACGACCTTCATTCCTCCCAGGGCGGCGACGGCCCTGCGGGTGACCGCCGCGTGATCTGTCCCTTCGGCGACGGCTACGACCGGCTGGCCGGACTGGGCCATCAATCGGGACGGGAGCTGGCTTGCAAGAAGTGTGGAGAGGGTGGCCTTCAGAAAATCCCTGCGTTTCATTGTGCCCTCCGTTCTTTTGCCTTATATTGCGTCCTTGTTGCTTGCGTCGATGGCATTATCGATCTCGGCCTTCAAGGCCTCCGGCAGTCCCTTGATGTCGACGCTTAAAAATCCCCTGACGATCGTCGATGTCGCCTGGTCTTCGCTCAGACCCCGCGACATCAGGTAGTTGATCTCTTCCTGCGCCACCTTGCCGACGGCCGCCTCGTGGGACATATCGACACCCTCCACGTGGCCTTCGAGCTGCGGGATGGAATCGATGATGCCGCCCTTGAGCAAAAGCCCCTTGCATTCGAGGTGGGCCTTGATCTCCGGCGCTTCGCCGATCAGGTGGCCCCGGTTGATGATATGGGCCCCATTGCTGATGGAACGCTGAACGATCTCGGCCCGGGAACCCCTGTTCTTAAGGTAGATCCTGCCGCCGATATCGAGATGGGAACCCGGCGTTCCCACGATGATGCTGTAGAACATTGCCGCGGCGTCGTCGCCGACAAGGTGTGTCGTGGGGTACATCTGGATGGAACGGACCGGTTTCATACAGATGTAGTTGTTGATGAAAACGCCGCCTTCTTCAACGCGAGCGACTGACCTGGGACGGACGTCCATCTCCTCGGCCCAGTTATGGATCATGGTAAAGCTCAGTTTCGCACCCTTCTTAACAAAGAACTCTGATATTCCCACATGGACGCCGCGCTTCATGTGGGGCGACGTGGCACACCCGGTGATGATATGGAGCTCCGAACCTTCCTCGGCTATGATGAGGTTATGGACGTTCTGCTGGAGGTTTTCCTTGTCGAGATAGAGGCAGGCCTGTATGGGGTATATGCTTTTGCTTCCGGGCAGGGCCCTGATAACGTAGCCGTCGTGGAGCTCGAGGAACGCCGAGGCGGTGTATTTGTCCTGGTCCACAGGGACAAGTTTCCAGAAATATTCCTTGACCCAGTCATGTTCCTTCAGTGCCTGCGTCACCGGCATGACCTGGATGCCTTCCTCATTGCTATGGCAGTGGATGACGGCGGTGTCCTTCTGGAGGTATGTCCCTCCCCGCCCCTTGTCGGTCACGTCGAGCCCCGACATGATGAGCCTTTTCTGTTCTTCTTCCGGGATGGCGCAGATCTCTTCCTCGGCGAGGTATTTATGGGGGACGAAGGACGTATCGAACGTATCGAGGTCAAGGTCGTCACCGAAGGCCGCCTTCTTGTCGAGTGCCTGTCTTGCCCTTTCTTTGAGTTCTTCTACATTGTACATTTTACACACTCCTCGTATCCAAGCTGGCCGATGCACTGGAATATCTCCCGGGGATTTCCGACGCACGCCAGCACCCCGTCGAAAAGCACCTGGCCTTTATCGGCCGGGACGTAGTCAAGGATATAGCCGGTGTGCGTGATGATGAGCCCCATCTTGGTCCTTTCCTCCCACCGGCGGGCAACAGGTTTGGGGTTGTTCGCCTTCTGTGAATCTTTCTGGAGTATCTCGGCGATGGTTGAGCCGATAAGGGCCATGTTCTCGATGTCCACACCTGACTCCGGTTCATCGAAGAGTATAAGGTCCGGGTTCTGCGCCTTGAGCTGAAGGAGCTCTGAGCGCTTTATCTCACCCCCTGAGAAACCGGCGTTCACGTCCCTGTCAAGGAACTCCTCGAAGTTGAGGGACCGCGCTATTTCTACGGTGTCGACCTTTGTTTTTGCGCAGATATCCACCATCTGCCTTGTCTTGAGGCCGTTGATCGTGGGAGGGCGCTGGTAGGACATGCCGATGCCGAGGGCGGCCCGTTCATTGATGGGAGCGCGGGTTATATCAGTGCCTTTGAAGATTATCTTGCCTTTTTTTACGACGTACTGGGGATAACCCATGATGGTCATGAGAAGGGATGTTTTCCCCGAACCATTGGGTCCGAAGAGAATATGTGTTTCTCCGGGCCTTATCTCGAGGTCAATATCCTTCAGGAGGGTCTTTCCCGCCAATTCTACCTGCAGATCTTCGATGATGAGCATATCGAACTCCTTTGGATGGCGCTTTGACGTTCCTGAATCTAATTATTCTATTTTGTTTGTCAAGGGTCAAGGGATATAATAGATATATGGACATATTCAAAGAAATGGACCGGCGGGATGTTGTACGGTTCATCTGTTTCCTTGGTGTTTCCATTCTTATGCCCCACTGCGCGGATTCGAAAGAGGTGGAGCGCCTGTTTGACAACGAGGACCGGGAGGGCTTCTATATCAGGTTCATCAAGCCTGTCAGGCCCATTGATCCCGCCAGGTGGTCCCTCAAAGTGAGCGGGCTCTGTGAAAAAGCCCGCAGTTTTACCCTTGAGGCCGTTAAAAAATTACCCAAAGAGACCCAGGTCTCACGAATGAAATGCGTCGAATCCTGGTCAAGCAAGGCAAAATGGGGCGGGTTCAGGCCGAAGGCACTTTTTGACGCGGTCAGGCCGCTTGCAGAGGCGAAATACCTCTATTTCTACAGCGCCGATGATTATTACGAATATATATCTCTCGAAGAGCTCCTCAAACCACGGGTTCTTTTTGCCTACGAGATGAACGGCGGGCCGCTCCCCGGCGAATACGGAGGTCCGCTTCGCCTCCTGATGCCTTCAAAGTACGGTTACAAGAGCGTTAAGAGCATCGTGAGGCTCGAGTTCCTCGAAAAGGACGGCATTGGGTACTGGTCGAAATACGGTTATTCCAGGGATGCCACGATCCAGCCCGGAACCGACCACGCCCTGGACCTCAAGACCTACAAGAGGATAACAAAGCCGGGAGAACCGGAATACTGAGAAAACTGGTAATGGGTCCGAGATTACCGTTTGAGCCGTTTCATCCGTTTAAACCGTTTCGACTGTTAAAGACCTCTGATCTTTTTAGTTTTTCCCGTTGAAACGGCTGAAACAGCTCAAACGGCTGGAACCGTTATTCTTATAACCCATAACCCATAACCCATGACCCATAACCCATGACCTATTACCCGTTATTACATCTTGGACAGTTTCCTGAAGGCGTCAATCTTGTCCCGGTCGCCCATTTTTGCCTTGTCGACACAGGTTTTCAGAAAATCTATGGAGTGTTCGTAGGTGGGCCTGTCCACGGGGAAAGGGTATCCGTCCTTTCCGCCATGGGCGAAGCTGAAACGCGCCGGGTCCTGGAAACTCGGCGGTGCTTTGTAGACCAGTTCGGAAACGAGAGCAAGGGCGGCCATGGTACGGGGGCCGACGCCGCGTATGCCGAGGAGGTCCCTGAACGATCCGGGATGTGCCTCGTGGATGGTCCTGAACATCTTGACAAGCCGCCCGGTGTTGACATCCTCGGGGGATATATAATG
Organism: Deltaproteobacteria bacterium; assembly: GCA_022711595.1. Lineage (GTDB taxonomy): Bacteria > Desulfobacterota > Syntrophorhabdia > Syntrophorhabdales > Syntrophorhabdaceae > Delta-02. The sequence continues at coordinate 202,294 of JAKLET010000003.1, forward strand.
TCGTTTCGGCATGGAAAGGGTGATATCATGCCATGTCTTCGCCATTCTGTCAGGGTTTTCGCCCGTAAAATCGACCGCAGCGCTCCTTGCGTCACTGCTTTCGCCGGCAACCAGATTGAGCACATCCTGCGTGTGGTCGCAGGTGATGCCCGTATGGGGGTCCGATATGATGTCGAGGCCGTCCCGTGAGAACCACTGGTAGCGGCGCGCGTCCTTTCTCTCCCCGTTCATTCCCTGCTGGATGATGGCCCAGGAGCCATCGGGTGTGAAAATGAAGGTGTGGTGGTACAGGTTATATCCGTCCTGGACGGCGGTGTTGTCAATTTTTGCGCAGAGCCTGCTCGTGGCGATCATGCCGGAGACATCGATCCCCCATTTTTCACCGTAGCGCAGTATATCATCGGGGGTCCTGATGGCGCGTTTTGCCTTGCCCCCGCATATGGCCAGCGGCACGTCGTCACCGAGGGTTGCAAGCCCTTCTTTCATGGCCCCGCAAAGGGTTGTCGTGAGACCGCTGGAATGCCAGTCGAAGCCGACAACACACCCCAGCGCCTGGAACCACAGAGGGTCGGCAAGCCGCGAAAGCAACTCCCGTGTGCCGTATTCCAGGATGATGATCTCGGTGAGGGCCCCGCAGAGCCTCTTCATCTTGTCGAAGAGCCATGCCGGGGCTTTGCCGCCATGGAGCGGCAGTGATGTAACGGTGCGTTTCATGATGTGAAGCTCAAGGGGTCTTCCGCTTTTTCCTGTAATACGTCAACCGTCGGGACCGGCGAAAAGATCTCTGAAGGGTCCTTATCTATTACCTTGCTCCTCTAAGAATTTCTCCGCGAAGCGCAGGGCTTCGTCGCGGTCTGTTATTTCCCCGGATATCTGTCTGTCCCTGACTTCCCCGAGGCACCTGCCAACAACGGGCCCCTGCGTAAAACCCATTGAAAGAATGTCATTTCCCGACAAGAGTTTTGGTAATGGTTCTATTTTCGATCCGTGGTATGCCGCCATGATGGCTCCGCAGTTCTTCAGGGTCTGGTATGTAGAGGGGTTGTCCTGGCCCCCGGAACTGCCGTACATGTCACATAAGGTCAGGACAATGAGCGCGCCTGTCAGGTCACCCATCTTGTAGACGAGCCTTCTTATGGCCTTGTCCGTCGCGTCGCCGGTGCTTATAAGGAAGATGCGCATATGGTTCTCTATGAGTGAGGTGATGTCCCGTATTTCGTGGGTGCTGAACCGGAGCCTCTCCATGATGTCGGCGGCAGTCTGTTTCGAGATGCGTTCATGGTTGAAGAAGTGCACCAGGCCCTTGTCCTCGTCATACGAGTACGTATGGGCCTTTCCCAGATCGTGGAAAAGCAGGGCATAGCCTACCTTTTTAAAGGCTTCTTTTCCCTGGAGATAGCGCTTCCCGTAATGGTCCAGGAAGGAGAACCCGAGCATGGTATGGCCTAAGGTCTCAAGAGAAAAGCCTTTCTCCAGGTCCAGGCTGCGGAGGGCGTAAAGCTCAGGGAATATCCGGAATAAAAGCCCTGTTTTCAACAGCACGTCCATGCCTTTCGAAACGCCTCCCGATGTCATGATGAGATCAAGCTCATACTTTATCCTCTCCGGTGCCGTCTGCTTTATGAGTTCCCCGGAACCAGCGATCGCCTCGGTCAATTCGGGGTCGAGGGTAAAACCTTCAAGGGCGGCGAAGTGGCGGACGGCCTTGAGCATCCTCAAGGGATCGCTGGCGATCGTGTCACGATTGGGATAGCGGATGAGTTTCAGCCCGATGTCTTCGAGCCCGCGCAGGGGATCTACGATAGCGCCGCGACGTATGTCGTAGGCGACGGCGTTCATCGTGAAGTCTCTTCGCGGAAGGTCTTTTTCGATGGTACCATCGAGGATGGTGATGTCAAAAATGGTCTCAGCCGCGGCAATACGGTGTGTCTGGACAGGTTTTTTTCCAAGGAGGAACGATCTTCTTCCGAAGAGGTCTTCGATCAGTCCAAGATCACCGGGGTCTGAAAGGGCGAGGTCGTAATCCCCGGGGACCCTGTCGAGGGCAAGCTCCCGTATGGCGCCGCCCACGAGGAAAACGTCTCCGGCAAAACGGCAGGATGCCAGTTTACCGATAATATGCTGGGCGCTTATCGATTTGATAAGCGCCTGATGAGATATTGCCAATCACTAAACCTTCTCGGTGAAGTCCATGAGCCCCCGGGATATCCTTTTCAGTGAATCAGTAATATCAAGGTAGAGATAAGATGCCTGAGGCATACAGATTCCCGTGATAAGCCTGTTCTGATGGACAATTGCCAGTTCTTCAATAAGTTTGAACATTTTTTCCATGTGACTCTTGACGGACCCTTTCAGGTTGGGGTTTTTCGTTACTATATAGTCTTTCGTATCGCGCAGTTGTTCCAACATCACACCGTAAAGCTCCTCGATCTCGGAAAGCGCCTTCTGGCTGAAGAGGATGTTGGAATTGACCTTGGCCTCCATTTTATACATGAGATTCTCGATTGCAAGACCGATCGTCTGGAATGTGGGAAGAAGAATGACATATTTCTTTTCCGCCTCGTCTTTTTCTTTTTCTCCCACGATCTTTTCCGCATAGGGAAGCCTGGATATCAGCAGATCGCTGAATTTCCTCTCGCAATCCTGTATAACGGACGTCTTTTGAGTGAAAAAACCCTTTTTCAGGTCCTCGAGAATGGGGATTGCCGTCTCCAAGATCTCCTGAAAACGTTGTAATATTTCATTTTCTTTCATCTTACCTCCACTTATCCGCTGGATTCTTCATTTAATTTATAGCATAGAAATGTTTTCGTGTCAGCCATGAACAAATTTTCGTGTTAACAAAAAAACGTGGGCAGGGACCGGTCCCGCAAGATCGTATAGTAAGGCCGGTCAACGGGCCAACTGTTTTTTGAGGCCGGAAAGGTGTCCGTCGATGTTGTCCGCCGTGACAAAGGATCCGAAATCATCCGGTACCCGTGTCTGGCCGGTTTTGAATATGCGCCCGATCATCATGTCACCGACCGCCATCCTGTAATGGGAGGTCTCGAAATAGTAGTAATTGTTGGTTGTAACCGAGTTCAATCCGCTGAAATCGTAATAATCGTGTATCCAACCCAGCTGTTTTTTGAAATCCATCAATTGGGGGATATCAGACGCGAGGTAAGTTGTCTTATGGATGGGATTTATGAGGATTATCAGTCTGATCCCGTTCTCTTTTGCTGTCCTGACGATATCTTTTATATCATTTAGTGCTTCTTTCAGGTTGTCTCCCCTGGAGCGGTATGGCGCGTCAAATCTGACATCATTGATGTGGGCCCGCGGGTTATCTTCGACGGCTTTTTCGATTACAGGGAAAAAGGCCATGCCGGAGCCGAACATGTCATACTCGATGAGCGGTCTTTCCCCCTGAGAACCCATCCTGTTCTTATACCCCGATGCCACCTCTTTCCAGATGCTGCCCTTGAACATGGAGAAGAGATACTTCAGGTAATAGGAGAAGGTGTTCTCTTTCACGACAGGCGGATAAGGGTGCCGCAGGGGCTGCGACAGGTGTTCCCTCGCATCTATCTTGTATGAGAATTCATCAAGGGCAAGAATAACGGTTTTTATCTTTACACCTTTGCCCAGGATATAACGCAGGTTTTCGAGATGGTTCCTCGGAACCCCTTCGCTGTAGTTCATATTGTAGCAAACCGCACCGGGCACTTTTCTGACATCTATGTTGTTGGCACGGGAAGAACCGAAGAGGAGGCAGTCGTATTTTTCCGGATTGCGCTTGATGTGGCGGGTCTTAATGAAATTCTTGTTCGGTTCAATGAACTGGTAGGAAAAATCATGCCGGAAGATCCCGTAGGGGTCTGCGAGATAATTCAGACCGCCGATGCATAAGACAACAGAGCAGGTGAGAATCAGTGAAACAATAAACCATTTTTTATGTGTGTCCATGACGTCCTAAAAATTAAAATAGAGAAATTCACTCATGTTGAATATGTGCAGCAGGGCGTACAATCCGGTTGCCACAACGCACATGGTCTTCCAGCCGGGTTCGAAGCGCTGTGCGAGCTCATTGGAATTTTTGAAGACAAGGCAGAAGATGACCGCCGGGATTATGAAGAGATATGCGTCCCTTCCCGGTCCCATGATCGACTTCCAGTCAAGGAAATCCACTTTTCCGGATAGAACCGCCAGACCCCGGCGCAGGACGGGCAGGTCCGGCAGATAGGTCCCCTGAAGACCGGACATCGCCTTCAATACGCCAATTGCGTCTCCCCAGCTCTTTGCACGAAAAAAGACCCAGGCCATGTTGACGAAGTTGAATGTCACCAGCCAGGCCAGCCAGCGGGGCAATGTGAGCCCGGTCTTTTTCCAGGCCCTGTGGACAAGGATGGCGGCGCCGTGCAAGAAGCCCCAGAACAGGAACGTCCAGCCGGCCCCGTGCCACAGCCCCCCTATGAGGAACGTGACCATCAGGTTCGCATAGACCAGTGTTTCCCGCGTTCTGTTGCCCCCCAGGGGTATATAGATATATTCCCTCAGGAACCTGCTCAGGGTGATGTGCCAGCGCCTCCAGAAATCCTGGATGTCCAGCGCCTTGTAAGGACTGTTGAAGTTGATGGGCAGGACTATGTTGAACATCAGCGCGGCTCCGAGGGCCATGTCGGTGTATCCTGAAAAATCGAAGTATATCTGGAAGGTGTACGACAGCGATGTCGCCCAGGCGCTCAGGAGATTGAGCGCCTCCGGGTGATCGAAGCCAGCGGACACCCACTCGCCGAACCGGTCCGCTATGAGGACCTTCTTGATGAGTCCCATGGAGACGAGGAAGATCCCGACGGAGAGGTTCCTGTAATTTGCGGCGGCATTGTCCATATGTTTGAACTGCGGCATCATCTCGGCGTGATGTATGATCGGGCCGGCAATAAGGTGAGGGAAAAAGGTGACGAACAGGAAATAGTTCATGAGGCTGTATTCCTCGACGTCCTTCCTGTAGGTATCGACGAGAAAAGCTATCTGGGTGAACGTGAAGAAACTGATGCCCAGCGGCAGGATGAGATGGTGCATCGCTCCATGGGTGCCGAAAAAAGCGTTCGAAGTCTCAACAAGGAAATCATAGTACTTGAAGTATCCCAGCAGAATGACGTTCAGCGATATTCCGGCAACGAGAAGGCTTTTACGGAAAAAGGCGCCCTTGCTCCTCATGCGTGTCAGCAGTGTGCCGACCGCAAAATTCATGAGGATGGAAAAGAGAATGAGAGGGATATATTTCGGGTTCCACCAGCCGTAGAAGAAAAGAGAGGCAAGGACAAGCCAGGCCTTGGCGATGCGGGTCGCCCGCCAGTTGTGCAGGAGAAAATAGAGGATTACGGACAAAGGCAGAAAGAGCAGCAGGTATTCATGGGAGCTAAAGAGCATAGGGCCACACAGTTCTTAATAGTCAAAGATGATGGAATGACTGCTATCATATTAAATTTATCCTTTGGAGTCAATTGTTTACAAAAAGAGCATCTGGAAAAGAGACCCGATTCCTGCTACAATATACAGCTTTTGGGCGTGTACGAATGGACTATTTCGATATTATCATCATCGGTGCAGGTCATGCCGGTTGCGAGGCGGCGCTGGCTTCCTCCCGGATGGGGGCAAAGACCCTCCTTCTGACCATTAACCTGGACCATATAGCCTTCATGTCATGCAACCCGGCCGTCGGAGGTCTCGGTAAGGGCCATCTTGTCAGGGAGATCGATGCCCTGGGAGGGGAGATGGGGGTGAATACCGACGCAGCGGGCATACAATTCAAGGTGCTGAATATGAAAAAGGGGCCCGCCGTTCGTGCCACCCGGGTGCAGACGGACATGGCGCGCTACGCCGGACGCATGAAAAAAAGGCTCGAAGGGCAGGAGAACCTTTATATACGCCAGGGCGTCGCCGAGGGACTGGTCGTTGAGGGTGGTGCCGTGAGCGGCGTAAGGACAATGTTCGGGGAGAGGTTCCGTGCGGGTGCCGTGATCCTGACAACCGGAACATTCCTCAAGGGCCTCATACATATCGGCCTTAAGCATTTTGAAGCGGGGAGGCTCGGTGATATACCTTCCGTCGGGCTTTCCGACAACCTGCATGAGCTGGGTTTTGAAATTGGGAGGCTGAAAACGGGTACCTGTCCGAGGCTTGACGGGAAGACCATCGATTTCTCGCGAATGGAGCCACAGGAGAGCGACGACCCGCCGGTGCCTTTCTCTTTTATGACAAAAAAGGTGGAGAACCCCCTCGTGCCCTGTTTTCTTGCCTATACCAACGAAAGGACGCACGATGTCATACGCGGAGGTTTTGACCGCTCCCCGCTTTTCACCGGGGTCATCAAGGGAACGGGCGTCCGTTATTGTCCTTCGATAGAGGACAAGATAGTGCGGTTCAGCGAAAGGCCCAGGCACCACATCTTCATAGAGCCCCAGGGGCTCGACACGGTGGAGTATTATCCGAACGGCCTCTCGACGAGCCTGCCCCTCGATATACAGATGGCCATGCTCAGGACCATAGAAGGGCTGGAGAATGTTGAGATCACCCGGCCGGGTTACGGAATAGAGTATGATTTTGCTTATCCCACGCAATTGTACCCGACGCTGGAGACAAAACTTGTGAAAGGCCTTTTCTTTGCCGGACAGATCAACGGGACGACGGGATATGAAGAGGCGGCGGCACAGGGGCTCATGGCTGGCATCAACGCCGCGCTAAAGGTCCACGGCGGCGGCGAATTCGTTCTTGCCCGTGACGAGGCCTACATCGGTGTGCTCATTGACGATCTTGTAACGAGGGGAGTGGATGAGCCGTACCGGATGTTCACCTCGCGGGCGGAGCACAGGCTTCTGCTCAGGGAGGACAACGCGGACCTGAGGCTTACCGGCAGGGGCCGCTCCATCGGAGTTGTCGACAAGGCACGCCACGACATGGTGCTCGAGAAACAGGCAAAAATAGAAACGGTTTTCGAAATGCTCCGGAGTGTGCGCATCAAACCGACGAAAGAAATGCGGGAGATACTGCGTGACAGCGGTATAGGGACGATCACGAACCCGGTGACCCTTGAGGACCTCCTGAAAAAACCGGGTGTTACCCTTGGCGAGCTCAAGCGGATCGATGACAGGCTTGCCGGGATCGATGACGACGTCGCATACCAGGTGGAAGTCGATGTAAAATACCGTTGTTACACCGACCGTCAGATCGAGATGATCGGGAGGACAAAGAAACTCGAGGACAAAAGGATCCCAGCCGGTCTCGACTACGGCGAGGTGTCCGGCCTTTCCCGGGAGGTGGTCGAGAGGCTCACGCGGGTCAGGCCCTTCACACTCGGCCAGGCATCCCGCATCCCGGGAGTGACCCCCGCTTCAATAACCGCTTTGATGATCCATTTCAAAAAGATGGGAATGCTTTAAGCGGAGGCAAGAGGAAAAATGAGTCAGAACGGAAAAATTGAAAAATGGCTTGCAGATCTCGATATTGACACCTTCGGTGTCGCCGATATGTCTCTATACGGCGAAGAGATTACGGGGATAGGTGATTTGACCGTCGGGGAGTTACCATTTGCCGTCTCTTTCGGTATTGTATTGTCGAGAGGGATTCTGGAAACCTTAAGCGACGGTCCGACCCAGTTATACCTCCATCACTACCGCCAGTTGAATTACCGGCTTGACATGATCGCATATTTTCTTGGCAGATCGATAGAAAGGGAAGGGTTCAGGGCCGTTCCTTTTGCAGCCTCACAGGTTGTGGACTGGCAGCGGCAGAGGGGCCACATCAATCACAAGAAGGTCGGCGTGATGGCCGGGCTTGGATGGATAGGGCGCAACAACCTTCTCGTTCATCCTGTATTCGGAGCGCGGGCGCGGTATAACACGGTGCTCACCGATATGCCTCTTGAGGCGGACACACGCCTCGAAGAGGATTGCGGTTCCTGTATACGGTGTCTTGAGATTTGCCCCGCCGGCGCGATCAGGATGGAGCCGGCACTGTTCGATCATCATGGGTGTTATGACATGCTCAGCAGGTTCAGAAAGGAGCGGAATATCGGACACCACATATGCGGCGTCTGTGTAAAAGCATGCGGGGGAAAGAGTTGAAAGCCTATGTAGCGCTCGAGGACGGAAGAGTATTTGAAGGAAAGGGTTTCGGTCTCGAAGGGGAAAAAGAGGGCGAGATCGTTTTCAACACGAGTATGACAGGCTATCAGGAGATCATGACCGACCCGTCCTACAAGGGACAGATCGTCACGATGACATACCCTCTTATCGGCAATTACGGCGTCAATGAAGACGACGTCGAGTCCGATGCGCCCAAGGTTGAGGGTTTCATCGTCCGGGAATTTTCGAGGCTCACCAGCAACTGGAGGGCCACGGGCGACCTTGAGGACTATTTCCGCAAGCACAACATCATAGCCGTGGAAGAGATCGATACAAGGGCGCTGACACGCCACCTCAGGGTCCGCGGGGTCATGAAGGGCATCATATCGACTGCGGGAGGCGATCCGGAAGATCTTGTCAGAAAGGCAAAGAACTCGCGGGGCATAGTGGGTGTCGATCTTGTTCAGGAGGTGACGTGCAAGGCCCCTTACGAGTTCGGCGGACCTGGTTCGCGTAAAAAAGGAGACGATCCGCTGCACTGCGTTGTCATGGACTTCGGGGTGAAAAGGAACATCCTGCGGATCCTGCACCGCAGCGGCTGCCGCGTCAGCGTCGTGCCGGCCCACGCGAAAGCGAAAGACATCCTTGCAATGAAACCTGACGGGATCTTGCTCTCCAACGGGCCGGGAGATCCCGGCGGAGTGCCCTACGTCATTACCGAGATCAGAAAGCTCTTCGGGCATACGCCTATCTTTGGAATATGCCTCGGCCAGCAATTGCTCGGCCTCGCATACGGCGGCAAGACATACAAGCTCAAGTTCGGACACCGGGGGGCCAACCAGCCCGTCAGGGAGACCGCGACAGGCAAGGTGTACATCACCTCGGAGAACCACGGATTTGCCGTGGACGTGGACACCATAAAGGACGAGCCTGTCCGGATAACACATGTGAATCTGAATGATGGGACCGTGGAGGGCATCGAGCACGAGAAATACCCCATTTTCTCGGTTCAGTACCATCCGGAGGCATCACCGGGCCCACACGATTCCTACGGTCTTTTTGAAAGGTTCAGAGGTATGATGGAAAACTTCAGGAAGTCGGACAATGCCTAAAAGGAACGATATAAAGAGCGTGCTGATCATAGGCTCGGGACCGATCGTCATCGGGCAGGCCTGTGAATTCGATTATTCCGGAAGTCAGGCGTGCAAGGCCATACGTGAAGAGGGATACCGGGTCATACTTGTGAACAGCAATCCCGCGACGATCATGACAGACCCCGATATGGCGGACAGGGTCTACGTGGAACCTCTCGTTCCCGAGGTGATGGAAGAGATCATAAAGAAAGAGAAGCCCGATGTGATCCTGCCGACACTGGGCGGCCAGACGGGCCTCAACCTTGCCACTGTTCTCGCCGAGAGCGGTATACTGGAAAAGTATGGTGTTGAGCTTATCGGCGCCGATTACAAGGCCATTAAAAAGGCCGAGGACAGGGAAGAGTTCAAGGCCGCCATGGAAAAGATCGGCCTGGAGGTCCCCGGAAGCGGCCTCGCTCACAATATGGACGATGCCCGCAGTGTTGCCGGACAGATAGGCTTCCCGCTCATTATCCGCCCGAGCTATACGCTCGGCGGTACCGGCGCTGCCGTGGCATACAATATCGAGGAGTTCGAAACGCTTGCCGCAAGGGGTCTGGAAAGCAGCTTTATAACGGAGATCCTTATCGAAGAATCCGTTATAGGCTGGAAGGAGTTCGAGCTTGAGGTCATGCGTGACCGCAGCGACAATGTCGTCATCATCTGTTCCATAGAGAACCTCGACCCCATGGGCATCCATACCGGAGACAGCATAACCGTTGCCCCCGCCCAGACCTTGAGCGATAAGGAATACCAGGCCATGCGTGACGCATCGGTAAAGATCATCAGGGAGATCGGTGTTGAAACAGGCGGTTCCAACATTCAGTTTGCCGTGAACCCGGATAACGGCAGGATGGTTGTCATTGAAATGAACCCCAGGGTGTCCAGGAGCTCCGCTCTTGCCTCCAAGGCAACGGGGTTCCCCATTGCCAAGATAGCCGCGAAACTCGCCGTCGGTTATACTCTCGACGAGATTCCCAACGACATCACCAGGAAGACCCCGGCATCCTTCGAGCCTACCATAGACTATTGCGTCGTGAAGATACCCCGTTTCACCTTTGAGAAGTTCAGGGGCGCCGATGAGACCCTCACGGTATCCATGAAGTCCGTCGGCGAGGCCATGTCCATCGGAAGGACATTCAAGGAGGCCCTTCAGAAGGGCTTCAGATCGCTCGAGGTCGGCAGGTCAGGGCTCGTACACGAGAAACTTCCCGGAAAGGACGATCCTGAATATGTGAAACAGAAACTTGCCGTGCCGAACGCTGAAAGGATCTTTTATTTAAGGCACGCCCTGCGACTCGGCATCGGCATAGAAGAGATCTATGCCATATCCGGTATCGATCGCTGGTTCCTGAAGAACATAGAGGAGATCGTCTTCTTTGAAAAAGAGCTTGAGGCCTGCCGCGGCAATGACCCGCGGGCCCCGGGAAAGAAACCTGACCGGATCCCGGCCGACCTCCTGAAGAGGGCGAAGAGGCTCGGTTTTTCCGACAGCCAGATCGGCCAGATCGTCGGCCTCAACGAGGCGGACATCAGGGGATGGCGGATCGAAGACGGCACGAGGAGCGTGTTCAAGCTTGTTGATACATGCGCGGCCGAGTTCGAGGCCTACACCCCCTATTTCTATTCAACTTACGAGGAAGAGGACGAATCACGGATATCCGACCGGAAGAAGATCATGATCCTCGGCGGGGGCCCGAACAGGATAGGACAGGGGATAGAGTTCGATTACTGCTGTGTCCATGCGGCTTTCGCCCTGGAGGAACTGGGATATGAAACGATCATGGTCAACAGCAACCCCGAAACAGTGAGCACCGACTACGATACCTCGGATAAGCTTTATTTCGAACCTCTTACCTTTGAGAACGTCCTTGATATCGCCGAGCGGGAGAGGCCCGACGGGGTGATAGTCCAGTTCGGCGGCCAGACACCGCTCAATCTTGCCGTGCCGCTGCAAAAAGCCGGGGTCAAGATCATAGGGACGACGCCTGAGAGCATTGATGTCGCCGAGGACAGAGACAAGTTCAAGAAGCTCCTCAAGGACCTCGGGCTCACCCAGCCGGCAAACGGCATCGCAACCTCGTTCAGCGGGGCGAGGGACATTGCGGCCTCGATAGGTTATCCCGTTGTGGTGAGGCCTTCCTACGTGCTTGGCGGAAGGGCCATGGAGATCGTCTACAATGACGAGGACCTTGCATCCTTCATGGAAAAGGCCGCCGAGGCGTCTCCGGAGAGACCGATACTTGTCGACAAGTTCCTTGAAGACGCCATAGAGATCGATGTGGACGCCGTGGCCGACGGCAGGCAGTGTGTCGTAGCGGGCATCATGGAGCACATCGAAGAGGCCGGGATCCATTCAGGCGACAGTGCGTCGGCGCTCCCCCCCTACTCCCTTGATGACAGGGTCATAGAACGCATAAGGGTTTACACGTATAAACTGGCGGAAGGGCTCAATGTGGTGGGTCTCATGAACATCCAGTATGCCGTGAAGGACGACATGATCTACGTCCTTGAGGTTAACCCCAGGGCAAGCAGAACGGTGCCCTTTGTGAGCAAGGCGACTGGTGTGCAGTGGGCCAAGGTCGCGGCGAAACTTATGGTCGGCAGGACGCTCAAGGAGCTTGGCATTGTAAAAGAAGTTGAGCTTAAACACGTTGCCGTCAAGGAATCCGTTTTTCCGTTCAACAAGTTCGCGGGAGTGGATACGATCCTCGGCCCCGAGATGAAATCGACGGGCGAGGTCATGGGCATTGACGTCAATTTCGGGTCTGCCTTCTGGAAATCACAGCTTTCAGCCGGACAGGACCTTCCTTCAAAGGGAAACGTGTTCATCAGCGTGAAGAACAAGGACAAGAGGAATGTCGTGTTTATCGCGAAGAAGCTCTCTGATCTCGGTTTCTGTATTTACGCCACGAAAGGGACGGGCAAGGTGCTCGCAAACAACGGGATCGAGGTAAAGTTCGTCAACAAGGTTTCCGAGGGAAGACCGCATATAGTAGACATGATCAAGAACAGCGAGATCCGGTTCATAATCAATACGCCAAGCGGGAGAAACCCCAAGGTCGACGAGGTCAGGATCCGCTCCAACGCTGTTCAGTTCCGCATACCATACACAACGACGCTATCCGGCGCCCAGTCCGTGGTGAATGCCATTGAAGTGATGAAGAAGGGGAAGATAATGGTCCGCGCCCTGCAGGATTACTACTGAATACCGTAAGGCGTGAGTGAAACCGTGAAGCGTGAGGCGTTAATAAGACCTTAAGGCGCAAAGCGTGAAACGTAAGGAGAAAAGTGCTAAACGTGGGACACAAAGGTAGAGAGCGATCTGGCAGTAAGGATCTTTATCGCCTTACGCCTCACACCTTACACTTTACGGTTTTTAATACACTTTACGCCTGACGCCTTACGGTTTACTGGGTTACTTGATGTCCTTTATCTTTCTCTTGATGATCTTTCCCTTGGCTTTCGGGAAATCCGCTTTTATGTAGACTGTTTTCTGGAATGCCTGCTCCACGGTACCTTCCATGGTTTTCTTCGCGAACGGGAAAGTCACTTTATCGCCTTTGTTCATGCATTGCCTCCTGTTGATGATGTGCTTGCGGTATCGGTCTTTGGCTCGGTCTTGGTTTCGACCGCCGGTTCTGGTTTTGTTTCCTGTTTTTCTACGTGTTTGCTGCCGTTCTTTCCGCCGCCCGATACCGTGTCTGCGGGCTTCTTGTAATCGGTGACGTACCAACCGCTGCCTTTGAGATGGAACGCGCAATTCGATATGAGCTTCTCGAGCCTGCCCTTGCAGAACTTGCATTGTGTAAGCGGTTTATCACTGATCTTTTGAAAGACCTCGAAGGCCTTTCCGCAATTTAAACACTGGTATTCATAGATCGGCATGGTGCTCCTCCAACATCTGGAACGTTTGTAAGTGTCAGTAATATAATGCTTTAAGCGATGCCCGTCAAGTTTATATTGCGGAAATATGCGCATCCCGCTGGTGTCAACGGCAGGAAGCCCTTGACACATCGGCCGGGCATCACATACAATCAATGTCATGAAAATAAAGATCCTCGGCTGTTCCGGTAATTTTGTCGGGAAACACCGGACGACGGCGTTCCTTATAAACGATTCTTTCCTTATTGATGCAGGGACGGTGACGGAGGCCATAAGCCGCCGCGGCCTGAAGAAGATAAAGCAGATCCTCATAAGCCATACCCATATTGACCACGTTAAGGGCCTTTTCCCCCTTGTCGACGAACTTGTCATGATGGGAGATTACAGCATCGAACTCATAAGCGTACCGCAAATCCTAGAGATCATTACTAAAAATCTTTTAAATAATCTCATATGGCCCGATTTCACCGTTATCCCGTCGGCCTCGAAGGCCGTCATCAGGCCTCGCGGGATCCCGATGGAGGAACTCACCGGTCTCGGGCAGGTGAGTGTAAAACCTGTCCTTATGACGCATACGGTCTATACCGTCGGTTTTGTTGTCCGGGAGGGCGAAAGGGGTTTCATGTTCACCTCCGATACTGGTCCCACAAAGAGGTTCTGGGAAGTGGCAAGTGAAGAAAAAGAGATCGAGTTCATCATGGCCGATGTGTCGTTCCCCGACAGGCTTGCAGATCTTGCCACCATTTCCGGTCATATGACGCCGTCTATGCTCATGGAGCATATCGACCGATACGATCTTGGCAGCAGGTTTTTCTACGTGACCCATATCAAGCCCGTTTTTGCACGGGAGATCCTGGAAGAGATAAAGGCATCGGGGAGAAGGAACATTGGGATCCTCAGGCAAGGCGAAACCCTGGTGGTTTAGGGGATACCGGGATGGTCTTCCCCCGCCTGCTGACAAAAAAAGTTTCAACGGTTTCAACCGTTCCAGCAGTTTCAACAGTTAAAGGCCTCAGGTCTTTTTTGGTTTTTCCTATAACCTATAATAGCCTATAGCCAAGAACCTGTATTTTTTAAACTTTCCCTTGCCAATATTGTTCATATAAGTTAATAAATCTTAATAAGGGCTTTGCCAACACGGTTTTTCTGGGGGTTTGGTTATGAAACGAGTGCTTGCATCTTCCCTGCTTGTGTTGTGTTTCCTTTTTTTTGCCTCAACATTTTGCCATAGCCAATCACTTTTTGATCAGGGGCTCAAGGAGTTCAATGCCGAGAATTACGAGGAGGCCCTGCCTTATTTCCTTGAAGCGCGCTCCGCAGAAAAGGGATCTGCCAGGATAGCTTACTACATCGGCCTCACATATAAGGCAATGGAAAAGTACAAAGAGGCGGCAACATATTTCAGGGACGCGGTCACCCTGACACCCCGTGTCGATGAAGCATTCGTGGAGCTCGTCGATGTTCTCTATTACACGAACAACAATATTGAAGCGGAGAAATGGCTGGCCGTAGCTGAAAAGGAGGGTTTCAGTTCGGCCCGCCTGCAGCTGCTAAAGGGTTTTGTCCTCGCGAAGGCAGGGAAGCGCGATGAGGCCATCAGGGCCTTTGAGAATGCCAAGAGGCTCGACCCGGGCCTGACCCAGCAGGCGGAGCTCCAGATCGCCGGCATCTATGCCCAGCAGGGGAAGTTCAAGGATGCGCAGGCGCGCCTTCGCACGACCATCACCCTCGACCCCGCGAGCGACCTGGCCCTTTACGCAAGGGACTATGAGAAGATCGTCGCTGACAGAGCGGAACGGGAAAAACCCTGGCGGTTCAGCATCGGCATGTCCTACAAGTACGATACGAACGTCATCACCGTAGGAGAAGGACCGATGACGGATTATATCTCCCGCCAGGAGGACAGCGCCATCAACTTCGGTTTCCGCGTAGGCTACACGGCGCCTTTTTCCTTCAGAACGCCCTTTAGCCTTTCCGCCTACTACTCGATGTACACCGACAGGTACTTCGGGAAGATGTACACGCGCTCCGACGGTTCCCAGGGCAACCTCACCGAGTACAACAACATGACGAACACCATAAGCGTCGTACCCGGTTATTCCTTCGGCCGTTACGCTGTCAGCCTTCCCCTGACCTACACCTACATCAGCCTCCAGGGTGTGAAGGGGAACAGCTTTTACAACGAGCTCAACTGGTTCAACCAGACGCGCTATATGGAAGGAAGGACGGTGGCCCCCACGTTCCGTTTTATCACCACGCCCAACAGTTTTGGGGAGGTCTTTTTCAGCTACATGCGCAAGAAATACTTCGACACCGAGCTTCACCCGGAACCGCCGGACGGGGAAGACCGCAGCGGACACAAACTGGCGGGCGGGATCGGCTGGAACTATTCGTTCAAGGAGAACAAGGGGTTTTTTACACTCAGGTACTCCTACGCCGAGGACAAAACCATCGGCCAGAACTGGGTCAACACCGAGAACCGTTTCGGCGCGGACGTGCTCTACCCCATCATAGGGACGCTGAGGACCCAGGCGTCGGCGGAAGCGGCTTTTGTGAACTACACGTACGACAATACCTATTTCGGTTACAAAAGAAGGGACAATATCTATAACTTTTCCTTAGCGTTGATATACGGGGTGATGAAAGGCACCGATATCATCGTCCAGTATAACCGTTACATAAACCAGTCCAATATAGAGCTCTACGACTACACGAGAGATGTCTACATCCTGGGCATGGAATACCGGTTCTAGAGACCCGCAACTTTGGCAATGGCGGGTGAGGCATCCGCTTACCTGACAGTAAAGAGGTGACCGCCATGAAAAAAACGTTTATTACAGGCCTTCTTCTCGCATGCGGCCTGCTGTTCGTGATCTCCTCTCTTGCCGGAGCCGCACCCGTCGGCAAGATAACGAAGCTGGAGGGCAGGGTGGA
>JAKLET010000030.1 GCA_022711595.1 Deltaproteobacteria bacterium
AAAAAAAGATTCAATTGAAGTTAACACCCTTTCATTTGTCCAGCACAAAAATTACATCAAGGGTAACACGAAATCTAAGAATCGCCCCGTTTTCCACGTGAGCATATTGATCTTTCACGCGTATTCCGGTAATACCCCTCAAGGTCTTGGAGGCCCTGTGAAAACCGTTTAGTATGGCGTCCTCAAAACTTTTTTTTGAATCGGCAATAATTTCTGTTACTCGTGCAACCCTGCTTTCGGGTACCATGTTTTCTCCTTGATGCTTTTTTCAGAAACTAACAAGATGCAGCCGTTGTGTCAACAGCTTTTAGCATATCGTCCACTTTGCGCTGATATTAGAAAGACGCATTGCATTGGTGGCTGAGGGCCACAACCCGGCCATTTTTGTGTTTTACTATTTCCAGTGTATAGCTTTCTGTGTTGTTTTTTCAGGCTGCGTAAAATATGCTATTAAGAAAAACTGATATACAAGGTTGGTATATTAACCGATGGGGCCGGCAAGAGACGGATATTGAATTGGATTACTCAAACCTTGAATAATCAGTAAGGAGACAAATATCGATGGCTAAAGTGTCAGCCTTCAAATCGGCCGAAGGCAGGGATAGTTTTCTTGTGTTGTACAACGCAATTCTTGCGCGCTGGCCTGTAGCTTATGAAGAACTTGACATCCCTACCCATTTTGGAACAACTCATATTATCGCCAGCGGTGCTTTGGACTCGAAGCCCCTGTTCCTTCTGCATGGCATGACAGCGAGTGCGACCGCATGGCTCCCCAACGTTGCAGATCTCAGCAGGCGTTACCGCGTATATTCCGTCGATGTGATCGGAGAACCCAATAAGAGCAAGCCGATACTTCCGGTGAAGAACAGGAGGGAATTTGCGAAGTGGCTTGTCGAAGTGTTCGACGGGCTTGGAATAGATCGGGCCAACATCGCAGGGAACTCATACGGAGGATTTTTGGCCCTCAATCAGGCCTCCCTTGCCCCTGAACGTATTGAAAAGCTTGTTCTTATCAGTCCTGCCGCCTCCTTTACCCAGATATGGTCTTTCTATTTCCGCCTGGTACCTGCATTGTTTGGTCCAGACAAATTCACGTCCAGTTTTACAGAATGGATCCTGCAAGGGTTGCCATGTGATAAGGACTGTGGTGAGTTATCAAGGGTATTGCAGAAACATGGGAGATCTATCAACAGGGTATTCCCTGTTGTCTTCAAGGAGAAAGAGTTGCAAAAAGTCTATCATCCGACGCTCCTTCTTATCGGGGACAAGGAGGTTATCTATGACCCGCAGAAGATAATAAGGAGGGCAGGACAACTGCTTTCGAATCTTCAGGGCGAGATCGTTCCCAATGCCAATCACATAGCGGCAATGTCAAACCCGGAATATGTCAACAAGAGGATGATTAGATTTCTGGATGGTGAGCCCATATAGGGGTAATATACACTTATGCCTTTAAGAATAAACAATTAAAAATATCACTCTCACTGGCCGGTAATTGTGTTGATATCCGCCCCCCCGGTTAAGCTCTTTATGCTGTACGGCCGCTATTTCTTCCGGATGCGTATGATCATTTTCAAATGAGTGCCCTTACCGACCTCTGAGATGATGCGAAACGTGTCTGAAAAGTTTTTCATATTGGATAGTCCCATGCCGGCCCCGAAGCCCATGCTCCGGATCTTTTCCGTAGCCGTTGAATAGCCTTCCTTCATGGCTAATTCGATATCCTTTATACCTTGACCTTCGTCTATTGCTTCGATGATTACAAACTTGGGTGTTACCCGGAGCACTATCTTGCCGTGGTCAGCATAGGAGCATATATTCGTTTCTGCCTCATACGCGACTACGGCTGCTCTCCTGATCGTCTGTTTGGAAAGATCCATGTCTGTCAGCAGTGCTTTGACCTGACTGGAGATATGCCCGGCGTTTTCAAGTCCTCCTTTTACGGAGAATGACTTCTCAAAGGTTTCATGAGAAATCACGTGTTTCGCCGACCTTTTCTATACAGCCCACGATTCCCTTGGCGTAGAGCCTGCCGACGGCTTCAAAGAGGATAAATTTTGTTGTCAGAAGCGGGATTCTTAGTTCCTCTGCAAGCCGGATCGTTTCCGGTAAAGGGTACTTTCCTCGCACCATTATAATGGCTGCGATATCAAGAACATCGGATGTACGGACAACCTGGGGGTTTATAAGGCCGGTAAGCAGGAGACTTCCCGGTTTGGCAAAGGCAAGGACGTCACTCATTAGATCGGCGCCAAAGGCGGCCCTTACCTCCATGTCCAGCTGATCCTCGCCTACAATAAATTCAGCATCAAGTATCTCTTTAACTTCTTGCAGCCTCACTGTGTTGTTCTCCTTTTAATTTAGAATATGTAAAAAAATGGGCATGTAATCAACCTCAAATTTCAGCGAAAAAACACACTGTTCAGACAGGCAAAGCTGCTATGCCGGAAAAAGCTTCAGGGTGTTGCGCAAAGGACGTGCGGTACCAAGTAATCCCGCATGTGTCTGGAGTTCGGGAAACGATGGCCTTTTTAAGTTTCAAGAGATCTGCGGCTTTAAAGTTGAAACATCCTTTCCGTTGATCGGGCGGTTCATTCATCAGCCGTTTGGCAGTGTACCCCCATTTCTTTGCACACACGCATGATGCCGTTCAGGACTATCGAAGTGCCTGCCTTTCCGGTTGTCGTGGAAACCACAAGAAGCTGGCTTATGTTGTCCCCGAGACTGCTTACCTGCATTCCCGCGGAGAGTTTGCCGTCGGTGAATTCGATGGTAAGTGCTTTATCGTCCTTCTTCGTGATCCTCATATCCTTGTTGGCCTGCAGGATGTTGATCGCGGTGCTGTAGACCTTGTCAGCGCGGGCCTCGAGGAGGACCGTGGCGGCGTCATATCCCGGCTGAGGAGCGTTTTTTGTGTCACTTACAGGTTGCTGACTGCTCGTCTCTGTGCTGCTCGTAGCCTCGCTGGTCAGTTGTTTTATCTTCCCGAGGGCTTTTCTGCCGAGTGTTACCCACTGCGCATTCGCGACACCTGAAAGGGACATCAGCGCGATAAGAAATATAGCAACGGATCGCAGGATTTTTGACATCGTCGGGATACCTCCTCCATATATTTATTCTTTGCGGCATCGGCGGCATATTCCAACATACCGTTTTCGGGACATACCACACTTAAAGATATGTAGCTAATTATCTATTCAAACGTAAACTTATACAAGCAATTTTTAAAAATAATTTCTGCTGCTATATACCTTAGAGAGAGGCAGGAAAGGAAATAGCAAGGTATACAATGAACCCCGCAGATCTTCTTATGCAATCAGGCAAGCTTGTCACGCAGGTGGAGCAGCAGGTGGCCGCCATCGTCACCGCCATAGCCTTCTTCATGGGAAGCTCGCGGCTTGCTTTTTTGCTTTATAAAAAAGGACATGAAAATATCGTTCCCTATCTGAAAGACCAGGCCGGCAGGTTCATAATCATCTGCGCACTTTGCACACCCCTTCCGTTCCTTGGCGGTGCCGACGGCAAGGGCGGCACGTTCATCGGGACGTTTCCGCGGATGATCATATCTGCCGGATTTGCACAGGCGGGAGACGGAAAGGTATTCGCGAACCTTGATTCCGTAAAAAACAGACTCGCCACGGCTTCGGCACAGCAGGACCTTTCGGAGAAACTGAAAAACATCAAGGAAACGTCGCCGCTGATGGGGGTGAAGATCAAATGGGTAGACGCTATCAAGGTGCGCCTTGCCCAGCTCATCTTTCTTCTCCCCCTTATCCCCCCCTCTGCATGCCTCGCGTTCTTCCATTCCGGGCTGGGTGTTTTCATGATGATGATCTGTTACGTTGTATCTGAATATATGGCTGTCATCTCTTGCGGGATAGGGGTGAACGTCGATGTTGAAGGTATGGTATTCGTTCTGGCGACAGTCCGGGAACTGGTGCGCGGCCATGCAGGGGCCATCGCTGGATTTCTCTTTTACACGTCATTGATCTTTGCTTTCACCGGCGTCATCATTGCTGCTGCCATCAGGGCTGCAGTCTTTTCCGTCACCTTCCCTTTTTCCGTCATCAACATGGCCTTCGATTCACGGCGGGACATCTTTTTTCAGAACATCGTTAAGGCCTTTGCCATAGCGCTGACGCCGATCGTGGCAGTCAACATCCTCCAGATACTTGTCATGGCATACGATCTTTTCGTGGGTGGAGGCATAGTTTCCAGGATGGTCGATGCCTATCTTTTCAGCAGCATGGACAAGCTTAAGGATTCCGGCGTCCTTGCCGTGGCGGGCGAGATGTACGGATTCATCTTCCGGTTGTTCATAGCAACGGTGCTGGCCCCGGCGGTGCTGAGCATACCGGCCCTGGTTTTTCTGATAAGGAGCCACCGCATCGCTTCGGAGGCCATCGGCGCCGGGCTCGGTTGTTCCATAGGGTCCGGCAGGAGCGGGCAGGAATAGATACTGCGCCTTCCGGGATTGGCTTTTCATCGGCATATAGCTGTCATCTGTGCCGGAAGGGCTTGAAAAGGAGAAGCAGCGGTATGAGGAAAAATGCGTAGTTGCTCCAACCAGGGTGGTAGAAAGAAATCGCAATAGCGATCAGAGAGACAATGCAGGTAAGGAGCGAGCGGATCTTGCCCTTCATGACCAATCGATCGTCAAGATTTTCGTCCACAAGCTTGCGGTGGTGTGTCGCGTATGCCCAGCTCAGCAGGAACAAAAGGCCTAGAACAAGGAGATTCACGTCAAAAATTATATTGGTGAGATGGAGGTGATGGTAGGCAGACATCCAGGCGGCAGTGAAGGGTACTATGACGATGAACATGAGGATCGCCACCTGGATCCAGAGGAAATTACGGTCTGTCCGCTTGATGTAATGGAATTGCTGGTGATGATTGATCCAGAAGAGGGCGAGCAGGATAAAGGCCAGGATGTAACGGTCGAACTTTGTGATCTCTTTTAATAGTATTGCGGTTATCTGGCCCTCGTCCAGACCCGCTCCAGCGCCGGGAAAGGTAAAGTTCATAACGAGGAGGGTCATTGAAAAGGCAAAGATGCAGTCTGACAGACTCTCGATGCGATGGGTCGTCATGACGAATGGACTACCGGAAGATTTTGCCGGACACATATCAATATCGCTTATATCACTTCAAATACAAAAGTGTCAATGAAGCCGGACAGAAATACGCGATGATTGCCGCATATATGTTCTGTAAGCCGTTCTGGAATGGAAAGACAGGCGTGCCGGCCGGTCATTAAGATTGCCAAAGAGCGCATTTTCAGTTAAATTAGAGTTGACTCCAAGGCTGGGAGTCACAAGGGAAGGGGATGGGAAAGTTTAAAATATTCACAAAGGACCTCGCCCAGGATCTCGGGGCCATCATAGAAAATATATACGATGGTCTCTATATCACTGACAAAAATGCGAATACGCTGATGATCAACAGGGCATACGAGCGTATAACGGGCATCAACCGGGGCGAAGTGGTGGGAAAGAACATGAGGGACCTTGTCAGTTCCGGTATTATCGATCGCTCGGTCAGCCTTGAAGTGATCGAAAACCGCAAGCCCGTAACTATCGTACAGGAACTCAGAAGCGGTAAAAAGATACTGGTGACCGGCAACCCGCTTTTTGATGACGAAAGCGGTGAGATCGCGCTCGTTGTCACAAGCGTACGGGACATAACGGAACTGGTGGACCTAAAGGATAAATTGCACGAGCGTACCCTGGAGGTGAACCGTTACCTCGCAGAGCTCGATCATTTGAAGATACTGCAGGGGCAGCAGAAAACATTCATCACGAAAAATAAAAAGGTTTTTGAGATCATGGAGATTGCCATCAAGGCGGCCCAGTTCGATTCCAATATATTGATAACGGGTGAATCCGGGGTTGGGAAAGGGCTTATGGCAAAACTCATTCACGAATCGAGTGACCGCAGGAGCCACCCTTTTGTCGTTATTAACTGTGCCGGAATTCCTGAAGATCTTTTTGAAAGCGAGCTTTTCGGGTATGAGCCCGGGGCTTTTTCCGGGGCGAGCGCGAAAGGAAAAAAAGGTCTTCTGGAAGTGGCGAATAAGGGAACTGTATTTCTCGATGAGGTTGGCGATATGAGCCTGAGGCTTCAGGCAAAGCTTCTGAGGGTCATAGAGGAGAAAGAGATGACCCGGCTTGGATCCACAAGGACGGTGAAGCTGGATATTCGTATTGTTTCCGCCACCAATCAGGATCTGCAAGGTCTCATTGAGCAAAAAAAATTCAGGCAGGACCTTTTTTTCAGATTGAATACGATCTTCCTTACCATTCCCCCGCTGAGAGAGAGGACAGAAGATATAATCCCCCTCGTCCAGCACTTTACACAACTGCTCAATGAAAGGTACCACATGGAAAAGATGCTCACCCCTCAGGCTGCCCAGCTCCTCATGATGTATCATTTTCCCGGCAACGCGAGAGAATTGTCGAACATCGTGGAACAGGCATTTTTGATAAGCAAGAAAAACAATATCGAAGCAGTCGATCTGCCTTTCAATGTAAGAGGTTTTGTTGGCTCAAAAGACCTTATGATCGAAGGAGATGCCAGGTCATACAACGAGATCATAGACCTCATGGAGTATAAGATTCTCAAGCACGCTCTGGAAAAATACGGCAGCACGCACAAAGCCGCAAAAAATTTAAAAATAAGCCAGAGCACCATCGTTCGCAAGATGAAAAAGCTGAACATGAAAGTGAGTGATGACACTTAGCATCAGTATGATGCATTTATGCATCAAGCATGCCGCAGCCGGCAGTCGAGCTATTCCGAAAACGAAATATAACCATTCAATATAATTAGAGCCCCCGCTTTTCCCCACAACGATGTCTGAATTGGCATGTAAATTGCTTTGTTGTGAAACGACAACCCGAACGTTCAACACGATCCGACCAAACTAACAAAAGGAGGGATTATGTTTTTCAAGATATTATCAAGTGTTTTATTTCTTTTGCTTTTGTTTTCCCAGGTATCATATGGTGCGGGCACATTCAAGATAGGATGTCCTGCCCCGATGACGGGACCGGGTGCTAACTTCGGCGAGAAATTCAAAAAGGCCTATACAATGGCTGCGGACGAGATCAATGCCAAAGGCGGAGTGAACGGGACCAAGCTGGAGCTTGTCTTTGAGGACACACAGGCGAAGCCGGCCCTGGCAGTCTCTTCTGCGAAAAAGCTTATTTCATCGGATAACGTCATAGCCCTTCTTGGCGGATGGAGCAGCGGTGTCGCTTTTGCGGTTGCGCCGGTGGCCCTCGATAACAAGACGCCTTACCTTCTCGAACATCCGGCCCTTGACGATATTACCCGCAAGAACAACGATTACGTTTTCCGTCTTCAGCCGACGACGGGTATGTATAGTGCCGCACTTGAGGATTTCATTTTGAAGGTAGTTTATCCCAAGGAAAAGAAGAAACAGTTGACCGTGGCGTACATCTATGTCGACAATGCCTTCGGTCAGGGAGTTGCAAAGTACGGTATCATACCTTTCTTTAAAAAGAACAAGGACAAATTCAATCTCGTTGTTTCAGAGTCATACAATGAAAATGCCATGGATTATAAGCCCCTATTACTCAAGGTCAAGAACGCTGCGCCCGATATCGTGGTGCTCACGTCGTATCTGACAGATGGGATCCTCCTTGCAAAACAGATCAAGGAAGTGGGTCTCCAGGCCAAAATGTTCACAGGTACAGGTGCGGGTCACAGCATGCAGGACATATATGAGAAGAGCGGCAAGGCTACAGAAAAATATTTCAGTTCAGGCCCGTGGCATGGAGAGATAAAGGACGCGAACTGGAAGAAATGGCGCAGCGCATGGGAAAAGAAGTACAAATATGTTCCCGGAGAGCATGAAGTCGAAGGCTATGTCGCCATTCAGGTCCTTGCTGAGGCGCTCAAAGGCGTAAAGTCTTCCGACGTGGTAAAACAGAGGGAAGAACTGAAGGCAAGTCTCAAGGCCCTCAACATGAAGACTATCTTCGGCACGGTCAAGTTCGATAACTTCGACGGATATACCAACCAGAACAAGGCATATAAAATGACAGCAGTGGCCCAGTGGATCAACGGCAAACTTCTCCAGGTCTGGCCCAAAGAGGCGGCGGAGAGGGAGCCCGCATATTAAGCGATAAGATCTAAAGCGGGGTGTTATCATACACCCCGCACCCATAACCGGCGGTATATAGACTATGATAACTTCAATCATTATAAACGGCATACTGATCGGTCTCATCTATGCTCTTCTTGCCATAGGGCTTACCGTTATCTTTGGCGTCATGCGAATAATCAACATGTTCCATGGCGAAGCAGTGATGCTCGGCATGTATGCTGCCTTCGTGTTGTTCGACAAGTTCGGGATCAGTCCTTATATCAGTGTTTTTTTAACGGCACCAATATTTTTTGTCCTCGGTTCGATCATTTATAAGTTTCTGATAGACCCCATACCGGCAAGGGAGCGGGAGATCACATCGCTCATTATTACGCTGGGGATCTCCTTTATCTTTGCCACATCGGCAATGTATATATGGTCGGCGGATTATCGTACCGTGACGCTTCCCTTTTCTCAGGATGTCATGGTTTTCATTAAAACGAGGATCGGTTATCCCGCACTGATATCGTCATGCATGTCTGCCGTTATGATCGTGGGGTTTTATCTCTTTATGTCCAAGACCTATATGGGAAGGGCTATCAGGGCCACTGAACTCGATAAGGACACCGCATCGGTCATGGGAGTCAACGTTAAGTGGATATCGATCGCGACCTTTGGTATCGGTGTGGTGCTGGCCGCGATGGCAGGCGGCATCCTCTCGCCCATCTTCTACATTTATCCTTTTGTGGGCAGCAACTTTGTAATCAAGGCATTTACCATCGTTGTGCTGGGCGGTATGGGTTCTGTAACGGGTGCCCTTGTAGGAGGGATAATCCTTGGCGTGGCCGAAGCGCTGGCCAGCACTTTTTTAGAATACAGTATGAAGGACATCATGGCTTTTATCCTCTTTCTGGGGATATTGCTTTTTAAGCCATCCGGTATACTTGGAGGAAGGACGAGGCTATAGGTTATGCAGAACAGATCTGTCAAGCCAATTGTAATTCTTTTTGTTTGCCTGGTTGTACTCTCGTTCATGCCGTTTATCATTGATCCGGGATCGTACAAGTATCTTTATAATATCTTTTTTATCGTGAATGTCACGGTGCTCCTTGCCACCTCGTGGAACATCCTGGGAGGATTCGCGGGTCAGATATCCTTTGGTCATGCGGGATTTGTCGGTATCGGTGCCTATACCGTGGCACTTTTACATTATCACCTGCAATGGTCGCCCTGGCTGGCACTTCCGCTCGCAGGTGTTGTCACACTTCTCGCCGCGGTCATTATCGGTTCCATAGCGTTCAAACTGAGGGGGCCCTATTTTGCCCTTTCTACCCTTGCCCTTGCAGAGGTGACAAAGCTTATAGCGGAAGGATGGAGGTCCTTCACGCAGGGTACCCAGGGTGTTGTTGTGAGCCCGGGTCCTCTTTTGTCCATCCCGAGCGGCGGAGCGCTTTACTTTGTTGTTTCCCTGTGGCTGGCTGGTTTCGGCATTCTCTGCGCTCTCCTTATAAAGCTCTCAAAAACGAGTTACTTCTTTCTTGCGGTCGGTGAAAATGAAGATGCCGCGCTTTCACTGGGGATCAATTCCAAGAAATACAAATTGATCGCGCTGTATATCAGTTCTTTTCTGGCCGGGATAACGGGTGGTGTTCTGTCGGTACATACCGGTTTTATTGATCCTTCGAGCGGGTTTGACATGGTCCATACTGTGGAGCCCATATTTCTGACCATGGTGGGAGGCATCGGCACGGTGCTTGGGCCCGTCATCGGCACGGTACTGCTAGTGCCGGTCGGCGAGGTATTCAGGTCACATTTCCCGACAGCGCACCTTTTGCTCTATGGCATCGTCCTTGTGGTTTTTGCAAGATTTATCCCTAAAGGAATCATGGGTCTATTCAGGAAGAAAAAGATATGAATATACTGGAGATAAAAGATCTGACAAAGGCTTTCGGCGGTGTGGTGGCGGTTTCCGACCTCAATCTTTCCATACGTGAGGGCATCATTTTCGGTGTCGTCGGTCCGAATGGCGCCGGGAAAACGACTCTCATCAATGTTATCACCGGAGTGGAGAAGATCACAAAGGGAAGTATTTTTTTCAAGGGCAGCGACATAGGAAAACTTCCTACATTCAAACGCTCCCTCGAGGGCATAACCCGTACGTTCCAGATCCCCCAGTGTTTTACAGGGCTCACTGTGTTCGAGAACATACTGATACCACTCCTCTTGAGGCTGCCGAAACAGGAGGCCCAGTTGGAAGCGGCAAGGATAGCCGAGCGAATGTTCCTGAAGGACGATCTTAACAAACAGGCACAGATGCTTTCGGTCGGGCGCCTGAAGCTTCTCGAGCTGGCCAAGGCGTACGCCACTTCTCCAAGGCTGCTCCTTGTTGACGAACCGATGGGCGGGGTTAGTCTCGACATGATGGATTCGCTCATCAACCTCATTAAGAGTCTCAGGGATGAAGGGATCACAATCCTGCTGGTGGAGCATGTCATGAAGGTTGTAGTTGCGCTTGCCGATGAATTGGTGGTATTGAATTTTGGTAAGCAGATTGCCCTTGGAGCACCGCAAGAAGTTATGAAACGGAAAGAGGTCATCGAGGCATATCTGGGAGACGAGTATGCTTGAAATTAAAGGAATCGATTCAGGATATGGGAAGATCAAAGTCTTGAAAGACATCACGCTCAAAATAGAAAAGGGCGAGATGGTTGCGCTTGTCGGTCCCAACGGTGCAGGCAAGACCACACTTTTAAAAACGATAGCAGGAATGATCGTCCCATCGAAAGGAGACATTCTACTGGAGGAAACTTCCATTTCGGGTATGCCGCCACATAAGACTTCCGCGAGGGGCATTGCCTACGTACCGGAGGGAAGAAGGGTTTTTTCGGCCATGAGCGTGGAGGAGAACCTCCTTATGGGCACTTATTTGAAAAAGAACCGGCCCCACAAAACAGAAAGCCTTCGAATGGTCTATGACCTGTTTCCGAGGCTCGAAGAACGCAAAAAACAGACTGCCGGGACCTTATCCGGCGGTGAACAGCAGATGCTGGCCATAGGGCGGGGGCTCATGATGAGACCGAAACTGGTACTTCTTGACGAGCCCTCCCTCGGTCTTGCCCCCCTTCTGATCAACTCCATATACAAGGTGCTTGAAAGGCTTAACGGCGAGGGTATGACCACCCTGCTCGTTGAGCAGAATGTCAAAAAGGCCCTTAGTCTTTGTAAAAGGGCATATGTGATAGAAAGCGGCGAAATAGTAATGAAAGGCCCAAGCGAAGACATCTTGTGCGATGAGAATGTCAAATGCACCTATCTCGGCATCTAACGGCCCGCTGAATGTTTTCCGAGATGTATTAAATGGAGGTTAAGATGAGTATCCATTACCCTGAAAAAACCTGTACATTCCTTGCCCCGAACAAACATCTCCTGGGAAGGGGAGTGGTCCGTCAACTTGGCAGCGAGGTCAGGACTTTGGGCGGCAGCAAGGTGTTCATCATTACCGATCCGGGGGTTGTAAAGGCGGGCCTCGTCCCCTCGGTTACTGAACCGCTCAAGTCGGAAGGGATCAAGGTCGGTATTTACGACAAGGTGCAGCCTGAGCCCTCCTCGGGGATCGTAGATGACGCGGCAAAAATTGCCCGCAACGGCCGTTACGACCTGGTTATAGGCCTGGGAGGGGGCAGCTCCCTTGACGTGGCCAAAGGTGTTGCCATGATGGTGGTGAATAAAGGTACGATTCTCGATTATGTCGGTTTGAACATGTTCCCTGAAAGGGGTCTTCCCAAGATACTCATTCCCACAACCGCAGGAACGGGAAGCGAGGCGTCATGGGTATGTGTTGTGACGGATGAGAAAAAGAACGAAAAAAAATCCCTCTACAGTTTCAGGCTGCTTCCCGACCTGGCGATGCTCGACCCTTTAATGACGGTGTCCATGCCGCCTTCCGTCACTGCCGATACCGGTTTTGATGCTCTGGTCCACGCTATTGAATCTTACGTGTCCGTTAACAGGACGCCGTATACGGAGATAATGGCGGGCGAGGCCATCCGGCTGATATCCGGCAACCTGCCTGTTGCCTATGGAAAAGGTGGCGACATTAAGGCGCGGTATAATATGCTCCTCGCTTCCAATCTTGCCGGGATGGCTTTCACGAGCGGTGGTCTGGGCGCGACTCATGGGCTGGCTTATCCGCTGGGAACACAATATCATATGTCTCACGGGCGTTCGAATGCCATTATGCTTCCCCATGTGATGCAATTCAACCTGACCGGCAATCTCGAGGGCTACAGGAATGTTGCCGAGATGATGGGTGAGAACATCGATGGCCTTTCTCTCTATGAATCCTCTGAAAAAGCGGTGGAGGCCGTTATGAAATTGCTTACAGCCGTGAGGATCTCCTGCAAGCTTTCAGATTATGGTGTGCAGAAGAAGAAAATACCCCTTCTGACAAAAGAGGCGCTCCAGCAGTCTCGCTTTTTTGTGCCCAATCCGAGGGACATAACTGAAAAAGATATCCAGACGATTTACGAGGAAGCTTACTAAACTTCTTGTTGAATTGCCCTTGTCTCTGTGCGCTGCCAATTTCCTGTTACCAGGGGGCGGGTGATACCTTTCATGCGGTGCATTATCATGCTTTTTTAGGGCTATTCAGGTGATTCAATATTGCATCGCCTGAATCGGTTATGACGATACATTATTAACCGGGTGTGTTGGAATACGTTTTTTGTAATTATACTTGGTTGATATTATTATTGATTAAGATGGTGAGCAACATTGTCTGGGAAAGCTTTTGCTGGCATGTAAATTGCTTAGGAGTCATTTGCGGCCAAAACATTCTTAAGGAGGCAAACCATGTCCCTCATGACCGGTAGTGAGTATATAGAAAGCCTTAGGAAACAGAAGAAGAAAATATTTCTGGGCGGTGAGGCGATAGGCAATTACGTGGACCACCCCATAATACGCCCCTCCATCAACGCCTGTGCCATGACATACGAACTGAGCCACCAGCCCGAGCACACCGAACTCATGACCGCCACCTCAAGCCTCACCGGAAAAACGGTGAACCGCTTTACGCACCTTCACCAGAGCACCGAGGATCTCATCAAGAAGGTGAAGATGCAGCGTCTGCTCGGCCAGAGGACGGGTTGCTGTTTCCAGCGGTGCGTAGGTTTTGACGGTTTCAACGCCGTGGATTCCGTCACCTACGAGATGGATCAGGAACTGGGTACCGAATACAACAAACGTTTCAGGAACTACCTCGAATACGTCCAGGAGAACGATCTCATCGTTGACGGTGCCATGACCGACACCAAGGGCAACCGCCGACTCTCCCCCTCCCAGCAGGAGGACCCCGACCAGTTCGTCCACGTCGTCGAGCGAAGACCCGACGGCATCGTGGTGAGGGGGGCCAAAGCGCACCAGACCGGTGCGGTCAATTCCCACGAGATCCTTGTCATGCCCACCGTGACAATGAGGCAGGAGGATGCCGACTACGCACTTTCCTTCGCGGTCCCCGCGGACGCGCAGGGTGTCCTCTACATCTACGGAAGGCAGTCTTGCGACACCCGCCGCCTCGAGGGAGGCACCATCGATGTGGGCAACGCCATGTTCGGAGGGCAAGAGGCAATAATCGTTTTCAGTGATGTTTTTGTTCCCTGGGAACGTGTTTTCATGTGCGGTGAGTACCAGCACTCCGGAGCTCTCGTGGAACGCTTCGCAGGCTACCACCGCCAGAGCTACGGCGGATGCAAAAGCGGGGTCGGCGATGTCCTCGTAGGCGCCGCCCAGGCCATAGCGAAGATCCAGGGCCTCGAAAAGGCTTCCCACATCAAGGAGAAGATAGTCGAGATGATCCACCTCAACGAGACAATATACTCCTGCGGTATCGCCTGTTCCGCAGAGGGAAGGCCCACTTCCTCGGGGACCTATCTCATTGACCTTATGCTTGCCAACATTTGCAAGCTCAACGTGACCCGTTTCCCCTACGAGATATCGCGCCTCGCCCAGGACGTGGCTGGAGGCCTTATGGTCACCCTTCCTTCAGAGAAGGACTTCGGCCATCCCGAGGCGGGGCCCTATCTCGAGAAGTACCTGCGCTCTGACCCGGCTTACGGTACCGAGGAGCGCTGCCGCGTGCAGCGCCTCATAGAGAACCTCACGCTCGGCATGGGTGCAGTGGGGTACCTCACCGAATCGATGCACGGCGCTGGTTCCCCCCAGGCCCAGAAGATCATGATCGGGCGGCTTGCCAACCTTCCATACAAGGAGAGGGTGGCAAGGCAACTCGCCGGTATAGGAAAGGGCTGAAGGGGAGATCGTGGATGGGAGATGATGAAGAAGAAAAAGGTTCGCTATTGCGGCAACTGCAATCCCGACGAGTACCCCGGGGATGTAAAGAAGAGGCTTGAGGAGCTTTTCCCCGGAGAGGCGGGCCCGACCATACTGGTGGACGGATGTGCGCGTGCCTGCCTGAGCAAGAAAGAAAAGGACACCGGAGCGGTTGTCATGAGCGCCCGGGAGGTGATGACGAGGAGGAAGAAAAGATGAAGGCATGGACCAGGTATTACGAGGAGAGGCTCTGCAGCGCTGACGGGGCGGTAATGGCCGTGAAATCGGGCAACAGGATTGTCCTCTCCCACGCGGCCGGAGAGCCCAGAACTCTACCTGGTGCACTGGTGAAGAGGGCGGATTCTCTCAAGGATGTCCAGGTCGTCCACATGGTCTCTCTGGGTGAGGCCCTCTACTGCCGTCCTGAATACTCGGGAACCTTCCGGCATGTTGCCCTCTTCGGCGGCCCCCCCACCAGGGAGGCCATATGGGACAACCGGGGCGACTATATCCCCTACACCTTTGGCGGGATCCCGATGCTCTTCGAGACCTTGCTCCCCCCGGACGTGGCCATGATCACCATCTCCCCTCCGGACGGGAACGGTTACTGCAGCCTGGGCATATCCGTGGATTACACGAAGAAGGCGGTGGAGACAGCAAAGACCGTGATCGCCGAAGTGAACCCCTCAATGCCCCGTACCCTTGGCGATTCCTTCGTCCATGTTTTCGATATCGACCACTTCGTTGAGGTGGACACCCCGATCCACGAACTGAAAGCCGTCGAGCTGACCGATGTGGAGAAGAACATCGGCAGGCACGTCGTCGAGCTCATTGAGGACGGCTGCTGCCTCCAACTTGGCATAGGAGGCATACCTGACGCGGTCCTCATGTACCTCACTGGCTTCAAGGACCTGGGCATACACTCCGAGATGGTCTCCGACGGCGTTAAGCACCTCGTGGAAAACGGTGTCATCACGGGCAGGAGAAAGGCCATCCACAAGGGCAAGATCGTGGTGAGCTTCCTCATGGGTTCGAGAGGCTTCTATGACTGGGTGCACGACAATCCCGTCATCGAGATGCACACAGTGGATTATACCAACAACCCTTCCGTCATAGCCCGCAACGGGAAGATGGTCTCCATCAACTCCGCCCTCGAGGTGGACCTGCTGGGACAGGTCTGCGCCGATACACTGGGTCCCATGCAGTTCAGCGGTGTCGGGGGACAACTCGACTTCGTCAGGGGCGCCAGGATGTCCAAAGAGGGCAAGGCGATCATTGCCCTGCCTGCCGCGGCCAGGGGCGGGGTCTCCCGAATCGTCCCCACCCTGAAGGCGGGTGCCGCGGTCACGACCTCCCGTAATGACGTCGACTACGTGGTCACGGACCACGGCATCGCTCCCTTAAGGGGAAGGACCACCCGGGAGAGGATGAGGTCACTCATAAATATAGCCAGTCCCGATGCCAGGGAGGCACTTGCCAGGAGTGCCTACGAGATATATCATGTAATGGTATGATGAAACAAACACCACACACGCGAAACGAAAAGGTTCAGTTTTTTCACTACCCCACGCTAACCCCTCCCCCCAATCATTACCTGTCGGTTCATTTATGCGTGTGTGGTGATCATTTTCTTGCCGGATTAAAATAAATTGCATATTTGAAAACCGCTGGTATAATGTCTTTATCCAAATTACAATCAGAGATATCATAAAATGGGCCGATCCCGACGGATATATTTTTTTTCATCAAAAAATCTTGAAAGGAGGCAGACATGAAATATTTCGTTGCAGTATTGTGTATCCTCGTATCTTTCGTGTTCGTCGCAGGGGCAGGTGCCGCGGAGTTCAAGGTCTATCCCGGAGCGAAGCTTGATGAGAAAGAGACGAAAAAGCAGCAAGATCTTGCCAAAGAGGCAAAGACCGGATCGACCGCAAAGATCTATGTGACAGATGACTCTTTTGAAAAAGTGAAGGAGTTTTACAGCAAGAACGCAAAAGAATACATGATGCCCGGGCGACAGAAAGGGAAAGTGGAGAAGCTTCCCTCCGGCAAGGTGATCAAGGATGCTTTCTTCATTTTCGATGGGGCCAAGGACATCATGACTTCGAAGCTCTGGGCCAAGGTGCAGCGTCCTTACATAGGGCCAGGCCTGGTGGAGGGGCCGGACAGGACCTACATAATTGCCGTGTCGAAATGATCAGGGCACGGCCGTAGCTGAAAAAAAGGAGGTTTGTCATGAGAGGGCAGACGGGGTTCTTTTTTTCTTTCCTTTCCGCGTCACTTGTTTTGTCCGGCCTGCTGTGCGGCAGCGCATCGGCACAGAAGGACGTAAAGGGGTGCAAGGACCACCCGCTCTTTACCCGGATGCCGAACTATTCCATCACAGAGTGCAAAACAAAGGATTTTGACCAGCACGAATTCTATGTTGCGGGTGAAAAAGAGTTTGTCGTTGAAGGGAAAAAGACCTTTATCTCCTACGAGATCAAGGAGGGTGTCAAACCCCCTTCGGAGGTACAGATAAAGAGGAATTTTGAGAATGCCGTTGCGAAGATCGGCGGCAGAACAGAATTTAACAGTACCTTCAACGTCTATTTGAGCATTAAAAAGGATGGAAAAGAAACCTGGGTCGACGTCCATCCCTTGAATCATGGTGAGATTTACACTTTGACCGTAGTGGAAAAGAAAGGCATGGAACAGGACATCACGGCGAACACCATGCTCGATGCCCTGAACAAGGACGGCTTTATCGCGCTCTATATCAATTTCGACACGAACAGGGCGACGATCAAACCGGAGTCAAAACCGATAATCGATCAGATCGTGAAGCTGCTGAAGGACAATCCGGGGTTGAAGATCGGTATAGAAGGGCACACCGACAGCACCGGCACGCCGGCAAAGAACAAGACATTGTCGCAGGAGCGCGCCCAGTCCGTTATCAATGCGCTGACGGCCTCGGGGATCGATAAAAAGCGCCTGAGCGCGGCAGGCTGGGGCCAGGAAAAGCCCATAGCGGATAACCGTTCCGAGGAGGGTAAGGCGAAGAACCGCCGAGTGGAGATCGTTAAGAAATGAGGAAAGAGCGTGACAACACGATAAGGATGTTTCTTCGCATTTTTGAAAGGGAGAAT
Source organism: Deltaproteobacteria bacterium (assembly GCA_022711595.1). Lineage (GTDB taxonomy): Bacteria > Desulfobacterota > Syntrophorhabdia > Syntrophorhabdales > Syntrophorhabdaceae > Delta-02. Next base: position 17,566 of record JAKLET010000030.1, read on the forward strand.
ACCATGAGGACTACCCGTTTTCTTTGTTTGATCTTTTTTATTTCTTTGCTGCTGCTGGTTCACGCGGCGGATGCCCCGGCCCAGACCCCGCCGGGGGCCTATCCGAAAGTCCAGCAGAAAGTGAGCAAATTCAATTGCTCGGTGGATAAAACCGGCATCGCGGTATGTCAGCGTTTGGCTCCTGCGGGTAAATTCGAAGGCCAGAGTGGAGTTTACACGCAAAAGTCCGCCAAGGGAAAACCTTGCAAGTGGAAATGCAAAATGGAGCAGGGTGTTGAGATCTGCAGGGGGAGCGGTTCAGAGTGCAACGGCAAGATACCTCCTCACTGGCAGTGAACAGTCGAACAGAGATGAGAGAATAAAAAGGCCCGGCGGAGAGAAACCACCGGGCCTGAACATTTGTTCCTCTAATTGCCGTCCATTGTCTCATGCAGGTGAAGCTCGGTCCCGGTCTTCCCGCGCAGCAGGACCTGTTAAATCCGTGCTAAGGGTTATCATGATATGATCATCGGTTGTTTAGAAGATGATCCCCGCGATGATGGCGAGGCCGCAAATAAAGTAGATCATACGGATATATTTTCCGTAACCGTCAAGCAGGACCCAGTCATCGGTTGAGATAACGATCCTGGCGAGTTTTGCAAAGATGACGATAGTGGCAAGAGAGAGCAGCGCAAAGGGTGAGATCACCCCCATGAGGACAAGGGCGATGATCGCCGCATAGATGAGAACAAAAAAAATAATGAGTCCCCAAAAGGATCCCCTCCTGCCGAGCCTGACGGCAAGGGTGATCTTGCCCGAAGCCTTGTCAGTTGTCATATCGGGGAGACTCTGGTAGTAGAGGATGGAGGCCACCATGAGGCCGACGGGAATGGAAACGAGAAGGGGGGAAAGCGCCGGCGCACCGGTCACGACCCAGTATGTGCCGACAACCATTATCGGCCCCATGTTCATACCTACGAAGAGCTCGCCCAGCCCGTGATAACCGTAACGGACAGGCGGAGCCACGTAGAAATAGCTACTGAACGCGGCGAAGAATATGGGAACAGCAAGAAGGTAGAGCCTGAGCCCGAAGATAATGATGAACGCGATGATGAACGCGATGATGTAGAGGGTAATAATGACCCTGAGCATGGTTTGCGGGCTTATCTTGCCTTCCTGTATGACCCGGGAGCCGCCTATCGACTTGCCCGCGTCGGTTCCTACAAGATGATCGAAATAGTCGTTGGCAAGATTCGTTATGAGGTGGACGATGAGAGAACCGAAAAGAACGAGGAGAAAACGACCGGGCCTTGCCGCTCCGAGCACCTTGATGGCCATTGACCAGCCGATGAAAAGAGGGATAAAGGTGGCCACGAAGAAGGGTGCCCTGCTTGCCTGCACCCACGCCTTCAGGCCGCCGTTTTTCATAAAGCCTTTTCTCCCGGTTTGGTTCCCGTGTGAAGGTAGGTTACACCGAGAGTGAGCGGATATTTCCTGACGTCTGTCATCCCTGCATTTTCCATCATGGCCGCGAATGCATCGGGCGAAGGGAAGTTCATGATGGAATCAGCAAGATAATGGTAAGCGGCAGGGTTGGGTGAGAACCATTTCGCCATTCGAGGGAGGATGCAGTTGAGGTAGACATGGTAAACGAGCTTGAACAGCCGGTTTTGGGTGAAGGTCATCTCAAGCACCATGACGCAGCCTCCCGGAACGGTGACGCGGAGCATTTCCCTGAGCGCCCCTTCACGATTCGGGATATTGCGGATGCCGAAAGCGACAGCAACGACATCAAAGGAATCGTCACGGAAGGGAAGGGTGAGGGCGTCGGCCTGGGCGAGAGTGATGTGCCGGGCAAGCCCCTTCTTTTCAACCTTATTTTTTCCGAGTTCGAGCATTTCAAAGACAAAATCGATACCCGTCACCGATATTTCGTTATATTTGCGGCAGGCATCAATGGAGAGGTCGGCTGTACCGCAGGCAACATCGAGGAATCTATTTGTGTTGAAAAAACGCATCTTTTTAACGGCGAAACGGCGCCATGCGATGTCCCTGCGCAGGCTCAGGAGGTGGTTGAGGAAATCATATTTCCTCGTAATGGTGGAGAACATTTCTTTCACCATGCCGATGCGTTCTTGCTCGGATGTGTCGCGCACCGAAGGGTATTTGTTGTCTACAGATCTTTCCATTTGCAGAATTTCCTTTCCAGAAGCTCGAATATTTCGTACATGACGATGCCGATGATAGACAGAGAAATGATCCCCACGAACATGGTGGCATATTCGGCCCGCCCCCAGGAGTCGATGATGTAGAAGCCGAGGCCTTCATTCGTGGCTATGGATTCGACGAAAAAAAGGACCGCCACCGCCGTTCCCGTGCCGATGCGAAGCGAGGTGAAGATGCCCGGCAGGCTGACAGGCCATACCACGTGAAGGAAGAAATCGAATCTGTTGCCGCCTAAGGATTTCAGCGAGTAAATGATCTCCCGGTCGATCTTGCGTGCGCTGTCCCGGGTGGTTATGAGAAGCTGAAAAAAGATGATCATGGCAAGCAGGACGATCTTTCCTGTATCACCCAGACCGAAGAGGACAAATATAACGGGCATAAGGACGATCTTGGGGATAGGGTAGCCGAGATAGATGAGAGGGGAAAAGAGCCTGTCGAGCCTCGCGTTGCTGCCAAGGATGAGCCCGACCGGTACGGCAAGGATAAAGGCGGAGACAAGTGCGGCAAGCAGCCGTAGAGTGCTTGCCTTAACGTGGACCCAGAATTCGGATGTCGCTGCTTCTTCAAATCCCCGCAGGAAGACCTTGAGCGGGTCGGGGAGGATGTTGCTGCCCAGCAGAAGGGAGAGGACATACCACAGGATGTAGATGAACGCGACCGTCGACACATAGATGGCGATGGTGCGCCTTTTCATTCGAACTCCTCCAGGATGTTCCTCAATGCCGTTGTGCGTTCGAAGAAGAGCGGTTTACCCCGGTATTCGATACTGCCCATTTCGGGGTTTTCAACGACGGCGCCGATCCCGTGGTTTTTGTTGTCAAGGACAATGATCCTGCGTCCCAGGAAGACGGCCTCTTCGATATTGTGTGTGACGATAACGAAGCTGAACTTGCGTTGACTGAACACGGCAAGGAGGTTATTCTGCAGCCTTTCCCTCGTCACCGTGTCGATAGCCGCGAAGGGTTCATCAAGAAGGAGCAGAAGCGGGCTGAGCAGCAGCGCTCTGGCGAGGGCGACCCGCTGTCGCTGTCCGCCGCTGAGTTGGGCGGGGTACAGGTGGTCAAGGCCTTCAATGTCGAGTTCTTTTTTGACGGAGGCAAGTTTTTTTGCAGAAATCTCGATCCCCTGAAGTCGTGCTCCAAGTGCGATGTTTGCTCCGGCCGTTTTCCAGGGGAAAAGCCCATAATGCTGAAGAACAAGGGCGATCTTGCGTTCCGGGGCCGACAGAGGATGTCCCTGAAAAGCCACAGTACCTGTTGTGGGGGGGAGCAATCCGGCCAGGGCCAGCAAAAGAGTTGTTTTGCCGCACCCCGAAGGGCCGACTATGGCAAGACAGTCACGAAAGGAAAGCTCAAGATCGATCCCGCTGAGGACCGTTTTTGTCCGGTTTTCATCCTGGAATGTCTTGCCGAGTCCCCTGGTGACGAGAAATTCACCGGACGAAGCCATCGGCCACCAGGTCTTTGTAAGATAGGGTTGTCTTGATGATCTTTTTACCCTTGAGCCACCGGTAGACGTCGCCGACCTGCACCTGATCCGGGACACTCAGCCTGGGGAACCTGGGTATGGGGAAGCTCTTTTGCAGAGGTTCAGGCACCTTACAGGCCTTGTTCATGATCCCCCTCACCTCGTCGGGATGCTCATTGATGTAAGCGGAAGCCTTTTCGATGGCGGTAAGGAAGGACCTCACCGCCGCGGGGTTGTGGTCAAGAAAACTGGTGTTGAAGGCAAGAACCGTCGCTGATATGCCGCGGCCCCTGTCATCGGCAAGGGCCTTCGCGCCCTTGGTTTCGGCGAGAGTGGCCAGAGGCTCGGGCAGGAGTGCCCCGGAAACCTGGTCGGAAAGGAGCATCTGCATACGTATGGGGATACTTTTGATGTCGACAAGCCTGGTCGATTCGCGGGGGACTTTCTTCAGTGCCAGGAGACGTACGGTGAGGTATTCCGTTATGGTGTTCGATCCCGTGGCTATCCCTGACCCTGCGACTATGGCCAGGTCCTGCTGTTTCGCCTTGGGCGAGGCGAGAATGGCGAACATACGCTGTTCCCCGGTGGTATTGAAATTGGTTGCGACCATCTTGATCTTCGCGCCGTTTGCCGCGAGGACCGCGGGGGTCATGATGTCGCCGAAGTAACCGGCTATCTGTCCCGATGTGAAGGCGATGTCTTTTTCCATGGCGGAATTGAAGGTTACGATCTCAACATTCAAGTCCTGTTCTTTAAAAAAGCCTTTTTCAGAGGCCACGAAAAGAGGCAGTGATTGGAGGACGGGGATGGTGCCGAACTTGAACGGCTGCGTCTTTTCAGCCGCCTGAGAAGCGGCGGCGATAAGGAGGGTGATAAAAAGAACGAAAGCAATAAAAAACTTTCCCGGCTTCATTGATGTCTCCTTGATCCCTTTAAAATTGTTTGATCCATTAGTCTATTGCGATGAAGCGGATTTTTCAATGAAATTAAAAGATGATAGATGATGGGTGATGGGTGATGGGTGATGGGTGATAAGGTCTTTTCCTGTAACCCGCAACCTCTCACCTGTTTTCATTCCCAATTCTTCCCCGGCTTCCCCCAGTCGTACTGGTCGTAGGTGCCTGCGGTGTATTCTGACATGGTCTCGTAAGCAAGGGTCTCTTCATCGCCGCCCATTTTCTTCCAGTCGGGATCGTTTCCCCAGTATGTCTGGAACGTTCCCGCCTCAAAACCCATGCCGGGCTCGAGGCTGTCAGGGATGCCGTCCTGATCGGCGTCTTCCGTGTTCATCTGCTCAAGGGTCTTGCCCTCCCGCCAGGTGTGGTAGGCATTGAAATGGATGAACTCGTGGCGCATTAGCACGGCGAAGGAATCGATGTGGGTCGTCGTTCCATAAGTTTTTGCCACATGCGTTGAGGGGTCGGTGCGCTTTATTCTCGGGAAGCGTATAGTGAACTTGTTGTCGAGTTTTGCCGTGAGATCACAGATGTGGATAGTTTTGTACATGTATGCCGGCTTGAACATGGCGGGCACGTGGAAATCTTTGCAGGCATCGAACTGGGTGCCGCCGAACTCGATATTGACTGTCTGCCCGAAAGGTTTTGCCGCAGGGGTCTGTTTCCAGTAATAGAACCAGTTATAGTATTTCCCCTCGGGGTTGTTTTTCGCGTCCCTGGGATAGAAGAACTGTATATCCCGTGTTTCCGTAGCAGTACAGGAACCGATCTTCAGGGTTGCCGTGATCCTTTTTTTACCGAACTGACTGTTGTCCCGGGGCAGATTATCATAGACCACGTCGAGTTTTCTGCCCTTGAGAGACCCCTGAAATACCCTGCGTTTAACTCCCTCCATCTCCGGAACGGTCCATTCAACGGAGTCGGCGTGCCGTTCAGGCTTTGTTCTTGCCTCCAGATTGAGTTCGAGGGTACCGTTCAAAGGGCTGAAGACGTATTTGCCCTTTTCCCGGGGCTCGACTATGGTGAGTTCGACAGGGTCCCCGGACCCTTCGGCGATGACTCCGCTCAGGACAGGTTCGGTGGGGTTTTCCAGGTGGAACTTCCAGCTCATGGTATTGCCCGTGATCTTGCCGTGCCAGGGGATTGTCTTTTCCATCCTTACCTGATTGTTCACTATTTCGAGGAACATGTTGTCAGAGGTGCTGTGGCAGTTGATGACATTTCCTGCTGCGGTGCACGTTGAGTTCATTTTAACTCCGTTGCCGAGATCATGGACGTTGTTGGTAGTAATGGGGAAGTTCAGATCCCACGGATAGGTGATGACCTGTTCGAAAAGCTCAATTTTCCATCTTCCGTTGTAGCCGGAACCGGCTCCGACCTTGTGTGCCTGAAGACGTTCCGTGTAGCTTACTCCCATGTTCACCGTGGTACCTTCCATGGAAACGCTGTAGCGGGGGCACTGTGCCTTCGCGCCGAAAACTGCGATGGGAATGAATATAAGAAAGATGACGATAAAATACTTCATTTTTTCTCCCCGGGAGGTTGTATGTAAATATCCGAAAAGATGTTGCCGGTGGGTGGCTTAATGGACGATACTGACGAACCTTGCCGTGCGTGCTTCGATGGCTTTCGTGGAGGTCTTGCCGGAAGGTGCCTTGCCCGAGATATTTTCTATCCTGTCTGACGTGCCGGGATGGGTTTTCAAGATGCCGCCGCCCGAAGCCTTCCCCTGTTGGGCGAGGCGCTTCAGGAAACTGTCCAGAGCGCCCGGATTGTAGCCGCTTTTTGCAAGAAGCTGGAGGGCGCCTTCGTCGGCCGCGTATTCCTGTGATCTGCTGTAGCCGTTGACGACAAGGGTCTTGAAGATATCATCTATGCTGCCTTCGAAGAGGCTCACGAGCTGTCCTACCTCTGCGGGGCTGTAGTTCTTGGCGGCCGTGGTGCCGATGACGGTCAGTGCCTGCGTCCAGCGGGCGCTCTTTATGGCGGCAACGCCGTCGCGCTTGTTTATGTGCACCACTTCGTGGGCGAGGACCGCGGCGAGTTCGTCCTCATTCGATGTCGTTCTTATCATTCCCCGGGTGATGAAGATGGTTCCGCCGGGGCAGGCGAAGGCATTTATCTCATTCGTTTCGAGTACGGCGAAATGATACCCGCCATGGGTAAAGGGTTTATCGGAATGAAGGGCGACAGTCCTTCCGATGAGATTCACGTAGCGGGTGAGTTCCCTGTCGTTGGAGAGCTGGTAGGAACCCAGTATCTTTGCAGCAACCGCGCGGCCGACATAATATTCCTCTTCATCGGAGATGGGCCGCGATGCCTTCGATGTGGCGTCCACGACGGTCATCGCCGTTCCGATATGCTGGGAGATATTGCCGAGGCCCATCGTTTCACATCCGGACAGCGAGCAGAGCAGCAAAAGGGCGAACAGAAATGCAACGGACCTTTTCATCATGGCTGCACCAGTCCCCCGTTTGCTATGAATACGGTAACTTCACGGTCAGGCACAATAAAACGCTCGATATTGTCAACAAGGTAGAATTTCATCTCGGGGTGCTTGCTTTTGTAAGATGCTTCAACCTGCGGGTTGAATCCCTTGCCGGCGAGCGCCGCCTCGCTTTCGCTTACCCCTGAACCCTTACGGGAAAAAAGGCCGGGCGATGAGGCCGTTCTCTTTTCAACGGCTGTTTTGTGTATATAGCCGATGGATGGCCCGAATTTTACCTTATACCAATCTCCATTGATGGAGAGAACTTCCAGTTTGTCGTTGTATTTCACATAGGCCTTGACGGGGGAGAAGAACTTGTTGTATTCGCGTATGGTGTTCTCCTTGGTGATGACCGTGACCGTCTCGGCCAGTACGGCAGTGGCGACAAACAGGAAAACCATGGTTATGATCACTATTCTTTTCATCATTTTTCCGTCATTTTAATAATATCCCAGTTTTTTGTCAAAGGAAAATTTGTCTTGAGGTTCTCGCAGCGTTTTTTGCAGAAGATAGAAGGGCCGTCGCCGGGGTATTCTTCAAGGAGGGCCTCAAAGCGCTCTATGGCCTCTGAGAGCCTTTCTTCCCTGTAGAGCGAGAAGGCCTCGTTATAAAGATCAACCTTTTTTTGTACGGATGGATCGATATTATTTTTTTCGCATATCACTTCGTGGATGACGACGGGTTCCGATTTCCCCTTTACCTCAATGGGCCCGAGTTCCCGGGTAAGGAAGAGGTTGTATGTATCCGCGAGCGTGTGTTCGCTGGCGATGATGTTCGTGCCGAACACCTTGTTGACCGATTCGAGCCGCGATGCGAGATTGACCGTGTCGCCTATGACGGTGAAATCGAAGAGCCTTACACTGCCCATGTTGCCGGCGATGGCGTCCCCCGTGTGGAGGCCCACGCGGACCGCGATTGAAGGGATACCCTCGTCCTGGAACTTGACGTTGATCTTCCTTATTTCTTCAATGAACCTCAGCGCGCTGCGGCACGCGTTGATCTCATCGTTTGGCGTGACAAGGGGAGTGCCCCAGAACGCCATGATGCAGTCGCCTATATACTTGTCGACGACCCCTTTTTCATCGATGACGACCTCGGTGAGTTCATTGAGGACCCTGTGAAGCATGAGGGCGGTGTCTTCCGGGGTGTTCCGTTCCGAGATGGTGGTGAAGCCGGCAATGTCGGCAAAAAGGACGGTTACCCTGACTTTCTTGCCTCCCGGCCTGACGATGTCGGGATTCTGAAGAACATACTCAACTATGGTCTTGTCCATATATTGCGAGAAGGTCCTCTTGATGAATTGCCTTTCTTTGCCTTCAGATGCGTAACTGAAGGCAACACAAAGGATGAAGCTCGTTATCAGGCAGACCAGCAGATATGTCGTGGGAAGGTACCACGCCCCGCGAAAGAGCAGGGCGGCCAGCCCGATAATAACTGCGGAGCATACTGCAAAAGCGGAGAGGTTCTTGATTATTGTGTGGTAGGTGAGGACGAACAGGACGATGAAAACCGAGATAACGAGCATGAGGGGTATGATGACGACAGGGCCGACGGGCCGCATGAATGTGCCCTCCTTGAGGTTCTCGAAGAGGGTGGCGTTGATATGGACGCCCGTAGATACGGGCATGGTTGGTGTTGACTTGAGATCGAAAAGGCCCGCCGCCGTCATGCCAAGAAAAACGACCTTGCCCTTGAAGAAATCCTTTGTCAAAGGTTTGCCCTGACCGGCGGAGCCGCGATACGCGCTGAGAACGTCGATGGCTGGGATGACGGAGTACGGGTTTTTACCGCGGGGAAAACGAAGGAGGAGCTTTCCGTCCACCAGCGGCAGCGGCGTGCCGCCCAGTACGATGCCGTCCCTGTTTACTTTTGCATCGCCCCTGCCCGAGAAGAAGGAAAAGACGAGGCTGGGCAGGGTCATGTCTCCAAGAGTGAATGTGAGGGGTATCCTGCGGTAAACACCGTCCGCGTCGGGGCTTATGGCAACGTTTCCCGACCCCTTCACGCCGCGCCTGACGGCATCGATGGGTGCAGTCACGGACCGGTATGCCCGCTTCGAAGGCGGACCCCCCGCAATGGCGAAGCGTCTCAGATAGGCGGTGTCATCGGCCGATACGGCCTTTTCGTTGCGTGAGAGAAAAAAAGGAAGGTAAACGTTGGATGCTTTCCCGACCGCCTCGCCGAAGATCGTATCATCCTCCTGACCGTATGAGGACGGCTCTGTATAAAGAATATCTATCAGAATGGCATCGGCAAGGGACGTGAACTCCACGATGGGGGCGTAGACCTGCCTCGGCCAGGGCCAGTTGATACTCTCCGCGCTCAGCGCGTCTATGGACTGCTGGTCGATCTCGATGATTACGATGCGGTCGGAGGCCTTTTGCGGATTAAGGCATTGCGAAAAGAGGTCAAAGGACCTGTTCTCATAGGGGGCAAGAACATCGAAGAGATAAAGTGTCGTGGAAATGGCGAAAGAAATGGCGGTTAAAAGGACAATATTGCGCACACGGCGTCTTTTCTTAGGCACGTAAATCTCCGCTGGAGTTGTTTTGTAAGAATTTATATATCATATCACATGGTTTTATTAAACTGAAGGAACAGGGAGCAGGATACAGAAAAAACATGTTCATTCTTTTCTCCTTGAGGAGCACCGGGGCGATTTTGTATCATTATTTAAGGAGAAAAGACCAATGAGACTGAAAGATAAAGTTGCTCTGTTGACTGCCGCAGCGGGTGCCGGAATCGGCCAGACGACAGCCCGGGTCATGGCGAGGGAAGGCGCCGCTGTAGTGATAACGGACATGCATGAGGATCGCGCGAGAGATGTTGCCGTGCAGATCGCAAAAGAGTATGAAGTGAAGACCATGGGGCTGAAGTGCGATGTAACGAGCGCCAGGGGGGTGAGGGCCGCTGTCGATGCGACGCTCGATGCTTTCGGACGCATCGACATACTTTTTAATAACGCGGGCACGAACCGCCCGGCGCAGGTCGCGGACATCTCCGATGAGGTCTGGGACCTTGTCATCGCCACATCGCTTACCGGAACATTCTACTGCTGCCGTGCGGTGGTTCCTGTGATGATGAGGCAAAAAAGCGGCCGCATTATTAGCGTCACATCTGTGGCCGGTTTCCGGGGGCTTGCAGCCGGACATGCCCATTATGCGGCTGCAAAGGCGGGTGTAATGGCATTCACCAGGTGCCTTGCGATGGAGGTTGCGCCGCACCGGATCACGGCAAACACCATCGCGCCAAGCTTCATCTTCAACGAATTCATCCCCCATATCTATCCGCAGGAAGAGATAGACCGGATGTTCGAGGAGATACCCTACCCGAGAAAAGGTACCCCCGAAGATGTGGCCAACGCGGCGCTTTTCCTCGCATCTGACGAGGGAGAGTACATGACGGGGCAGACGCTCTGTGTCACCGGTGGAAGCTGGATGAGATAGAAACAGTCCAAAAGTTCCAGGGTTCAAGGGTTTTACGCTTTACCGCGTTTGAGGTTGATTATTTGCAGTGAGGTGTTATTTTTTTATATTAAAGAATCAAATTTCGCCATGTTGAGCTGACAGTCCAAAATCAGGAGGTATTGCGTGATCACGAAATTAGGTCCTGAAGAACTCTTCAAGAAATGCGATCCCGGCACGTTTGCTTTTTCAAGGACTGATACAGTCGTGGAATTTCCAAGGACTATCGGACAGGAAAAGGCCCTGAAGTCACTCGATTTCGGACTCGGCATGGACAGTGCCGGCTTCAATATATTTGCCATCGGTGAGAGCGGCACCGGCAAAATGTCCACGGTCATGTATATGCTCAGGGAAAAGGCCGCCGGCGAACATCCTCCGGTGGACTGGTGCTATGTCCATAATTTCAAGGATCCCGATTCCTCGATAGCCCTGTCTTTCGAGCCAGGCAAGGGAGTTGCCTTCCAGAAAGATCTGCAGGAACTGGTCCAGATCCTCAAACTTGAGATACCAAAGGCGTTTGAGTCAAAGGAATATGAGACGCAAAAGAGCAAGATCATTGATGAATTCCAGCAGAAGCAATCGGAGTACCTCACCCGCCTGGATGACGAGGCAAAACAGCGCGGTTTCACCGTCAAGCGGACCCCCACGGGTGTTCTCATCGTTCCTGCCAAAGAGAACGGGGAAATGATGGCCAAGGAGGAGTTCGATGCCCTCAATGAGAAGGCACGAAAAAAATTGGAAGAAACCGGCCGCCTTTTCCAGGAAAAGCTCAACGATGTGGTCCGCATCCTGCGGGAAGCGGAGAAGATCGTCAGGGAAATGATGGTTCGGCTTGACAGGATGGTGGCGCTGGACATTGTCGGGCCCATGATCGACTTGATGCAGAAGAAATATTCCCTGCAGGAGAAGGTGGCGAAGTACCTTGAGGATGTCAGGGAAGAGATATTGACCCATCTGGAGGACTTTAAACCCGCAGAGGAGCAGCAACCGCCGTTTCCTTTTCTGAAGCTTCCAAGGGCGGAGAATTCCTTCGCAAAGTATTCCGTGAATGTCATTGTTAACAACGGGGACATTCAGGGGGCTCCCGTGGTCTATGAAAGCAACCCCACATATCTGAACCTTTTCGGCCGAATGGAGTACAAGGTGCAGTACGGCATGGCGACGACGGATTTCACCATGATAAAGGCAGGTTCGCTCCACAAGGCGAACGGAGGTTACCTTGTCATCGACGCTATGGCGCTGTTGAGAAACCCCTTTTCATATGAGGCATTAAAGAGGGCACTCAGGAACAGGGAGATCAGGATAGAGGATGTTATCGAGCAGTACCGCATGATCAGCACGGCCGGCCTCAAGCCTGAGGCCATACCTCTCAACGCGAAGGTTGTCCTTATCGGGAACCCGTACCTTTATTATATGCTCCATGCCTATGATGAAGAATCCAGGGAACTTTTTAAGGTCAAGGCCGATTTCGACAGCAGAATGGAGCGAACCGGCGAAAACATGGAGAAGTATGCCATGTTTACCGCCCAATGTCAGAGAGAGGAAAACCTGCTCCCCTTCGACAATACCGCCGTTGCCCGGCTCGTTGAAATGGGCTCGAGGTTTGCGGACCATCAGGATAAGCTCTCGACCAGGTTCAGCGATATCGCCGATCTCATCAGGGAGGCCCATTACTGGGCCAGGAAGGAAGGTGAGGAGATCGTCAGATCTGAACATGTCTCGCGTGCCGTGGAAGAGAAGATCTTCCGGGTGAACCGAATCGAAGAGAGGCTTCGTGAGATGATGCTTGAAGACATTCTGATTGTAAATACCTCCGGGGAAAAGGTGGGCCAGGTGAATGGCCTTGCCGTTCTCGATATTGGTGATTACGCCTTCGGCAAGCCGTCGCGGATAACGGCAAAAACCTATACGGGCAGGGCTGGCGTGGTAAATCTCGAACGAGAGACCAAAATGAGCGGGAAGATCCATGAAAAGGCGATCCTCATAGTGACCAGCTACCTGGGAAGCAAGTATGCCGTAAAAAAGCCCATCAGCCTCTCGGCTTCCATTACCTTTGAACAGCTGTATGAGATGGTGGAAGGCGACAGTGCCACCTGCGCGGAGCTTTATGCGCTCCTTAGCAGTATCTCGGGAGTTCCCCTCAAGCAATGTTTTGCCGTGACAGGCTCCATGGACCAGAACGGCGATGTCCAGCCCATAGGCGGCGTGAACCAGAAGATAGAGGGGTTCTTCCATCTCTGCAGGATGCGCGGCCTCGATGGGACGCACGGTGTTATCGTACCGAAGCGCAACGCGAAGAACCTTGTTCTCAGCGAAGATGTGGTCGATGCCGTGAGCAAGGGGCTCTTTAATGTCTATACCATCGAACGCATGGAAGAAGGTCTGGAGATCCTGACCGGGATGCAGGCGGGCCAGATGAGGGAAGACGGGACCTACCCCGAGGGGACCATCAATTGTCTCGTGGAAAAGCGGCTTACAGAGATAACCGAGGCCATGGAAAAGAAGAAAGATAAGGAGAACGGCGAAGAAAAACAGAAAACAAAAGAAAACAACCAATGATCAAGTGCCAGTAACCAACAAAAAAAACATAGGGCATTGACTTCATTGCCCGGTCATTGTGCCGTTGTCGATACTCTTTTTGCTTGTTATCGAGCGGTTGTTTCAGCCGCCTATTTCCTCCATGATGTTTTGTGCTATGTTGTTGTGGAAATCATCGGGCGGTTCTTCGAAAAGTTCTTTTATGACCCTGCGCTTGGCCTCCTGTATGAGTTCGGGGTTGTCGATCTCGTCATCGGTAATGAAATCAGCCTCACCGTCCTTGAGCTCGATGGCTTCGAGAGATACTTCATACCACTGGGCGACAAAGTCATCAATTGCCTCACCGGTTTTCTTTTCAACCATGGACTTGTCGGGTGTACACCCCTGACCTTTGAGAAGGGCCGTTACCTTGCCGATAACGTCCTTTGTCAATTTGTCCCGCATGTCCGGGGTTTCCGCCTTTTGTTTTTTCATCGCCTCATTCCTCCGAAGGGATCCCTCATACCCGAACTATCAGATCATGACATTGACTTTCTTTCATTTTTACACAAAAAACCGCGCAGAGTAAAATATTTTTTAACGAATAGCGTGTGGCACACGTATTGCATATATACATGACATGAAAACACGAACCGAAAAAACAGCAGTTAAAAGCGGCCGTGGCAGCATCCAGACCTCGATCCGGGAATGCTTCCAACTCCTCGTGAAGAGCTGCGACAGGTACGGGCAGTTCAAACAGTCGAAAGCCCCCGAGGTCATGATGGACATGGAAAGGATCATTATGTGGAAGCGCCTTATGCTCCTTTTCAACATGGATCCCGACCGCAGGAACTGATGTCATAATTATGACATTCAGGCCGTCAGTTGATTTTGCGAGCGTCATCGCGTTAAAATAGGCGATGCTCGCCACCATCAGGGAACGAATTTCGACCCACAGACCGCTCCCCATCGATTGTGATCCTTCCGTAAGGTCCGCGACAGCCGCACTGCTCTTTGAGCATGATGACGATGTCATGTGTGTGCTGACAAGGAGGGCCGACACGGTAAGGCATCACAAGGGAGAGGTCTCTTTTCCGGGCGGGATGTTCGAAGACGGCGACGAGAACCTTGAGCATACGGCATTCAGGGAGGCCTATGAGGAGATCGGCGTCAGGCGCGAGGATGTGGATGTCATCGGCAGACTCAATGATTCATGGACCTACACGGGGCTGGTCATCTCGCCCTTTGTGGGCATCATTCCCTATCCATATACATTCTCGATGAATCCGAAAGAGGTGGCCTACCTTATCTTTCTTCCCTACAATCATCTGAAAAGGGTGGAGCTTGCACCGGAACAATGGGGACAGTTCCATTACAACGGCGACAGGATCTGGGGCGCCACATGCAGGATCCTCCTCCAGTTAAGAGATGTTATCGAAAATGAAAAAATTTAACCTCAAGGTGCTCCTCATTCTATCCCTGGGCCACCTTGTGGTAGACATCTATCAGGGCGCCCTGCCGGTCACACTGCCTTTCATCAAGGACAAACTGGGACTGAGTTACACCATGACAGGATTTATCCTGATGATGGCCAACTTCACCTCGTCAATACTTCAACCCGTTTTCGGCTATTTTTCGGACAAGAAGGCCATGGCCTATCTGTTGCCCCTGGGTCTTGTCTGTGCGGGCGCGGGTTACAGCCTGCTATCGGTTCCCTCGTATTATCCCGTGATCCTCCTGCTTGTCGTGATAAGCGGTCTCGGTGTGGCATCGTACCACCCCGAGGGATACAAGACGGCCCATTTTTTCACCGGTGACAGGGCCGCGACGGGCATGTCCTTTTTTTCCGTCGGCGGCAACCTCGGTTTTTCACTGGGGCCCATCCTTTCGGTTTTTATCATCAAGTATTTCGGTTTTTCCGCTTTGCCTGTCATTGTCATCCCGGCCTTTCTGTGCACCGCCGTGATTGTTGCAAGCCGCAGGACCATCATGGTGCCCGTCATGGAGCATGCCGAGGCGGCGAAAAAAACGGCATTGCCGGTGTCCACGGCAGCCTGGGTGTCACTGACGATGGTAATCCTCATCGTTATCATGCGTTCCTGGACACAGATCGGGCTCATGACCTACATCCCTTTCTATTATGTCAATTATCTCAAGGGTGACCCGCTGTTCGCCGGGAAACTTGTTTTTGTGTTCCTTTTCTTCGGGGCCGTGGGTACACTGCTCGGTGCACCCATTGCCGACCGTTTCGGCCACCGTTTCTTTATAAGGGTGTCCATGCTCCTTTCCACTGTCACACTGCCTGTTGTTTTTATCCCATTCATCCAGAACAGCGCACTCCTTTTTGTTGTTCTGGGGCTTCAGGGCATGCTTCTTGTCTCCACTTTTTCCGTTACCATCGTCATGGCGCAGAAGCTTCTTCCCAACAAGCTCGGTGTCGCATCTGGTCTCATGGTGGGTTTTGCCATAGGGACGGGCGGGATCGGTGTTACACTCCTTGGTCTCGTCGCGGACAATTACGGGGTACCGATGGCGCTGCAATCCATTGTGGTACTACCGCTCGTCGGGTTTTTACTGAGTGTTTTATTGAGGTACGATGATTAGAAAAAAAATGCTTATCAGTATTGTCGGAAGACCCAATGTCGGCAAATCGACCTTCTTCAACCGTGTCATAGGATACCGCAAAGCCATCACCGAAGACACTCCGGGTGTGACCCGCGACCGCAACTACGGGTCATTCGACATGGGGGGGCGCAGCTTTCTCCTCGTCGATACCGGCGGCTTCTCTTCCTCTGAAGAAGACGGTTTTTCATCGCTCATCATGAAGCAGATCGAGACTTCTCTCGCTGAATCGGCGGCTGTGATATTTCTGCTCGACGGCAAGGAAGGGGTGATGCCGGCGGACCGTGATATTTCCCGGGCCTTGAGAAAGCTGCACAAGCCGATCTTTTACGTCGTGAACAAAGTGGATTCGAAAAAGCGTGAAGACGATCTGATCGATTTTTATGAGCTTGGCGTCGATAGATTGTACACGATAAGCGCCGCCCACGGTCTTGGCATCGGCGACCTTCTCGATGATGTCCTTGGATCTATTGGCGGGCAGGAACACGACCAGGAACAAGACATCGCAGGAACTGATGCCACGAAGATCGCACTTGTGGGAAAGCCGAATACAGGGAAATCTTCCCTTGCCAACTGCATCCTCGGTTCGGAGAGGATGATTGTCAGCGACATTCCGGGCACGACCCGTGATTCAGTCGATTCACAGATCGCCTATAATGGAAGGGACCTTGTTCTTATCGATACCGCAGGGCTCAGAAAGAAGGGAAAGATCTCAGAAAAGGTCGAAGAGTATTCTGTGTCAAGCGCTGTAAGGAGCATTGAACGGGCCGACGTGGTGAACCTCATCGTTGACGCGGCCGAAGGCCCCGGGCACCAGGAAGGCAGCATTGCCCACCTCATTGTTTCCAGGGGAAAGGGTCTGTGCATAGTCATCAACAAGTGGGACCTCGTGGCCGGGGAATTTACCCGGGACACCTACCGGGACATGGTGTACGAGCGTATTCCCCATGCGTCCTTCGCGCCGGTGGTTTTTTCCTCGGCCAAAATGGGAGAGGGCATAGAGAACATATTGGAAACGAACCTCACAATCTACGAAGAGCTGTCTAAAAGGATCAGCACGGCAAACCTCAACAAGGCTTTCGAGGAGTTCTTTGCCCGTCATGACATCTCATACCAGAAGGGGAAACAGGTAAAGATATTCTACGCGAGCCAGGCAAAGGCCCTGCCCCCTACGTTCATCCTGTTTTCAAACCAGCCGCGTCTTGTTCCCGATCATTACCGCAGGTATCTCGAGAACAGCCTCCGGCAGGAGTTCGGCTTCACAGGGGCCCCCATACGGCTGGTCTTGAAGAAGAAATAGCAGTTTTTGCAAATTACTGTTCAGGAGGGTGTTCCCATGGAGAAAAGGTCCATATGTGTCGTTTTAGCAGTTGTCATCCTTTTGTTTCTTGTCATTGCAGCACCTGTTTCCGCGGAGACCTCTCCGCAGGTTACCCCTGAGAAGGTTGACGAGGTTGTCACCGGGATCATGAAAGAGAAACGTATCCCGGGACTCTCAATAGCCATATCCATGCCTGGAAAAACGATCGAGCGGAGTTACGGCAGCTCCAATAAGGAGCATAATATTCCCGTGGAAAGGGATTCAGTCTTCGAGATAGGGTCGGTATCAAAGACCTTTGCCGCCATCGGAATTCTCATACTCCAGCAGGATGGGAAGCTGAGCGTCAATGACAGGATCACGAAATATTTCCCCCAATACCCCCAGTGGCACGACATCACCCTGAAACATCTCCTCCAGCACACGTCCGGTATCAGCGAAATGACCGATACGGAACCCTTCAAAAGCAACCAGAAGAAAGACTGGACTCCTCAGGAGGTCATCGCGCGCATGGCCGCTGAGCCGCTTGATTATGAGCCCGGACAAAAAGCGCGTTACAGCAATGTGGGCTGTATTATTCTGGGGCTCGTCATCGAAAAGGTGACGGGCGTTTCCTACGGCGATTTCCTTGATAAAAGGATTGTTAAACCCCTCGGGATGACCCATACCGTTCTCGGAAGTAAAAGCGCCATTGTTCCCAAACGGGTTTCCGGTTACATCTATGCCGGAAAACTCATGAATGCTCCATATGCGAGCCTCATATTGCCCTATGCGAGCGGCGGCATGACCTCAACCTCTTCGGACCTGATCAAACTCGCGAAGGTTTTCACGGCAAAGGCTCTTCTCACAAAAAGATCGATTGGAGATATGTTCTCTCCGGCCCGTCTCAACAACGGGACCGAATTCGTGTTCACCGACCCGGGCCTCCCCATGACCTTTGGGTATGGCCTCGATTCCATTATGATCGGGAGCAGGGTCATTCCGGCCAAGACGGGGGGCATATCGGGTTTCAATTCCTTTTTTGCCTACTTTCCCGAATCCCAGACCATGGTCGCGTTGACGGCAAATCTCGACAACAGTCTGGGGAGTCTTATCTCCATAGTCCACACTCTCTTCGGGTTGAAGGACAAATAGGGTTCCGGGGCAGGGACGCCCTTTTCGCAAGCCGCTTTTCTGAATTTATCGATGCCATGTTCCCGGTCAATGATTGACGGACGCTGTTTATGGTCAGCGGCTGTCGCCGGAATAATCGCTGCAGGGTTTTTTTAAACATCAAGCTATTCAAACTGTTAAAACGGTTGAAATCGTCTTTTAAAAAATAGGGGGGAGGGGTCAGGGGAGGAAGGGGTAACCCCTGATCCCTCATGGGGCATGATCTGCCCCGGTAGTCAATTTACGTTTGCCTCTTTCTGCTGAGGTCCGCCGCCGATAAAAGGCCTCCGGTTTCCTGCTCTTTTCTGAATGCGAGGGTCGTTTGCATTAAGAGACAGAGGGCCACCAGTAAAAATGATGGTTGGGCCAGGAAGACCGATTGAGATTGCAGCAGCGTATCCCATGTGTATCTTTTAAATATTTCATTATGAAAGAATGTGCTAAGCATAGTCCCCATCATTTAGCAACATGTGTGCCATCGGAGGCTGTATTCCGATAGCTGCATGATTTCTTCACGTTACGCCAGCCCGGTTCTTTTACCTGGTCTACGGTATCAGGCAATATATGTCGAAGCGCCCTGTCTGTGTCGACAAAGCTGTCGAAGGTATATTTTTGATCATGCGAATCGAGGCAGGCGGTACGAAGGCGCGCAAGATATGGACATCAGGGGAATTTTCTTGATTATTTGGGAGAAAATTATAAAATAATAGTCCTATGGATAAACAGACCATCAAGGTTGCCGTGAAGGAGTTCTACCGGTACCTTGACAACGAGAAGGGGGCCGCCTTCAACACGAGAAGGGCGTACCGCAGTGACGTGGAGGACTTTATCCGGTTCGTGGAAAAGAGCCCGGTGGAGACCATAGACCACAATACCATAAGGGCCTACATAGTTGAGGTCTACAAGGGTCTGAAGAAATCGTCTCTCTCGCGGAAGGTGTCGGCCATCAAGGTTTTTTTCAAATTCATGAAAAAGAAAGGCTACATCGATGAGAACACCGCCCTGGTGATACGCAACCCGAAGATAGAGAAGCACCTTCCAAAATTCTATACCATTGACGAGATGTTCCACTTTCTGGATTTTCTCCCCAGGGAGGGTTGGCTCAATGTTCGCAACAGGGCTATTTTCGAGCTCATGTATTCCACGGGGATGAGGGCGAGCGAGGCTCTTGCCGTGGATATAGAGGAGCTGCACCTCGACGGCATGTGGGTCAAGGTGACGGGCAAGGGAGGAAAGGAGAGGGTCCTGCCCTTCGGAGAAAAGGCGAAACAGGCCCTGGAGGAATACATTGAAATGGCCAAAGGAATGGGCAAATTTGGCGGCGGCAAAGCCCTCTTCATCAATTGGCGGGGTGAGCGGCTTACCTACCGGGGATTGCTCAGGATCATGAAGAAGCACCAGATCAAGGCGCAGCTCTTCAAGAATCTTTCCCTTCATGGGATCAGGCATTCTTTTGCAACCCACATGCTCGATAACGGGGCCGATCTCAGGGGTATCCAGGAACTGCTCGGCCATTCAAAGCTTTCCACAACACAGAGATACACCCACGTTTCCATGGACAAACTCATGGAGATATACGACAAATCCCACCCGAGAAGGTAAATAAATGGAAGCCACCACTGTTTTGTGCGTGAGACACAACGGGAGAATTGCTATTGGAGGGGACGGACAGGTGACGATGAACGCCACCGTGGTAAAACACACGGCGAAAAAGGTTCGCAGGATCTACCAGGACAAGTGCCTCGCCGGTTTTGCCGGAGCGACTTCGGATGCTTTTACCCTTTTTGAACGTTTTGAAAAGAAGCTTGAGCAGTATAACGGTAATATCATGCGCGCCTCCGTGGAGCTTTCCAAGGACTGGCGGACTGACAGGCTGTTGCGCAGGCTCGAAGCCCTGCTCATCGTTGCAGACCGGGACCATACGCTGATACTTTCCGGCAACGGCGATGTCGTGGAGCCTGACGACGGGATCGCCGCCATTGGTTCGGGCGGCCCCTATGCTCAGGCAGCGGCAAAGGCGCTGGTAAAGTACGGTTCCCTGTCTGCGGTGGATATAGTCAGGGAGGCTCTGGCCATTGCATCCGAGATATGTATCTACACGAACGACAGGGTGACCATCGAGGAACTTGAATGAAAGAGTTGACACCGAAAGAGATCATGGAGGAACTGGACCGGTTCATTATCGGCCAGAATAAGGCAAAAAAGGCCGTTTCCGTGGCGCTGCGCAACCGCTGGCGGCGTCAGATGATACCCGAGGCCCTGCGCGACGAGGTGGCGCCTAAAAACATCATTATGATCGGACCCACAGGGGTGGGGAAGACGGAGATCGCCCGCAGGCTTGCCAAGCTGGCGAGTGCCCCCTTCCTGAAGATAGAAGCGACTAAATTCACCGAGGTCGGATACGTGGGCAGGGACGTTGAATCGATGATCAGGGATTTGACGGAGCTTTCCGTAAATATGCTCAAGAAGGAAGAACAAGAGCGTGTCAAGGAAAAGGCGGCTACGATGGCCGAGGAGCGGATACTCGACCTTTTGCTCCCCAAGAGGCGTACGAACACCGTCCCGGAAGAGGAGGAGTCCGTCGACCAGTCGCGAGAAAAGATGCGTGCGCGGTTAAAAAGCGGGGCGTTCAAAGACCGTTTGGTGGAGCTTGAAGTGCCCGACCGGGCGCTGCCCATCATAGAGATATTTTCTTCCCAGGGCATGGAGGAAATGGACATGCAGCTTCGCGACATGTTCGGCAATATGCTGCCCCAGAAGACCAAGCGCAGGAAGATGAAGGTCGGTGAGGCATACGAGCACCTTATCCAAGAGGAATCGAGGAAGCTCATCGATATGGACAGGGTGACATCCGACGCCATCGAACGCGTTGAACAATCGGGGATCATCTTCCTTGACGAGATTGACAAGATCGCAAGCCGTGACCACGGGCAAGGGCCTGATGTTTCACGCGAAGGCGTGCAGAGGGATATCCTGCCCATCGTGGAGGGCACCACGGTGACTACGAAATACGGCATGGTGAAGACGGACCACATACTCTTCATCGCCGCCGGGGCCTTCCACATGTCCAGGCCGGCGGACCTTATCCCCGAGCTGCAGGGCCGTTTCCCCATAAGGGTGGAGCTCGATGCGCTCAACAAGGACGATTTCTACCGGATCATCACGGAGCCCGAGAATGCCCTCATAAAGCAATACTGCGCGCTTCTGAAGACGGAGGATGTTGACCTTGAATTCGATGAGGAAGCTGTCAGGGAGATCACCGATATTGCCCAGCGCGTCAACGAGATGGCGGAGAACATCGGCGCGCGAAGGCTGTACACGGTTATGGAGAAGCTTCTCGATGATATCTCCTTCACCGCGCCTGACCTTAAAGGTCAGAAAATAACAGTTTCGCAGTCATATGTCCGTGAGAAACTGGGAGAATTTCTGGAAAAAGAGGATCTGAGCAGGTACATACTGTAATGATATATTATCGGGGTGTATGAATTATGAGTGAAAAGATCCAGACGCTGCTGGAAGCACTTCCTTATATAAAGAAATTTGCAGGTTCCGTCTTCGTCATCAAGTACGGCGGCGCGGCAATGGAGGAGGAGGCGCTTAAAAAGGAATTTGCCAAGGATGTGGCGCTCCTCAAGTATGTCGGGATAAACCCTGTCATTGTCCACGGGGGAGGCCCAATGATCGGCAGGCTCCTCAAGGACCTTCAGATACCCACGCGATTTGTCGATGGTTTAAGGGTGACTGACGAGAAGACCCTGGAGATCGCTGAGATGGTCCTCTCCGGCAGTGTGAACAAGGAGATCGTCAAGAACATCAACGATATGGGAGGCAAGGCTATCGGTCTGTCCGGCAAGGACGGAAGATTGTTACTCGCCAGACAGGTGGAAGGAAGAGGGGACATCGGCCTCGTCGGAGAGATAACTTCAGTTGATGTGGCCATCATCAAGGACATAAGCAAACACGGATATATCCCGGTCATAGCGCCCATCGCCGACGGAGAGGACGGGAAGGCATACAACATCAATGCAGACACGGCGGCAGGAAGCATTGCAGCGGCACTTAACGCAGAGAAGTTCATCCTCCTGACCGATGTGCAGGGAGTAATGGGGGCCGACGGGCGGCTCATTTCCCTATTGAAAAGATCCCAGATCGAAAAGCTCATCGAAGACGAGGTGGTGACCGGCGGGATGATACCGAAAGTGACCTGCTGTACCGATGCGTTAAAGGCCGGAGTCCGGGAGGCGCATGTTGTTGACGGAAGAGTGCCCCATGCCATCCTCCTTGAGGTTTTTACCGATTCGGGTATTGGAACGGAAATAACAGGAGATTAAAGGAATGCAGGAAGAATTGATAAAGAAGGCAACACAATATCTGGCAAATACCTATAACCGTTTTCCGATAGTCATCACGAAAGGAGAGGGCTGCTGGCTGTGGGATGTGAACGGCAGACGATATCTCGATTTTCTTTCGGGCATTGCCGTCTGCAGCCTGGGGCATGCTCACGTGAATGTCGTGGAGGGGCTTACCGCCCAGGCGAAGAAACTTTTCCACGTTTCGAACCTTTTTTACATGGAGCCGCAGATAAAGGCCGCGCAGATGCTTGTGGAACATTCCTTTGGCGGCAAGGTCTTTTTTTGCAACAGCGGGGCGGAGGCAAACGAGGCCGCCATCAAACTTGCCCGCAGGTATTCCTGGGTGAAGCACGGCGAGGGGCGGAACGAGATCATCGCCATGGATAATTCCTTCCACGGCAGGACCATCCTGACCCTGGCGGCAACGGGTCAGAGAAAATTCAGCGAGGGCTTCGAACCGGCTGCCCCCGGCTTTTGTCATGTGCCCTTCAATGACATATCAGCGGTCAAAAAGGCCATAACGGACAAGACCTGCGCCGTCATGCTGGAACTGATCCAGGCGGAAGGCGGGGTCCACGTGGCGGACAAGGGATATGTCAAGGCCTTAAGGGAGCTGACCAGAGAAAAGGACGTCCTCCTTATCCTCGATGAGGTGCAGACAGGCATCGGCAGGACGGGCACCTTCTTTGCCTACGAGCATTTCGGGATAGAACCGGACATAATGAGCCTTGCGAAGGCGTTGGGCAACGGGTTTCCTGTGGGCGCCATGGTGGCTACCGACGAAGCCATGAGCGCATTCGTGCCTGGTGCTCACGCCTCCACCTTCGGGGGGAACCCGCTGGCTGCCTCCTCTGTGATTGCCACGCTTAACACCTTGATCGATGACGGTGTCTTGAAGAATTGCGTCGATGTGGGTAAATACCTGCAGAAAGGACTTCTGGCCCTGAAGAAGAAATTCCCCTTTATCGTGGATGTCAGAGGAATGGGCCTGATATGGGGTATTGAGCTTTCCATAGATGCCGATGCGGTGGCGAAGGAGTTTCTCCGGGAAGGCGTGATATTGAACTGTACGAAGGGGACGACCCTGCGGCTCGTGCCGCCTCTCATTATTAGAAAGGAAGACATTGACATATTTCTTGAGATGGCCGGCCGGATATTTGAGAGGAAAAAAGGGTGAAACGGGACTATACGAAACTACTGGACATTACAAGGAAGGAGGCCGATCACCTCCTTGAAAGGGCGAAAAAACTGAAAGACATGCGGCTAAAAGGCAGCGTATACCGCCCTCTCGCAGGAAAAAGCCTTGCGATGATCTTCGAAAAGGCCTCGACGCGGACGCGCCTTTCTTTTGAAACAGGCATACACGAACTGGGCGGACACGGCATTTTTCTCTCCCCCTCGGAAACGCAGATAGGCAGAGGGGAACCCATAAAGGACACGGCACGTGTCCTGAGCAGGTATGTCGATGCGGTGATGATCCGGACATATTCACAGCAGATAGTGGATGAGCTTGCGAAATGGGCGACGATCCCCGTCATCAACGGTCTTTCGGATTATTGTCATCCCTGCCAGATCCTCTCCGATCTTCTCACCATACAGGAATACAAAGGCGGTCTCAAAGACGTCAGGATTGCTTACATAGGCGACGGGAACAATGTCGCCAATTCATGGTTGGAGGCCGCGATCCTTTTCAAGCTTCATTTTTCCATTGCGACCCCGAAGAGATACGAGCCCGACAGAACTCTTTTGGAGAAGGCATCAAAGGGCGGAGGCTTTTTTATCACCAACGATCCCGCAGGGGCGGTGCGTGATGCCGATGTCATCTATACCGACGTTTGGGTCAGCATGGGGCAGGAAAAGGAAAAAGAGGTCAGAAAAAAGGCCTTTAAAGGCTACAAGATCGACAACAAACTGCTCGCGCTCGCCCGCAAGGATGCCATAGTCATGCATTGCCTTCCGGCGTACCGCAACCAGGAAATAACCGATGAGGTTTTCGAACGCTACAGCGAAGTCATCTTTACGCAGGCCGAGAACAGGCTCCATGCGCAGAAGGCGCTTCTTGAATGGCTGATGGGAAGAAAGAGAACTTGAGATCGGGCAATAACGGAGGTCAATTATGAAAAAAGTGAAGAAAGTGGTCCTCGCGTATTCGGGAGGGCTCGACACATCCATCATCGTGAAATGGCTCAAGGAAGAGTACGGCTGCGAGGTCATCGCTTACGCCGCCGACGTGGGGCAGGAGGAAGAGCTTGTCGGATTGAA
This sequence comes from Deltaproteobacteria bacterium, assembly GCA_022711595.1. Lineage (GTDB taxonomy): Bacteria > Desulfobacterota > Syntrophorhabdia > Syntrophorhabdales > Syntrophorhabdaceae > Delta-02. The sequence goes on from JAKLET010000030.1 coordinate 42,369, forward strand.
GGAAAAGGCCTTAAAGACAGGCGCTTCCAAGATTTATATAGATGATCTTCGGGAGGAGTTCGCCAGGGATTTCATATTTTTTGCAATAAAGGCAAATGCAATTTACGAAGGCAACTACCTCATGGGTACGTCCATTGCCAGACCGCTTATCGCCAAAAGGCAGATAGAAATAGCAAGAAAAGAGAAGGCAGATGCCGTGTGCCACGGGTCGACGGGCAAGGGCAACGACCAGGTCAGGTTCGAGCTGACATACTATGCCATGGAGCCGAACATAAGGATAATAGCCCCCTGGAGAGAGTGGGATTTTGCCTCCAGGGATGACCTCATCGATTATGCGAAGAAACACGGCATTGATGTTCCCGTGACGAAGAAGAAACCCTACAGCATGGACCGCAACCTCATGCATATCAGCTACGAGGGCGGCATTCTGGAGGACCCATGGGCGGAACCCATCGAGAATATGTTCAAAACCACAGTCTCTCCGGAGAAGGCCCCCAACAGACCGCAGTATGTGGAGATATCCTTCGAGAAGGGTGTTCCCGTGAAGATAAACGGTAAAAAGATGTCTGCCTTTGCGATCGTCGATCACCTGAACAAGATAGGCGGCAAAAATGGCATAGGCAGGGTCGATATCGTTGAGAATCGTTTTGTGGGCATGAAATCGAGAGGTGTGTACGAAACACCCGGGTGTACCATCCTTCATGCGGCGCACCGTGCCGTTGAAACGCTCACCCTGGACCGCGAGGTGATGCACATCCGGGACGGCCTGATCCCGAAAGTGGCGGAACTTATATATTACGGGTTCTGGTATTCACCCGAGATGAAAACCATTATGGCACTCACAGACGAGATCCAGTCAGTCGTGAACGGAACGGCACGGATCAAGCTCTACAAAGGCAACTGCATCGTCGTTGGGCGCAAGTCGGATAACTCTTTGTATATGAAGGATTTCGCGACTTTCGACAAGGACTCGGTGTATGACCAGAAGGATGCCGGCGGTTTCATCCGGCTCAACGCCCTGAGGCTTCGTATAAGGGCGCTGCGCAAGAATAAGTGATAAAAAACGGCCGACAAACAAATTTGTCCTGGTATTTTTTTTAGATGTGCGGGAGAGCTTTTTGCTCCGCAATGGAACCTCGCGCGAGTCGCGGCTTCGAGTAAGGTCCGTGCGCCCGATCCATGCGGGATGTCAGGGTCCGTGCGCATGGGGCAGCGAGCGAAACAGTGTCCGGACATCCTGGCAGTTTGCAGGCCCAATACATGTTTGGAGAACTTGAATGAACCCCTATGAACCACATGTGATCGAAGAGAAATGGCAAAAATACTGGGAAGAGCGGGAGACTTTCCGGGTTGATGAGGACCCATCGAAGAAAAAATACTACCTCCTCGAGATGTTCCCGTATCCCTCGGGCAATATCCACATGGGACACGTGAGAAACTATTCCATCGGTGACGTCATTGCCAGGTACAAGAGGATGAAGGGCTTGAACGTGTTGCACCCTATGGGATGGGACGCCTTCGGCATGCCCGCCGAAAATGCAGCCATCGAACGAGGTGTCCAGCCGGCTTCATGGACCCATGCCAACATTGATTACATGCGCACACAGCTCAAACGTCTCGGTTTCGGCTACGACTGGCGGCGGGAAATAGCCACCTGCGACGTCGATTATTACCGGTGGGAGCAGTTGATGTTCCTGAAGATGTACGAAAGGGGCATCGTCTACCGAAAGAGCTCGCCCGTCAATTTCTGCCCCAAATGTCAGACCGTTCTTGCGAATGAACAAGTCGAGGGAGGTAATTGCTGGCGCTGTGGAGAGGAGGTCGTACAGAAAGAGCTGACACAGTGGTTCTTTGCGATAACGAAGTATGCCGACGAACTGTACGAATACTGCGACAGGCTTCCCGGCTGGCCCGAGAAGGTCACGAGCATGCAGAAGAACTGGATAGGAAAGAGCTATGGCGTAGAGGTCCATTTCTCGCTTGAGGACGGCACTCCCTTCACGATCTTTACCACCAGGCCAGACACCCTGTACGGTGTTACCTTCATGGTCCTTGCACCGGAGCATCCCTTAAGCGCGCAGCTTCCCGCGGGCACGGCGCAGGAAAAAGAGGTGGCCGCCTTTATCGAAAAGGTGAAGACTCAGGACAGGAGCTTCCGGGGAGAAATAAGCCTGGAAAAAGAAGGTGTTTTCACCGGAAAATATGCCATCAACCCCTTGACCGGCAACAAGATACCCATCTACGTGGGGAATTTTGTTCTCATGGAGTATGGAACGGGTGCCATAATGGCCGTCCCGGCGCACGACCAGCGCGACTTCGAGTTTGCCAGGGAATACAACCTTCCGGTCATAGTTACCATAACGCCGAAAGACAGAATACTTGATCCTGCCGCCATGGATTGCGCCTATGTCGATGAGGGCGTCCTTGTCAATTCGGACAGGTTTAACGGGATGAACAACCGTGAGGCCATAAATTCAATCATCGATTACCTTGAAGAGAAGGGCCTCGGTACGAGAACGGTCAACTACCGCCTGAAAGACTGGGGCATCTCCCGGCAGCGCTACTGGGGTGCGCCGATACCGATCATTTATTGTGATGAATGCGGGACCCTGCCGGTGCCGGAGAAAGACCTGCCGGTTGTCCTTCCCGTCGATCTCGAGATCAAGATGGTGGGCCGCTCACCGCTCGCCGATCATCCGGAATTCTACGAGGTTGACTGCCCTGTTTGCAAAAAGAAGGCTCGGCGGGAAACGGACACGATGGACACCTTCGTAGAGTCTTCCTGGTATTTCCTGAGGTATACCTGCGCGGATTACGATAAAGGCCCACTGGACAGAAAACGCGTCGATCACTGGATGCCGGTGGACCAGTATATAGGAGGTATCGAACACGCGGTTCTGCACCTGCTCTATTCCCGGTTTTTCAACCGTGTTCTCAATGAACTCGGCCTTGTCGGTGTGCGTGAACCTTTCGAAAACCTTCTCACCCAGGGGATGGTCATCAAGGACGGCGCAAAGATGAGCAAATCCAAAGGCAATGTTGTTGATCCAAATTACCTCATAGAAAAGTATGGTGCGGATACGGCCCGGCTTTTCTGCCTGTTTGCTTCACCGCCGGAGAAGGATCTCGATTGGAGCGACCAGGGTGTGGAGGGCAGTTTTCGTTTTCTCCAGAGGGTCTGGAGGCTCGTCAATGAGCGCGCCGATGTTCTCTGTGTGATCAAATCGCTGGATCAACTTCCCGGGGCGCAGGGCGACAACAAACTGTTGATCCACAAGATCCACAAGACTGTTAAAAAGGTCACGGAAGATCTGGAACGTTTTCATCTAAATACGGCGATAGCGAGCATAATGGAACTTGTCAATACAATATACAAGTTTGTAGAAAAAGAACCCGCCGATGAAGCATCCCGGGCCGTGTTGAAGGGGGGCTGCGAAACCGTGCTAAGGCTCCTTTTCCCCTTTGTTCCGCATATTGTTTCAGAACTATGGGAGATGCTCGGTGGGGATGTTGCGTCCCTGGGGGCCATCTGGCCTTCATATGACGAAGGACTGGTAAAAGAGGAGAAGGTCATGATCGCCGTGCAGGTTAACGGTAAGTTGAGAGATACCTGTGAGGCGGATCGGGACATGACCCAGGAAGATCTCGGGGAGATGGTCCTTGCCCTTGAGAAAATACAAAAACACCTCGAAGGCAAGCAGGTGAAGAAGACGATCGTTGTTCCGAACAAACTTGTTAATATTGTGTGTTGATATAATAAATGAGTGATAGGTCATGGGTGATAGGTCATGGGAAAGGCAACAGGAAAGATGGTAGGCCACAGGTTGCAGGTGGTAGCGATGAAGGGTAAGAAAATGAAGAGGGCAGGGTTATTCTTTGTTATGGCAGTTTTGATTGTGGCACTGGCAGCGTGCGGGTACCAGATGGTTGGCGGAAAGGGCATATATGGCGGAGAGATATCGTCTATTTACGTATCGATCTTCAAGAATTCAACTTACGAGGCTCATATAGCACAGCCCGTCATGGACTCTTTTACCAAGGAGCTTTTGTCGATGGGGCTCTTTACGTTGAACAGGGAATCGGCGGACGGTTACATGAAGGGCAACATAACTACGGTTACAACATCACCTTCATCCCTCGGTGCAGACGGGGTTGTCCTTGAAAAAGCGGTGGGAGTTGGACTAGATATCGCACTGTATCAGAAGAACGGAAAGCTCGTGAAGAATTTTTCGCTTTCCGATTCAGAGATCTATCGTGTTGAAAATGTCGGTGCCGAAGAATACAACAGGAGAGAGGCCATACGGCGATTGTCAGCCCGCATGGCAAGGCGGTTCAGCGCACAGCTGCTTCTGGAATATTGACCATCAGGCTTTTGCCTGCTGGCTTTTGTGAAGCTTCCTGGACAATCTGGAAACCTTTCTGGCGGCATTATTCTTATGGACGACACCCTTTGTTGATGCCTTATCGATAGAGGCGACGGCGTCCCTGAAAAGGGTTTCGACCTGTCCCTGATCTTTTTTCTCAATCGCGACAAGCGCCCGTTTGATCTTTGTCTTCATAGTTGATTTGACGTGAGAGTTTCTGAGCCTGCGTTTTTCAGACTGCAGGGTTCGTTTTATGGCCGATTTATTCTTCCTCAAAGGGAATCCTCCTCGTTAGATTTCTCTTTTTTTATCATCCATTGGGTTTAAAAGTCAAATCGTTCCGTATCTTTCGGGCGATTTTCGGCTCAATGGAAAATATCTGTTCATTTACTGTCCGCAGGCATAATACAACACATGAACGATACACGGACGATTACTATCCGTGAGATCCCTCTCCATGTAATCGATTTATGTTTGTGTTCAAGCGATCCCTGAGCGACAAAATACTACTTTTTGCCGGCACTTCTTTTGGATGCTTTCAGCGGGTTGATCTTCTGCTCTTCAACCTTGGACGCTTTTTTCACGTGGGTTGACATGGGGCAGGAGCCCTTCTGCCACTTTTGGGCAGGATAGGGAAAGCTCGCACAGTATTTGCCTGTTTCGAATTCTAGGACCCTGGTGCATCCTTCGCACTGCTCGACGATGGTGTAGCATTTGCCACCGTTGTATGAACACCCTGTCTTCTTCATGAACAGGCACTCAATACCGGGCTTCAGTGTTTCACATACCATAACGGCATCACCTCCTTAAAGATATAAAAGCTTGTTATTTAACTACATTTCCCACGTTATTGTCAATATATTATATGAAACATATTTGGGTAGAATGTGATATTACAAAGGAATGTATTGACATAGGGGGGTAAAATATTTTATTAATTTATGTCTGTTCGCACGCAGTATAATATTGATTTTGGCATGATTCTTGTAGTATAATAACTATTTTGCTGGTGTAGCTCAATCGGCAGAGCAGCTGATTTGTAATCAGCAGGTTGCGGGTTCGAGTCCCATCACCAGCTATAACGGAGAGGTTCCCGAGCGGCCAAAGGGGGCAGACTGTAAATCTGTTGGCGAAGCCTTCGGAGGTTCGATCCCTCCCCTCTCCACCATATAAAACCAGGGATTCGGAGTTTTTTATTTTTTAGGCTCCGGGTTTTTGGATTAGTGCGCTTGACGATAGATAAGGCGCGGGAGTAGCTCAGTTGGTTAGAGCATCAGCCTTCCAAGCTGAGGGTCGCGGGTTCGAGTCCCGTTTCCCGCTCCATAAACCGTAGCGGGTGAAGATGCCCGCTCCATAAACCGTAGCGGGTGAAGATGCCCGCTCCATAAACCGTAGCGGGTGAAGATGCCCGCTTGTGGAGCCGTAATCGGGTTTGGATGTTGCCCGTTCCAGGCGCCCATGTAGCTCAGTCGGTAGAGCACATCCTTGGTAAGGATGAGGTCAGCGGTTCAATCCCGCTCATGGGCTCCATAAAAAATAAAACGGAGGTCCTCTATGGGTAAGAAAAAGTTTGAACGGACGAAACCACATGTGAACATAGGAACCATCGGACATATAGATCACGGGAAGACCACCCTGACGAGCGCCATCACCAGGTGTCTTGCCCAG
>JAKLET010000031.1 GCA_022711595.1 Deltaproteobacteria bacterium
GCCCAACTACCTAAAATCAAACCCCTCTTGAAAACACTCCTAAAATCCCCTTAATTTTACACACCGTAAGATTATTCAGAAGTGACTTATAACATTATTCGGTACTTAGTTATCACACCCCCCTACATCTTTTTATCGTCATTGACATATACGGACATTTGAAGCATATTAAATATAAATAAAATTTAAAAAGGTGCCATGTTGACAAAAAAGGAGAAAGAGATACCGGACATAGGGCTCACATTCCAGAACGAGACCAAATATACGCCGGCAACGCTCGCCAACTTCATGCTCAACTGGGGGTCCATCCCCGAGACTTTCAAGGAATACCCGAATCCCCTCGCGCGGATCTCCCTGCCTGAGCCTAAGGCGGGCGGCGAAACAAATCTCTGGAAGCTGCTGTTGAGGCGAAGGTCGCGAAGGGAATACACGGTAAGAAAATCTCTAAAGCTCAATGATCTATCCGTGCTTGTCTGGGCAACACAGGGATTGACAGCCCAGTTCGGCGACACCTTTTTCAGAACCGCGCCATCCGCGGGAGGCCTATACCCCGTCGAAACATATCTGTGCATCCGTGCCGTCGACGGGCTCAAGGAAGGCATTTATCACTTCAGGCCCGGTGATTACGATCTTGAACTTTTGAAGGAAGGCGATTTTTCCGAAGAGCTTACCGAGGCTGCCCTCCAGCAGACGGTCATCCTCGGCGCGCAGGCGACCTTCATCTGGTCGGCCGTTATAGGGCGGGGGAGCTGGAAATACCGCCAGAGAGCCTACCGCTATTTTTATCTTGACGCCGGCCATATAGCCCAGAACCTCTATCTTGCCGGAGAGGCCCTCGGGCTCGGCGTATGCGCCATAGGGGCATTCTACGACGACGACGTGAACCGTATACTGGACTTTGACGGCACGGAAGAGACCGTCATATACATGGCCACAGTCGGCATCAGGGCCCCGCAGAAACCGGCATAACAAGACGAGGAGCGGTGATAGATATATGTACGAACAGGGAGTCATCAGACCGCCGAGCGAGGCCCAGAGCCTACTAATAAGAGTCACCAGGAATTGTCCCTGGAACCAGTGCATCTTCTGCCCCGCTTATAAAGGGGTAAAATTCTCTCGCCGAAGTGTTGAAGAGGTCAAGAAGGACATCGACAACATGGCGAAGGAGTATGAAAGTTACCGCGGCATGATCAAATCGGCATTTCTCCAGGACGCGGACAGCCTCGTCCTCAAGACCCAGGACATCCTGGAGATAATAAACTACACGAGGGAGAAGTTCCCCGGCCTCGAGCGCATCACCACCTACGCGCGCGCCACCACGCTGAAACGTAAAACGGCGGAAGAATTGAAGCAGCTGCAAGAGGCAGGCCTCACGAGGATCCATGTCGGCATGGAGAGCGGTTCGGCGAAGGTCCTGAAAATGATAAAAAAGGGGATCACACCCGAGGACATCGTGGAGGGCGGAAAAAAGGTTGTCGAAGCCGGTATGTCCCTTTCCGAGTATATTATGCCCGGTGTGGGCGGCAGGACCATGAGCGAAGAGAACGCCGTCGAAACGGCAAGGCTCCTGAACCAGATCAGGCCCGATTTCATCAGGGTTCGGACCTTTGCCATGCACCCCATGTCTCCTATGCGCAGACTCGTGACCGACGGCAGTTTTGTCGCCATGAATGACGCCGAGATCGTCGGGGAGATAAAGACCCTCGTCGCAAACCTCGATGAGATGCACACATACTTCTCCTGTGGTGATTTCAGCCTCAACCTGCTCATGCAGGTGGACGGCCCCCTCAACGAGAAAAAGACATACATGCTGTCCGAGCTCGACAAGTTCCTGACCCTGGCGCCCGAGCAGCAGAAGGCCTATGCCCTTATCAGGCGTTCATCATACATGAACTATCCTATAGAGGCCGTATACGACGAAGAGTTGATGAAAAAGATACTCCCGGAGATCGAAAAGCTGGAGAAGGATGACCCGGAGGGTTTCTACAAATATATAGAGCACCTGAAGTCTTATCAGCTGCCCCAGCCTCAAACCGACGACTGGAACTAGTTCTGATTCCGCATCAAAGCGTTATCTTTGTTTGCAGCTTCGTCGCGCTCCTCGACGTACGAAAGTACGCCTGCGTCGGCTCCTTGCCGCCGCCGCGATACCATCTTTGATGCGGAATCAGAACAGCTTCAGTGAAAAATAAACCTCTGCCTTTTCCCTCAAGTATTCAAACTTTTTAATTTTTTTTCCAATTCTGACGGGCGTATGACCTCTAAATTGACGGCCCCGTGTCCGGTCAGGCTGAGCAGTTTGTCCTTTCCGGCAGCGAATCTTTCGACCAGTCCTTCATCCATGGTGAGGTAGTACTCGATCCCACCCCTTAAAGAGCACAGGATGTGACAGACGTGCCTCTCCATGTCTTCCTGGCAGTATTTTTTCGTGATAATGTCGAGGACAAAATCTATATGGCTTTCCTTCATGGGGAGCCTGGGACAACTTTTCTTGCTGATGCCCACCAGCCTGTTGAGAAGACCGAGGAGGTTTTTCTTGAAAGACGCGTGCTCACCGTTCAAGGTCGCGCTGTGCCCGTGTTTCGGGAGGACCTCTCTGAGAACGCTCCAGTTGAGGCCGTAATCGATATGCTTCATGTCTGCCCATTTCGAACCGTCAAAATGGTTGTGCAGCAGGGCCGCGCAGTCCCTCAGGATCAGCAGTTCCGCCTTTCCCGGCCCCCGCTCTTTCTGCTCCTCTTTCCCGAGGATGATGCTGATGTGATCATGCATCCTTGACGGATCGTCCTTGTCGGCGCCGTCGGTCCCGTGCGGGCCGGTCTGTTCGTTCACGGTCTCCAGCTGGTCATAGAGCTCGACGATGGCCCGCCAGCGGCCTGTGTCGTTGCGGTCAGCCAGTTCCCAGTCTTCAAAGTGGTCTATATTGTCGGTTATCTGGAAGGTGTCGGTAACACACAATCCCCCCCGGTTCATGTGGATGACAAAATCGAGTTCGATCTCCTCGACGGAGGTGACAAGCCGCACCCGGTTCTCATGGTAGAGCTTCCAGATCTCCTTCATCGCGTTCCAGTCGTCCGTGAGCCTGTTGTCTTCGATACTGTCCCTGGCGAGCAGGTCGAGAATATGGTAGTCGACATAGGCGCCGACCGGTTGTTTCTGGGACATCGTTCACCATCCGATCATGATTGGATACCCGTTTTCTCGGCAGCGGCAGTATGAGCGGGACAGGCAGTTCAAAGAAATGCCTGGATAGATGAAGAAGATCAGCGTGTCGCACGAACCTGATTGTTTTTAACCCCGTGTTCTTCTCCAATCTATTATAACAAATGAAAAGAAAAAAAATAGCATTATTCGCTCTATCATTGGTCATCGATCATTGTCCCGGGCCCTTTCTTTGACATTGCAATGAAGGACATTTGAATATATCCTATTGGATCGGTCATGAAAGTCAAAGAATGCTGCCGTCAATGTCTCCGGGGACTTATTGAGAGAACGATTACCCTCTCCGGCGGCGGAGAGAGGTTTTTAGGCTCTTCGCTTGAGTTTCTCGATGACCTGTTCATGGAAAATACCACGCCGCCGGCCATTGCCAATCTGCTCCTGAGTCATATAAGGAAGGGTTCGGGGGTCCACGATCCCTTTGCGACCGCAAAATACCTGGAGTTCAGGGAGGCAATGGATGCCATTGAAAAGATCAGGGACCGGTTCACCTGTTCGCTTGAAGGCCTTTTCCACCTGAGCGCGCTGGGCAACTCGAAAGACCATTTTGTCCATATTTCACAGGCCGGGGACAGTTTTTTCTTTTCCGGTGATATGGATAAAATCAGAGAGGAGATTTATACTAAAGGGAAAGAGGTGCTTTTCCTGGGGGACAATACGGGTGATTTCGTTTATGATATCCCCCTCATCAGGCACCTCGAAAGGAAAGGGAAAAGGGTATATTACGCGGTGAAGGAACATCCGGTGCAAAACGATCTGTCCATGGAAGATGTCCACAGGTTTAACCTGACAGGGACGCACCGGGATATCATATGCACTCCCGGAGCCAAAGTGGGCCTTGCGAGGGAGGATATCTCGGGAGAGATAGAAAGGCTCTGGAAGTCCGATGCCCCGGTCATTGCCAAGGGTATGGGCAACTATGAGACAATGTCGGAATTTGACAGGGAGAGGCCGGTAACATATATAATGAAGATAAAGTGCCCCGCCGTGTCCGAGGAGATCGGGCTTGACGTCGGGTCATATACTGTGCATTCGAGGTGGTGAACAACATGGCGGCAAAACAGGATTATTACGATCTTCTCGGAGTATCGAAAACAGCATCGGAAGAGGAGATCAAAAAGGCTTACCGTAAATTGGCAATGAAATACCACCCCGACCGAAATCCCGGGAACAAGGACGCCGAAGAGAGGTTCAAACTCATTAACGAGGCCTATGCGGTCCTCAGCGACCCTGAGAAGCGCAAACAGTTTGACACCTTCGGTATGGGAGGATTCCAGCAGCGCTACTCCGAAGAGGACATCTTCAAGGGATTCAACGTGGGAGATCTCTTCAAAGACCTGGGCTTCGGCGGCGGCGACATATTCAGCATGATCTTCGGGAGACAAGGCGGAGGGCGGACGGGAAGACAACAGAGACAACAGAGCTGGGATTTCGGCGATTACATCACCAGGCAACAGCAGCAGGGCGCGGGATCGCCGGGCAATCTTGATCTTCATTACGAACTGGAGATACCCTTCATGGATTCCATACATGGGGCCGAAAAGAGAATAACCCTCACAACCCATTCAGGTTCCGAAGAGGTCAATGTGAAGATCCCGAAAGGGATCTCAACGGGTAAAAAACTGAGGCTCAAAGGCAAGGGGAACCAGGGCCGCAAAGGGGAGCGCGGAGACCTCTACATCACCATGAAGGTGGGCGAACACCCTGTTTTCAGACGCACCGGAAACGATCTTTATGTGACCAGGGAAGTGAAGATCACAGACGCGCTCCTTGGGACCGTCGTGGAGGTGCCCTCCATTGACGGGCCAAAGAGGGTCACCATTCCGCCGGGTGTGAAAAGCCATTCAAAGGTGCGCCTGAAAGGCCTCGGTGTCCCCGATCAGGGCGGCGACGAGTATGTGGAGGTTATCATTGACATTCCGAAAAAGCTCACGGATAAACAAAAAAAACTCCTTGAGGAGTTGAGAGGAGAAGGCCTCTAGTGCTTCCACGCAGACATATTCTCGATGTATGGGAACTCATCAAGGACAAGGACGATCTGAAATCCATGGCCACGATCACCCTTGCCATCGATGCCATCAAGTACATGCATAACGAGCCCAAGAAGGACCATCTCGTGGAGGCGCTGGAGCTTAACGAGTTCATCTGCTACATGTTCCCTGCCAAACGTCCCAGGAACAGGTCTTTGCTTTATCACATCGTGTCCGACCTGCTGGGGCTTTTGATGTACGGCGTCCCCAGTGCCCGCAGATACACCATGGACAATCTCCAGACCGTGAACTACTCCGAAAAGAACATGGAGATCTATCCCGTGATAGAGGTGTGGAATTCCCTTAAGGCGAAGGTCTACAAGAAAAAACACGGCGCAGAAAGCGTCATAGACGGTTTCATAAAGAAGATCCGCATCGAGATGGACATTCTTGAGAGATTCCCCTTCGTTGAAGAGATCTTTTTCGAATCAAAGGGCAGGATCAAGGAATGGCTCCCTTCCTTTGCAAGTTATTATGATGAAAGCCGTAAAAAGGTCCACGGCGCCTATGAAAAATGGTGGGGGCTCTGGTTCTGCAAGGAGGACAAGGAAAAGATCCTGGGTGCCCTGGTCGAGCGCCTGGCCGCTCAGGCACAGCGTGAATACGATATCGTCATAGACAAAGACAAGGTCTTTGACTCCATCATTTCTGACCCCCAGACCAACCGTATGGAAAACGAAGAGTTTTCCAGGTGGTACAGGGAGGGGGTAAATTTATTATTAAAAATTTAGCCCGCAGTATTGACAAAAACTTACCCACATCCTTATATTAATTTTAGCAATCATTTTTCGTAATTGCTAATTTCACAATTTTTTGAAAGGAGTGTGAGACAATGAAGGTGAAGCCATTACAGGACAGAATTCTTGTCAAGAGAATCGAGGAAGAAGAGAAGACGAAGGGTGGTATTATAATCCCTGATGCCGCGAAAGAGAAACCGCAGGAAGGCATGGTGGTTGCGGTCGGCGACGGCAAAGTTCTTGAGAGCGGCCAGAAGGTGAAACCGGGCGTAAAGGCCGGAGACAAGATCCTCTTCGGAAAATACTCGGGGACGGAGATCAAGATCGACGGCGAAGAGCATCTCATTCTCAGGGAAGACGATGTTCTTGCAATTATTGTAGGTTAATAAGGAAGGAGGGATCAAAGGATGGCAAAAGAAATCAAATATGATCAGAACGCGAGGGAGGCACTCCTGAAAGGCGTCAACACGCTTGCCGATGCCGTCAGGGTCACCCTTGGACCTAAAGGAAGGAATGTCATTCTCGAAAAGACATTCGGTTCCCCCACCGTGACGAAAGACGGTGTGACAGTTGCGAAAGAGATCGAGATCGAGGACAGGTTCGAGAATATGGGCGCCCAGATGGTTAAAGAGGTTGCCAGCAAGACAAGCGATGTGGCCGGAGACGGCACCACGACAGCTACGGTCCTTGCCCAGTCCATTTACCGTGAAGGAGCAAAGCTTGTCGCGGCGGGCCACAACCCCATGGAACTCAAAAGGGGCATAGAGAAGGCTGTTGAAGTGATCGTGGACGAGTTGAAGAAACTCTCCAAGCCGACAAAGGACCAGAAAGAGATCGCCCAGGTCGGGACCATCTCCGCAAACAACGACGACACGATAGGCAACATCATTGCCGAGGCAATGGCAAAGGTGGGCAAGGAAGGCGTGATCACCGTTGAAGAAGCGAAGAGCATGGAAACAACCCTTGATATCGTTGAGGGCATGCAGTTTGACAAAGGCTATATCTCACCGTATTTTGTGACCAATCCGGAAAAGATGGAGGCCATACTCGAAGAGCCGCTTATTCTCATCAACGAGAAAAAGATCAGCAATATGAAAGACCTTCTTCCGATCCTCGAGCAGGTAGCAAAGATGGGCAGGACACTGCTTATCATCTCTGAAGATGTCGAAGGCGAGGCCCTGGCAACTCTCGTTGTCAACAAACTCAGGGGTACCCTGAAGATCGCCGCGGTCAAAGCACCCGGCTTTGGCGACAGAAGAAAGGCGATGCTCGAAGATATCGCCATCCTCACGGGCGGGCAGATGATCTCCGAAGAGCTGGGCATCAAGCTCGAGAGCATCTCCCTGAAAGATCTTGGCCAGGCCAAGAGGGTTGTCATCGATAAGGACAATACGACGATCGTTGACGGCGCCGGAGACAAGAAAGACATCGAAGGCCGGGTCAAACAGATCCGCACCCAGATCGAGGAGACAACATCCGATTACGACAGGGAAAAACTCCAGGAAAGGCTCGCGAAACTCGTCGGCGGCGTTGCCGTCATCAACGTAGGCGCGGCTACCGAATCTGAAATGAAAGAGAAGAAGGCACGCGTCGAGGACGCCCTCAACGCAACCAAAGCGGCCGTTGAAGAGGGTATCGTCCCCGGCGGCGGCGTGTCCTTCATAAGGTGCATTTCCAAGCTGGAAGCCCTCAAACTCGAAGGCGAAAAACAGTTCGGCGTAAATATCGTCAAGAAGGCGCTTGAAGACCCGCTGCGCTGGATCGCGACGAACGCCGGCCATGACGGCTCCATCATAATTGAAAAGGTCAAGAACGGCAAGAGCAGCTTCGGTTTCGACGCTGCAAAGGAAGTGTTTGTCGATGACATGATGAAGGCCGGGATCATCGACCCGACCAAGGTGACCAGGACGGCTCTGCAGAATGCCGCATCGGTCGCGTCACTGCTTCTCACGACAGATGCCATGATAGCGGAAAAACCAAAAGACAAGGGCGCACAAATGCCCATGATGCCTCCTGGCGGTATGGGCGGCATGGACGGTATGTACTAGGAACAACAAGGGGACCTTGTTTCAAGGTCCCCTCTTTTTTTTCTTCCCGACAGCTTATTTTTCCATGTGGTATTTGAATGAGATATTGAGCCGTACACGGTACTGGCTTATCTTGCCGTTCTCGACCGTGACATCCTGTTTTGTCACCTCGGCGACGCGCAGGTCCTCAAGTGACTTTCCTGCCGTCTCGAGAGCTGTTTTCGCGGCGTCCTCCCACGATTTGTCGCTTGTCCCTACGATCTCGATGATCTTGTAAACGCTGCCTCCCATAGGTTCCCCTCCTTTGATCTGATTATTGAAACCACGTTATAGGCTTTTTATACCATAGAAAAAGAATCTGTCAAGGCGCTTCATTCAAGGTTCTGCAAAAAACTGCTTGACAAAAATTAAATATCATTTAATATATTAACATATATTTAATCTTTGGTTCTATCATGGATATCGGTAAGAAAATAAGAGAACTGAGAGAAGGCAAGAAGCTGAATGTCAAACAGCTTTCCGAACTCGTTGAATGCACCCCTTCTTTGATATCCCAGCTTGAACGCGGCAAAACCGACCCTTCCATTTCCATGCTGAAAAAGATCGCCGAGGCGCTCAACGTCCATATCACCGATTTTTTTATGAAGTCAATGAACGACGAAGACGTGGTAACGCAGCAGGGTGACAGGGTGGTCATGCAGCTCAGCAGGTGGGACGCACGGATACAGTCCCTTGTCCGCAGCACAACCAATAAAAAGATGCAGCCTTTTTACACGGTGATAAAGCCCGGAGGCGGGTCGCACGGTATGTATTCGCACGAAGGGGAGGAATTCGGCTACGTCCTTCAGGGTGAAATGGACCTTATGCTCAACGACAAGCTGCACAAGGTCCGCAAGGATGAGAACTTCTATTTTTCATCGACCATTCCTCATGACTGGGGCAACAGCGGGAAAGAGGACGTTATCGTAATATGGGTGATAACGCCGCCGACGTTTTAAAAAAGTTTGTTAATTATTCCAAGGAGGAGCTTACATGGCATTGCTTAAAGAAGTCAGTAAAAATTACGGAAAACTGGACCTCCATATAAACGGTAAATGGGTGAAGCCTAAGACGGGCAAGTACTTCGATGCTACCAACCCGGCGACGGGAAAGGTGATCGCCCAGGCACCCATTGCAGCGCCAGAAGACGTTGAAAAGGCCATTTCCGCGGCCCATGCCGCATTCAACAAGTGGAAAAACGTCCCCTTCAGGGACAGGGCGAAGCTCATATTCAATCTCAGGGACACATTTGCCGATCACCATGAGGAGCTGGCAAGGATCCTCGTCCAGGACCACGGCTGTACAATAGGCGACGGAAGGGGCACCATTTCCCGGTGCATCGAGAATATCGAGGCGGCGGGCAGTTCCATGTACGGTTTCTATAAAGGGGAACACGTTGATCAGCTTGCCAACGGGATAGACTGCTACCTTATCCACGAACCCGTCGGCGTGTTCCTGATCATCACCCCCGGCAACATTCCCATGCACGCGTGGTCATCGTTCGTTCCCTACGCGCTGGCATGCGGCTGCACGGTCATCGTGAAGCCGAGCCGCCAGTGCCCGGTGGCGGCGGACGCCATGTCCAAAATGATCGACAAGGCCGGTTTCCCCCCCGGTGTTGTCAATCTTCTCCATATGGGACCGGAAAGGGAACTGAACAGGGTAATCCTCTCTGACCCGAGAGTGCAGGGAGTGGGCCTCATCGGCTCAACAAGAGTGAGCAAGGAGCTTTTCGAGATATGCGGCAAATACGGCAAGCGCTCGTCGCTCAACGGCAACGGCAAGAACACCATCGTCATCATGCCCGACGCCGACCTCGACCAGTCGGTCCAGTATATACTTCGGGGTTGTTTCGGCATGAGCGGTCAGCGCTGCCTCGGTTCCGACAATATCACCGTCATCGGGGACAACAAGATGTATAAGACCTTAAAGGACAAACTGATAGCGGCGTCAAAGGCCATGAAGATGGGCTACGGCCTCGATGAGACCGTTGAGCTGGGCCCCATGACGACACAGAACGGCAAGAATCAGGTGATCGGTTTTATCGAATCGGGCATTAAGGCCGGTGCCAGGCTTCTTCTTGACGGCCGCAAGGCGCAGGTGAAAGGCTGCGAGAAAGGGTATTTCCTCGGCCCCAATATTTTCGAGAATGTCAGCACAGATATGCACATAGCGAAAGAAGAGGCTTTCGGGCCTTTGTGCAACCTCATCAGGATGGACAGCCTTGACCAGACCATCGGCTGGATAAACTCGACGAATTACGGCCACAGCGCGTGCATAGTCACTGAAAGCGGCAAGGCCGCCCGCAAGTTCATCAGGGAGTGCGAAGTGGGCAATGTGGGCGTCAATGCGGGCATACCCCAGCCCTATGCCTTCTTCGGCCTTGGTTCCAAGAAGGACTCCTTCTTCGGAAATTCGAAATCGAGGATGGACTCGGTCAAGATGTTCCTTGACGAAAAGACGGTAACCTTGAGATGGGTATGACCGGCGCGGTCTTAAGGCCCATCGGGGGAACAGTACATATGTTGTATTATTAAAGGCGGTTATGTGTTGAGCCATAGGATTAAAAAAACCTAAAAGGAGGCAATCCCATGTGCGAAGAGTGTAAAAAGATTTCAAGGAGAGATTTTTTGAAGGGCGCCGCGGTTGCGGGGGCGGCGGTTGGAATGGGTGTCTTTGACAGCGGCCTGCTGCACGCGCAGAGCGCCAACGTCAAGTTCAGCACCTGGCATCCGCCGGTAAGCCGTGAGGTCAAGACCGTTTGGACCCCCATGCTGGAAGAGGTGAAAAAGAGAAGCGGCGGGAAACTGGCCTACACCATGTATGCCGGGGCGGCGCTCGGCAAAGGCCCCGAACATTTCGACATCGTGGCCAAAGGCCTCTCGGACATGGGCTACTTTACGGCCACATGGACACCCGGGCGTTTTCCGCTCACCGATGTCCTTTCGCTGGCGGTATGGGTTGACGGCAAGGACACCGCTGCCGATATCGGCAACGCGGTATACAACAGGGCATTGAAGGATGAGTTCAAGAACGTCAAGGTCCTCGAGCTCAACGGCTGCATCCAGTCCTTCATCTGGACCAAGAAACCGATCTCCAAGATGGCCGACCTTAAAGGCGTGAAACTGCGTTCGCCCGGCGGCCATCAGACGAACTACATCAAGGCGCTCGGCGCGGAGCCGGTCTTCATGCCGCTCGGCGACGTTTACATGGCGATGGAAACGGGGACAGTCGACGGCATCGTCACCTGCGCACCCCTGGTCCTCGCGTACAAGCTCGGCGAAGTGGCGAAGTACGGGACCGTGCTTACATTCGGCTGCGTTTCCGAAGGTACCGTGATGAACATGAAGAGCTGGAACAAGCTGCCGGCTGACCAGAAAAAGATCATAGAGGATGTCTGCACGAACCCCTTCAAGGTCACAGGCGGGCTTGACAAAGGCGATTACAAAAACATCATGAAAGATATCCAGAAGGCCGGCGTCAAGATGATCGACCTTCCCAAGGCGGAAGCTGAGCAGTGGTACAAGAGGTTCCAGGACGTGACGCGCAAATGGGTCTCCGACATGGAAGCCAAAAAGCTGAACGCGAAGAAGGTTGTGGCGATCATGAACGAAGAGTGCGAGAAGAGGAACGTCCATCTCGTATCCTGTCCGCCTGAATTTAAAAAGATCTGATCAAAGAGGCTTGAACGCCATGAAAGCGCTTGAAGGTTTTCAAAAAGGGGTCCATAAGGTGACATATGCCGTCTGTGCCGTGGGTATGTTCCTTGCCATTCCCCTCATGCTTATCACCACTTTTGACGTACTCGGGAGGGCCATCTTCAACAAACCCCTCCCGGGCACCCTGGAATTGTCGGAATATATGCTGGCCATCATCATCCTGCTGGGTGCCGCGTACACCCAGCAGGTCAAGGGCCACGTGGCGGTCGATTTCCTTACATCGAGATTTCCGCTGAAGGGCCAGACGATATGCAGGATCATAACCGATCTCGCTTCACTTTTCATTATTGCCATCATGGCAATATACGGCTGGATCGAGGGAATCTCCGAAACGACCGTTACGGACCAGCTCAGGGTGCCCATGTGGCCCTTCAAGACCCTTGTCGCCGTGGGCGGGTTCATGCTCTGGATGGAGATCCTCACCGATCTCATAACATCCATCGCGAGCCTGGGAAGGAGGCAATAATGGATCCCATCACTGTTGGAATATTAGGTTGCCTGCTCCTGTTCGTTTTGCTTTTCCTCGGCATGCCCATTGCCTTTGTCATGATGTTTGTGGGTTTTACCGGGATATGGGCCCTCTCCTCGCTCGACGCGGCCCTTCCCAAGGTGGCGGAGACCGTCTGGGGCGTTGCCGCAAATTATCCCTACACCATCATCCCCCTCTTTATCCTCATGGGGAGCTTCGCCGGTTCAGGGGGAATAACGAGGGAACTCTACAATACCTTTGACAAGTGGGCGCGCAGGCTGCCCGGCGGACTCGGGATTGCCACCATCGGCGCCTGTGCGGCCTTCGGAGCGGTGAGCGGTTCTTCCGTTGCCGCCGCGGCCGCCATGGGGAATGTGGCCCTGCCCGAGATGCGCAGGTTCGGATACGACCCCAAGCTCGGCTGCGGGGTAATAGCCGCGGGAGGCACATTGAGCTTTCTCATACCGCCGAGTCTCGGATTCGTGGTCTACGGCATGCTCACGGAGCAGTCCATCGGCAAGCTCCTGATCTCAGGGATCCTGCCGGGGGTACTCATGTCCGTTTCATTCATTGCCTGTGTTGTCGTCCTGGTGGGCATGAACCCCGCGCTCGCGCCGCGCAGCACAGAGAAAGTGACCTTCAGGGACAAACTTATCGCCCTCAAGGGTGTATGGGAAGTCCTGCTTGTCTTCTGCATTGTCATGGGCGGCATTTACCTCGGCTTCATCAACCCCACAGAGGCGGGGGCCATCGGCGCCACGGCCCTCTTCATCATTGTGATCATCAAGGGTAAGCTGACCAAAGAGAACCTTTTCACGGCCCTTCTTGAGATGGCGAGGATCTCGATCATGGTGCTTTTCCTCGTTGCCGGAGCGACCCTCTTCAGCTATTTCCTCGCCCTGTCGACCATACCGACAGCGGTCTCGACGTGGATCGCCGGGCTCGGTGTGTCCAAGTACGTCATCCTCGTGATCATCGTGGCCATATACTTCCTTCTCGGGTGCTTTCTCGACTCAGTCTCCATGATGGTCCTCACCCTGCCGGTCATTTTCCCCGTTATCGTCACTATCGGCTTCGATCCCATATGGTTCGGGGTACTGCTGGTGCTCATGATGGAGGCAGGGCTCATCACGCCGCCGGTGGGGCTCAACATCTATACCATCGCGGGCATCGCCAAGGATGTGCCCATGGGGACCATATTCAGAGGGGCGATGCCTTTCCTCCTGTCCATCATAGCCACGGCGATCATTCTTACCATATTTCCGCAAATAGCCACATATCTGCCGGGCCTTATGGGGAGGTAAATAGCGGACATTACCCGATGCCGGGTGTTCGAACAATAAAGGTATGAATAAATAAAGGGAAAAGGAAATGAAGACCATAAGCTTCATACTCAATGGAAAGAAGACGGTTGTCGAGGTGAGGGACAGTGAGACCCTTCTGTACGCCCTCAGGGAGCGGCTCGGTATCACGAGCGTCAAGGAAGGGTGCGAGATAGGGGAATGCGGGACCTGCACGGTCCTCATCGACGACGAACCGCACTATTCCTGCATGACGCTGGCCTCGAAGGCGAACGGCAGTGATGTGAAGACTGTTGAGTTCCTCGGCACGGCCGACCTGCTCCATCCCCTGCAGGAGGCCTTCATAAACTCCGGAGCGGTGCAGTGCGGATACTGCACGCCGGGCATGCTCCTGAGCGCCTACAGCCTGCTTTTGAAGAACAAGGACCCTGATACGGACGACATCAGGGAAGCGATAAGCGGGAACCTCTGCAGGTGCACGGGATACATCCAGATCGTAGAGGCAATTAAAGATGCTGCCGGACTTTGCAAGCATAATAGCTGAAACAAAGGAAGAGGCCCTCTCCTGCCTTTCCTCCCTGGAGAGGGCAAAGGTCATCGCCGGAGGCACAGACCTCATGGTGAAGATGAGATCGGGAGAGCGGTACGATCACATCATCGATATAACGAACATCAGGGAACTTGACGGTATAGCGGTAAAAGACGGTGTGGTCGTTATCGGCCCCGTCGCTACGCATGCGAGGCTCGGCAGCGACGCTGCCATAAGGGAGAATGCCCCCGGTCTCGCGCTGGCATGTTCCCTTGTCGGTTCCCCGCAGATACGCAACATGGGCACCATAGGGGGCAATATCGTCAACGCGTCCCCCGCGGCGGATTCCATTCCCCCCATGCTCATCCACGACGCGATGCTCACGCTTGAATCGAAAGGATCGAGCCGGAAGGTGAGGCTTGAGGATATCATAGTCGCCCCGTATAAAACGTCCATCAATACCAGAGAACTGCTCGGTCCTGTAGAGATAACCTCTCTCAAGGGGTACAGGGAAGGCTACTTCCGCGTGGCGAAGCGGGCGACTTGGGCCATCTCGCGGCTCTCTGTCGCGTGGGCAATCAGCGAAGAGGAAGGGACGTTCAAGGACGTGAAACTGGCGATCGGTTCGTGCACGCCCATGCCTTTCAGGGCCGTAAAGGTCGAGGGTCTTCTGCGCGGCGAGAAAAGACAGCCCGGGATCATCGCCGAGGCGGTAAGGATAGCGCTGGAAGAGATCAAGCTCATCTCCGGCATCAGGCCTTCCTTCGCGTACAAGCTGCCTGTTCTCAGGGGTATTTTGGAAAACGTCCTGGGAGGTGAATAGAGATGCCGGTGTTCATTGGACAGGATGTTACAAGGATCGACGCCCTTGACAAGGTCCTCGGCAGGGCGGCCTTTGCCTATGACCTCAAGACGGACGACATGCTTTTTGCCTGTGTTGTGCGCAGCGAAAAGCCCCACGCGCTGATAAAGAAGATCGAAACGGCACGCGCCCTTTCGATGGAGGGTGTCGCGGCGGTCCTGACCCACATTGACATACCGGGAGAGAACTCCTTCGGGGCAATCAAGAAGGACCAGCAGTTCCTCGCGAAGGACAGGGTTCGCTATGTCGGTGAGCCTATCGCCGTCGTCGTCGGGGTGAACGAAGAAGTTGCGCGGAAGGCATCGGGGTTTGTCAGGATCGAATACGAGGAACTTCAGGTCATTTCCGACCCATTTGTTTCCATGACATCGCCCGTGCTCATTCACGACGAGGGGAACCTCCTGAGCCACAGGAAAGTGATAAAGGGTGACATCGAGAAAGGTTTCAATGAGTCCGATGTTATCGTGGAAAATACGTACAGGACGACATGGGTCGACCACGCTTACATGGAGACGGAGGCAGGCCTCGGCTACATGGACGACGACGGCAGGATCGTTGTCGTCTCCTCCACCCAGAACATCCACTATAAGATGAAAGAGATATCGCGGATGCTCGCCATGCCGCCCGAGAGGGTCAGGGTCATCCAGGCAACCACGGGCGGAGGTTTCGGCGGCAAGCTCGACGTTACCGTCGAAGGTTTTCTCGCCCTCTGCGTCTATCATCTGAAAAGGACCGTTGTCATGAGATTCACGAGGGAGGAGAGCTTCCTCGCGCAGACGAAGAGACATCCGCTCCATATAGAGTACAAAACGGGGGCCAGGAAGGACGGGAGCATAAATGCCGTCAGGGTGAACATCACCGGCGATACGGGGCCGTACATCTCTTACGGCGAAACGGTCTGTTTAAGAGCGGCTGTGCATGCGACGGGTCCTTATGAGGTTCCCAACGTCCATGTGGACAGCAGGATGTTCTACACGAACAATCCCGTGGCGGGGGCCATGAGGGGCTTCGGTGTGCCCCAGCTTGCCTTTGCCCACGAATCGCAGCTCGATAAGATCGCGGGGATCCTCAATATGGACCCTCTCGATATACGCATAAAGAACGCACTGAGAAGGGGTTCACTCACCGCCACCTCCCAGGCGCTCGAACACAGCGCCGGCCTGCCCGAGACGCTCAAGAGGATAGAACCTTTCTGGAGAAGCAGGGAAAGGCAGAACGATCGCCGGGGTTTCGGGCTGGGGTGTATGTATTACGGGATCGGCAACACGGGTGTCTCGAACCCTTCGGACTGCTACCTTACGTTTATGCCCGAAGGCAGGATAGCGCTCCACTCGGGTGTCTGCGAGATCGGTCAGGGTTCGGATACCGTGCTGATGCAGATACTCTGTGAATCGCTTGCCATGGACGATGAGAAAATTGTCCTCCTCAGGGGGGATACGGACACGTCAAGGGATGCCGGTTCTTCGTCGGCGAGCCGGCAGACGTATATATCGGGCATGGCCGTGTGCGACGCGGCGCAGAAGATGAAAAAGTACCTCGAAAAAGAAGGTTACTACAGCGGAAGGCCGCTCACGGACATCTGCGAGGCGGCCCTGGGGAAGGGCGATGCCATGTTCGAGGGCCATTTCGACCCGCCCACGACGCCCGTCGACATGGAGACCTCCCGGGGCGCACCATACGCTACGTATGCCTTTGCCACTCACATGACCGAGGTCGAGGTGAACGAGGTGACGGGCGCCTGCAGGGTGGTGAAGGTGCACGCCGCCCATGATGTGGGTAGGGCGGTCAACGTGAAGAACGTCAGGGGACAGATCTGCGGCGGGATAGCCATGGGTATCGGCCTTGCCCTCATGGAAGAATTCTCGCCGGGTAAAAGCAAGTCTCTTGACGATTATTACATGCCCACATCCATGGATATGCCCGAGGTCGAGGCCATCATCGTGGAAGACCGCGAGCCCACCGGTCCTTACGGGGCCAAGGGAGTGGGAGAACCCGCACTCATCCCGCAGGCGGCGAGCATTGTGAACGCGATAAAGGACGCCACGGGCGTAGAGGCCCGTGAGCTGCCCTGCCATATTGAGAGACTGAAACTGCTCCTGGAAGCACGCAGACAAAAATAAGGTTCTCAATCCAAACAAAAAAGGAGGACGCAATGAGCACACTTGCCATCAGGAACATCGGGGTTATCTTCACCGGCGACATTGAAAAACCCGTTGTCGACGGCCCTGTTTCCATCCTCATCGAGGACGGGAAGATAAAGGCTGTGGAAAAGGGTGAGCTCAGTGCCGAAAAGGCCATAGACGCAAAAGGTATGGCGGTCTGTCCGGGATTTATAGATTCCCACTCACATCCCGTGTTCGGTGATTTCACCCCCCGCCAGAGCCAGATCGGTTTCATCGACAGCAGCCTCCATGGCGGCGTGACAAGCATGATCTCCGCCGGTGAGGTCCACCTGCCGGGAAGGCCCACTGACCCCAAGGGCACAAAGGCCCTTGCTGTCCTTGCTCATAAATCATTCGCGAAACAGCGGCCCGCGGGCGTGAAGGTATACGGCGGCGCGCTGATCCTCGAAAAAGGACTTGTTGAAGCCGATTTCAAAGAGCTTTCCGAAGACGGGGTGTGGCTTGTCGGAGAGATCGGCCTCGGGAGCATCAAGGCCGCGAATGAGGCAAAAGAAATGGTGGAATGGGCGAAAAAATATGGAATGAAGGTTCTCATGCATGTCGGCGGAACGTCGGTCCCGGGGAGCTCCACAGTGACCTGCGATGACGTGCTTGTCGCAAAACCCACTGTTGCGTGCCACCTGAACGGGGGACCTACGAGCATCCCCGTTTCAGAGGCTTTCAGGGTCATTGAAAAATCAGACTGCGCCATAGAGATAGTGCACTGCGGGAATCCCCTGACGGCCCTTGAGATCGGCAAATTCCTGAAAGACAAGGGGATGCTGAAAAGGCTCATCATCGGCAACGACGCGCCCTCGGGGACCGGCGTGATACCCCTTGGGATGTGGAGGATGGTCAACTTTGTTTCGGCGCTGTGCGGGATACCAGCGGAGGTGGCCGTCTGCTTCGCGACAGGAAACACGAAACGGACATTCGGGTTGTCTCACGGGATCATCCAGCCCGGCGATGATGCAGACCTTCAGATCATAGACGCCCCCATGGGGTCGGCGGGCAAGGATGCGAAAGCCGCGATAGAGATCGGCGACATCCCCGGGATTGCCATGGTGCTTATCGACGGCGCGGTAAAGACCCAGGTCAGCAGGAACACGCCGCCGCCCGTGAGAAAAACGGCATAGGAACAGGCTGAAACAAGAACAAAAGGGTGCCCCGATGAAGACAGATCTCGATAAGTGTAAAGGCTGCGGATTGTGCGAGGAGGTATGTCCCCTTGGCGTGATAAGCATAAAGGACAGAAAGGCAATAATAAAAGACGGCTGTGTCGAGTGCAGGACATGCGTGAAGGTGTGTCCCGAAGGCGCGCTCATACCCGCAGGCGCCGACGAAAGGCCCATGTGCACCTCCTGTCCCATAATGTGCAGGATACCCGAAGGCGCCCGTGGCGCCTGTATGAGATATTGCAACGAAAAGGGCCAGATCGTAAGAGAGGGCAGGGTCCACTCTTATGAAGAGGTCATGGACCTGGTGGGAACCGGCGCGGCCGCGGGGCCCATTGAAAGGCCGCTGCTCACCGGCATCGGGTCCGGCACCACTTATCCCGATTTCAGGCCGTCACCGTTCATCGTGAGCGGCATCAAGGACGGCATCGATATAGTCACCGTTGTCACCGAGGCCCCTTTGAGCTACAGCGGGGTCAAGCTCAAGATAGACACCGACCTTTACGTCGGGCAGGAAGGCAAAAGCGTTTACGTCCGGCGCAAGGGAAAACGACGCATCGGCCATCTCTGCACGGAAGAGTATGGATCGAAAATATTGTCCCTCGGGGGCGTGAACGTCCTCACTTCAAAGGACGGGCTTTTCGCCGCTAAAGTGCTCCACGAACTGCTTCAGGGCAAAAGGATCAAGTTCGAGGTGGAAGACGGGACCAAACTCGAACTCGCCCTTGGCCAGAAGCCCGAGATCGGCGGGGTGCTGGAAGAGAGGATGAGGGTCGGGTGCGGAAGCGCAACGACAGGTCTTTTCGCCCCCTATATGCTCGAGGCCGCCGACGAGGTGATCGTGCTGGACGGACATATAACGGGGCTTTTCAGCGAGCACCCGTCGGGAAGATATCTCGGCAAGCCCCGCTCCGGCATCAACATTAAGGGACAGAAAAGCACCGAAGGCAGATATTTTTTGAACAAAGGCAGCGGCTGGGGAGGGACGGACATAATGGACCCCATGGACGTTGTGAAAGAGATAGACAGAGACAAGTGCAGGGAAGGCATGACGCTGCTCATAACGGAGACCACCGGGAGGAAATCGGCGTTCTACCGGTTTAAAAAAGGTGAATTCATCAAGGGCGACCCCACGCCTTCTGCGAATAAGTTCCTCGAGGTACTGAGGGACTCCTGCGAGCTCTCGACGGTGAGCGCGGTTTTTGCGGCTGGTGTCGGTGGTTCAGCACGCGCGGGCGTGACAAAGAACCCCATCAGGCTGACGAGGGCCGTTCATGAGGGAAAAGTGGCTGTTACCATAGGCGGAGCGAAGCCTTTCATATTCCCAGGAGGGGGGATCAATTTTCTGGTGGACGTGGAAAAGATCAAGCATGGCAGCATATACATGTCCCCGACGCCTTCGTTCATCATACCTGTCGAGTATACGATGACCCTTGAAACATTTAAAGAGATCGGAGGGCATATTGAAGCGGTAAGGCCCGTCGAGGAGGTCCTGAAGAAGGCCGGCAGGAAGAGAGCTAAACCGAAAAAGAAGGCTTGACACCGTGTACCTCGAAATCGGTCCCGCCGGACTTCTCATTAGCGCGCGCAAGGGCGGCATGCGGTACGAGCCGGATAAAAGCGGTCTCGAACAGTGCGTCAGGGGCATCCTCCGCGACATAAGCGAATACCTGCCGGTGCTGAAACAGAGGGCATGGAAGATCGTGAACACGTCGCATCTGTCGGAGGCGGCAAGGCGGATGACCGAGGCGGTTAAGCTGGTGGATGAGAAGACTTTGACCCCCATGGCGGCGGTCGCGGGGACGGTGGCCGACCTGGTGAAGGAGTATCTCAGGCCGTCAGGCCTTGACTTTATATCCATAAATAACGGCGGCGACCTGTCCATCCTTAACCTCGGTGGAGGTGCACTGAGGATCGGTATAGGGGATATCAGCACGGGGAAAAGGACACCCTGTGTTGTCAGGATCGAGGGCCTTGACGATTTCGGCATGGCGACAAGCGGACTGGGCGGCAGGAGCTTAACGCTCGGGCTCGCGGATATCGTGACCGTTATCGGCAGGACAGGGGCTGTAGCGGACGCAGCCGCGACATATATCTGCAACCTGACCAATGCCGACGGCGATACCATTACAAGGAAAAAGGCATCGGATATCGACCCGGACACGGACATACCCGAAGAGCATGTGACTGTCGCAACGGGTGAGCTTGACAGCAGGGTTGTTGCCGAGGCCCTCGGGAGGGGCCTTGAGGCAGCTAAGGAACTGAAGGAACGCAAGGTGATCGATGAGGCCGTCATCATATTAAAGGGAAGCAGGGTCACAACGATCGATGACAATAAATACATAACTCTGGAGGTGCAGGATGGAGATCAGGAAAATAGTCACCATTGTTGAAGATGTGTTCGCCGACGGCGAAAAAAAGGCGGAAAAACCGGTAAGAAAGGCAGCGTGCATCGCGGTTATCAAAAACCCTTATGCCGGGAAGTACCAGGAAGATTTGAGCGCCCTTATCGATTTCAGCGAAGAGATAGGGAAGACGATATCCGAAAGGGCCGTGGAGGCGCTCGGCAGGGACCGCAGCCCGGAGAGCTACGGCAAGGCAGCCATCGTTGGTGAAAAGAGCGAACTGGAACATGCCGCGGCGCTTCTCCATCCGAAGCTCGGGACGCCGCTTCGTGCCGCGGTGGGCGGCGGCAAGGCCATCATCCCTTCGGCAAAGAAATCGGGCAAGATGGGGGACACCATAGAGATACCGCTGCACTTCAAGGATGCGGCCTTTGTGCGGTCCCATTTCGATGCCATGACCGTCTCGGTGAGCGACGCGCCCAAGTCCGACGAGATACTTCTTGCTGTGGCTGTTACCGACGGAGGCAGGCCGCACCCGCGCATCGGCGGACTGAAAAAGGAAGAAGTGAAGGGCGAGGACGGATTGAGATAAAAAACGGTTTGAATGTTTGAGTGTTTGAATCGTTTGACAGGCTTTTGATAAAATCTATTTTTGCTGTATTTAGTGTTGTCATGCCGGCTTTAGGTCGGCATCCAGAAAAAACAAGGACTTAGAAACCATGTGGACCTTGGCCTTAAGCCTGAGGTGACGAGCCATGGGTAATTTATAAACGGGCTGTTCAGTGTTTCAAGGCCCGGGAAGCTGCAAAGCGCATGGCGTGATGATAATTATCTTCCAACATTGAAACGGTTCACAAACACTGGAACGTTGAAACAGTTTTTCAGGTTTGGCAGCACACTTCACCGGCGCGGCCGGGGACTGAACCGTATTCGATTGTGCAGACGGGAGTCGCGGTGTCCTTCCTGTATTCTTCGGCGATGTCGATGAGGCGCGTGAAAGAGTAGCCGCGCCCCAGTGCGTTTTCTATGAAGGCCGCCAGGAATCCGCTCCAGCGCTTTCCCTCCAGTTCGGTGTGGACCGTCATGATGTTGAGGCCGTCCGTAAGAAGCCCAAGGTAATGGTCGAGGAGCGCGCCTTCCTCGGCGCTTACGACCCCTATCACCTCGTCGAGGGTCGGCAGTGTGGTCGGTATCTGGAGCACCGGGTAAGAGGACCCGTCCATCTCCGGGTAAAACGGGTTTGAGCCGCGCGTATCGCTGCTGTATACAAGCCCCTTCTCTTCGAAGACCTTGAAGACAAAAGGATTTATCATCCATCCCGGAGCCGCGAAGGACCGGGCGTCCTCCCCGACGATTATCCTGTAAACCGTGAGGAGCCTGTCGATCTCCCTGCGCGTCTCCCTTTCGTCAAAATGCTTGATGGAATCGTGCCAGCGGACATGGTCGTGGCCGTGTATCCCCAGTTCATGTCCCTGGTCGAGGATCTTTTTCAAAAGGGGCATGTTCTTTCGGGCGATCTGCGGGCCCGGCAGCACAAGGCCGTACATGAGGGTCTTTACTCCGTATGTCGAGATGACCCCCACCCTTCCTGCCTTTTTAAGGAAGCCCTTCCTTGTGAAGACCCTTTTCACGGTCCTGCCGGTGTTGTCCGGTCCCATGGGGACAAAAAAACTGGCGTTGATGTTGAAGCGTTGGAAGACATCAAGGAGGACCGGCGCGCCATGGCGCATCCCCTCATAGGTATCGACGTCCACCTTGATCCCGATCGTTTTCTGCACGGGCCTCTTCCTTTCTTACGTTATCCCTTCCTGCCCCTTTTGCTCGGCAGGCTTGTTTCGAGATAGTAATCAAGGGTCTTTTTGAGCGCCAGGTCCAGGCTGACCCTGGGCTCCCAGCCTATGAACTTTTTGGCCTTCGCTATCGAAGGGACCCTGCGGTCGATGTCCTGGTAGCCTTCGCCGTAGAAGTCCTTCGAATAGACCTCGATGATCTCGGAATGCTTCTTGAAATGTTTTGTCCTGGGATCGCCGGTGAACATCTTCTTGAGCTTCACGGCTAGTTCTTTCACCGTGGCCTCGTTCTTCGGGTTGCCGATGTTGAAGATCTGGCCGTCGAGCTTGCCGTCCTTGTTCTCTATTATCTTCATAAGGCAGGAGATGCCGTCGTCGATGTACGTGAAACAGCGTTTCTGCATCCCGCCGTCGACGAGGCGGATGGGTTCGGCAAGGAAAAGACTGCTGATGAACTGCGTCACCACGCGTGAGCTCCCTTCCTTTTCCGGGTCCGTGGTCAGCTCGTCGAGCTTCGGCCCTATCCAGTTGAAAGGCCGGAAAAGGGTGAATTTGAGCCCGTGCTGGAAACCGTATGCCCAGATCACGCGGTCAAGGAGCTGTTTTGACGCGCTGTATATCCACCGCTGCTTGTTGATGGGGCCAAGCATCAGCGGGCTTTCGTCTTCCCTGAACTCCTTGTCGGGGCACATGCCGTAGACCTCGGAGGTGGAGGGGAAGACGAGCCTTTTGCCGTATTTGACGCAAAGGCGGGCCACCTTCAGGTTCTCTTCGAAGTCGAGCTCGAAGACGCGAAGCGGCTGCCTGACGTAGGTCATCGGCGTGGCGATGGCGACGAGAGGCATGATGACATCGCACTTCTTGACGTGATACTCGATCCATTCCCTGTTTATGGAGATATCTCCTTCGACAAAATGGAAACGCTTGTGCCCGAGGCAGCCGTCAAGCTTGTCGTTGCGTATGTCAAGCCCGTAAACCTCCCAGTCAGTTTCCTTCAAAACCCTTTCCGTAAGGGCATTGCCGATGAATCCATTCACGCCGAGTACCAGCAGTCTCAAGAGTGACCTCCTAATAATTTGTTTTTCAATTCATGGGACGCCGCGAAAGCGGCCGCGTCCATCTCAGGTTCGCCTTCAAGCTGTATGCTGATGAGTTTTAGTGATCCTTCTGCCGCGTTAACGATGAAAGGGTCTGAGGATATGACCGATCCCGCCGGGGAATCCTTCGAGTTGTCCTGCGGCACCGCCTTCCATATGAAGAGCTTCCTGCCGTCGAAATAGGTGTACGCGCCCGGGTAGGGGTGCGTTACCGCCCTCGTGAGATTGTAGATCGAAAGGGCGTCTTTTTGCCAGTCGATGAGCCCGTCTTCGGGTTTTCTTCCACCGAAATATGACGACTTCCCGGTCTGAACCGCACGTTCAAAGCTGCCAGTCTTGATGCGGGGGATGATCTCACGCATAAGCTCACGGGCCGCATCCACCATTTTCATATAGACCGAGGCCACGTCGTCCTCGAAATCGATGGCGACTTTTTTCTGCGCCACAATATCCCCGGCGTCGGGCTTCTCGACCATGTGATGAAGGGTGACGCCCGTTTCCTTCTCTCCCGCGATGATGACCCAGTTGACTGGGCAGCGGCCGCGGTACCTCGGAAGGAGGGAGCCGTGGAGATTGAAGGCGCCGAGGGGCGGTATATCGAGTATCGCCTTGGGTATCATCTTGCGGTAGTAGAACGAGAAAATGATATCGGGCGCCATTCGGCCGATCATTTCCGGCCACTGCGGGCCGTTGACATCCTCCGGGGTGCGGACCGGTATGCCGCGTTCGCCGGCGATCTGCGCGGGCCGCCTGAACCATATCTCTTCGCCGGGATCGTCATCGTGGGTGAAAAGGCAGGCGACGTCAATGCCGGCATTCAGGAGCTCTTCAAGGCAGACGTATCCGATCTCCTGGTATGCGAAAACGACTGCTTTCAAAGGTATTCCTTCTTGATTATATATCTCGGGCGCCTGCGCACTTCCTGGAAGATCCTGCCTATGTATTCGCCTATGACGCCGAGCGCGAATATCTGGATGCCGATGAAAAAGAAGAGCACCCCGAAAAGGGTGAAGGTTCCCTCGCCCTCGGGGCCGATGAAGAGCCGCCTTATAAACAGGAAGACGGCGAAGGCGAGGCCGAGCATGGCGATCGCCACCCCGAGCATGCTGATGAACTGGATGGGCAGGAGCGAAAAATTGGTCATGAGGTCAAAGTTCAGCCTGAAGAGCTTGAAGGGGCTGTATTTCGAGGTCCCCTTCCTGCGCTCCTCGTGGCCGACCTCGATCTCGGTTATCCTCTTGGCGAATGTGTTGGCGAGCGCCGGTATGAAGCTTGACGACTCCGGGCACATGTTCATGTAATCCACTATGTTGCGCCTGTAAGCGCGCAGCATGCACCCGTAGTCCCTGAGTTTCACGCCGACGAGCTTTGCCGTGATCTTGTTGACGATATAGGAGGGGAGCTTGCGGAAAAGGGAATCCTTCCTCTGTTTCCTGTATGTGGCCACCACTTCGTAGCCTTCTTCCGCCTTTTCCACGAGCCTCGGTATCTCCTCGGGAGGGTTCTGAAGGTCGGCATCGATGGTCACCACTATCTCTCCCCTGGCAAATTCAAAACCCGCGAAGAGGGCCATGTGCTGACCGTAGTTCCTGTTGAATTCGATGACCTTGACGTTGTTGTCGCTGCGATGATACTCCTCGAGGAGCACTTCGGTTCGGTCCGTGCTTCCGTCGTTGATGTAGATGATCTCATAGGGTTTGTGAATGCCGGCGAGCGAGTCGTGAAGCCGCGTGTTCAGCTCAGGCAGGGACTCTTCCTCGTTAAGAACGGGGACGAGCACCGAGATGTAAGGTTTGTCATCCATGGTCCCTCACGTAAAAAATATAGTGCTCCTTCTCGTACTTCACCCTTTTTATGGGTACCAGGTACTTCTCGATCGTTTCCTTCAAATGCATTGCCGGTCTTTCTTCGACGATAAGAAGTATATCACGTTCGAAGGTTTTTATCTCGTTAATATCGCGCAGCATGGTGACCGGTTTGCCTACGTAGAATATGATCCCGGCGGAATTGAAACCGAAGGTGTATATTTTCTTTGTCCTTTTGTGGTCTCCCAGGGGGTCCGTTATAAGCGTCAGCGATTTTGACGTCCTGTCCACAAGCGGCATGTAGTAGGCGCTATAGAAAAAACCGGTGAAGATGAGAAAGAACATGAGGGACGACAGGGCAAGGTCTTTCTTCCTTTTGAAGAGCATGGTGAGGAAGCTTGAACCCGCAAGGAAGAGCACGGCCAGGTAGATGTAGAGGGACCCGGGGCCGTTCCTGAAGACGGCCACATCCTCCGGGGGCATCACGTTGATGGCGATGATAGCCGCGACGGGTATGAGAACGAGCAGCGCTGCGAATACCTTCAGCAGGTGGTTCGTCCAGCCCTTTTCGACGAGGGTGTCCCAGCTGTCCCGCAGAAAAAGGCCCACGAGGAGCGCGAGGGCGGGATAGGCGGGCAGGAGGTAGATCGCCCGCTTGCTCTGGGAGAACTCGAAGAAGAGGAAGATCAGGATGAACCACGTGAGCGGCAGCAGGTACCTTTTCCTGAACGCTGTGAAGAGGGCGAAGGGGAGCAGGAGGCTCCAGGGCATGAAGTTGAAGAAGAGCTTGTGGAAATAGTACCAGGGTGATTCGAAATGGTCGAAGGCCTTCGTGTAGCGGGTAAGGTTCTGGTGGAAGATGAACTCCTTTATGTAGCTCTCGCCCGCAAGGATGAACCATACGGAGGCGATGGCCGCCGCGAGGATGCATCCCAGCGCGAGGGGGATGAAGTATCGTTTCATGGCCTTTTTGAAAAGAAGGATAAAAAAGATGATCCCCGCGGGGATGACGAGTCCCGCGGGACCCTTGGTCAGA
Organism: Deltaproteobacteria bacterium; assembly: GCA_022711595.1. Classification (GTDB taxonomy): domain Bacteria; phylum Desulfobacterota; class Syntrophorhabdia; order Syntrophorhabdales; family Syntrophorhabdaceae; genus Delta-02. The sequence continues at coordinate 26,343 of JAKLET010000031.1, forward strand.
ATGGCAAAGGCCCCCGGGATGAAGGAAAGGACAAAAAGGAACCTCCTGTCCTTTTCAAGGGAAACAAAGGCCAGGTAGACGGCGAGGCCGATGAGAAAGGCGAATGTCATGTCCATGACCGATTCGCGCGCGTTTGACAGGAACTGGTAGTTGGTCATGAGAACGAGGCCTGACAGAAAACCGGCACGCTCGTCGCCGAGCCTGCACCCGAGAAGAAAGGTTACGACAACAAAAAGAAGCGCGGCAAGCGCCGACGGGGCGCGCGAAGCGAATTCGTCGAGTGTTCCCGATATCTTTGCCGCCAGGATGATCATCCAGGAATAAAAAGGAGGCTTTTCCAGGTAAGGCACACCGTTGAGGTACGGGTGGATATAGTCCCCGCGCTGGTCCATCTCCCGCGCCATGATCGCCTGCCTGGGCTCGTCCGGGTCCCAGAGCGATGTGGCGCCGAGGTTAAAAAAGAAAAGTATCCCCGCCAGGATGATAAGGATGATAAGTTTCGTTCTCATTGTGTTTTAGCAAAAACCCAAAAAGTGGTAAAAATACAGGAACTTTTATATGCTAATATTTGACATTTTTCAATATTTTTTATACCATATCGTTCACTATACAGATGGACAACAGCGAAAGTAAAGAAGAAATCTACAAGCAATACAAGGGTCAGCACGCGACATTGGACAGACGCATCAAGATGCTGTTAAAAAAACCTTATCTTACGGACGATGAGGAAAGGGAAATAAAAGACCTGAAGAAGAAAAAACTCTATTGCAAAGACCTCATGGAGAGCCTTGCCGGCTCGATGCAGCGAAAGGAGAAACATTGAAAAGGACCGGTTCACAGATCTTCGTCGAATCCCTGAAGGCGGAAGGGGTGGACACGATATTCTGCTATCCCGGAGGTGCGACGCTCAATATAACCGACGCGCTGACGGACATAAGCAATATAAGGCAGATCGTGGTCCGCCATGAACAGGGCGCTGTTCATGCGGCCGACGGATACGCGAGGGCATTGGGAAGACCGGGTGTGGCGCTCGTGACATCCGGGCCGGGTGCGACCAATACGGTTACCGGCATAGCTACTGCCTGCATGGACTCCATCCCCATCGTTGTTTTTTCCTGCCAGGTCAACACGATGCTTATCGGCAACGACGCCTTCCAGGAGGCTGATATAGTGGGTATCACAAGGCCCTGCACAAAGCACAGTTATCTTGTCAGGGACGTGAAGGACCTTGCCAGGATCATAAAGGAGGCCTTCCATATTGCCTCCTCGGGACGGCCCGGCCCCGTTCTCGTGGACATCCCCAAGGACGTGTCGTCGGCGGTCTGTGATTTCAAGTACCCCGAAAAGGTCCATATCCGCAGCTATCAGCCGACGTACGTGGGACACCAGGGACAGATAAAAAAGGCAATGAGGCTCATCCTGCATTCCAAAAGGCCGGTCCTCTATACGGGCGGAGGCGTTGTCCTGTCGAATGCGTCGCAGGAGCTCACCAGATTTGCCGAGGCCCTTTCAATACCGGTAACAAACACGCTCATGGGCCTTGGAGGCATTCCCGGTAACCACCCGCTCTTTCTCGGCATGCTGGGTATGCACGGCACCTATGCCGCGAACATGGCGATCACCGAATCGGACCTTATCATAGCCATGGGTGCCCGTTTTGACGACCGGGCCACCGGCAAGACCGATGAGTTCGCGCCGCATGCGAAGATAATCCACGTCGACATAGATCCCACCTCGATCAGCAAGAACATCAAGGTCGACATACCCATTGTCGGGGACACGCGCAACGTCCTCACGCAGATGCTCAAGATCATTGACGAGGATAAGGAGACATACAGGCAGCACCACAAGAATGTGGCCGAATGGACCGGGAAGATAACCAGGTGGAAGAAGGATTACCCTCTTACATACCAGAAGAACAAGGAATTGAAGCCGCAGTATGTCATCGAAAGGGTCTTCGGGCTCACAAAGGGCAAGGCCATCATCACGACGGAGGTGGGCCAGAACCAGATGTGGACCGCCCAGTTCTTCAAGTTCCTTAAACCGAGAACATGTCTTACCTCCGGTGGCCTCGGCACCATGGGCTACGGGTTCCCCGCGGCCATAGGGGCCCAGGCCGCTTTCCCAAAATCGCTGGTCATCGATATCGCCGGGGACGGCAGCATCCAGATGAACATCCAGGAACTGGCAACGGCGGTCCAGTACAATTTGCCTGTCAAGGTCATCATCCTCAACAACGGGTTCCTTGGCATGGTAAGACAGTGGCAGGAGCTTTTCTACGAAAAACGCTACACCTGGACGCACCTCCATTCACCGGATTTTGTCAAGGTCGCCGAGGCATATGGCGCCGTGGGCTTAAGGATCGAAAAGGAAAGCGAGGTCGACAAGATTTTGAAGGAGGCCTTCAGGAACAATCGGCCGACCTTTGTTGATGTTCACGTCAGTCCGAAGGAATGCGTCTATCCCATGGTCCCGGCAGGCGCGTCGCTCAAAGAGATGCTTCTCGTTTAGGAGGAAATATTGAAACATACCATATCTCTGCTTGTTGAGAACGAGTTCGGGGTCCTGTCAAGGATCGCCGGTCTCTTCAGCGGAAGGGGCTTCAATATAGAAAGCCTGTGCGTTGCCGAGAGCCTGGATCCGACAATCTCCACCATGACCATCGTGACCACGGGGAATGATGCCATACTCGAACAGATACTGAAGCAGCTCAACAAGCTCATCAATGTCATCAAGGTTGTCGATTTCAAGGATATTGAATACGTTTCGCGGGAGATGGTGCTTGTCAAGGTCAATGCCGAGGAAAAGACCCGCGCTGAGATACTCAGGATAGTGGAGATATTCCGCGGCAAGATCGTCGACGTGTCGTCGAAGACGTACACGGTCATGATCACCGGCGACGAGGACAAGCTTTCGGCCTTTATAAACCTCATCAGGCCGCTCGGTATCAAGGAACTCGTGCGGACCGGTCCGATCGCAATGGCCCGGGGAGAAAGAATGCTCAAGATCAAGGAAACAGAAAATAAAGGAGGAGAAGAAGATGGCTAAGATCTATTACGACCGCGACGCGGACCTCAAGGTACTGAAGGGGAGAAAGGTCGCCATTATCGGCTATGGGAGCCAGGGGCATGCCCAGGCGCAGAACCTGCGGGAAAGCGGGGTCGACGTCATCGTGGCCGAACTGGAAGGGACGGCGAATTACAAACTTGCGGTCAAACACGGCTTCAAACCGGTAAGCGCAGCGAAAGCCGCAAAAGATGCCGATGTCATACAGATACTCGCCCAGGACAATCTTCAGGCGGAGCTTTATAAGAAAGACATCAAGGACAACCTTAAAAAAGGAAAGACCCTTGTTTTCTCGCACGGGTTCAATATCCATTACAATCAGATAGTTCCTCCAGCGGACATAGACGTGGTCATGATCGCTCCGAAGGGCCCGGGACACCTCGTGAGAAGGGAATTCGAGCGCGGTGCCGGGGTGCCGTCACTCATTGCCATATATCAGGACCACACGAAAAAGGCCAAACAGACGGCCCTGGCCTATGCAAAGGGCATCGGCGCGACGCGCGCGGGTGTTATCGAGACCTCTTTCGAGGAAGAGACGGAAACAGACCTTTTCGGCGAACAGGCGGTGCTGTGCGGCGGCGCATCGGAGCTTGTCCGCGCCGGTTTCGACACCCTTGTCGAAGCAGGTTACCAGCCGGAGATCGCCTATTTTGAATGCCTCCACGAACTTAAGCTCATCGTTGACCTCATGTACGAAGGCGGTATATCCAACATGCGGTACTCTATCAGCGACACGGCGGAGTACGGCGACATTACGAGAGGCAGAAGGATCATCAGTGAAGAGACCCGTGAAGAGATGAGGATCATCCTTGACGAGATCCAGACCGGTGAGTTTGCCCGCGAATGGATACTGGAGAACATGGCCGGAAGGCCCGTATACAGCGCGCTGAAAAGGATAGACGGCGAACACCTCATTGAAAAGGTGGGCAAGAAACTGCGCTCCATGATGGGCTGGATCGGGAGAAAGGATTGAAAATCCAATTGATCGCAAGGGAGGGGCTCAGGCTGATCGTCCCCTCCCTTGTTCTTTTTATCGTCCTTCTTGCAGGACGGTTCTTTGTTCTTTCAGTACCAGTCCTCTGCTTTGTCCTGTTCTGCGTCTTTTTTTTCAGAAACCCGGAAAGGACCGCTGCGGATGCTCAGCCGGGTGACCTCATTTCTCCGGCGGACGGCACCGTGATCGACATCAGTGAGGTCATTGAAGAGGAGTTCATGGGGGGACCTGCCATACGGATCGCAATATTCATGTCGCCCGCAGATGTCCATGTGAACCGGGCACCCTGTCAGGGGCTTGTTGCATCCATGAAGCGAAAACCTGGTAAATTTGCGTTGGCCTTCCGAAAAGATGTGAACATGGGCAATGAAAGGAACTTCATCCTTTTCGCCGGCGAAGACGAAAAGGTGCTTATCGTCCAGATAGCCGGATTCCTGGCGCGCCGTATTGTCCCCTACGTGAAGGCAGGCCAGCGAGTGGAGCGCGGCGAAGCTGTCGGGATCATTGCCTTCGGCTCCCGCGTCGATATTTATTTTCCCAAATATTATGAACCTATGGTACAATTACGTGAAAAGGTGAAGGCCGGGACTACGGTTGTAGCCCGCAAAAGCAAGGGGGTCCAATGAGATATACGAGAAAAAAGAAGAACAAAGGGATCAAAAAGATCTATTTTCTTCCCAACTTTCTCACTTCCTTGAGCCTCCTGTCGGGGTTCTACGCGATCGTCGCCGCCATGGACAGGCGATTCATATACGCTGCCATCGCCATCTTCATCTCTGCGATCTTTGACATGCTCGACGGACGCGTGGCAAGGATGACCAATTCGAGCAGCCGTTTCGGGGTCGAATATGATTCGCTCTCCGACGTTATCGCATTTGGTGTGGCGCCCGCGATCCTTGCGTATACATGGGCGCTCAAAAGCTACGGCAAGTTCGGCTGGCTCGCTGCGTTCCTTTATGTCGCATGCGGTGCGTTGAGGCTCGCCCGGTTCAACATTCAGGTCGACACGGTGCAGAAAAAGCATTTCCTCGGTCTTCCCATACCCGCGGCTGCGGCCACCATTGCCGGTATTGTCCTTTTTTACACATGGATAGGCTACTTCGGCGGGCTGAAGACCGTTATCATGCCTGTAGTCATTTATTGCCTTGCCATACTCATGGTGAGCAAGTTCCGCTATATCAGCTTCAAGGAGATGGGTTTCTTGAAGACGAGACCGTTCATGTCAAGCGTGGGCGGCATCCTTCTCCTTGTCATCGTCCTCACTGAGCCCTATCTGACACTCTTTGTCGCTACCTCGGCGTATGCCATATCGGGCCCGATCTACACGCTGATAATGCATTTCAGGAAAGTGCCGGCGGAGGATGCTACCCATCTGCGAGAAAATCAAGCAGATCAAGGTGGTCGTAAATAGACCCGTCCGCTTCGAGGCCGGTGTTCTTGTATGAGATGAATTTCACACCCGATGACCTCGCTGTGCCCATGTCGATCTCGGAATCCCCTACATAGAGCGTGGCGTCCTGCCTCACGCCGAGCGTTTCAATGATCTTTCCTACCGCTTCAGGGTCGGGCTTGGGTTTTGCCTGCAGCATCCTGCCGGCAGGGGGCTCATCGGCGGGGTTTACCGCGTACAGGGCCGTGACGACCATATCGAAATAGGGCCACAGGTTGTAGCGTTCCATTATGTGTCTCATTGACGTTGTCCTGTTGGTGCTGATCGCAAGGGGTATGCCTTTTGCCTTGAGGCGTGTCAGGGTGTCCGTCAGATGCGGCTCCATCTTGAGATAAACGATGTAATCCTTGAAATCTACATGGTTTTTCAGGAAATCAAGGGCCTGCCGTTCGCGCCCGGCGTCATCGCGGAACAGGTGCGCGATGGATTCGTAGACCGTGTGGGTATGACAGAAGTGGAGTTCACTGTCATTGAGTGTGCCTCTGCCCATTGACTCGGCAATGTGATTGTACAGGCGGTTGTTGGCGCCAAGGGAATCGAACAGCACCCCGTCGCAGTCATAGATCACGCATTCAACTTTCCACTTTTTCCCTTCCGTCATCGGTTTTTTCTCCTCCGGGTAAGATATTCAGCCTTCTGCTTTTAAACCGTGGATCGCAAAAAATCAAGAGAAAATCTGACAGGAATACCCATTAAAGACGCAAAATTAACGCAAAAATAATAGTTATAAATGAATCAATATATGCTACAATGGATTGCTAATGAATAAAAGGAGGCTGCCATGATTAGTGTTTCCATTCCCGGATGGGGCGATCTTGATATCGAATACCTCGTCATCGATTACAACGGGACCTGCGCGTTCGACGGGAAAATGAAAGAGAGCGTCAAGGAAATGCTCGAAAGAGTGTCCCGCTATATCAAGGTGTTCATCATCACATCCGATACCTATGGAAATATCGACAGCGAAGGAAACACCATCGGTTTCAGCATTATAAAGGTCGGCAAGGAATCGAGTTCCCAGGAAAAGGCAAAGATCATCAAGGAACTGGGACCTGAAAAGATAGTAGCTATCGGTAATGGTTCAAACGATGTCCTCATGCTCAAAGAAGCGTCGCTCGGTATCGGTGTTATCGGCGAGGAGGGTTGCTCCAAGGATTTGCTCAAGGAGGCAGATTTCTTTGTCAAGGATGTGAACGACGCCTTAAGCATCCTTTTGCACCCGGAACGGATCGTAGCGACATTGAGGGACTAAAATATTAACGGCAAAAACGGTCAGTCTTCGGCGGTATTTCCGCCCGGGGAGCCATAAAGGCTGACGTTTTTCGACCCCATGCCTTGATACCATGATCGGAAACTTAATCAAAAAAATTGTCGGGACCAAGAACGAGCGGGAGCTGAAACGCATCGGGCCCCTCGTGGACAGCGCGAACGGGTTCGAAGAGAAGATGAAGGCCCTGAGCGATGAAGAACTCAGGGCGCAAACACCGCGTTTCAAGGAAAGACTGGCAAATGGCGAGGACCTCGACTCCATCCTGCCCGAAGCATTTGCCGCCGTGCGTGAGGCCGCCGTTCGTACCATCGGCATGCGCCATTTCGATGTCCAGTTCATCGGAGGGATCGTCCTGCATGAAGGAAGGATAGCTGAAATGGCAACCGGCGAGGGAAAGACGCTCGTGGCCACTCTGCCGGTATACCTCAATGCCCTGACGGGTCTCGGCGTCCACGTCGTCACCGTCAACGATTACCTTGCCAGAAGGGATGCCGAATGGATGGGTCCCGTCTACAGGTTCCTCGGCCTTTCTGTCGGCGTCATCGTCAACGATCTCGACGATGTGTCGCGCAGGCACGCCTATGGCTGTGATGTTACATACGGGACCAACAACGAGTTCGGTTTCGACTATCTCCGGGACAACATGCATTACGAGATAGAGGACTGTGTGCAGCGCGAGTTCAACTATGCCATCGTCGACGAAGTGGACAGTATCCTCGTCGACGAAGCGCGGACACCCCTTATTATCTCCGGACCCGCAGAGGAGTCGACGGACAAGTATTACAGGATCAACAAGCTTATCCCCCAGCTTCAGCGCGAACGTGACTTCATGATCGATGAGAAGGCAAAAAGCGCCTACCTGACCGAGGAGGGCGTGGCAAGGCTCGAGAAACTGCTCGGCATCGAGAACCTCTACGATCCCAATTACGTCGATTTCCTCCATCACATCAACCAGGCGCTCAGGGCCCATAAGCTTTTCGACAAGGATGTGGATTACATCGTAAAGGACGGCCAGGTCATTATCGTTGACGAGTTCACGGGCAGGCTCATGCCCGGCAGGCGCTACAGCGAGGGACTTCACCAGGCCCTGGAGGCAAAGGAGAACGTCAAGATAGAGCGGGAGAACCAGACCCTTGCCACGGTCACCTTCCAGAACTACTTCAGGATGTACAAAAAGCTCGCCGGCATGACTGGTACCGCCGATACGGAGGCCGTTGAGTTCAAGAAGATCTATAACCTCGACGTGGTCGTCATACCGACCAACAGGGACCTTATACGGGCAAACTTCCCCGATGTCGTCTACCGCACGGAAAAAGAAAAGTTCAGGGCCGCGGTAAAAGAGATAGAGGAGCTTTACAGGACGGGGAAGCCCGTGCTTGTCGGCACGCTGTCCATAGAGAAATCGGAGCGGCTTGCCGAGATGCTCAAACGAAAAGGCATTCCGCATAATGTCCTCAACGCCAAGAACCATGAGAGGGAGGCCGAGGTGGTCGCGCAGGCGGGCCGTTCAAAGGCGGTCACCATCTCCACGAACATGGCCGGACGCGGCACAGACATCCTGCTCGGCGGCAACCCGGGATTCCTTGCCCTGTCCATGACAAAGGGTGAAAAAGGGTCCGAAGAGTACGAAAAGGCGCTCGAAAAGGCACGTGATATATGCTCCAAAGACAAGGAAGAGGTCATAAGGCTGGGCGGCCTGCATATACTCGGTACAGAGAGGCACGAATCGCGGCGTATCGACAACCAGCTCCGCGGCCGGGCCGGCAGGCAGGGCGATCCCGGTTCGTCCCGCTTTTACGTTTCCCTTGAAGACGAGATCATGCGCATCTTCGGCTCCGAAAAGATATCACCGATCCTGGGCAAACTTGGCATGGACGAAGACACTCCCATTGAGCACCCCCTCATCGCGAAAGCCATCGAAAATGCACAGACGCGGGTGGAAGGCCACAACTTCGAGATCCGTAAATATCTCCTCGAGTACGACAATGTGATGAACAAGCAGCGGGAAACGATCTACGGCATGAGACGGGAGATCATGAAGAACGGCGATGTCCGGGAGAAGGTCCTCGACATGGTCGATGAGATCTGCGATGAGATCGTCTCCGAATGCGCCCCTGAAAAGGTATATCCCGAAGAGTGGGACCTCCAGTCGCTTAAAAGCCGGATCTACGAGACCTTCTTCATTCACATCGATTTTGATATGGAAGAGATAAAAAAGATGACCCGCGAGGGCCTCCTCGACAGGGTCCTTTCCTCCATAACATCCTTTTATGAAAAGAAATCACAGGATTTCGGCGAAGACGAACTGCGCGCCGTGGAGCGCTTCATCGTCCTCAATTCTCTGGACACATTCTGGAAGGAACACCTGCTTTCGCTTGACCACCTCAAGGAGGGTATAGGGCTTCGCGGATATGGACAGAAGGATCCGCTGAGAGAGTATCAGCGGGAGAGCTTCAACCTTTTTCTCGACATGGTGGAGCGCGTCAAATACGACACGGTGAGAAAACTCTTTGCCGTTCAGCCTGCCAGGGAACAACACGTTGAATACCATGAGCCGGTGATGTTCTTTAACAAGACTGATGGGAGCGCGCCTGCTGACAGCCCCGACAAGAAGGACAAAAAAGTGGGCCGGAACGATCCATGCCCCTGCGGCAGCGGGAAGAAATACAAGAAATGCTGCGGAAGGTAAAGACGGCTTGAATGGCTTGAGCCGCTTGAATGCTTGAGCGTTAAAGGCATCTTTTTTACCGTTGAAACGGTTCAAGCGGTTGAAACTGTTGGAACATTTGTCGTGGAGGTAATCGGTGATAAAAGGTATCGAATTTTCAGGGATCGCGTCGGGGATAAAACCTGCCGGGCTTGACCTCGGTCTTGTCGTCTTCAAGGAAGAGATGAACGTCCTTACCATTTACACACGCAACCGCGTCAAGGCCGCCCACATACTGTACGACCGCAGGGTCGACAAGGGACCGGTCAGGGCGCTTGTGGCAAACAGCGGCTGCGCCAACGCCTGCACGGGGAAGGAGGGTGTGGGAGACCTTGCGGAGATAGCACGGAGTCTTGCGCCCCTCATCGGCGCCGGGGCAGGAGATATCCTCTTTGCTTCGACCGGCGTTATCGGCAGAAGGCTCCCGGTGGATACCATAATCTCAGCTCTGCCCGGGGCTTCCAGGACCAGAAAAGAGTCCGGCCTTGAGGATTTTGCACGGGCCATCATGACGACGGACACTCATCCGAAGATCGTCCGGGAGAGTTTCAGGGGAAAGAAAGACTACAGCATTGTCGGTGTCGCCAAGGGTTCGGGGATGATCAACCCCCTTTTCGCGACGATGCTTGCATTTGTCTTTACCGATTTCCCGGTGTCGCCGGATGTGATCAAACGCGCCTTCACGCAGTCCGTTCGGGACAGTTTCGAGAGGATAACCGTTGACGGCGAATGCAGCACCAACGACACAGTGATGCTTTTCACGAAAAGGGGAGAAGAAGACAGGGGCGCCCTTGAGGCCTTCACTGATGGCCTCCGCTCGGTCCTGAAAGAGCTTTCCATGATGGTCGTGCGCGACGGCGAAGGGGCCACGAGGGTTGCGCACATAATGGTGGAAGGGGTAAAAAAGAAAGAATGGGCCGAGAAGATAGCGAGGCGCATTTCGATCTCTCCGCTCACCAAGACGGCCTTCTTCGGCTGCGACCCCAACTGGGGGCGTATCATCGCCGCCGCGGGGGACGCAGGTGTTCCCGTCAATCTTTCAAAGGTCGAGATAACACTTCAGGGAGAGATGATCGTTAAAGGAGGGGTGGAGATACCCTTTGACGAGGCAAAAATGAAAAAGCTGATGAACAGGAAAGAGATATCCGTCATCGTCAACCTTAACGACGGTAAGGCCTCTTTCGACATTTATACAACGGACCTGACCTACGATTACATCAAGATAAACGCATCCTACAGAAGCTGAAAGAAAACAGTTTCAACCGTTTGAACAGCTTGAACCGCTTGAACGTTAAGAACAGTGAATAGGCTGGAAAGGTCTTTCCCATAACCAATAACCTATTACCCATGACCTGTTTTTATCCAATGATATCCAGCAGCGATCCGATCGTTTCGTTCTGGATCTGCAATGCCTTGATGTTTGCCTCGTATCCCCTCTGAGAGATCATCATCTGGGGGAATTCCTCGGCAAGCTCCACATTGGACAGTTCCCGCATTGTGCCGTCAGTTTCCTGTACAATGGACCCTGGCGTGTCAAGCCTGTCGATGTTTACCCGGGGCAGGCTGTTCTTATCCTCGACGATGGTCGCCGTGGTCTTCTTGTACTCGTCGGTGTTCACGTTGGCAACATTGTTGGCGGCGTTCGAGAGCTTTTTGGTAAAGGCAAACAGGCCTGATAGTGATGAACTGACTCCTGAGATCATAACTTTGTTATCGGCGGAAAGAAAAATGACTTAAGAAAAAAAATAAAGTTTTTTTATTTTACCGCCTCTATCCTGTATAATGTGAAGGTGTCATGAAAAAACTCGTTGTCATCCCCGCGCGATACGAATCGACAAGGCTGCCCGGGAAACCGCTCCTTGAGATTGCCGGAAAACCCCTTATAAGGCTCGTTTATGAGAGGGCCGCGGAGTCACGTCTCAAGGACGGGATAATCATCGCCACGGACGATGAGAGGATAATAGAAGCCGCATCCTCATTCGGCGCCGAGGCCGTCATGACGAGCAGTTCCTGCAGGAGCGGGACGGACAGGGTCCGCGAGGCCGTCAAGGGAACGGAGGGGGACATCATCATCAATCTCCAGGGCGATGAGCCCTTTGTGCGGCCAGATATGATAGACCTGCTCTTTTCCGTCATGGAAAATGAGGATCTGGAGATGGCGACGCTTTGCTCGCCCATAGAAGATGACAGAGAATACCGTGATCCCAACACAGTGAAGGTCGTCCTTGATAGAAAGGGTTTTGCCCTGTATTTTTCCCGTGCCCCCATACCTTACCTCAGGGGTGAGAACAGCAGGTTCCTGCTGTATAAGCATATAGGGATGTACGGGTTCAGCCGGGACCTCCTGGAGCGTTTTGTATCCATGCAGAGAAGCAAGCTTGAGGAAGCGGAGTCTCTCGAACAATTGCGGGCGCTTGAGAACGGTGTGAGGATAAAGGTCCTCACAACCCATTACGACGGTTTCGGCATCGACACCATGGCCGACCTCGAGCGCGCCCGCCTTGCCCTGGACCGAAAAATAGTTTAATACGCATCCTTGCGGTTGTCGACGGAGACAAAGGCAATTATCTTTTCGGATTCATCAATTATATAAAAGAGTCTGAAATTGCCGATCCTGTAGCGCCATGTTTCCGGTGAATGACCCTTGAGTTTTTTGATGTTCTTTCCGAAGTGCGGTTCGTATTTTAACTGCGGTGAAAGGTATTCCTCGATCTTTTTTCGAGCCTTTCTTTTAACGGAGACCTGGTTTTTGCGAGCTGTTTCTGAAATTCGTCAGCCAGGAAAAGGCGGCACATTATCAGATGAACCGGCCCTTGCGATCTTTATAGTCTGCAATACCTCTTTTTATAGACTCTTTTAATGGAGTGTTGGAGTCAATCTCCTTCATTTCAAATTCATCGATGAATTCTATTTCTTTAATATACCGCATTGCCGCCGTCTCAATAAAGTTTGACAGCGGCCTGTTCTCCTGTTCAGCCATCGTTTTGAATGTATTGTAAATATCGTCATCAAGCCTTAAGGTAACAACCTTTGCCAATTGACACCTCCTGAATACAATATCTTCTCAATTGATCTTCAAATCAAGAAAGAAAAAAAGAGCTGATATGACGCATCGATTTGTTTTCTAGACGAAGGATATTGTTAATGCTGTCCGGATTTTTTATTTTTGCGGATGAATTCCTCGATCTGATCGCTGAGGAGATATTCAATATTCCGGACGATCCTGTCCCTGTCCCAGTCCCACCACGCTATATCCAGGAGCGCCTTGATCGTTTCCTCATCGAACCTGTACTTTATGATCGTTGCCGGGTTGCCGGCAACAACCGCGTAGTGAGGCGCATCTTTGGTGACGACGGCCCGTGCGGCCACAACAGCGCCGTGCCCGATGGAAACGCCGGACGATATTACGGCATCCGTACCTATCCAGACGTCGCTGCCTATCGTGACGTCGCCCTTCGTCTTCGGGTGCCCGGGTATGTGCTTTGCTTCGTCCCAAAGATAGCTGAATGGATACGTTGTCACCCAGTCCATGCGGTGCTCGCCGCCAAGGAATATCTTCACACCCTCGGCTATTGAACAATAGTTGCCGATCGTGAGGATTGCCCCTTCTCCCCAGGACAACACTTCGAGGTCCCTCGCGTACGACCCCGTACCGATCTTGTACTGAGGGTAGCGCTCCTGCAGGCTTAAGTTTCTTCTTTTTTTTCGTTTGAACATGTTTATGAAATTGAAACCGATCTTACAGCATTTCCTTGCCTTACATCTGTGTGCCGATCATGTTACCTGAAGTGCGAGTCAAAATGGTACCTTGCCGATGGTTTTTATAATGCCGGAGGCGGGGCTTGAACCCGCATGACCGCGAGGGTCACCGGATTTTGAGTCCGGCGCGTCTGCCACTTCCACCACTCCGGCGATGCCTTTACTGTATTGGCCTCAAGAGCATATCAAAAGAGACATCGAGTGTCAATCATCCGATAAGAAACAGTTTGAAAGTTTCAACGTTTCACGGTTTGAGAAGAGTTATTGAAAAGGATGGACACATTCTTTTCAAGTGGTATGTGAACGCCCTTGCTCTTTTAAACGACTTATAAACGATGAAACGCTTCATAAACTGCATTAAAAAAAGGGGCCCCGAAAGGCCCCTTTGTTATCCGTGAAGTCGGATCTTAGAAGAAATACCAGGCTGCGAATCTGTACTGGTCGATCTGGCCGTTGCCATCGGCAACACCCAGGCCGGTGCCTCCGACTGCATTCTTGCCGCCATACTGGGTGAACTCGGTGAGCCACTGGA